>CALALX010000001.1 GCA_937925635.1 uncultured Caulobacter sp.
CGCGTCAGTGGACAATAGCAGTTTTGCACTTTGCGATGAGCGCCGGGGCGACGTCGGTCATGATCGTCGGCCCCGGCTTGCGGCTCAGCTGTGGGCGCCCAAAGGGTCCTGTCTGGATCTACACTCGTCGGCAGGGGAGGCGTTTGGGTAAGCTCAAACTTCTGCTGGGAAGCTTGCGGCGAGTGGGCCGAACCTGGGCACCTAAAGTTGCGTGTTGCAGCGGGACAAAGCCGCAAGGATCGAGTTAGTCGTCGCTTGTTGGCGACAACGGCAGCGGGCCTGCATCTTGCGATCCGTGACTTCGGCGCCACAAGATGTAGACAAGTTCGTCGAATCAGCGAAAATTGAGCATCGTAAGTTAACTGCCCCTTCACACGTCGCCGCGACGCCCTATCCTAACGGAACGGGCGCAGGTGATTCGTTCGTGACACGGCCGGGTTGAACTGGCTGCCGGGGTGCCGTTCCCGAAAATTCTGACGGAAAGCTGAGCCTAATCGCCCCGCTAGGGTGGTGGAAATTGGCGAAGCGGCGACTACATCGCCAATGCGATCATGGTCGCCAAGCGTAAGAAGAAATAGCGGCAAGTAAGCCGCAAAGTGGGGAGAGGACGGCAAACCAAACTTGCCGGTCAGGAACGCCGCCCTCTCGCCCTGTTTCCCAACCCGTTCGAGTCGGTGCTGAGATCATTAGCGATCAGGTTACAGCCGCACAACAGCGGCGAGTCCCCAAACTAATGACAGCCACGGCGAGACGGTTCCATCATTAGAGAGGAGCCGCCAGACATGGCTGCAAAAGTGAGCTTTTTCCCCGTCGCCAATGGCGACATGGCCCTTGTCAAAACTGACAAGGGCAACCACGTGTTGATCGATATCAACATCCGCAAAGCTGCCGACGATCCGGACGACAAAACCCCGGATGTCGCGAAGCAGCTGAAGGACCGTTTGCCGAAGGACTCGGACGGGCGGCCCTATGTCGATGCGATGCTGTTGTCCCACCCGGACCAGGACCACTGTCGGGGCCTCAAGGCCCATTTCCATCTGGGACCGTTGGCGGACTACGTGAAGGACAGCGGCAAGATCGTCATCCGCGAGATGTGGTCGTCGCCCATCCTCTTCCGCCGCAAAAATGCGAAGGACCACAATCTCTGTGAAGACGCGGAAACGTGGGCGGCAGAAGCGCGGCGCCGTGTTCGCCGCTTCAAGGATCTCGGTTACTGCCCGACGAATGAGCGGATCCTGATCCTGGGCGAGGACATCGACGGCAAGACCGACGATCTCACGGCGATCCTCGTCAAGGTCGACGAGAACTGGACCAAGATCAACGGGACCGAAGACGGCACGTTCAGCGCCGACCTCTTGGCCCCGCTGCCGTCCATCGACGAGGAGGAAGAAGAGGTCCTCTCGAAGAACAATTCGAGCGTGATCTCGCTGATCCAGTTGTCGAGCGGCACGACCGCCGACTCGTGCCGCCTGCTCGTCGGCGGCGACGCGGAGGTGGCGATCTGGGAACGGCTGTGGGACCGTCACTCGGAAAACGCGGCTCAGCGGCTCGGCTACGATCTGCTGCTGGCCCCCCATCACTGCAGCTGGCACTCGTTGTCCTGGGACAGCTGGAGCGAGTTGGGTGAGGACGCTGAGGTCAGCGAAGACGCGCGCAGCGCCTTGGGCCAGCCGCGCGCCGGCGCGGTCGTCGTCGCCAGTTCCAAGACGATCACCGACGACGACTCCGACCCGCCCTGCATCCGCGCCAAGCGCGAATACAAGGCGATCCTGAAAGGCGTCAGCGGCGAATTCATCTGCGTGGCAGATGAAGGCGACGAGCCTGTCGAGTTCGATGTGAAGGCCGGTGGGCTTGAGCGGATCGCGAAGAAGGAAGCCGTCCCGGCCCAAGCGCGGGTGGCCCCGGCGATCATCGGGGCGCGTCCGATCCGGCATGGCTAGGGCGGGCGACAACTTGGACGAGGCGGCGATCTTCTACGCGTTGAAGGAGGTCGCCGCCCACCCGTCTGTTGTCTCAGTTGGCAAGCTTGAGGCGGATGAACGCGGTGGGTCCGTTTCCGTCATTGTGGACCTCAAGCTTGGGCGTCGGTGGGTGGCCGAAGGGAAGAGCCCAACCGGCGCCTTGCCGCATGAAGAGGTTCGCTTCGACTTCCCGAAGGGATTTCCAGCGGTTCCACCGGAAATCTCCCTGCGTCCTGACTTCAACCGCAACCATCCGCATGTTCAACCCTGGATGACCCAGGACGGGCGGGTCGTTCCCTGTCTCGTCGAAGGCGACCTGGGTGAGTTGATCGCGGCGTTCGGATTCAGCTGGATCGTCGAACAGCTTCGCCTGTGGCTCGAAAGCGCAGCACGGGGTGACCTGATGGACGCCGACCGCTGGGAACCTGCCCGGCGCGACGGCTGTCGCGACGTTCTTGTGCTTGATCCTGCAAAGCTGCGCAGCGTCGTGACCCGCGACGGCGGCTTCAAGTTCTTCCGCATGAACTTTCGCTGCGTGCTCGCCGAGGGTCGGCTGACGCCATATTTTCTAGGCGAGGTGCTGGAAGAAACAAACGCCAAAGCGTCGGTTGGGGTAATGCCCGTCGAGCCTGGCTCGACCATCGGTCACGGACAGAGTGTGGCGATTGTCGTTTGGGCGCGAAAGGATCAGGGCGGCAAGCTGGTCATCAGCGACCAATATCTACCCGACGATGCTCGCACGGTCGACGCGTTGCTCAGCCGGATGGCGGCATTTGGGACGAAGGGTAGCCTGGATGGACCGTTGGCATTGTTGCGGGCGCAAGCGGGCGGGGCGACGCAAAAGACCGTCTATCCATTGGTCGTCATCAATCTTGTGCGCCGGCCCAGGCGGCTGAACGGTAGCGATAGCAACATCGAGATCCTCGCCCATATCGCGCCGCTGCGCGCACCCGAGGGCGGCCTGTCGCGGCCGGATGACGAAGTGCGTCCCCTTGGCCTGCGGGACAAAATCTCGCCTGGGCTTCTCCGCCGTATGAGCGCTGATCCTGAGTTGCCGCGTTGGGCAATGATTGGCTGCGGCAGCCTGGGCTCGAAGATTGCCCTGCATGCAGGTCGGAGCGGCAACGCCCCCGTACTGGTCGCGGACAAGAAGGAGCTGCTGCCGCACAACGCCGCTAGGAATGGTCTTTATCCGCCCGCCGCTGAACTTCAGCTTGGCTGGCTTACGCCTAAGGCCCAGGAATTGGCGTCGGCCCTGAGCGGTTTGGGGGCGAAGGCGGAGGGGCTATTGGGTGATCACCGCGACGTTGCGGATCGCCTACGCAGCCTGAAGGGAAAACAACGGCCCCAATGGCTCGTGAACACGACGGCGTCGATGGTGGTGCTGGAGTCGTTGGCGCTTCCGACCATGGCGGACCTGCCGCGGATCGTGGAGATGTCGCTCTATAACGGTGGCGGCCTTGGGTACGTAGGCGTTGACGGCCAATCGAGAAATCCGAACGGCGTCGAACTGGAGGCCAGCTTCTATCAGCACGCAGTGGCATCGCCGTCCCTGGCGCGGCATCTATTCGCTCCGTCGGCCGGGGCGGCGCAGATCGCGGTGGGACAGGGATGCGGTTCTCTCACGATCAAGATGAGCGATGCGACGCTCAGCGTGATAACCGGTGCGATGACCGAGATCTTCTCATCGCTGACCGAAGACGAAGGCGGCGTCATCCACACGTTGCAGCGCGACGGCGTCGCTCTCGCGCATGACCGTATCGTTGTGCCGCCGTTCGCCCGTGTGCCGATTCAAGGATTGGACGGCTGGACGCTGAGCATCGCCGCCGACGTGCGGCGCCGCATCGAGTCTGAGACGGCTCTGCACCCTACGACAGAGACCGGCGGCGTCCTGGTGGGACGGTCGTCGATGATCGCGCGTCAGATCGTTGTGACGGACATCATCGAAGCGCCCGAGGACAGCATTCGGTCCCGCGCGGAGTTTCAGCTCGGGGTAAGTGGACTGGCCGAACGGCTGATCGAGTTGCACACGCACTCGGGCGGAGCGCTTCGATGTCTTGGCACTTGGCACAGTCACTTGGGAAGCGCGAAGCCGTCGAACGTCGACAGGTTGTCAGCGGCGATGGTCGGCGCCGGCTACAACGAACCGATGGCGTTTCTCATCCTTGGAACCGATGGGCTGCAAGCCTTGTGCGTTCCAGCGACCATCATCGAAGACCCAAAGAAAAGGACGGAATGATGGAAACGTCGAAAGCCTTCGATGCTTACGAAGTGATCGGCGTCATCACGCCAGGCACCGTCGTCGGCCTTCTGCTGGCGCTGGAGTGGCCGGAGCTTCGTGCGCTTTTGGGCGACGACGGGCTCTCCCTCGGCGATTTCGGACTCTTCATGGTGATGGCCTTTGTCCTGGGTCACCTGGTGCAGACCCTGGGCAACCTGATCGAGGAAGCCATCGCCCGCACAATCGGCATGCCGACAAGTTGGGTTCGCAATCCCAAGCAGGGCCTGATCACGCCCAGTCAGCGGGCAGCGTTGATCACCAAAATCGAGGCTTTGGAGGGCCAGCCCGTCGATGCGACAAAGACGAGCCGGACGCATTGGCGCAGCATGGTCATGCGCGGCTACGCGAAGGTGCGGGCTGCCGGCAAGTCCGCGCGGATCGATGCCTTCAACCGGACCTATGGATTGTTTCGCGGGCTGAGCGCTGCATTTCTTGCTGCCTTCGCCTGGTTCGCGTTTGCTCATCCTGGCGAACAACAGACGCTCGTTGTTCTCGGTCTTCTGGCTGCGGCGTCGTTTTGGCGCATGCAGCGCGCCAGCATCAACTACGCCTGCAGCCTCATCCACGAATTCATCGACCTGTAGGCCGTAGGCCGGATGGGGGAAAACGCAATGCTGTCCAGGACGCCCGACATCGGTTTGGTCTGCGAAGACAAAGTGCCCGAGACCTGGATGCAGGAGTTTCAGGCGGCCGTGGCGAGCGACCAGCTCGACCTGCTAATTGAGCGACGAATATCGACGAAGGCCTTCGCGGCTATCGAGTGGTTGATGCCGACAGCGGCTGTTCTGTTCGTGGCCAAGTCCTATTTCGACGGCTTTCTCGGCGAGATGGGCAAGGACCACTACGCGGCCCTGAAGGCTGGGATCAAGCGGCTATGCGAACACTTCGCCAAGGTGAAGGTGACGCTCATTGGAACGGCCGGGAAGGTCGCCGCCGACCAACCATACTCGATGCTTTTTTCGATCTATTTTGATCCGAACGAGAAAGGCGTCTTCAAGTTTCTGGTGCCAGTCGATGTGCCCCAGGAAGAGCTCGACATCGCCATCGACGCCTTTCTGGACTTCCTTGCGGACTATTACGCTGGGACGCTCGATCCCGACGTGGAGCGTAGGCTTGGGGAGGCTCCCGATCTCGGCCGTACCAAGTTAGTCGCGTTCAATCCAGCAACCGGCCGGATTGATCCACTGAACGCCCGGACACGTCGGTTCGAGGGCTGAGGTAGCCACAGCGTGCTAACCCTCATGAACGGGCTTTTGCTAGTTGATGGTGGACCTCGTTCCGAGGGGCAGGCCCGGAATTGTCCGCCAGGCCAGGATCCACTCCTGGTGCCAACCGGCCCCCGCAGCTGGCCACGTTTGTCCGAAACAACACCATGTTCGAAAGACGACCCTCCCGAGCTCGCTATCGGTTGAGCTCGGGAGGGCGCCTCGCGTCGAGTGCTGGCTCGGCTAGGGAGCGGGAGAGCGTCTAGACCTCCCTATCTGGCCGCGGGTTTCGCCTCCTTCATCTTCCGCGTGATCATTTTCTTGAGCTTTAGCTGCCTGCCCTTTGGCTGGGGCGGCGCCTTGCCTACGCGACCTGTGGGCGGCGTGATCCGGAAGCAATAGAAGCGCTCAGGGTCATGTCCCTCCCTTAGTTTGCGCTTGACGGTGTGACCCGGGGGCTCGCGTTTGGCGATGCCTAGCGCGATCAGCTCGGCGACGAATGACTGGCAGTCGGAGAAGGCCGCCTTCAAGGTCTCTGGCCAGACCACAAACTCGATCTCGCCTTCTTTGGTGGTCCGCCAGATTCCCGGGGTCGCCTTGAGTTCTGCGTCCGACAACGTTGGCTTTGACGCCCCCCGAACGTCGCGCACGCCTGGCAGTTTGGCGTAGGCCGTAAGGCGATCGGTGACGTTGCCACTGCGCATGGTCTTGGCGGCCAGGTGCCGCTGGAAGCAGGTTAGCGCCGTGTCGGCGCATCGCCAGTTCTTGGGGAGGATGCCCCAGCCCTTCGCCAAGCGACCGGCCGCGTACGCCACGCCAAAGCTGTTGGCCACGCGCACCATTGAGCCGTCGTTTGGGTCGATCTGCGCGCGCTTCCGGAAATGGGCCATGTGACCTTCCAGTTCCTTGGTAAGTCCCTCCTGGTCGTCAGATCTGCGCTGAACGAGCTTGGCTAGGAACGCTCTGATGGCGGTCCCGTATTGACCATCGACCGCATGCGTCAGTTGACTGGCGAATGCGCTTCCGCTGACCACGCCGTCGGGCAGGGTGCTGTAGACCCCAAACCCGCTTCCCGCATCAGCCGGCAGGGTCAGCAGCCGATCTTCGGCCGCGTCCGCCGATGCGCCATGGCCCCCACCTAGCACGGACGCAATCGGTTCATTCGAGCTCGACAGGTAAATGAGCTGGCTGACTTCAGGCCTCTCGCCTCCGAAGCGGGCTTTCCCGGCCCCTTCGCCTAGCCGGAAGACGATGTTCTGCACGGCCTTCGCGCGGGCGGCCTTTGTTGCGGCGCCCTCGAAAAGGGTCGCCTCGTCGAGGACGAGAAGGCAGTCCCGGTGCCTCTCCCCGACCGTTTCTAGCCCTTCCGCTGTGGCTAGCCAGGTCTCCCAAAACTTGGCATCAGAACTCGTGCCAGGGCCCGCCCAAACGCTTGAGACAAGCTGCTGAAGGGTCGACTTTCCGAGACCCTTTAGGCCGACAAACTCCACCCCGAAGTTGGTCCGGCGGGGAAGGATGTTCAGCAGGGGAGGGGCGAACGCCAGCATGATCGCGAAGGCCGGCAACGGCTGCTTTGCTAGCGGTGCGGCCACCGCGGTGCGCCAGCCTTCCAGGGTACCCCTGAAGCCCCATTTTGCATGGTCCGGGTGGAACGCGACGCAATGGGGATTCTCCCCCTTGGGGGCCAGTATGGAGCCGTCGCCGAGCGCGAATTGCGATCGGTGCCAACCTGGCCGCGTCGCCAGGTACTGTTTGGGCCAGTCAGTGATGTCCCCGACCCGGTCAATAAACTCGCGGACCGCCTTTCCCGGCGGCATTACAATCCCAAGTTCGGCGAGACGCCGTCCTGGGCTGCCGTCGTGAAGGTCCGCGACCCTCAGCCAGGCGAGCGTCGAGTTTTGCTGCAGACGGAGCCACTGAATTCCGAGTTGGTCGGTGACGCCGTCGGTAGTGATGCTGTTACTAGTCATGGGGTACTCCCAAATCATGGATGATCGTTTGCTGTCGTCGAGTTCAACGAAGCATTGTGATGTTTGACGATGTGCAGTGTTGTCGTGTACGGACCGACTGAATTGCGAGTTCAGGGGTCTTTCACACGTATTGAGACGTCAGATCGTCTCACGGAGGTGGGGTGACTTTCCGAGTCATGTACGTTTGATTGAGTGCTGCTTGGGTGAGGGCCAGACCTCTCAGGGTCACTTTGCACTTCATCAGGATGGCCAGATCACCGATCGAGACGCGGTCCTTCCATAGGAGCGACCGAATGTGGTCGGGTTCGGGGATCCGGGTAGATAGTCGCTGGCGGCGGGACTTCTCCTCGCCATCCTTCCTGACCACGCCTCGGCATTTCCAGAACGGCTTAAGGGCGTAACTAAAGGTCTCGGCACGCTCCGAATTTCGCTTCAGCGGGGCCAGCTTGAGGGGAACCCAGCAGTCCGCCCGACGCTTGAAGGCGGGTCTCGCCCGAAGACTATCGACCACCGAAATCATCCCGCCGCCCACGAACCCGTGGAGGTGGAAGATGTAAGTTCGGGAGTTAGGTTCGAATTCGGCGTCTAGAAAGGCCACCAGGAACCCGTCTGCTGTGGCAGCGTCGGCTCGGACCAGGTGGGCCCGGAACTGGGCGATCATCTTGCTGGGTTCGACTTGGTCGAGCTCGTCTGCGGGGACGACCCAGCCCTTCGGGATGGCGCAAAACGTCCGCAGATGGCGTCTCGGCCACCGTTCGCAGAGCGCCAGCAGCCCACCGACAATTCTGATGCGGAGGTTCCGATAGTGGCGGGCCGAAGCCAGCGTCCTAGGCGTTCCAGTCGCCGAGAGACGCTTCTTCAGATCCTTGGCCGACGGACGAAGTTCTTCTGGGATGGAGCCGCGGAAGGCCTTCAGCGCGTGCGCTCGGTGGCAGTCTTCTGCTTCCGCGGCTGCGCTGGTCTCGAACCCCTTCTGGCGACCGTTTACCTGCCTGGGAGGGGAGAGCAGCTCGATGTTTCCGTGGTCAGGGGGGAGGAGGAGGCGCTCCAAGCTCATAGCCATGGCTGAGC
>CALALX010000002.1 GCA_937925635.1 uncultured Caulobacter sp.
GCGATACGCAAACCGCCAGCGTCTTCCCGCTCGCGGGCGAACATTCAGAGGCGACAATGTCAGATTTTTCGATGGAAAAGGTCCTCGGGGCCCACGAGCAACGCAAAGCCGAGCTGGACCGCAGCGGCAACCCCTACGCCGGCGGTATCGCTTGGATCGCCGGGGAGCTGTCGCCCCTCGAGGAAGCGCGGATTCCGATTCTGGACCAAGGCTTCCTGCGTAGCGATCTGACCTATGACGTGCCCGGCGTCTGGGACGGCCGCTTCTTCAGGCTGGACGATCACCTCGACCGCTTCGAGGGCGCCTGCGCGAAGATGCGGTTCCGCATCCCGATGGAGCGCTCGGTCCTGCGGCAGACGCTGATCGACATGGTCGCCAAGAGCGGCATCCGGGACGCCTACGTCGAGCTGATCTGCACCCGCGGCCTGAAGTTCGTCCGCGAGTACCAGAGCTACGAGAACAATCTCTATCTGATGGTCATGCCCTACGTCTGGGCCATGCCGCCCGCCCTGCATCCGACCGGCGGCGCGGCGGTAGTGACGCGGACGGTGCGGCGGACGCCTCCCGGAGCGATGGACCCGACGATCAAGAACCTCCAGTGGGGCGACTTCGTCCGCGGCTGGCTCGAGGCGATGGATCGCGGCGCCGTCTATTCGCTCCTGCCCGACGGCGACGGGAACATCACCGAGGGCGGCGGCTACAACATCTTCTGCGTGAAAGACCGGGTGCTGACCACGCCCGTGCGGGGCGTCCTGGAGGGCGTGACGCGCCGGACGGTGATGGAGCTCGCCGCGAGGAAGGGGCTGGAAGCGAGGCTGGAACTTGTGCCGGTCGACGACCTCTATCACGCCGATGAGCTCTTCATCTGCACGACCGCCGGCGGCGTGATGCCCATCACCACGCTCGACGGAAATCCCGTCGGCAATGGCCAGGTCGGGCCGATCACGCGCGAGATCTGGGAAGGCTACTGGGGCGCCCACTACGATCCCCAGTACAGCTTCGCGATCGACTATCCCGAACGGGTTGCCGAGCCCGCCTAGCTGCCAAAAGCAGAAGCCTGCACTCATCGCCGCCCTGCCTGGAGCAGGGCGGCGACACTTGTCTTTGCCGTAGGTGTCGGCGGGAAGCGGGGCCGCCTGGCTCAGGTCGCCAGGAAGCCGCCATCGATGGTGAGGGTCTCGCCGTGGATGAAGTCCGCAGCGTCCGAGGAAAGGAACACCACGGCCCCGCCGATGTCCTGCGGTTGACCGATGCGGCCCACCGGAATCCGGGACTGTATGTAGCCCTCCGCGAAGTCGCTGTTCCAAAGGGCCGACGTCATGTCGGTCTGGATCAGGCCGGGCGCGATCGCATTCACGCGCACGCCTTGGCTGGCCCATTCGATCGCGAGGGACTTGGTCAGCCCGATGAGGCCATGCTTGGCCGCCACGTAGGAACAGGCCTCCTGGGTCGCGACATGGCCGAGCACGGAGGCGATGTTGACGATCACGCCGCGACGTCCCTCAGCCATGAAGTGGCTCGCGGCCTGCTGCGACAGGCGGAAGGGGACCTCGAGGTTGAAGCGAAGCACCCGACGCCAGACGTCCAGATCATAGTCGATGGCAGGCGCGTCGGCATCGATGCCCGCATTGTTGACCAGGACGTCGAGCTTGCCAAAGCGGCGCGCCGTCTCTTCGATCAGCCCGGCTACCGAAGCATCATCCATGAGGTCGGCCGTCAGGATATCGGCGACGCCTCCCCCCGCGACGATCTCCGCGGCGACGGCTTCGGCGCTGACCAGATCACGGCCGGAGACAATCGTCCTGGCGCCGGCTGCGCCGAGCGCGAGCGAGATACCGCGACCGATGCCGCGGGTGCCGCCGGTTACAAGGACGGTCTTGCCGTGGAGGTCCTGGCGCGCGGGCGCATATTGGATCGTTAAGGTTGCGGGCACGTGCTCAGGCTCCATGGCGGCGGACGGCAGGGTCCGGCGAGACCCCCATTGCAGCCTGCAGGCCTGCTTCTGGTCAACATAAATCGATTAGAGTTGACGACTGGGGAGGATAATCGTCTTCTCTCGATCCGTATGAGCGAATGTGGCGGACTAAAGTCGATTTAGTCGCCGGGGTGCAGGATCAGTTCGGAGCGGGGATGGGCGAGGCCTCCAACGACACGGCAGAGCAAGCGCGAAGAGCCCGCCCGTACTTCGGCTGGCGGATCGTCGGCGCGCTCTTCCTCGCGATCCTCGCCCTGTTCGGCGTGAGTATTTTCTCGTTCATCATCTTCACCGCGCCACTGGCTCAGGAGTACGATTGGTCGCCCGCGCAGATGGGCTCGCTCGTCTCGGCCATGTGGCTCGTCGCCCCGCTGGCGCTGTTCTCTGGCCCGGTCACAGCGCGTGTCAGTCCTTGGCGGCTGGTGGTCGTCGGCGTTTGCGTCCAGGCCATCGCCCTGCTGGCGCTCGGCCACGTCACCGAGCTCTGGCAGCTCTATCTGCTGCGCATCGGAATGGGCCTGGGCAAGGTCATGACGGCGATGTCGGCCCCGCTGATCGTCGCGCGATGGTTCTCCCGACGCTTCGCGACGGCCGTGGCGATCGTCTGGGCCGGCGGGGCGGCGGGTGGCCTAATCATGGCGCCCCTGACCGAGGCCCTCGTCGAGCACGTCGGCTGGCGTGCAGCTTCCGGATGGCTTGCGGTGGCGGTGTTGGCTGTCGCTGTGGCCGTCGCTCTCCTGGCCCGCGGACCGAAGGGACCGCATGAGCTGGGCGAAGATCCCGATGGCGTGCTTGCGGCCGGTGGCAGTGCGAGCACAGCCCACGCCGAAAGCCCTGTCGGCGCGGCGCGGATTCCGCTGGCCCCGGCCCTGCTGATGCTCGTTAGCATCGTCGGGATCGGCATGACTTCCATCGCCACCTTTTCCCAGCAGCCGGCGCTGCTGCAGGCGGCAGGCCTGTCCGGGTCCACGGCCGCTACGGTGCTCGGACTGACGGCCGCCGGCTCCTTTCTGGGCTCTGCGTCCGTCGGTTGGCTGCTCGACACCTTCAGGGGCTGGTGGAGCGCCGCCCTTGTCGCGGGATCGGTGTACGCCGGCGTCCTGACCCTCGCATGGTTGCCGGACGATCCGAGCCTCCTGATCGCCACCGCCGGCGCGTTCTGCCTGGGCTACGGCTTCGGCGCCGGCGAGGTGCTCTGGCTGACCTTCACCAAGCGGCAGTTCGGCGAGGCGCTCTTTCCGCGCACATACGGTGGCTGGTACTTTGCCCTGCAGCTGGGCTACGCCCTGGGGGGCGGCGTCGGCGGCTGGACAATCGGCCATCTGGGCGCGAACAGCTTCCTCTGGTTGCTCGCAGCGCTCTACCTTGCGCCGACCGTGGCGAGTCTCGCGCTCCGGGCGGCGCGCTGGCGGTCTCCGGAAGCTTCGCCGGAGGCCGCTCGTTGAGCGGCGGCGGCAAGTCAGGGGGAGCGACCGTTGATGCGCCTAGCGCCATCACGGCCGCGTCGTATCTCATCGGCATCAACCAGCTCATCGTAAACTTGCAGCCTCTGGTCCTCGGGGCCTTGGCGGATACCTACCGACTGGGCGACCGGCAGCTTGGCTACGTCAGCGCGGTATTCATTGGCTTCAACACCCTCGCCGTGGTGAGCGCGCCGTTCTGGGTACGGGGGGTGAACTGGAGGATCCTCTCGGCGGCGGCAGTGGGACTGGCCGCGGCGGTGCTCGCTGCCGGAGCCAAGCTATCGACACTGACGGCGATCCTCGCGCTCTTCGCCGTCCTTGGCGTGCTCAAGGGAACCCTCGGCGCCCCCTCCTTCGCCAGCTTGGGCGACACGGCCAATCCGGATCGAAGGTATGCTGCCTCCCTGATCTCCCAGAGCCTGCCCGCGGCGGCGGCCGCCGTGCCCGTCGCCCAATGGATCATCCCGCAGTACGGCGTCGTGGGTCTGTTCCTCAGCCTAGCGGCCGTCGTGGCGACCGGTCTCCTTGCAGCGAGATTCCTTCCGGATGCCGGCGTCGTTCCCGCGTCAGCGGGGCCGGAGGCGCCGAAGGCGGTGCTGCTATCGCGCGGAACTCTCGCTCCGGCCGTCGGCCTCCTGGCCCTGGGCCTGTTTGTCTGCGGCATCCTCGCGTTCTGGTACTTCGTGGAGCGCATCGGCGCGGCTCGTGGCGTTCCGCACGGCCTGATCGGCGGTGCGGTGAGTCTCTGCGCGCTGGCGACCGTCGCCACAGCCGGGATCGTGGCGTGGCTCGGCGGGCGGGTATCGACGCTGTGGTTCGTCGCGGCCGGAAACCTGATTGTAATCGCAGGCTATGCCTGTCTGGTAGTCGATGCAGACCTCGCCTTCGTCCTGACGGCGATCCTGTTCGCCATGGGCTGGGGGCTGGCCCAGCCCGGCTACTGGACGATCATCAGGAAAGTCGATGTGTCCGGGCGGCTGTTCGTTGCTGCCCCCGCCGCGGGCGGGCTCGCCGGCGTCCTGACCGGTATCCTCGCTGGACCGGTCATAGAGCGGAGTGGCTATACCGGGCTCATCCTGTCCAGCGCCGGGCTGCTCATCGCGTCGGGCGTGTGCCTGCTGATCGCCGCCCACTTGGGGAAATTGGCGACCGGGGAGCGCACCGCTTCGCCCGTGAATCACATTTCGTCCGAGGCCAGTGAGGGCTTGGCCGAGCCGCATCTCCCAAACCTGTAGAGGACGTTTCCCGATGACCACTGTTGGAGTTCTGGGCGCAGGCCTCATGGGCAGCGCCTTCGTTCGTCAGCTGTTGAAGCAAGGCCGCCAGGTCGTCGTGTGGAACCGCACCGCCAGTCGGTGTGAGCCGCTCGTCGCCGACGGCGCCAAACTGGCCGCCACGCCGGCTGAATTGCTCGCCCAGGCGGAGGCCATCATTGCGCTCACCTCCACCACCGCCGAAGTGGAAGCCATGCTGGCCGGAGCCTCGCAGGACCTGGAAGGCAAGGACTTCATCAATCTGGTCACCGCGACGCCGCAGCAGGCGCGCAGTCTCGGAGATCTCGTCAGGGGCGCGGGGGCCGCCTTCGTCAGCGGCACGATCCAGTGCTACCCCTCCAACATCGGCTCGGCCGAAGCCGTGATCATGTTCGGCGGCGACGAAGCGCTGTGGCAGCGTCGTGCTGATCTACTGCTCTCGCTGGCCGGGAGCAGTGCGTTGGTCGGGACCGATGCGGGGCTGCCAAACGTCATCGACGCCTCCGTCACGGCGTCCTTCCTGTTCACGGCCGCCTCCGCGGCGCTCGAAGCGGCTGCCTATGCCGTCAAGGATGGCATGTCGCTGACCGACTTTCGCGCCTACCTGCAAACCTACCTCGCCCATCTGCCGATCGAGATCGACAAGGCGCTTGCCGCGATCGAGAAGGACGACTTCTCGACAACGGACGCGGCCGTCGCCACCTACGCCAAGTCCCTCGACCAGTTCCGGCGCGCGTTCGCCGATGTCGGCGCCTCCGACCTTTTGCTCGCCGCGAACCAGGCCCGGATGCAGCGGGTCGTCGAGGCCGGCGAGGGCGAGCTTGGGTTCGCAGCGCTCTACCGGGTCTGAGCCTGTCGCGTCACTCATGGAAAAGGGCGCGCCGGCGACGCACCCTCGTCCTGATCAGGCGCCAGGTCAGAGCTCGAGAGCGTCCTCCAGGGGGTTCATGTTCACCCGCCACAGGAACCCTGGCTGTTCTCCGCCGAAACTGACCGACCTGAAGCCGAGGAAGGACTGCACCTGGGCGGGATAGCGTCGGGCCTCCTCGAGCGGGATCGCGAACGGCCAGGCCTCTTCGCCCATGAAGAAGGGGATGTTGAAAGCCGTCGAAATGATCCGGCGCTTGCGGTCCGCGGTCGAGTTGGCCCCGCCGCCGTGCAGGACGCGCCCGCTGATGAACAGCACATCCCCGGCATTCAGAATCGCCGGAATCGTGTCCGCCTGATCCGCTGGGGTGCTGAAATCCTCCCAGAGATGGCTGCCCGGGATCACCCGCGTAGCCCCCATGTCTTCGGTGATATCGGTCAGCGCCAGCAGCATGTTGACGAGGATCTCGGGGCCGTCCGGCCCGGTGCGCTGCAGAAGCTCCAGATGTGTCGTGGCGTCCCGGTGCAGGACCTGCGCCTTCTCACCTGGCTGGATTTCGATACCCTGGCTGGCGCCCATCGCATGCGCGCCGGGCGCGCCTGGCACGAGGCCTGCCACGTACTCGGCGATGAGGGGGCTGGCGAGCATGGCTTCGCGGTAGGTGGGGCTATGGCGCACGCAGTGCGTGATCCGCTTGGTCTTGTGGCCCATGAAGTCGGCGAGGAAGTTTTCCTCGCCCTTGCCGAAATTGCCCTGGTCGATGCCCTGGAAGTGGGGGTCCAGCTCCCGGTTCACCTGGTCTACCTGCTCGCGTGTGAGCACCCCCGTGAGGATGACGCCGCCGTCCCGGGCGATGACGTCCGTGACCTCGGCGACTGGCGCGCCGAAAGGAAGGCGTTGCATTCCGGCGTGAGATTGAAGGCGGGGCGCCAGTGCGGCTTCGGGCATGATCGGTCTCCGGATGGTCGGGAGATCATGCTGCCCGAGGGGGTCATAATAATCAATATATATCGATCATTAGAGGGGTTTCGCCGCGGGAATCGGTCCCTTGGGTGGAGAGTTAGGGAATAGTTTTTGGGAAAGGTCCGCCCCGGGAAGTGAGGGCTCCCCGGGGCGGCAGTATCGCACTTAGGGAGGGCTAAGGGCGAAAGTGGGCAGGGTCTAAGCGGTCGCTCCGCCATAGCGGGAGAGGGCGAGGTCGCGCGTCTCGATGTCGGGAGCCGCATTGCTGACCTGGTCACTAATGACCCGGGCGGAGCCGCAGGCCATGGTCCAGCCCAGCGTGCCGTGGCCGGTGTTCAGGTAGAGGTTTTTCACTGGCGTCGGACCGACAACGGGCGTGCCGTCAGGTGTCATGGGTCTCAAGCCTGACCAGAAAGTCGACCTGTCCCAATTCCCCGCGTGCGGGAAGAGGCTCCCTACGGAACGTCTCAGTGTCTCGCGGCGGCGCTCGGGCAGGGCGTTGCCGAACCCGGACAGTTCCGCCATTCCGCCCACCCGGATCCGGTCGCCCAGGCGCGTGATGGCGATCTTGTAGCTCTCGTCGAGGATGGTGGAGACCGGCGCGCGGTCCTCGTCAACGATATCCGCGGTAAGGGAGTAGCCCTTCACAGGATAGACCGGCAGCCGCAGTCCGAGCGGGGCCACGAGCGCCGGCGTGAAGCTGCCCATGCAGGCGACGAAGGCGTCCGCGGCGATTTCACCGCGGTCCGTCACAACCGCTTCCACCTTGTCTGCTGAGACGCGCAGGCCCCGCACGGTCTCTGAATAGCGGAACGACACGCCGAGGTCTGACGCCATTTCCGCCAGTCTCGTGGTGAATTTGAAGCAGTCGCCGGTCTCGTCCCCCGGCAGGCGCAGTCCACCGACAAACGGTTCGGCGGCGTCGGCCAGGCCGGGCTCGGCCGCGATGCAGCCCTTGGCGTCCAGAACCTCGAATTTGACGCCGTCTCGGGTCAGAACCTCGACATCCTTGCCGATGCCGTCCAGCTGAACCTGTTTGCGGAAGAGCTGCAACGTCCCCTGAGTGCGCTCGTCGTAGCGGATGCCGGTCTGGCTGCGAAGGGCCTCAAGCTGGGCGCGGCTGTACTCGGCCAAGCGGACCATTCTACCCTTGTTTCGGGTGTAGGCGCCGGCAGTGCAGTTGCCCAACGTGGCCAAGGTCCAGCGGATCATCGCCGGATCCAGCCGCAGCTGCAGGATCAACGGCGCGTGCTCCATCAGCAGCCAACGGATCGCTTTGCGGGGTACGTCCGGGGCCGCCCAAGGCGACGCGTAGCCTGGAGAGATCTCGCCCGCGTTGGCGAAGCTGGTCTCGAGCGCCGGTCCGGGCTGCCGCTCGACCAGCGCCACCTCGTGGCCGGCCTTGGCCAGGTAGTAGGCGGAGGTAACGCCGATGACGCCGCCTCCGAGTACCACGACCCGCATCACGCGCCTCCCCTAGAGGACGTACCCGAGCGCCGGTCAGCCATGATGTAGACAGCGCGCATGCGGCTCCTGATGGCGGCGGCGCCATTCTCAAGTGTGGATTTGATCGATAAATATCTATTATAAGGCGCCGCGGCCGGTCAATGGCTATCGCGCAGCGGGGTGAAACCGCTCTATTCCTGCAATGCCTCCGGCAGCGCCGCCGTCGGGACGAGGTCGGGTGAAACGACGGCCGCCAGTCGCATCGCCAACGCGACGAGCCTTTCGTGGTCCTTGCCAGAGACGCCTCTGAGTCCGTAGATCACCCCGCTGCCTTCGGAGATCACGGACATCAGCCGAACCAGGTCGCGAACGCCCTGTGGTGACGCCGTCGGGTAGGCGGCGAGGATCGCGCTCTCCACGTCCGTCATCACCTGGTCGTAGAAGTCATCGACCGCATCGCGCACGACCTCATCGTGAAGCGCCATGGCCCAAAGCTCACGAAAGAGGGAGTTCGCTTCCCTCGTGAACGCTTCGCCGAGCAGCCACCGCAACAGCTCCTCGGGGCCTTGGTCCGGTTGCTTCAGTGCGTCCTGAAGTCGCTTCGAATAGTCGGCCATGAGCCGCTTGATGAGGGCCCGGAGCAGCTCCAGCTTCGTTGGGTAGTGATAGGAGAGGTTGCCCGGCGCGATGCCCGCCGCCTCGGCCACCCGGCGCGTCGTGAACCCGGCATAGCCACGATCACGCAGGACGAGTTCGGCGCTGTCCAGAATGCGGTCGATGACGTGGCCTTCGCGGGCCTGCGCTGGGGGAGCGCGTCTGGATCCTGTCGTGAGCAATCGATTCGTCGCACCGTTCTCAGCCATCTCGTCACCCTAGCGAGCCCCCCCTTGACGGTCTAGGGCGCTCGCCCTAACAATACGCTAGGTCATATGTCCTAATTAAAATCGATAATTGCTGGATTGCCTGGGAGCGGATCATGGCACTTGACGGCGAAGCGGCTGGCGCAGACCTCGATCCCGAAACCGTCCCTCTGGCGGACATCGACGTCAGCAATCCCGAGTTATGGCGCACGAACGCCTACTGGCCCTACTTCGAGCGGCTGCGTCGGGAGGATCCCGTCCACTACTGCCGCAACAGCCAGTTCGGGCCCTATTGGTCCGTCACCCGCTACGCCGACATCATGGCGGTCGACACTAACCACGAGGCGTTCTCGTCCGACATCCGCTTCGGCGGCATCACCATCCTCGACGACGATCCCAAGGATCCGTTGCCGATGTTCATCGCGATGGATCCGCCCAGGCACGACGAACAACGCAAAGCTGTTGCGCCGATCGTCGCCCCCGCCAACCTCGCGAAGATGGAAGGGCTGATCCGCTCGCGGGCCGCCAGGATCCTCGACGACCTTCCCGTGGGCGAACCGTTCGACTGGGTCGAGAGGGTTTCGATCGAGCTGACGACGCAGATGCTCGCCACGCTGTTCGACTTCCCATTCGAGGACAGACGGAAGCTCACCTACTGGTCTGATGTCGCCACGACCCTTCCAAAGCCCGGCGCCCTCGTCGAGACGATTGAGGAGCAGGCTGCTGTCCTGATGGAGTGTCTCGAGTACTTCGTCAGGCTCTGGAACGAGCGGGTCAACGCGGAGCCTGAGCCCAACCTGGTATCGATGCTCGCCCATTCCGATGCGACCCGGAACATGACCCCGATGGAGTATCTGGGGAACGTCGTCCTGCTCATCGTCGGCGGCAACGATACGACGCGTAACACGATCACCGGCAGTCTGCTGGCGCTCAATCAGAACCCTGACGAGTATCGCAAGCTGCGGGATAACCCCGAGCTCATTCCTTCGATGGTCTCTGAGGCTGTCCGGTGGCAGACGCCCCTCGCGCACATGCGCCGCACGGCGACGCGCGACATCGAGCTCGGCGGCAAGACCATCGCCAAGGGCGACAAGGTGGTGATGTGGTACGTCTCGGGCAATCGCGACGAGTCCGCCATCTCCGAGCCCGACCGGTTCATCGTCGACCGTGAGCGCCCGCGCAACCACATGTCGTTCGGCTTCGGCATCCACCGCTGTGTGGGCAATCGACTGGCCGAAATGCAGCTGCGCGTGCTCTGGGAAGAGATCCTGAAGCGCTATCCAACCATCCAGGTCGTCGGGGAGCCGACGTATCCAGCTACGCCCTTCGTCAAGGGCTACACCAGCCTTTCGGTGATCATCCCGGCTTCGGACGCGCTGCCCGCCCGATCGGGGGCGGCCAAGGTAGCGACCCCCCCCGCCAAGCCGGCCGTTCACCGCCAATCCGCAACTGTGCTAGCATCAGCGACTGCCGTTTCGGCCGCCGCGGCGCTGCTCTTCAATCTCATGCCAGCGCTGCTCGGCGCGGCGTCGTCGCGCTTCGGCCTCGATAACAACCAGCTCGGCATTGTCGGCTTTTCCTATCTGGCGGGCTTCGCGCTCGTGGCGACAACGTCGAACCTCTGGATCGACCGCTTCAACTGGCGGCACGTCATCGGCGGCGCGACAGGCCTCTCGGTCGTCGGCCTGTTTCTGGCAGCGGTCTCGAACTCCTACCCGGGTCTTCTGATGACGCTCGGGGCTGCGGGCGTGGGCCTCGGCACGCTCTACACGGTCTGTGTCGCGGTGGTTTCGGAACACCACGAACCGGACAAGGCGTTCGGGCTGAAGCTGGCCGGCGAGGTGCTTCTCGCGATCGTGGCCCTCGTCGTGCTGACGACCTGGATCATCGGGCAGGAAGGATTCTCCGCGGCCGCGGCGTGCCTGGCCGTGCTGGTCGGCGTGGTCTCTCTCGCGGGGCTGCGCGGCATCCCGAGCGGGCGAACGCTGGTCCCGCCCGAAAAGCGCTTCATGATGAAACGCCGGGCCGGAAGCCCTGCGCCGGTTCTGAAGGACTGGGAACCCTGGCTCGGCCTGGCGGCGCTCTTCGTCTCATTCGCCGGTCTGTCGGCGCTCTGGGCCTTCGTTTCCCAGATCGCCCCGACATTCGGCGTCAGCCCTCATCAGGCCGACAATGCGCTTGCCGTCACCCTGATCGTCAGTGGGATCGCGGGTCTCGCCGCCGCCTTCATAGGCGACAGGCTTGGGCGCGCCAGGCCGCTCGCCGTCGGTCTCCTGCTCGCGATCGGCGGCGCCGCCGCGCTCGCGTTCGGGCAGGGCTTCAACGCCTATCTGATCGGCGTCGTGCTGGCGGGTGGGGTCTGGAACTTCCCGATGGCCTACCAGATGGGGATGATCGCCTCATCGGACCGCCGGGGAAGCGTGGCCGTGCTGATGCCGGCCGCCCTGGCGGTCGGCGGAGCGGTCGGTCCGCTGGCGGCCGGGCCCCTGCTGACCAGCGCGCAGGGCTTCCTGCCGTTGTACGCGACGTTTGCCGCTACCGCCGCGGTCAGCCTCGTCGCCTTCGTCGTCCTCGGTCGCCGCCTAGCGTCGGGAAACCACAGGTAATCCGTCGCGGCCCGGCCTCCGGCCGGCAGCGCTTCGCCGACACGTCCATCAATATTGAGAAGGCGCGCGCCCTGGGGGCCGCGGAAGCAATGCCCAAGGTGACCTACATCGAACATGGCGGCGATGTGCACGCCGTGGAGGCCCATGCCGGCCTCAGCGTCATGGAAGCCGCCCTCAAGAACAACGTCCCCGGCATCGACGCCGACTGCGGCGGGGCCTGTGCCTGCGCCACCTGCCACGTCTACGTCGACCCTCATTGGCTCGCCGTGGTCGGTCCGCGGACCGACATGGAGCAGAGCATGCTGGAATTCGCGGAGGGGGTGGAAGCCAACTCGCGCCTCGCCTGCCAGATCCGGATCGGCGCCGAGCTCGACGGCCTGGTCGTCCACCTTCCAGCCAGCCAGCACTGATGCCGGCGGATTCGGCGGCTCGGCCGCTGGCTCGAGTGCTGCCGCTTCGGGAGCGCGAGGTCTCGATCTCGGAAGTCGTCGCCCTAACAGGGCTGACGCATCGCGCGATCCGCCTCTACGAGCAGCGAGGCCTGGTCCGCAGCATCCGCTACTTTCGAGGTATCCGGCACTACGACCGCGACACGCTCGAGCGCCTCCGCTTCATTGGCGAGGTCCGACGCGCCGGCCTGTCTATCGACCGGATCCGCGAGCTCTTGACCGTCGGTGACGTAGAGGGCCTGGGGGAACGGTTGGCCCGCACCCAGGACGCCTACCGCGACCGTCTGGACGAACTTGAGGCCGAGCGGCGGGGCATCGAAGCTAGCGCACACGCACTCGGGTTCACGCTGCAGCCTCAGCGAGCTCGCCGGATGGCGCGGTAGTCGGCTGGCGGGGCTTCCGAGGAGGATTGCAGAGTGCAGGTGCAGGTCGCGACTGGGGAGCGGACCCCAAGAGAGCGACGCACAAGTCGCCCAAGGCGTAACGACAGGTTCTGACTCGTTGCCGCCACTCCCAAGGTCCGCTTGCGTTGGAAGCACCACTTCGCTGCGGCAGGTGACCTCGATGCCGTTGCGACGTCAGCGCGGCGCCGGACGGCGTCGGCCAACGGCCGCGCCTAAGCAAGATATCCGACGAACCCGACTTCCTCCGCTCCTCTGACCAGAGGGCCTTGTCATTCACTTAGCGCTAAATTAGGGAAAATTCCCGGATTCGTCATCCGCCCATGCGGATCCGCGACGATGAGATCGAGGGGCGTGGGGACGCGTTGCGCCATGTCGACTTCCGGAGTCGCCCTAAGTTCGATCCTGGCTCATCATGACAGGCGATGGCCCGGCCGAGTAGCGCTGATCGTTGATGGTGCGGAGATCGCCTACAGCGAGCTGGATGAGCGATCGAACCGGCGGGCGCGGATGCTGGCGGCGCACGGCGTCACGGCCGGCGATTTCGTCACCGTCGCGCTGCCTAACGGCCTGGCGTTCTACGAGACCGTCTTCGCGATCTGGAAGCTGGGGGCCATCCCGAACGTCGTGGCTGCCAAGCTGCCTCGGCCCGAGATGGAGGCGATCCTTGATATCGTAAGGCCCAGACTGTTCATCGGCGATCCACCGTCGTCCGGCGTCCCCGTGCTCTCCCCTGATCGAGGCGCGTCCGAACAGTATTCGGCTGATCCGCTGGCGGAAGTCATTTCGCCCCACTGGAAGGCGATGACGAGCGGCGGCTCGACGGGCCGGCCCAAGGTGATTGTCGACGCCATGCCGGCGCGTTGGGATCCGGAGGAGGGCTTCCTCGGCCAGCGGCCGGGCGACGTGATCCTCAATCCGGGACCGCTCTACCACAACGCTCCCTTCCACTGCATCACGATGGGGATGTTCGTCGGCGCCACCATCGTCGAGATGGGCAAGTTCGACGCGCTGCGCGCGCTGCAGCTAGTCGAGGCGCACGGCGTCAACTGGGTCACCATGGTCCCGACCATGATGCACCGCATCTGGCAGCTCGGTCCGGACGTGCTGTCGGGCTTCAGCCTCCCTAGTCTTCGGATGATGCTCCACATGGCCGCGCCCTGTCCCCCATGGCTGAAGGACGCCTGGATCGGATGGCTCGGAAGTGAGCGGGTCTGGGAATACTACGGCACGACCGAGGGCATCGGCTCGACGACGATCTCGGGCGCAGACTGGCTGACCCATCGCGGCTCGGTAGGCCGTGTGCGCGACGGCTACGAGCTGAAGATCCTCGACGAGGACGGCCGTGAGAAGCCGGTCGGCGAGGTGGGCGAAGTGTTTTTCCGGCCGCGCGGTGGGCCGGGATCGACCTATCACTACCTCGGCTGCGAGGGTCGCCGGATCGGCGGGTGGGAGACTCCTGGCGACCTGGGTTCCGTGGACGGGGAGGGCTATCTCTACCTGTCCGACCGTCGGAACGACCTGATCATCTCCGGCGGGGCGAACATCTACCCGGCCGAGGTCGAGGCGGCGCTCGAGGCTCATCCCGCCGTGCGTGGCAGCGCGGTGATCGGCCTGCCCGACGAGGAATGGGGCGCGCGTGTCCATGCGATCGTCCAGCCGATGGAAGGCGCGGCCCTGGATGGACAGGAACTGCTCGAGTTCGTCGCCAGCCGGCTGGCTCGCTACAAGTTGCCCAAGGCCATCGAGTTCACCAGCGAGCCGCTGCGGGACGAGGCCGGCAAGGTGCGGCGCGCCGCGCTTCGCTCTGCGCGGCTGGAGGCGCAGGCCTAGGCCGATTGCGCCTTCTGGCGCCTGTAGAGCGCCTCGAAGCCGGCGGCCATGAAGGTCACGAAGCGGTCGCGGACGGCTTCGAAGTCGTCTGACCGGCAGAGGTTGCTCGACAGTCGGTCGATCCGGCCGGTGCGCGACAGGATCAGGGAGTAGGCGCCTGAAGTGAACTGGAAGCTCCAGAACAGGTCCTCCGCCTTCGCATCCGGGAGGGCCTTCTGGAGCAGGCCGATCAGGCGCAGGACCAGCGGATCGAAATAGGTGTCCATCTTCTCCGCGCCGTAGCCCGGGGCGTTGTTCACCTGGGAGAAGATGCGGCCGAAGTTCCGCCAGCCGTCGTCGCCGGCGATGTACACGTCGAAGGCCGCGTCATAGTAGGCGCGCAGGGCGCCTTCGAGGGTGGGGCGGTCGCCGGCCTCGGCCTCGTAGACGTCTAGGCCGGCCGTCCGCGCGGTCACCGCAAACTCGACACGGCGCTCGAAGACCGCGTCGAACAGGGCCTTCTTGCCGTCGAAGTAGTAGTGGATCAGCGCCGGGTGGATGCCCATCCGGTCGGCGACGTCCTTGATCGTCACGCCGAAGTAGCCGAGCTGCGCAAACAGGTCCTCGGCTGTATCGAGGATCAGCTTCAGCGTCGCGGCCCGCTGCGCCTCGCGCTTGTTCGGGCCCTCCCGTTTCGGCTTTGCCGCCATGCCTATCGGCCTTCCTGATCGGACGCGTCCGTGGAAGGCGCCGTCCACTCCGTTGACTAGCACGACGATGGGGCGGTGGCCCTACCGGGTCAAGCGACCGCCTGTCTGCGCACAAGTTTCATTTAGCGCTAAGTGAATGAAATTGACAGGCCGCCGCTGTTCGGGTTAGCCCTGCGTCAACAAGCAATAACGGGAGGGTTTGATGGTCGATTTTCGGAGAAGCACGCGACGGGTCGCTCTGTCTGGAACGGCGTTAGCCGCCGCCTTCCTCGTGACGGCGGGACCCGCTTTGGCTCAGGCCCCGGCGCCCCAGGATGACGGGTCCACGACGCTTGAAGAGCTGATCGTCACAGGTTCCAGCATTCGCGGCGTACCACCGACCGGCTCAAACCTGATCGCCGTGACGCGCGAGGATATCGAGGCCATCGGCGCGGCGAACACGCCGGACCTGATCGCCACCATTCCGCAGCTGAACAGCTTCAACACCGCGCCCCAGGCCAGCCTGGGCGGCTTCGGATCGTTCGCGCCGGGCATGCGCGGCCTGCCGGCCAGCGCGACGCTGCCCCTGATGAACGGTCACCGGCTGGTCGCCGCGGCGGCCAACGAGACCAACCCCGACTATCCGCTGATCCCGGGCCTGGCGCTGCAGCGCATCGAGGTCGTCGCCGACGGCGCTTCGTCGATCTACGGCTCGGACGCGGTCGCCGGCGTGGTCAACTTCATCACCCGCAAGGACTTCTCAGGCTTCGAGCTGAACGCCAGCTACGCCGACGCCGACAAGTACCACTCCGGCTACATCGGGGCGCTGTATGGCGTCGACTGGGGCAGCGGCTCGCTGCTCGCCGCCTACCAGTACACCGAGAACGACAACCTGCTCGGCGGCGACCGCGACTACCGGGTCCAGGACTTCCGGCCGTGGGGCGGCATCGACACCCGCGCCACCTCCTGTCCGTCGCCGAACGTGCTCGCGAACACCTCCTTCTGGTCGGCGATGCAAGGTGCGCCCGGCTTCACGTCGGCCAACTACTGCGACAACGGCGCTGTGGCCGACCTGCTCCCGAGTACGCGCCTGCACAGCCTGTTCGTGTCCGGACGCCAGGCGCTGGGCGAGCACGCCACCCTGTGGGCGGAGGTTCTCTACACCGACCGGGAGGACGAGATCCGCGTCGCGCCGCCGGCGCAGACGATCTTCATCTTCAACACCAACCCGTTCTTCCAGGGCCCCGCCGGGGCGAGCAACGAGTATGTCCTGTTCCGGCCGGACAACCTGATCGGGTCGGATCATTTCACCAACACCGACGAGCGGCAGGTCGGCAACGCGTCGTTCGGCATCGACTACCGCCTGCCGCGCGACCTCAATCTCAGCGTCTATGGCTCCCAGGGCTGGGCCGACAACGACGCCTTCATTCCGCAGATCAATACCGCCGCGCTCGCCGCGGCGGCGGCCGGTACGACGACGGCCACCGCCGTCGACCCGTTCGGCGCGGGCACCTCTCCGGCGGTGCGTGCGGCGATCCTCAACTCCTCGACCGACGTCGCAATCGAGCAGCGCGTCAGCCTGGGCGCGGTGAAGCTGGACGGCCCGCTCATGGACCTGCGCCACGGCACCGGCTGGCGCCTGGTGTCGGACGGCACGCTGCCGACGACCGCGGTCGACAAGCTGCGGCGGATCGACCTGGCCGACGAGCCCGAGGCCGACGGCGTGGTGGCCGCCTGGATGGAGCGCCACGGGGTGCATGCGGCCATCGTCCGGCCCGACCATTACGTCTTCGGCGCGGCGGCAAGCCCTGCCGGACTGGCCACGCTGCTGGACCAATGGCATCGGCGCTGACACGGCGCACCGGCGGGCACGGCCGCCACCGGCCGGCGATAGCTTGAAGCCCCACCGAAGCGCCGGGCAGCCGGCCGTGCCTTCGGCTCACTGCGTCGTCTGAAGCCGGCTCTTCTCGCCCCCTCACTACAATCCGGCCGATGCGGCCCGCCTTACTGCGCTTGCGAACGACCTGGACACTGGTGCTGGTGGCCTGGTTCGCGCAGTTTTTGTAGCTCGAGTCTCCC
>CALALX010000003.1 GCA_937925635.1 uncultured Caulobacter sp.
GTTGGCGACCAGCTTGGCCGAGATCGGCGTGCGGCCGCCGGTCTTCCGATCCTGCCGAGCGTAGCCGAAGTAGGGCAGCACCGCCGTGATCCGCCGGCCCGACGCGCGCTTCAGCGCGTCGATGCAGATCAGCAGCTCCATCAGGTTGTCGTTGGCCGGATAGCTGGTCGACTGGATGACGAAGACGTCCTCGCCCCGCACATTCTCGTCGATGGTGACGAAGACCTCGTTGTCGGCGAACCGCCGCACCTGGGCGCGGGTCAGCGGCATGTCGAGGTATTCCGCGATCGCGGTCGCCAGCGTGCGGTTGGAGTTGCCTGCGAGCAGCTTCATCGGACGGGTCTTCGCGCTGGGGACGTTGGGCGGCTTCTATGGGGGCGGGGGCTGATCGGCAAGCCGATTCGAACCTCAATTCCTCCGGGACCCGCTCAAACTAATCATTGGCAACCTAGCCGCGCCGCGCGACACTCCCGGCCTGACCGTTCCAGCAGAGAGCGGCTGGCACGGGAGGATCTGACGATGGCCGACGACGCCACGCCGCCAGGCATGCTGCAGCTAACGCCGCTCAACCCGACCTATCGCGCCGATCCGCACGCCATCCTCAGGCCGATGCGTGAAGGGTGCCCGGTCCATCGCGACGCCATGGCCGGCACCTTCGTGGTCAGCCGCTACGAGGATGTGCGCGGCATCGTCTCGGACAACAGCCTCTGGCGTGATCCGATCCATGCCGAAGAGGCGGCGGTGATGCAGCGCCGCTTCGCCGACAACGTCGACCCGGACCTGCCGCGCACCAGCACCACCAGCATCCTGATGCTGGACAATCCCGACCACGCCCGGGTGCGCCAGCCGCTCGCTCAGGCCCTCTACGCCCGGGTGGCCAAGTTCCGTCCGCACGCCGAGCGGATCATCGACCACTACCTGGATGCGGTCGCCGGCGAGGGCAGCTTCGACCTGATGGCGCGCTTCTGCGTGCCGGTGCCGGTCGACGCCATCGCCGAGATTCTCGGCGTCGAGCACGACCGGCTGGACGAGTTCCGCGACTGGTCGGAGGGCGTGATCCTGGGTCTCAACCCGTTCCGAAACGCCGAGCAGACCGCGCACATGGAACGCGCGTCCGTGGCGCTGAACGAGTATTTCACGGCCCTGATGGCCGACCGCCGCAAGGCGCCGCGCGATGATCTGGTCAGCGACATGGTCGGACTGCAGGCCTCCGGCGCGCCGCTGAGCGATGACGAGGTGCGCATCAACCTGCAGGCCCTGTTGGTCGGCGGCAACCTGACCACCACCGACCTGATCGGCAACGGCGTGCGCCTGTTCCTGCTCAATCCGGGCGAACTGGCCAAGCTTCGGGCCGATCCGAAACTCGCCGCCGGCGCCGTGGAGGAGGTCCTGCGTTACGAGGGTCCGGTCGACATCACCGGCCGCGTCGCCTCGCGTGACATGGAGGTTGGCGGCTGCCCGGTGCGGCAGACCCAGTCGATCACCACCTTCCTGCGCGCCGCCAACCGCGATCCCGAGGTGTTCGAGGATCCGGACCAGTTCGACATCAGCCGCAAGGGCAAGCCGCACGTCAGCTTCGGGGGCGGGTCGCACATCTGCATCGGCGCGCCGCTGGCCCGGCTGGAGTCGCAGATCGCCTTCGTGAAGCTGTTCGAGCGCTTCCCGAACCTGCGGCTGGCCGATCCGGACGCGGAGCCGAACTGGCGCACGCTGCCGTTCTTCCGCGGCCTCGAGACCCTCGAAGTCGCCATCTGAGCGGCGACTTGCCTCCCCTAGAGGCAGGCCGTCCAGACAGGCTCCAGAGACATCAGAGGAGGCATGCCATGGGCAGCCAGACCGGAAAGACCCTGTTCGTCGCGGGCGGGTCCAGCGGCATCAACCTGGGCATCGCCCGCTGCTTCGCGCGCGAAGGGGCCAACGTCGCCCTGATCAGCCGCAGCGCCGACAAGATCGCCGCCGCCGCCGCCGAGATCGCGGAGATCAACGGCGGGAACGCCATCGGCATCGCCGCCGATGTCCGTGACTATGCCGCCGTCGAGGCCGCGCTGAAGGCCACGCATGACAGGTTCGGCGACATCGACACGGTGATCTCGGGCGCGGCGGGCAACTTCGTCGCCCCGGCGCTGGGCATGTCGGCCAACGGCTTCAAGACGGTGGTCGACATCGACCTGATCGGCACCTTCAACGTGCTGCGCGCCTCCTACGAATTCCTGCGCAAGCCGGGCGCCTCGCTGATCTCGATCACCGCCGGCCAGGCCACCCGCGCCTCGATGTTCCAGGCCCACGTCTGCGCCGCCAAGGCCGGCATCAACATGCTGACCCAGTGCCTGGCGCTGGAGTGGGGTCCCGCCGGCGTGCGCGTGAACGCCATCTCGCCCGGACCGATCGAGGACACCGAAGGCATGCTGCGCCTCGCCCCGACGCCCGAGGCCGAGGCCCGCATCAAGGCCCGCGTGCCGGCCCGCCGCTACGGGACGAAGGACGAGATCGGCGCCGCCGCGCTGTTCCTCAGCTCGGACGAGGCCCGCTACATCAACGGCGCCATCCTGCCGGTCGACGGCGGGTCGGGCTGTGGGGATGGCAGCGGCGACGCGGTGGGCGGCGGGATTCACTGACCGCCCTGCGTGCTTCGACACGCGCCGGAGTTTACCCTCGGGCCGCCATTCGGCGGACCCGGGGGGCGCTGCTCAGCATGACGTGGATGGCTAGCCTCTCAATCATGTCATCCTGAGCAGCCGCGAAGCGGCGTGTCGAAGGACGCAAGGCATCAGATCAGCGTGCCCGCCGTCTCGCGCGGGGCCTCGGCCACCGACCAGGTTCCGGCAGGCGAGGGAACCAGCAGGCCCTCGGCCGCCTCCCCGCGCAACCACCCCGCCCAGCCGTCGCGCTCCACGACCACCGGCTGGCGGTCGTGGATCGGCGCGATGTCGGGGCCGGGCGCGCAGGTCAGCAGGGTGAAGCGCCGGTCCTCGCCCGCGCCGCCGATGAAGCCGGCGAAACAGAACCAGTCGCCGTCGGTGCGCGAGAACCGCCAGCGGGTCTTCGGGTACGTCTCGCCCGTGAACTCGAAGAACGACGAGGCCGGGACCAGGCACCGCCCGCTGTTGAACGCCCGCCCCTCGGACCGGAAGTTGATGACCGGCGGCCGCTTCGGCTGCGACGGGATCAGCCCCCATTTCAGTCGTTCGAGCGTCGCGCCGTCCTTCCGCGCGACCACGACCGGCGCCAGGTCCGTCGGCCGCACGTCATCCGTGGCCGCCAGGTTCGGGACCCCGTCCTCCGGCCAGTACCAGGCGATCAGCTTCTCGGTGAAGGCGTCCGCCAGCGCGGAGGCAGGCACGTGGTTCGCGTAGTTGTTGCACATGGCGGGAGTGTTTCGGCGCCGCCCGAAAACAGCAACCCCGCCTGGCTTGTTATGGCCGGACGGGGCTGGCCGGCCCAAAGGTCCGGTCTTGAGGCTCAGCGGGCAGGCCCGCGAGCGATCACCCCTAACATGGGCGTTGCCTGCTATCTGGTCAATCGCGCCTGCAATCCGAGGGCGTGGATGACGCAATCCCGCACAGCCTCCAGGTCGGCAGTCGGAAGTGCCATCTTCAGATAGTTACGGCGGCCATTTGGCTGACGAGCGCTCCGAAACAGATCGAGTCTCGAAAAGCTGACCGTGGCCAACATGTCTGCCTTTGCCCAAAGATCGGTCTGCGAAAACGGCTTAGGCGGCGCGGCCGGGAGTGTGACCGCGCATTGATAGGCTACGGGTCGTTGCGGCGGCGTAGTGCTCAAGGGCGCCACGGTGCAGAGACCCTCCCGCCCCCGCAGCCTTGGTGAAAGTATGAGAACTGGCCGGCGCTTGACCATCTCAGGCGGCATAAAGCCTGCGCCGAAGTCGCAGATCAGGATGTCACCACAGGAAGGCGCGAAGCGAATAGCCATGGTCGAAATATTCCCGACATGGTCGTAGCGCACAAGAAAGCTCGCGATGATTTTGCGGCGAGGTGGGAGCAGCAGGGCACGGGGCGGACGGCTAGATGGCTCTGTGGTATGATCAAGCCATGGCGCACGATCGCATCGAGACGAAGCCCGGCGTTATGGGCGGCAAGCCGGTGATCAAGGGCACGCGGATCCCGGTGTATATTCTCGTGCGCGAGTGTGCTCATGGCTCGCCGGAGTACGTGGCTGATCTCTTTGAAGGCCTGACGGCGGACGATGTCCGGGCCGCGCTGGTCTATGCTGCGGATATCCTGGGCCAGAAGGTCCACCACGCGGCGGAATAGCCTTGAAGCTGCTGGTCGATGAATGCGTCGACCGCGCCGTCACCCAGGGGCTGATCGAGGCAGGGCACGATTTGCTACGACTCCCAGCCCGCCTCCAGGCGACGGACGACATCAAAGTGGCCGCCTATGCCATCGAGGTCGGCCGTATCGTGCTGACGCAGGACTATGACTTCGGCGAGATCGCGGTGCGGCACGGCTTGGCCTTGCCGGGCGTGCTGCTGTTGGCATGTCAGTCGATGCCCATGCCCGAACGCATACGGCGCATTGTCGCAGCCGCCAGCAGTCCCGACGCTGAGTATCTGGGCCATCTGACCATTGTCGAGCCCGGGCGAACTCGGCGTCGAGCGCTATAGCTACGTCGCTACCGTGATGGACGGAGCGGTTCTAGCGCTTGCCGCCGTCCGTGATCGCCCGCCTGACCACCGCCAGCCAAGCGTCGTCGACGCCCCTGATCGGCACAAAGACAGGGCCGCCGACCTCATAGGCTTCTCCCCTGAACCGGATCGGTACGTCCTGGCGAAGCAACGCGCCGTCATTGCTCCGGAACACGAGAAACAGCTGACCCTCCCGCCCCGACAGCGGCGTTATGCAGGCGCCGAAGCCCTGCCAGGTCGAAAGGTCCCTGACCTCAAGATATCGGTTCAGGTTCCGAAGGGCGGCTGTCGCTGACACCGGCCGAAGCGGCGGTCGTGGCTTCTCGAGCGCCCATGAGGGATCGAAGCCGTTCAGCGAAAAGGTCGCCGATCCTTCGCCAGCCAGGCGCTCGACGACACGGAAGTGGAAGCGCCGCCCCTCATCGACCCAGTCTTCCCGCAGCATCGCGGTGACTTCGGCCGGCGCCGGCGGCGTAGCGGGCGGGTCGACGCCCATGATGTTCGCCGTGGCGTCCTCAATCGCCGATGCGGTCGTCCCCGCCTCGAAGTCGTCGCTGACGCTTTCCAGAACGGCGATGTCGATGGAGCCGCTGGCCACGACCAGCGTGGTCGCGGCTCCTCTGGGATCGAGGCGGACCTTGTCGGGCCAACCCGGAGCGGGGATGCAGGCCGAAGCCGGGGCAATCGCCAACAGCACAAGCGCCACACCCGCGATGGATGCGGCCAGCCTCACGGTCAGGCCACCTTCACCCGCGCCGCGCTCTCCGGCAGGTCTTCCCCGAACGCGCGCTGGTAGAACTCCGCCACGGTCGGGCGCTCCAGTTCGTCGCACTTGTTCAGGAAGGTCAGGCGGAAGGCCAGGGCCAGGTCGCCGTTGAAGATCTCGGCGTTCTGAGCCCAGGTGATCACGGTGCGCGGGCTCATGACGGTGGAGATGTCGCCGTTCATGAAGGCGTTGCGCGTCATGTCGGCGACCCGGACCATGGCGGCCAGGGTGCGGCGGCCTTCCGGCGTCGCGTAGGCCGGGTTCTTGGCCAGCACGATCTCGGCCTCGGCGTCGTGGTCGAGGTAGTTCAGGGTGGTGACGATGGACCAGCGGTCCATCTGCGCCTGATTGATCTGCTGGGTGCCGTGGTACAGGCCCGTGGTGTCGCCCAGACCGATGGTGTTGGTCGTCGAGAACAGGCGGAAGTAGGGGTTGGCCCGGATCACGCGGTTCTGGTCGAGCAGGGTCAGCTTGCTGCCCGACTCCAGCACGCGCTGGATCACGAACATCACGTCGGGACGGCCGGCGTCGTATTCGTCGAAGACGAGCGCCATCGGGCGCTGCAGACACCAGGGCAGGATGCCTTCCCGGAACTCGGTGATCTGCTTGCCGTCCTTCAGGACGATGGCGTCCTTGCCGACCAGGTCGATCCGCGACACGTGGCTGTCGAGGTTCACCCGCACCATCGGCCAGTTCAGGCGGGCGCAGACCTGCTCGATGTGCGTCGACTTCCCGGTGCCGTGGTAGCCCTGGATCATCACCCGGCGGTCGAAGGCCAGCCCCGCGACGATCGCCAGCGTGGTCTGCGGATCGAACCGGTAGGACTCGTCGATGTCCGGCACATGGCTGTCCTTCGTCGAGAAGAACGGGACCTTCATGTCGGAGTCGATGCCGAACGCTTCGCGTACGGAAACCTGCTTGTCCGGGACAAGCATCAGCAACGGATCGGCGGGAGCGGTGTTGTCAGCGAAGTCGGCCATGATGCCTGATCGATTAGCGCCTAAACGCTGATCAGCAAACAGTTGTTCGGTGAAAAATCGGAGGAGGCCGCGTGATATCGAGACAGAGAGCGACGCGTTGGCTGGCTTTCGCCCGGCGGGAGGTATGGCCTCTGGCCGCCCTGCTTCTCTCCGCCTGCGCGCTGCTGGCGTTCATGGAGATCGCCGACGACGTCTCCGAGGGCGACACCCGGGAGATCGATCGCGCCGTCCTGCTGTCGCTTCGGGCTGCGCACAATCCGTCGCTGCCGCTGGCTCCCGGCTGGCTAACCACGGCGGCGACGGACATCACCGCCCTGGGCTCGGTCACGGTTCTTACCCTGCTGGTGCTGTTTGTCGCCGGTCTGTTCGCGGCGCTGCGGCGCTGGCGAGAGGCGGCCGTTCTGGTGGCGGCCTCCGGCGGCGGCGTCGCGCTGAGCCAGGGTCTGAAGGTCCTGTTCGGCCGCGACCGGCCCGAGGCGGCCTGGCGGCTCGTCGAAGCCGTCAACCCGAGCTTCCCGAGCGGTCACGCCATGCTGTCGGCGGTGGTCTACCTTACGCTGGGCGCCCTTGTGGCCAGGTTCGCCGACAAGCGACGGGTCAAGGCGTTCGCGCTGGGGGGCGCGGTCGCGGTGGCGCTGACGGTGGGGCTGAGCCGCGTCTACCTCGGCGTCCACTGGCCATCCGACGTCCTGGCCGGCTGGTGCCTGGGCGCGGCCTGGGCCATGGGCTGGTGGCTGGCGGTGCAGGGCTGGGACCGCTTCAGCCCGCTGCATCGGTCGCCAGGGGCGAGCTCGCGGGCGGAGTTGCGGTGAGGCATTGCGTGGTTCGTGACGCTCGCTTGAAGCTCGCTCCTCACCATGACGATGTTTGGTGAAGCGTCTCTGAGCTCGTCATCCTGAGGAGCGATCCCTCAGGATCGCGTCGCGAAGGACGCAAATCCTAAGCCAGGCCCGCCTTCTTCAGCGTCTTCCAGGCCTTCAGCACCCGCTGCAGCTTGACCACCGCGCCGTGGTCGCCGCCGTTGCTGTCCGGGTGGCACTTCTTGACCAGCTCGGTGTAGCGCACGCGGATCTCGGCCCGCTCGGCCGTCTCCGGCAGGTCCAGGTCGGCCAGGGCGTTGCGCTCCAGCTTGCCCAGCACGCGGCCGTCGGCGCGTTGCGCCGGCTGCTCGACGCCGGAGCGATCGGCGCGGCCGAAACCGAACAGACTGAACGGATCAGCCCACCCCATCGGCCCCTGGGCCTGGGCGGCGGCTTCCCGCGAGCGGTTGGAGGCCTTGAAGCTCCAGGTCGGCCGCTCGCCGGTGATCCGCTCGGCCTGAGCCTGGGCGATGGCCTCTTCGGTCATGCCGGCGAAGAAATTCCAGCCCTTGTTGTACTCCGCGGCGTGCGCCTGGCAGAACCAGTAGAACTGACCGGGCATATTGCGGGCCTTGGGAGCACGGGCGGTCGCCACCGACAGGCAGTCGGAATGCTCACAGCGCCGCTCGCCGGGCTTCAGGCGCGTGACGTCCTCCGCCGCCTCATCCTCGGGCTTCGGGGGGCGAACGCGGATGTCCACGAACTTGGGGCGGTATTGAAAGGCGCCGGCCATGCGCCGAAGTATGGCCCTCAGCCTTTCTCATTCAAGAATTGACCTGCGGAAAATGGCCCCCATATCTGAATCGATCGCACAAAAGCTCACCGATGCGTTCCAGCCGACACGGCTGGAGGTCGTGGACGACTCCGATCGCCATGCCGGGCACGCCGGCCATCGCGAGGGCGGCGGCAGCCACTTCAACGTCATGATCGAGTCGGGAGCCTTCGCGGGCGTTCCGCGTGTGATGCGCCAGCGGCAGGTCTACGCCGTGCTCGCCGATGAACTCGCCGGCCCGGTGCACGCCTTGTCGTTGAGGCTGTTCGCGCCCGGGGAAGGTTAGCTGGTCACCAGCCCTGTCAGGGCCCGCTCCAGGTCGCTCTGCCGGAACGGCTTCTGCAAGACCGGGGCGTCGGTGTGGTCGCCCTCGACACCGGCCGCGCCGTACCCGCTGGCGAAGGCGAACGGCACGCCACGCGCCTTCAGGGCGTCGGCGACCGGGAAGATCGGGCGGCCGGCCACATTTACGTCGAGCAGGGCCGCGTCGATCTCGGCCGTGCTGGCGAGCATCATGGCCTCGTCGAAATCCGGGGCGGGACCGACCACCGAGCATCCGAAATCGGCCAACATGTCCTCGACGAGCATCGAGACCAGCATCTCGTCCTCGACAACGAGCACGCGTAGGCCGGAAAGAGCTTCGCTCGCCACGCCTCAGTCCTTTTCAACGAGCGCCGACATCGGCAGGCGGATGAAGCAGGCCACGCCCTGTTCACGGTAGTCCAGTGTCACGCTGCCGCCGAGCTCGGCGGCGAGGCCATGTTCGAGAAGGCGCGAGCCGAATCCGCGCCGTACGGGTGGCGAAACGGGCGGTCCGTTTGCTTCCCGCCAGTCGAGTTCCAGGTTCCCGTCCCGCACGCTCCAGGCGATCGTCAGGATGCCCCTCGCCACGGAAAGAGCGCCATACTTGACCGCGTTGGTCGCCAGCTCGTGGATCGCCAGACTCACCGCCACGGCGGCCTTGGGGCTCAGCTGGATGTCGGGCCCCCCTTCGAGGATCGTCTGGCCGTCGCCGCCCAAGGCGCCGAGTTCATTGTGGATCACCTCGCGCAGGCGGGCGCCCTGCCAGTTCTCCCGGGTCAGGAGGTTGTGGGTTTCCGACAAGGCCAGCAGGCGGGCTTCGAACGCTTCCTTGAACTCGGCGGGCGTGCGGGCGCTGCGGAGGGTTTGGTGTGCGATCGATTGGACGGCCGCGAGCGTGTTCTTGACCCGATGATTCAGCTCGTTGAGCATCAGGCGTTGACGGTCCTCGGCCTGTCGGCGCTCGGTGATGTCCAGCGAAACGCCCGCCATGCGCTTGGCCGGACCGCCCGGGACAATGGCGTCCGCCCGGCCCCGGGCGTGAACCCAGCGAACCTGCCCGTCGGGCCAGATCACCCGGTACTCGATGTCGTAGTCCGAGCCGTCACGGATCGCCGCTTCCATGGCCGCTTGCATCCTGGCGCGGTCGTCAGGATGGATCGACATGACGAGGTCGTCGAAGCCGAAACTCTCGTCCACGCGGCGCCCGTAGTTCGCCTTGCAGAGATCGGACGCCTCGTAGGCGCGGCTGTCGACGTCCAGGGCCCAGGACCCCATCCGGCCAGCGTTCAGGGCGAACGTCAGCCGCTCCGCCAGCCGGGACTCGGCGGTATGGCGCGCCTTGCCGTCGTCGTCCGTGTCGTCCCGCGCCCGCATGGCGTCCATGGCCGCGGCGCCCAAGCCGGCGACGCCCAGAACCAGCCGTTCGTGATCGCCCGTGAAGCGCCCCGGCTCCCCATGGCCGAAGAACAGGCCTCCGAGGACCCTGCCGGAACGGGACTTCACGGGAACCGCCAGGTAGCTGCGCACCGGCAGATGGCCGGCGGGCATGCCGTGATCGGGCGGCAAACGACCATAGCGCGGATCGGCGAGGATATCGTCGGAACGGACCACGCTCTCGCCGGTGAAGGTGGGGGCGAAAACGGCGGTGTTGCGCGGCATCGGGAAGCCTTCGAACGCCGATCGTGGGGCCCCGGAGAGGCTGAAAAGCATGTAGCCTTCGCCGCGGTCGTCCACGACGTTGTAGAAGAACGCCCCAAACGCCGCGCCGGTCAGTTCGACGCCGCCATCGACGACCGCCTGGACGATGGCGCCGATATCGTGGCCCGCGGCGATGGCCTCGCCTATCCGGAGCAGGGCGTGCGTTCGCCGGGTTTCCTCCGCCAGCGCGGCTTCAAGCGCGACGACGCGACCAGCTAAGCTCTCTCCCGCTCCGCGGTCTCTAACGGCTGCAGACACCACGCCCCCCGAACGCAAAAGACACTACGCGTTATCGCCGAACGCCTGACGACGCGGCCGAGTTCCCGTCGTTAACCCGAATGGTCCTCCAGCCAGGCGCCCTCGGGGTTCAGCCGGGGGCTGATGCGCAGGCCGGTGATCTGGTTCCGTCGACGTTTGACGACCTGGAACCGGTGGTGATGGAAGATAAAGGTCTGTCCCTCGTCGGGGATCGTCTGGGCCTCGTGGATCACCAGGCCGGCGATGGTGACCGCCTGGTCGTCCGGCAGGTCCCAGTCCAGCGCTCGGTTCAGGTCGCGGACGGTCACCGAGCCGTCGACCTCGACCCAGCCATCATCCTGCGGCTTCACGCCCTCGACGGCGGTGTCGTGCTCGTCGTCGATTTCGCCGACGATCTCTTCCAGGATGTCCTCCAGAGTGACGACGCCCTGCAGGACGCCGTACTCGTCGACAACCAGCGCGAAGTGGTAGCGGCGCTTCAGGAAGGCGTTGAGCTGGTCCTTGAGCTTGGTGGTGTCGGGCGTGAACCACGGCTTGCGGGCCAGATCCGCGACATCGATCTCATCGAGGCCGACGTCGCGGTCGGACATCTCCTTGATCACGTCCTTCACATGCAGGACGCCGATGATGTTGTCGGGATCGTGGCGCCACAGCGGCACCCGACTGTGGCCGGAGTCGAGGGCCAGCTTCACCAGCATCTTGGCCGGTTGTTCGGCGTCAAGCATGAACACCGACTTGCGGTGGACCATGACTTCGCTGACGTCCATTTCGCTGAGGTCAAGCACGCCGCCGAGCATGCGGCGATCGCCGCTTTCGACCACGCCCTCGGAGTGGTGGTATTCGACCGCGCCGCGGATTTCCTCGTGGGCGGCGAGGACGTCGGTCTCCATCGACAGCTTGATCCCGAACGGCCGCAGGGTCTGGCGCACGATCCACTGCGCGCCGTTGGCCAGCGGCCCGAAGACCCGCACGGTCCAGTAGGTCGGGATCGACAGGGCGCGCGAGACAGCTTCCGGGCGGGTGATGGCCAGGGTCTTGGGCAGGATCTCACCGAAGACCACGACCAGGACGGTCATGACCACGGTCGACATCAGCACCCCTATCGCGCCCGGGAAGGCCGCGCCCAGCACGCTGGTGGTCAGGGCCGAGGCGCCGATGTTGACGACATTGTTCGACAGCAGGATGGCGCCGATCATCGTCTCCTGGTTGCCCATCAGCCGGTTGATCCGGCCGGCGGCGCGGTCCCCTTCGCGCTCGAGCTGGTGCATCCGGCCGCGGCTGGCGGCCGTCATCGAGGTTTCCGCGGCGGAGATCAGAGCGCCGATGGCGAGCAGGAAGACCAGCGACGGGGCGAGACCCAGGACCAGGGCCCAGATGTTCACGACAGAGCTCCTTCGGAGATCAGGAAGTCGCGCAATGGCGCCGGGTCGACGCCCTTGGCGGTGAGCGCCTCGCCGATACGTCGGGCGAGGACGAAGGTCAGCTTGCCGCCCTCGGCCTTCTTGTCCTGTCCCATGTGGGCGATCAGGCGGTCGGCGTGGAAGCTGGCGCCTTGCGGCAGCGCGTCGAGACGGGTTGGCAGGCCCGCGGCCTTCAGCGCCCCCTCGACGCGGGCGGCGTCGATGTCGGGGCAGAGGCCCAGCCTGGCCGAAAACCGGAAAGCCATGGCGCAGCCGGCGCCGACGGCCTCGCCATGCTTGAGCGCTTCGCCGAAGCCGGTCTCGGCCTCCAGGGCGTGGCCGAAGGTGTGGCCCAGATTCAGCAGGGCCCTGCGTCCCTGCTCCCGTTCGTCTTCGGTGACGATCTCGGCCTTCATCTCCACCGAGCGGGCGACGGCGTGGGCCAGCGCCTCGACGTCGCCAGCCAGCACCGCTTCGCCGTTACCCTCAAGCCAAGCGAAGAAGGCCGGGTCGCCCAGCATGCCGTACTTGATGACCTCGGCGTAGCCGCAGGCCATCTCGCGCGCCGGCAGGGTGGCCAGGATGTCGAGGTCGGCCAGCACCAGCCGGGGCTGATGGAAGGCGCCGATCAGATTTTTGCCACGCGGCGTGTCGATGGCGGTCTTGCCCCCGACCGAACTGTCGACCTGCGCGAGCAGGCTGGTCGGGATCTGGATGAAGTCGATGCCGCGCTTGTAGATCGCGGCCGCGAATCCGGCGAGGTCGCCGACAACGCCGCCGCCGAACGCGACGATCAGGTCGCCGCGATCAAGCTCCAGGGCCAGGAGTCTGTCGGACAGGTCCGCCAGGCCCTCGAAACTCTTGCTCGCCTCGCCGGCCGGGACCGTGATGACGTCGACCGCCACGCCGGCCCGTTCCAGCGCCGCCGACAGGCGCTCGCCATGGTGCTCGCCGACGTTGCTGTCGGTGACGATCACGGTGCGACGGTTCTTCAGCAGCGGGACGATATGCTCGCCCGCGCGATCGATCAGGCCGGGGCCGACGAGAACGTCATAGGCCCGATCTCCCAGGCCCACTGGAATGGTGCGGATCACGCCTCGGCCCCCGCCAGGTGCTGCGTCAGCGCCGCCACGATGGCCTCGACGGCCTCGTGGTGCGGCGTGTCGCCGGTTTCCACCCGGACGTCCGCCTGGGCGTAGATCGGATAGCGGACCTCAGCCAATTCCCGCAGGACCTCCAACGGATCCTTGCCGCGCACCAACGGCCGGGTGTCCTTGCGCGAGATGCGGCGCGCGAGCAGCTCCAGGTCCGCCTTCAGCCAGACCGAAATCGCGCGGCCCTTGATCAGGGCGCGGGTCTCGTCGTTGATGAAGGCCCCGCCGCCGGTGGCTAGCACGTGCGGTCCCTCGTCCATGAGCCGCGCGATCACCTTGCGCTCACCCTCGCGAAACGCCTGTTCGCCGAAGGTCTCGAATATGTCGCTGATCGTGCGGCCGGCCGCGGCCTCGACCTCGCTGTCGGCGTCGCGAAACGGCAGGTCGAGCGCCAGCGCCAGGCGGCGTCCGATGCTGCTCTTTCCCACGCCCATGAGGCCGACGAGGGCGATGGTCTTTCGGCGAAGTCTCGGGTCCGGGGTCATGGCCATCCCCCGCTTACACGACGCAGGCCTTTCCGGCCAAGGTTCATCCCTCCCGCCCGGGGAGAAGGTCTCCCGTCCGGCGACCGTCCGGTGCTAGGGTCGCGGCATGCGCCTGTCCGCCCTCGCTCTGACCGCCGCTCTTTTCGCCTGGCCCGCGCTTGCGCAGGTCGAGGTCCAGCCGCTCGCCGCGCCGGATTACTTTTCGCAGGGATCGCGCGACACGGGCCTGCCCGCCGACCTGTGGCGCGGAACCTCGCCGACGGTGGCGGCCGACCTCATCCCGACCATCGGCGACAAGCCCTTGACCCCGGCGGCGCGTGACCTTGCCTGGAGGCTGATGGCGACCGCAGCGGTCGGGCCCGAGGGCGTCGGCCGCGAGCCCGCCATGGCCGCCGCCCGCATCCGGGCCCTGCTGGCGCTGGGCCGCCCGCGTGAGGCATGGGCCGCCGCCGATCGCGCCGCCAACCTGCCGACCAATCCCGCTCTGGCCGAGGCGGTCGCCGAGACCGCGCTGATCCTGGGCGAAGACGAGCGCGCCTGCCGCGTCGCCGACGAGCTGTCGATCGGCCGGGGGGAGGTCTACTGGCTGCGGTTGCGCGCCTTCTGCCAGGCTCGCGCCGGCCAGACGGACGCCGCCCAGCTGACGCTGACGTTGGCCAGCGAGAGACAGCGCGACCCCGTCGTCTCCCGGCTCATCGGGGCGGTGATCGCCGGCGCGGGCGATCCGGGCGCGGCCTCGGTGCGCAACGGCCTGGAGTATGCGCTGTCGCGCCGCCTGGCCCTCGACGTCGCGGCCGCCAAAGGCGCTCCGGCCGCCGTCGCGGCCATGATCGGCGGTCCCGACCCCGTGGCGGAGCCCGCCGATACTGGCGTCGCCGGACGCCACCAGGCCGCCGTCCTGATCGCCCTGGCTCTGGGCGCGACGCCGACGGCCGAGCAACGCGGAGTCATCGCCCGCCTCGCCGCGCAGCCTAGCCTGGCGTCTCCGGCTCGCCTCGCCGCGCTCGATCTCGCCGCCGACGCCGGCGCCCAGGGCGAGGTCGCGCTGCTGGTCCTGGCCGTCGTGGGCGAGGCCGACGGCAAGGCGCTGCGCGCCGCCGATCAAGCGCGTCTGGTCTCCGCCCTCCGCCGGGTCGGACTGACCGACGCCGCGACGGCTTTCGCCGGGGAGGCCTTTGCGGCGCTCCAGGTCGAATGAGCGAAGGCTGGACCGACGCGTTCCTGGAGATGATGGCCGTTGAACGCGCCGCGGCCCGCAATACCCTGACGGCTTACGGCAAGGACCTCGCCGACGCCTCGGCCTGGCTCGCGGCCAGGGGACGGGACCTGTCGACCGCATCGACCGAGGACGTCGAGGCCTACTTCGCCAACCTCGGCGCCATCGGACTGTCGCCCGCCACCGCCGCCCGCCGCCGCGCCGCCGTGCGCCAGTTCTACCGCTTCGTGCTGGGCGAGGGCTGGCGCCAGGACGATCCGTCCCGTCGAGTCGAGGCGCCCAGGAAGGGCCGGCCATTGCCCAAGGTGCTGTCGCGCGATGAGGTCGAGCGTCTAATCGCGGCGGCGGCGGCGAAAGACGGCGGACAGGGTCTGCGGCTGGCGGCCCTGATCGAGCTGACCTATGCCTCCGGCATGCGGGTGTCGGAGGTCATGGGACTGCCGCTGGCCGCCGTCGCCCGCGATCCGGCCTACCTGATCGTCAAGGGCAAGGGCGGCAAGGAGCGCCTCGCCCCGCTCAACACGGCCGCGCGCGCAGCCGTGAAGCGCTGGCTGGACGTTCGCAACGCCTTCGTTCCCAAGGGCGCCGCGGCCAATCCCTGGCTGTTTCCGTCTCGCGGCGCGGGCGGTCGGCTGACCCCGCGCCGGTTCTCGCAACTGCTTGAGGCGGCCGCCCTGGCCGCCGGCATCGACCGCGAGAAGGTCAGCCCGCACGTCCTGCGCCACGCCTTCGCGACGCACCTGCTGGAAGGCGGCGCCGACCTGCGCGTCGTCCAGACCCTGCTAGGCCATGCCGACATCGCGACCACCCAGATCTACACTCACGTCGCGGGCGACCGGCTGGCGGAGGTGGTGAAGACAAAGCACCCGCTGGCGCGTAAGGACTAGGCGTTGCACGGAGTCGTCGCATTGAACCTACGTCAGGTCCTGATCTCCGCCGTCGCGGCGCTCGCCGTCGGGCCCGCGTTCTCGCAGGAGAGCGCCCCGCGCGCGGCTGACCCGATCTTCGCGCCGCGCGAGGATTCGTTCATCGGACGACTGGGACCGGCCGGGCGCTTCTATCCGGATATCGCGGCCCGCGACCGGATCATCCCCGGCGAAGCCGTCATCGAATGCATCCTCCACGCCGATGCGACCCTGCACGAATGCCGGGTGATTTCGGAGACGCCGCGGCGTCACGGTTTCGGCGAGGCCGCCCAGCGTATGGCGAGGGCGAAGATTCTGCTCGCGGCCCCCCGCCTGGTCAACGGTCAGCGTGTCGACCGCGAACCGGTCCGCATGACCGTGCCGTTCTCCCCGCCGACGGCGCACTAGTCTCTGAAGGAGCGACTTACCAATGTCCGATGAAACCCGCGACAGCAACGGCACGGTCCTCGCCGACGGCGACAGTGTCACCCTGATCAAGGACCTGAAGGTCAAGGGTTCGGGCGGCGTGACGCTGAAGCGCGGGACGCTGGTGAAGAAGATCCGGCTGACCGGCGACCCCGACGAGATCGAGGCGAACGTCGAGAAGGTGAGGGGCCTCGTGCTCAGGACCGAGTTCGTGAAGAAGGCCTAGGGCCGCTCTCCGATGCAGCAGGAAATCAAACAGCTCGAACAGCTTGAGGAGATCGTTCTCTTCACCGTCGGCAAGACGCCGGTGACGGCGGGCGGTTTGATCGCGGCGTTGATCACCGTGGTCGTCGCGCTGATCGCGGCGCGGCTCATCGGCATGGCGATGTCCCGCCTGCGCGGGCGGGTCAGCCGCGGCGGCCCGGCACTCTACATCGTCGAGAAGCTGTCGGCCTACGGGCTGATCGTGTTTGGCGTCATCGCCGGGGTCTCGACGCTCGGGGTCGACCTGTCCTCGCTGGCGGTGTTCGGCGGCGCGCTCGGCGTCGGCGTCGGTCTGGGCCTGCAGGGCGTGGTCAAGGAGTTTGTCTCCGGCATCGTGCTGATCTTCGACGAGGAGCTGCGCGTCGGCGACTACATCGAACTGGAGAGCGGCCAGCGCGGCGTGGTTCATGAAATCGGCGCGCGGGCGACCCGTATCCGCAACAACGACAGCGTCGACATCCTGATCCCCAACAGCCAGCTGATCCAGGGGACGGTGACCAACTGGACCCTGCGCGGCCACACCCGCCGGATCCGCATCCCTTTCCGCGTCGCCTACAGCGTCGACAAGGAGAAGGTGCGTGACGCGGTGCTGGAGGCAGCCAAGGCGGTGCCGTTCACCCTGCCGGACAGCGCCACCTACAGGACCCAGGTCTGGCTGGTCGGATTTGGCGAGTCCGGTCTGAACTACGAACTGGTGGTCTGGCCCCGATTGGAGGCGGTCAAGCGGCCCAACGCCATCCAGGCCGCCTACACTTGGGCTATCGACGACGCCCTGCGCAACGCCGGCATTGAGATGCCCTTCCCACAACGCGATCTGCACATCCGTTCGGTGTTCGGGGAACAGGGCGACGACGCCCGCCGCACGCTGAAGCTGCAGAGCGGCGGGTCCACCGCCAGGGGGCGCCGCCGCCGGGCCTCGACCAACGACGCCATCGAGGACACCCTGAGCGTCGGGCACGACGAGCCGGAGGCTCCGCGCAAGCCTTGACGCCTTCGCCGCACCGCCGCAAAGCTTCTCGCAATTGCGAAAAGAAACGACGGGGAACGCCATGAAGACGCCGCGCGGGTTTTTCAAACCTCTCGCCATCGGAGCGCCGCTGCCGCTGCGCGAGCTGCCCGTGCGGGTCGAGCGCATGATCCACTTCGTGCCGGCGCATCTGGAGAAGGTCCGCGCCAAGGTCCCCGAGATCGCCCCGTCCGTCGACGTCATCCTGGGCAACCTCGAGGACGCCATCCCCGCCGACGCCAAGGACGCCGCTCGCGCCGGCTTCATTGAAATGGCCAACGCCACTGACTTCGCCGCCCTCGGCGTCGGCCTTTGGACCCGCATCAACTGCCTGAACTCCCCCTGGCACCTGCAGGACGTGACCGACATCGTCGCCGGCGTCGGCGACCGGCTCGACGTGATGATGATCCCCAAGGTCGAGGGACCGTGGGACATCCACTACATGGACCAGCTCCTGGCGCTGCTGGAGGCGAAGCATGGCTTGAAGAAGCCGATCCTGTTGCACGCCATCCTCGAAACGGCCGAGGGCGTGAACAACGTCGAGGCTATCGCCGCCGCATCGCCGCGGATGCAGGGCATCAGCCTCGGCCCGGCCGACCTGGCAGCCAGCCGCCGCATGAAGACCACCCGCGTCGGCGGCGGTCACCCGTTCTATAAGGTCATCGAGGACCCCCGGGACGACGCCGCCCCGCGCGCCGCCGCCCAGCAGGACATCTGGCACTACACCTTCGCCAAGATGGTCGACGCCTGCGCCGCCGCGGGGATCAACGCCTTCTACGGCCCGTTCGGGGACATCTCGGACGCGGAGGCCTGCGAGCAGCAGTTCCGCAACGCCTTCCTGCTCGGCTGCGTCGGCGCCTGGAGCCTGCACCCCGGCCAGATCGCCATCGCCAAGAAGGTGTTCAGCCCTGACCCCGGCGAAGTCGCCTTCGCCCGCCGAATTCTGGAAGCCATGCCGGACGGCACCGGGGTGGTGATGCTGGACGGGAAGATGCAGGACGACGCCACCTGGAAACAGGCCAAGGTGATGGTCGATTGCGCCCGCCAGATCGCCGCCAAGGATCCTGAGTACGCGGCGCTGTACGGGTTCTGACCAACACCGCTGTCATCCCGGACAGCCCGCAGGGACGATCCGGCCGGGCGGACAAGGACCTGGCGGTTTCCGGACGAGGTCATGAGCTGGGCGATAGATTCGGCTTGGCTATCCGCTACGGTGCGACCGCCATCCGGAGGTGACCATGGCTGAGCGCGAGCCGCACTCGACCCTCGCCGACTTCGTCTTCACCACGCCGCTGCGGGTGCGGTGGGCGGAGGTCGACATGCAGGGCATCGTCTTCAATCCGCACTACCTGACCTACGCCGACGTCGCGATGACCGAGTACATGCGGGCCGTGGGGTTTCCCTATCCGGAGGCTCTGCTGCCGTTCGGCGCGGACATCTTCGCGGTCAACGCCAATGTCGATTTCCGGTCCTCGGCCCGCTTCGACGACGCCCTGACCCTCGCCGTGCGGACCCAGCGGATCGGCCGCACCAGCATGCTGTTCCGCATCGCCGTCTTCCGGGGCGAGGACCTGCTCTGCGACGTCCGCAACACCTACGTCTGCGCCACGCCCCAGGCGCAGAAGCCCGTGCCTGTGCCACAGGTCTTCATCGACGCCGTGCTGGCCTACGAGCGGACGCCGCCGGAGCGGTAGCGACCTCGCCAGCCCCTCTCCACGGGTTGAGCGACGAAGACGTTTGCCGCCTGTCATCGCTGCCCCCTGCTGACACAGGGTGTCACCAGCCGCCCTTCAAGTCCCGGAATCCGCAAGACGCTGTTCTGTCGGAGCCCTATCGTCGCCCGAACGTTGAGCCCGGAGACCGGGATGGGCGAGAGCACGCTGATGGCTTGGGACGTGAGCGACAGGGACGGCTGGGCCGCCGCCATCTCGGCGACGCGCTGTCGCTCGACCAAGCTGGCCGCGCCGCTGACTGCAGAGGACGCGCAGGTCCAGGCGATGTCGGACGCCAGCCCGACGAAGTGGCATCTGGCGCACACGACCTGGTTCTTCGATGAATTCCTGCTGGCTCCGGCCGGTGTGGCGCCTGAGCGTCCGGCGTCCGCGCAGTATCTGTTCAACAGCTATTACGAGGCGGTCGGCGAGCGGCATCCGCGACCGGAGCGAGGGCTCCTGACGCGCCCGGCCCTGGCCGAGATCCAGGCCTGGCGCGCCCGCGTCGACGAGGCCCTGGACCGGTTCGTGGGCGAGACGGACGCCGACGCCTTCCGCGTCGCCGCGCCGATCCTCGAACTCGGCCTGGCGCATGAGGAGCAGCATCAGGAGCTGATCCTGATGGACATCCTGGCGCTGTTCGGCCGTCACCCGGACGCCCCCGCCTATCGCACCGACCTCAAGTCCGCGACGGGACCCGCCCAGCGCCCCGCCGTGTGGGTCGAACATGGGGGCGGGCTTGTGGAGATTGGCGCCGGTCCGGACGGCTTCGCCTTCGACTGCGAGCGGCCGCGCCACAAGGTCTGGTTGGAGCCTTTCGCGCTGGCCGACCGGCTGGTGACCAACGGCGAGTGGGCGGACTTCGTCACCGACGGCGGCTACGCCAACGTCTCATTGTGGCTGTCCGAGGGCTGGGACACGGTCCGCCGCGAGGGCTGGACCGCCCCGGCGTACTGGCGCGGCGACGGTCAGGTCACGCTCGCCGGCCTCGAACCGCTCGATCCCGCCGCGCCCGTGCAGCACGTCAGTTTCTGGGAGGCGGACGCCTTCGCCACCTGGGCCGGCGCCCGCCTGCCGACCGAGGCGGAATGGGAGACCATCGCCGCCGACCGCCCGGTGCGGGGCAACTTCCTGGACGCCGACATCCTGCGCCCGACGCCGGCCGGCGGCCGGGACCAGCTGTTCGGCGACCTGTGGGAATGGACCGCCAGCGCCTTCTCGCCCTACCCGGGCTTTCAGCCCGCGGCCGGGGCGCTGGGCGAGTACAACGGCAAGTTCATGGCCCGCCAGTTCGTGCTGCGCGGCGGCGGCTGCGCCACCCCGCCCGGCCACACGCGGGCCAGCTACCGCAACTTCTTCCACCCCCACCAGCGCTGGATGTTCTCCGGCGTCAGGCTCGCGAAGGACCTCGCATGAACAAGCCCGTCGCCCTGACCGCCGATCTGCAGCGGGCCCTGTTCGCCGAGGACCTGATCGAGGGGCTGTCGGCGAACCCAAAGGCCACGCCGCCAAAGTGGTTCTACGACGCCGAGGGGTCGGCCCTGTTCGGCGAGATCACCCGGCTGCCGGAATACTATCCGACCCGCACGGAACAGGGCCTGCTGTCGTCGATCCGCGAGGACATCGGTCGCCACGTCGGCCCCGGCCGCGCCGTGGTCGAGTACGGCGCCGGCTCGGCGGACAAGGCCATCCTGCTGCTTCAGGGACTGGATCGGCCGCGGTCCTACGTCTGCGTCGAGATCGACCCCGACGCGGCGCGCCGCACGGCCGACGCGGTCGGCGAACGCTTTCCCGAATTGCCGACGAAGGGTGTCGCTGGCGACTTCACCGCGCTTGACGGCATGACCCCGGCCGGTCCGGAAGGCGCGCGCCTGGGCTTTTTCCCTGGGTCGACGATCGGGAACTTCGATCCGGGCGAGGCGGCGGTCCTGCTGGCCGACATGCGCGAACACCTGGGTCAGGGCGCGCAGCTGCTGATCGGCGCCGACCTGGTCAAGGACCGCGATGTGCTGGTCCCCGCCTACGACGACGCGGCCGGCGTGACGGCGGCCTTCAATCGCAACCTGCTCGTCCGGGCCAACCGTGAGTTGGGCGCCGATTTCGACGTCAAGGCCTTCGCCCACGAGGCCCGCTGGAACCTCGGCGCTTCGCGCATTGAGATGCACCTGCGCGCCACGCGGCCGATGACGGTCCATATCCACGACCGCGCCATCGCCTTCGCCGAGGGCGAGACCCTCCACACCGAGAGCTCGTACAAATACACGCGCGAATCCCTCGCCGCCCTGGCGCAGGCCGGCGGCTGGTCGCTGGAGACGGTCTGGACAGACCCCAAGGGCTGGTTCGCGCTGGCGCTGCTGGAGAGCTAACCCCGCGGCGGCGTGTGGATCATATGGCCGCCGCCGCTGGCGAGCAGGCGCCCGTCCTCGCTCCAGACCCGGCCGAGGCCGTGGATCAGGCCGTTGTGCGATTCCTCGGACCGGGCGTCGCTGAGCAGCCAGTCGACGCCGCCGGGGGCGTGATGGAACCAGACCGCCAGGTCCAGGCTCGGGGCGATGTAGTTGGCTTCCGGCGGCTGGGCGCGGCGGTGGGCCGGCCACAGCGGCGTGTCGATCAGCACCAGCATGCGGGCGCAGTCGGCGAACAGGTCGGCGGCTTCGAAGTCCTTGAACCGTTGCCACTGCAGCAGCGGCTCGCCCGCCTCGATCCGCTGGCCCCAGGGGGTCCACTTGACCGGCCGGGTCTCGAAGTTCTGCCAGAAGCGGTGCTTCGGCGCGTCCGGCGGCAGGTAGTGCTCCATCGGATGCAGCTCGGCGGGCAGAGGCGACGCCGGCATGACGGTCGCCGCCATGGCCGGGCCGTCGTCCTTGTTGGTGGTCCAGACCTGGGCGGTGAGGAACACCTTGCCGCCCTGCGAGAGCTCGACGGCCAGGCACATGGCCGACCGCCCGGCCTTGAGCACCTTCACCTCGGCCTGTGCCGGGCCGAAGGCGCCGACCGACAGGTACTGGCAACTGAAGCTGGCCGGACGATGCCCTTCGGGCGCGCGCATGCCGGCCGCCCGCAGCGCGATCGCCGCGACGTAGCCGCCGTTCGGCCCCCAGATCTCCCAGTCCTGCGAGAGATCGGCGGTTAGGACGCCGTCGGTTTCGACGACGGCGGTGTCTTCGTGGAATCGTCCCATGGCGCCTTCATTGCGCCGATTCCCGCTGGGGAAAGGAAGGCCTCAGGGGACCGGGGCGATCCGGAACCAGGGCTCGACGCTCGGAGCGGTGGTCACGCCGCCGACCGGCACCACGGTGCGCGTGTCGTCCAGCGCGAACTCGAAGCGGCTGAGCAGGGTGGCCATAACGATCGACGCCTCGGCCATGGCGAAACTGGCGCCGATGCAGATGCGCGGGCCGGCGCCGAAGGGCAGGAAGGCCGGCTCGCTGACCCAGGGCTGGGCCTTGCCGGCGAAACGATCGGGGATGAAGGCGGTTGGCTGGTCCCAGAACTTGCGGTGGCGGTGGATCACCCAAGGGCTGATCCAGACCAGCATGCCCTTGCCGAAGGTCTCGCCGCAGACCGTGTCCGGCCCCACCGCCTGTCGGATGATCAGGGTCACCGGCGGATAGAGCCGCATGGCCTCGAGCAGCGCCTGGCGCAGGCGGGGCCAGTGCTGGATGTCGTCGAGCGTCGTCACCCGCGCCGGATCGAAGGCGGCGATCTCCTGCCGCAGCCGCGTCTGTTCGGCTCCGTCGAGCGCCAGCAGGTAGCTGGTCCAGAACAGCACCCGCGAGGTCGTCTCGAACCCGGCCAGCAGCAGGGTCGCGCACTGGTCGCGGACCTCGGCGTCGGAGAGGGGCTGGCCGGTCTCGGGGTCACGGGCGGCCAGCAGCAGGTCGAGGAGGTCGCGGTGACCCTGATGCTCGCCCGCCGCCCGGCGGTCGGCGACGATGCGGTCGACCTCCGCGAACCAGGCGCGCTGGAACCGCCGCCGGGCCCCCAGCGCGAAGCCGAAGTCGTCCTCGGTGCGGGCGTAGCCGTCGAAGATCGTCGGCCGGCCCGGTCCGGCCAGGTAGTCGCGCACCCGCTGCGCCAGCTCGCGCCGGCCGTCGACGGACAGCGAGAACAGAGCCCGCAACACCGCGTCCAGCGCGGCCTCGTGGAACGCTTCCGACAGATTGACCCGCGACTGGCCCTCAAGCCGCCCCACGAGCCCCTCCGCGGCAGCCTTGAAGTGGGGCAGCAGGCCGCCGACGCTGCCGGGCGTGAAGGCCGGGGCCAGCATCCGCCGCTGCCGCCGCCACTCTGTCCCCTCCGACAGCAGCACGCCCGCGCCGGCCAGAGGCTTGACCGGCCGCACCGACGCCATCGGCCGCACGTAGTTGGCCATGTTGGTCTGCAGGATGTGGCGGATGGCGGCGGGGTCGTTGACCATCATGCTGTCGACGCCCAGCACCTTGCGGCGGCCCGACAGCTCGGTGAACGCGAACTCCGACCAGTTGCCCAGCGTGTTCTTCAGCGTCTCGACGACCAGCCGCGGCGTCGACAGTTCCCCCTTGTGCACGGGCGGCGCGGGCGGAACGATCGGGCGGGCGAGGGCGTCCATGGGCTCTCCGGAGCGGCTGTCGCCACTCTACACTGTCATCCCGGCCGCAGCGAAGCGGAGAGCCGGGACCCAGAAAGGCCTCGCGCGGCATCGGCTGGGTCCCGGATCGCCTGCGGCGTCCGGGATGACAGTTCTTTTTCGTCGGGCCTTCGCTATGAAGGCCCCATGTCCAAGCCGTTCTTCGACCTGCGCGGGTCGCACAATCCGCACCGCTGGCACATGCCGCTGACGCCGCCGATCTGCGTCGGACCGCCCGAGCACCTGTTCATGTACGGCAGCATCGGCCTGGCGGCCTCGATCTCGGCGCTGGAGCAGACCTGCGGCCGACCGGTGGTCTGGGCCACGGCGCAGTACCTTTCCTACGCCCGGCCGCCGTCGGTGGTCGACTTCGATGTCTGGATCGCCAACGCCGGCAAATACACGACCCAGGCCAGCGTGAAGGTCCACGTCGGCGAGACCGAGGTCGTCACCGTCAACGCCGCCCTCGGGGCGCGGCCCGATCCGCACGACCACCAGTGGCCGCGCATGCCCGTCCTGCCGCCGCCGGAGGACTGCGACCCGATCATGCTCTGGCCGGACGACGGCGATAACCTGAACCGCCGCATCGAGCGGCGCGCGCCCGGCGGCATGTACGACCTCGCCAAACGCACCGGCCAAATCAGCCCTGACGGCCGCATGCAGATGTGGATGCGCACGGTCGAGGACGTGCCGGTCGACGCCGCCATGCTGGCCGTGTTCGCCGACTATGTGCCGTCGGGCTTCGGCCATTCGCTCGGCGTCTGGGCCGGCGGCAACAGCCTCGACAACACCCTGCGCGTGCTGAAGATCGTGCCGACGCGCTGGGTGCTGGCCGAGATCACCATCGCCGGCGTCCATGCCGGCGTCGGCCACGGCTCGATGAACATCTTCGCCGAGACCGGCGAGCTGATGGCCGTCGCCAGCCAGACCGTGATCCTGCGGGTAAGGAGCTAGAGGCCCGCAATCACGGCCTCGAGCCGCGCCCTCAGCTCGCCCTCCAGCGGCAGGACCGGCAGCGGCGGCTGGGCCAAGGTCAGGCCGAGCGCGTTGGCCGCCGCGTAGATCGCGCGCATGCCGCCGGTCAACTTGAACACCTCCCACAGCGGGCCGAACTCGGCGTCCAGGCGGTCGGCCTCCGCGCGGTCGCCGCGTCGGGCGGCGGCGGTCAGGGCGGCGGCGCGCTGCGTGAACATCCCGCCCGCGACGCTGAACCAGGCGTCGGCGCCGGCCAGCAGGCCGTCCTTGCAGCCCCAGTCGCCGCTGTAGCCGATCGTCAGCCTCGGCGCGGCTTCGCGGTAGAGCTTCAGGTCGGCGGCGATGTCGCCCTTCGGCAGCGGCAGCTTGATCGCCGCGATGCTCGGGATCGCATCGGCCAGCCGGGCGACCAGCGCCGGCCTGAAGGTGAAGTTGGTCGTCGACGGGTTGTTGTAGATGAAGATCGGCGTGTCGGTCGCCTCGGCCACGGCCGCGAAGTGGCGGAACACCTCCTCCTCGGTCAGCGGCGTGTAGCTGACCGGGGCCAGCAACAGGCCCGCCGCGCCCTCGGCCGCCGCGTCCCTGGCCAGGGCGCGGGCTTCGTCGGTGCGCAGCGCGCCGACGCCGGCGATGATCGGCGTGGAAGTCAGGGTCTCCGCCGCGATGGCCACCGCGCGCCGCCGCTCGTCGCGGTCGAGGAACATGTAGGTCCCAGTGCTGCCGAGCAGGCCGACCGTATCCGCCCTGCCGTCCGCGATGCGCTGCAGGATGGCGCGCAGGTCGGCCTCGATCACCCGGCCGTCCGGGGTCGCGGGCGTGATGGGAAAGGCCGACAGACCGGCGAAGCGGGTCATGCTTAGTCCTCCGACGAGCGGCGCATACAGCCCCGCGCCGCCCGGCGGCTCAAGTCATGTCTTGCTTCGGATTGTGTCCGCGACCCGTGCAGACCCTACGCCATCTTCCCCGGCACCACTGGGTGGCTGCTCGACAGGCCGCCGTCGACCGCGATGGCCTGGCCGTTGACGTAGCTGGCGTCGTCCGAGGCCAGGAACAGCGCCACCTGGGCGATCTCTTCCGGCACGGCCCCGCGGCGCAGGGGGTTCAGCTGGCCGATCTTGCCCTCGGTGCCGCGCTCGCGGGCGCGGTCGAAGACGTACTGGGTCATGCCGGTCTCGGTCAGGCCGGGGCAGACGGCGTTGATACGCACGCCGGTGCCGGCCAGCTGGTTGGCCGCCGTCTGGACGATGCTGATCACGCCGGCCTTGGACGCGCTGTAGGGCATGCCGCCGGCGCCCGAGCGGATGCCGGCCACGCTGGCGGTGCAGATGATCGAGCCCTTGCCGTTGGCGACCATCAGCCGCGCCGCCGCCTGGACGGCCAGGAAGACGCCGACGGTGTTGATGCGCAGCACCTCGTGCCAGTGCTCGGGCGTCAGGTCGAACAGGCCCGGCAGGCCGCCGGAGACTCCGGCGTTGGCGAACATCACGTCGACGCCGCCGAGCATCTCGGCCGCCTCGATGGCCTTGTTGATCACCTCAGGGGTGGCGACGTCGCCGACGATGGCCACGCCCCGGCCGCCGGCCGCGGTGACCATGTCCAGCGTCTCGTTCACCTTGTCGGACACGTCGGCCAGCACGACGGTCGCGCCGGCGGCGCTGAACAGCTTCGCGGCGGCGCGGCCGATGCCGCTGGCCGCGCCGGTGATGATCGCTGTCTTGCCTTCGAGACTGGCCATGGTTCACTTCCCTTGGGTTACTTTTAAACGGATGTTTGACACGCGAGCGGCCCGGCGCCTAGCCGCGCCTTGTGCGGAAACCGCCCGCGCTCTAGGTTCGCGACCTTTCCGGGGCGGCCGGCGTTAGGCGATTCATGGTCCACCACTATCTCGAGTTCGAACGGCCGATCGCCGAACTGGAAGGCAAGATCGAGGAGCTTTCGCGCCTCTCGGAGACCGCCGGGGCAGGGTCGTTCGACAGCGAGATCGACGCCCTGCGCACGCGCCTGGGCCAGCTGCGCCGCGAGTCCTACGCCGCCCTGACGCCCTGGCAGAAAGCCCAGGTGGCCCGCCATCCCGAGCGCCCGCACTTCGTGAACTACCTGGACGGGCTGATCGAAGAGTTCGTCGAGCTGCGCGGCGACCGCAAGTTCGCCGACGACCAGGCGATCATGGGCGGCCTCGGCCGCTTCCGCGGCATGCCCGTGATGGTGATCGGCCAGGAGAAGGGGCACGACACCACCACCCGCCTGAAGCACAACTTCGGCATGGCCAGGCCTGAAGGATACCGGAAGGCCGTGCGTCTGATGGACATGGCCGAGCAGTTCAACCTGCCGGTGCTGACCTTCGTCGACACCGCCGGCGCCTATCCGGGTCTCGGCGCCGAGGAGCGCGGCCAGGCCGAGGCGATCGCCCGCGGCACCGAACGGTGCCTGACCCTCAAGACCCCCATGATCGCCACGGTCACCGGCGAGGGCATGAGCGGCGGCGCCATCGGCATCGCGGCCGGCAACAAGGTTCTGATCCTCGAGCACGGCATCTATTCGGTGATCAGCCCCGAGGGCGCAGCCTCGATCCTGTGGCGCGACGGCGCGCGGGCCAAGGACGCGGCCGAGCAGATGCACATCACCGCCCAGGACCTGATCAAGACCGGCGTCGTGGATCGGATCATCGACGAGCCGGCCGGCGGCGCCCATTCGGACCCCGAGACCACGGTCCAGGCCGTCGGCGACGCGATCGAGGAGGAGCTGCGGGCCCTCTCCGAGCTGACCCCGGACCAGCTGCTGAAGCAGCGCGCCGACCGTTACTACGCCATCGGTCGCCAGGGCCTGTCCTGACGTCTCAAGCGAAGAGCTCGGCCAGCTTCTCGCGGCTCCGCTCGAAGGCCTTCTGACGGAAAGAGACATAGGGGGCCGCCGCGGCGGCTCCGAACGCCAGCGCGGCGGTGCTGATGACCACGCCCGCGGCGAGGCCGGAAAGCAAGAACACGGCAACGAACGCCGGTGTCGCTGCCTCCGCGATTCCGCCGCCGTCCTTGAAGGGCGCCGCGACGACTCCGATCAGCGCCATCAGGAGGGAGTAGAGGATGAAGGCTCCCGCCAAGATCGCGATGCGGCTCAGGAGCAGAAAGCCGAACAGACCGAAGCGATAGTTCTCGCTGATCCCGGCGCTGCGCCCGAAGGCGCCGAAGCCGGCCTTGTCGATCACCAAGGCAGGCACCGTCATGCAGAAGAACACCGCCACGAGAATGCCCGGGAAGATGAAAAAGAGGGTGCCGATGTAGGTGGCGATGAGGGTCAGAATGACGATGAAACCAGACGGGAAGGCGTACCGCCAGCCGGCGGACCAGGCGTCCTTGAGGCCGGCCTTTCGCCCTTCCAGGCGGCAGAGGCCGCCGTAGGCGCCTAGCGCCTGGCTCAGGCCGATCCAGAAGACCCCGGCGATGATCGCGAATATGACTCCGGCGACGGTCAGCGCCGTGGCAGGCTGGCCTTCGGCGAACGCGCCGCCCAGGTAGGCGAGCAGCTGCACCGCGCCGAGCGCGATCCATGCGGCCATCTGGATGACCGTGAAGACGACGAAGTTGTGGGCGATGATGCCGAACGCGTGCGCGAACGCGCCGCCGACCGTGAACGATCGGCTCGTACTCTGCAGATCCATGAACGCCCCCTACTGCCCGGCACGACTCTAGGGCGAGCAGTCGCCGGCGCCAAGCACCGGTCGTGACGCCGGGCCCGGGCGCCAGATTGTCGCAGGCCCTGAGCCTACCCGTTGCATTAACCACCCGCCGATAGCCTGCGACAGGGGCAGGAGCGCGGCGTGCCGGAATCCATCGAACCGGGGGAGAGGAAGGCGGGGCCGAGCCTCAACCCGAGCGCCGTGTTCAATCTGTCCAAGGCCGTGGTCATGGTCGTGGACGACGAGTCGTTCTCCCTGCGCCTCACCACCCAGATGCTGCTCGGGTTCGGCGTGCGCACCCGCTACTCGTGCGAGTCCGCCGACGAGGCGATGACGACGCTGAAGGCGCATCCTGTCGATCTTGTGATCGTCGACGCCGAGATGCCGGGCAAGGACGGCTACGATCTGGTCCGCTGGCTGCGTCGCTCCGGCCTCGACAACGCCTGGTCGCCAGCCCTGATGGTCAGCGGCCACACGCCCGAGTCCAAGGTCGCCAAGGCCCGCGACTGCGGCGCCAACTTCATCGTCGCCCGCCCGCTGACGGCCGCCTTGTTACTGGATCGGATTCTGTGGGTCGCCAAGGACGTCCGCGGCATGCTGGAAACGAGCACCTACTCCGGCCCTGACCGCCGATTCAGGGAGCTGGGCCCGCCAGAGGGCGTCGCCGAGCGCCGGGCGGACATTCTGAGCCAGGGGGGGCTCGAAAGCCTCGAAGATGGAAGGTTGAAGGCATGAGCGGCGTCACCTGGGTCATGCGCCGCTCGAAGCTGTCGCGGCTGGTCAATCAGCCCGGCGGGACGACGGTCGGCGCGGCGCTCGAGGCGGCCGCCTTCGAGACACGGGAGTTCCGCGCCGAAGCGATGACGATCGTGACCGCCGCGCTCGACGAGCTGGACGCGGTGCTGGCGTCGCCGCCGGCCGATGAGGCCGTCCAGGCGTGGCTTGAGACAGTCTACTTCCTGGCCACCCGCATTTCCGACACCGCCGGTCCCTTCGGCTTCGAGGATATGTGCGCCGCCGCCTTCAGCCTCTGCGAGCTGTCCGACCGCCAGAAGCGGTCCGGGACCCTGGAGCTGCCGCCGCTCAAGGTGCATGCCGCCTCGCTGCGGCTGCTGTTCGCCGAGGATCAACCGCCGGCCGCCCGCAAGGCGGTGCTCGATGGCCTGGCTCAGGTCGTCGAACGGACACGAAAGCCGGCTGCCTGAGCGCCCGCCACGGCCTATTGCCTGACGTCGGGTGACGTGTCTGAGTATCTTCCAAACAGCCGTTTGGGAGAGAAACCATGGCCATCAAGACCCGCTTCACCGAACTGTTCGGGGTCGAGCATCCGATCGCCCAGGGCGGCATGCAGTGGGTCGGCAAGGCCGAGCTGGTCGCCGCCGTGGCCAACGCCGGCGCGCTGGGCTTCATCACCGCCCTGACCCAGCCGACGCCGGAAGACCTGGCCAAGGAAATCCAGCGCACCAAGGACATGACCGACAAGCCGTTCGGCGTGAACCTGACCATCCTGCCGGCCATCAAGCCGCCGCCCTATGCCGAGTACCGCGCCGCGATCATCGAGAGCGGCGTCAAGGCCGTCGAGACCGCCGGCTACAAGCCGCAGGAGCATGTCGATGACTTCAAGGCCCACGGCATCAAGGTGATCCACAAATGCACCGCCGTCCGTCACGCCCTGTCGGCGGAGCGGATGGGCGTTGACGCCATCTCGATCGACGGCTTCGAATGCGCCGGTCACCCCGGCGAGGACGACATCCCCGGCCTGATCCTGATCGCCGCCGCGGCGGACAAGGTGAAGATCCCGATGCTCGCCTCGGGCGGCATCGCCGACGCCCGCGGCCTGGTCGCGGCCCTGGCGCTGGGCGCCGACGGGGTCAACATGGGCACCCGCTTCTGCGTCACCCAGGAAGCGCCGATCCCCATGGCCTTCAAGGAACAGATGGTCGCCAACGACGAGCGCCAGACGGACCTGATCTTCCGCACCATGCACAACACCGCCCGGGTGATGCGCAATGAGGTCAGCCAGGCGGTGGTCGAGATAGAGCGCGCCGGCGGGGCCAAGTTCGAGGACATCCAGCACCTGGTCGCCGGCACGCGCGGCCGCGACGCCCTCGCCAACGGCGACACCAACGGCGGCATCTGGTCGGCCGGCATGGTCCAGGGGTTGATCCACGACATTCCGACGGTGCAAGAGCTGGTCGATCGCATCGTCAGCGAGGCCGAGGATCTGATCCGCGGCCGTCTCGCGAACATGGTCATTTCCGACGTGCGCGTGGCGGCGGAGTAGGGGCCGGCCGCCTCCCGCATGACCAAGGCTTAACTTCAAACTGTCGCGAGCGGGTCATAGGCTCTCCGGAAAACGGAGGCTCCGATGGCCCGCTCGTTTCGCCTGTCCGCACCCTTGGCGCTGTCGGTTCTGATCGCCGGCTGCACGGTCAGCGCGGAGCGGTTCCCGACATCGGGCGACTATCCGCCCACGACCATGCAGCGCTACGCCTTCCAGGCCGGCGGCCATCCCTGGACGCTGTCGGCGTTGCGCACGCCACGCGACGCGCCGTGGAAGGTCGTCATCGTCACCGGCACGCCGTCCTGGTCGGAGTATTGGGCTCCGACGCTGGCGGCCTTGCCGAAGGACTACACCATGGTCGTCGCAGACCGACCGGGGTTCGCCATGAGCCAGCCGGACGGCGTGGTGGGATCAATCGTCGACCAGGCGGACGCGCTCAGCCCGCTGCTAGAGGCGGCGCCAGGCCAGAAGGTGATCCTGGTCGGTCAGTCCTACGGCGCGCCGATCGCCGCCCTGATGGCCCAGCGCCATCCCGGCAAGGTGCAGGCGTTGGTGCTGGTCAGCCCCTTCTTCGGCGAGCGCGGCGAGACGGCGCAGCGGCTTACCGGCCTCGGCGGCTTGGTGCGGCCGATGTTGCCGCGTGATCTGAAGAACTCGATCGCCGAGGTGAGGGGGCAGGCCGCGCAGCTGCCCGCAGCCCGCGCGGCGCTGAAGGGACTGACCGTCCCGGTGCTGGTCGTCCACGGCGACGCTGACGACTTCGTACCGGTCGCCTCGGCGCGTACGATCGCAAGGGATGGAGGACCGGCCGGCCGCACGCAGCTGGTCGAGGTGCCGGGCGGCGACCACTTCCTCAACGCCTGCTGCGTGCCGGCATTGCTATCCGCCTTCGAGAAGGCTGCGGCCCTGGCGTCGTCGCCGCCTCAGCCTCGCTAGCCCGTCTCAGGCTTCCTCGGTCTCGGCCGGCGCGCCTTCGCCGCCCTCGAAGCTGCGCGGCGCACGCCGACGGCGCGGCTTTTTAGGTTCGCTCGTCTCTTCGGCTTGGGCGGGGCGGCCCAGGAAGGCCGGCAGCTCGCTCACGGCGCCGTCCTGACCGCGCAGGCGCGGTGACTCTTCCGAGGACGGTTCGGCGGGCAGCGGCGCGGCTTGCGGCTCGATCACGGCCAGGGGATCGCGCGGCGCCTCGGCGGCGCGCTCCTGGCGATCACGGTCGCGGTCGCGCCACCGATCCCGGCGGCCGCCGCCTTCGCCGCGATCCTCCCGCGGACGGTCGTCGCGCGGGCGCTCGTCGCGAGGACGGTCATCGCGAGGACGATCGTCCCGGTCCCGGTCCCGGTCACGGTCGCGGGGCCGGTCGTCCCGGTCGCGCCGGTTCTCGAAGCGGTCCCGATCGCGACGGCCCTCGAAACGCTGGCTGTCGCGGCCTTCACGCTGGCTGCCCTCGCCGCCCTCGCCCTCGGCGGCTTCAGCCGCCTCGGCCGGGGCTTCCGGCAGTTCTTCCGGCTCGGCCTCGAAGTCGATGTCGAAGCCCGAGGCGAACTGCTCGCGGCCGACGATGTCGGCGACCGGACGGTGGGGCTGCATCGCGCGCAGCGTGCGGAAATAGTGTTCGGCGTGCTGCAGGTAGTTTTCGGCCAGCACCCGGTCGCCGGCCGACGACGCGTCGCGCGCGAGCTGCTGGTATTTCTCGAAGACGCCCTGGGCCGCGCCGCGGACCTTCACGCCCTCGGGGCCGTTGGACTCGAACGCCCGATTGGCGTTCTGCTGGGGCTTGTTGCCGCCGCCACCGCCGCGATTGCGACCGCGCTGACGCTTCATACCCTTGAAATCTCTCATCTTACCCTTCGACCTGCACTGCGGCGGACCCCGTGGAACGGACCTCGCCGGCTGGTTCTGGAGACCTATGCGGGCGCATTGGCCCGGTTTGTTGTTCTCGAAGACGCTGTTCTGATGTTCCCGCCCGGCTTTCCAGCGCTGCGATCCGGCCTGGCAAGGCTTCGCGCGTCCGTCGTCGAGACTTTCGATCTACGGCGATCTGGATGGGAACGAGTCGAGATGTAGCGCTTCGGTCCTATGTTTCCAAGGGGTTTTTCGCGCCCGCGACAACCCGGTCCCGCAGGGCGAGGTCCTTGATGGTCCGGACGCCGCTGGCTCCGGCCGCGCGAAAGAGAGCCTCGACCTGCGCCGACTGGGTATGGCCGATCTCCACGGCGAACAGGCCGCCGGGCTTGAGCACGCGCAGGATCTCCGGCGCCAGCACGCGGTACGGATCAAGACCGTCCGGTCCGCCGTCGAGGGCCAGCCGCGGCTCGTGGTCGCGCACCTCCGGGTCGAGGGTCTCGATCTCGTCGGTGGCGATGTAGGGCGGGTTGGAGACCACCAGGTCGAAGGTCGCGTCGCCCAATCCGGCCGTCCAGTCTCCTCGCAGCAGCGCCAGGCGATTGTTCAGATCCAGGTTGGCGGCGTTCTCGCGCGCCACGGCCAACGCCTCTTCGGAAATGTCGATGCCGAGACCCTTGGCGGCGGGCCGTTCGGCCAGGATGGCCAGCAGGATGGCGCCGGAGCCGACGCCCAGGTCCAGCACATTAAAGGCCATGTGCTCGGGAAAGGCCTTCAGGGCCTCGTCGACGATCACTTCGGTATCGGGACGCGGCGTGAGGACGTCCTTCGTCACGCCCAGCATGATCTTCCAGAAGCCCTTGCGCCCCAGGATATGGCTGACCGGCTCGCGGCGCAGGCGGCGTGCGATGTAGCCGTCGTAGGTCTCCATCTGTTCGGCGGTCAGCATCCGGTGCGGATCGGTGATGATCTCCACCCGAGTCACCCCCGCCGCGGCCTCGAGCAGCAGGCGAGCGTCGATCACCGGCTGGTCGATGCCGCCGGTCTCCAGCGTCTCACGGCCGGCCTTCCAGGTCTTGACCAGGGTCGACATCAGATCAGCTCCAGGGCGTCGCCCTCGACGATCCGTCCGGCGGCGGTCGTCTGGACATAGATTCCGCACAGGGCGTGGCCGTAGTTGTCGAACAGCGCCTTGACCACGTCGATGTCGCGCGCGGCGGTGACCGGATCGACATGGGTGGCGACGCAGCGGACGATCGGTTTGAAGACCGTGGTCGTCGCGCCGCCGATGCGCAGCGCCTTGCCTTGCCAATGGTTCTCGACCCAGGGCTCCCAGCCCTCGACGTAGAGGTTGGCGCGGAAACGCAGCGGGTCGAGCGGCCGCCCGATCCGCTGCTCGAGGTCGCGGACGCTGGCCAGGTTGATGATCGAAACGTGGCCCAGCGGGTGGTCGGTGAAGCGCCACGACCCCGGCGCGACCACAACCTTCAGCGGAGCGTCGGCCTCTTCGCCGAGCAGGGTCGTCAACCAGTTGGCGAAGGCCTCGCGCCCGGCCGAGGTCGTCAGCGGCGCGGCAATGTCCGGCAGGCCGTCGGCGCGGGCGGAGAAAACGCCTGTGACGTCGTCATAGGTCGTGCGCGCCTTGGCCACATCCGCGATCCGCGCCAACACCGCGAACTTCATCTTGGAGACGAACGCCGGGGTCTCCGGATCGAATCCGCTCGGCCCTACCTCGACGGCGTAAAGCCGGTCGCCCGGAAAACCTTCGCCCACGGCCAGATCGGCGCTGGCCAGCCGTTCCGGCGTGAAGCCCTTCACGGGATGGCGATAGAGGGCGGTGATGCGGGCGGCCATGATCCGTCACTGCCCCAGCGACGCCGTCGCGGCAACCCCGGAACGCGGGAGCTTTCGGCGGCACTCATCCGCGATGGGCGACACCGTCGGCAGGCCGCTGCACCCGCGCGAGACGATCCGGGCGAGCGCCGGCGCCGGCCGCCCCGTCCGCGAGAACCCCAGGACGGCGCGGGTGGAGCCCCCGCCAGGCCTCCCGTTGATGATCTGCCATCCCCCGGCTCAGGTCTCCGACGCCAGCGCGTGGAATCGGGCGATGGCGCCGTAGACGCCGAGGCCGACGCCCATCGCCGCCTTGTCGAAGTCGATCGCGTTCTGGGCCAGGAAGACCATGACCGAGCCGTCCGTCGGGTCCGCCTGCCACCAGCCGCCATACGCGCCAGGCCAGGCCACGGCGCCCACGCCGCCCTTGCCGCGCTGGACGTCCGCCCTCGCCGGATCGGTCACCACCGCCAGTCCAAGGCCGAAGCCCTGGCCCGAGAAGACCGGCAGGCCGAGCAGTGTCGCGCTCTCGACCTGCTCCGGCGTCAGATGGTTGGTGGTCATTCGCCGCACGGTCTCGACCTTCAGCAGCCGCACGCCGTCGACGGCCCCATCTCCGACGAACATCCGCGCGAACTTCAGGTAGTCGTCGACCGTGGACCAGAGGCCGGCGCCGCCGGACTCGAACGTCAGGCCAACGGGACGCTCAGCCAGGAAGGCCGGGCCTTCCGGCGGGTGCACCGGCCGGTGCTCAAGCCGACCCTCGTCGTCGAAGCCGTAGAGCCTTGCGCGGCGGTGATGCTTTCCCTGCGGTACGATGAAGCCCGTGTCGGCCATGCCCAGCGGCCGAAAGATGCGCTCGGCCAGCAGCTCGCCGAGGCTCTGGCCGGCGATCCGGGCGATGAGCAGTCCCAGCAACTCGCTTGAGAAGCCGTAGTGGAAGTTGGCGCCCGGCTGGTCGATCAGCGGCAGGCCGGCCATGGCCGCGATCCAGTCGTCCGGCGATCGCGGGCTGTCGATGTCCATACCGAAGGCGCCGGCATAGGCCGCCGCGATCGGCCCGCTGTGGAAGCCGCCGACGGTGATCCCGGACCGATGGGTCAGCAGGTCCAGCATGGTGATCGACCGCTCGGCCGGAACGGTGTCGTCCAGCGCGCCCTCCGGCGAGCGCAGCACACGCATGTCGGCGAACTCGGGCGCCCAACGGGTGATCGGGTCATCGAGCGCGAATCGGCCTTCGTCATACAGCGACAGCGCGGCCGTCGCGGTGATCGGTTTGCTCATCGAGGCGATGCGGAAGATCGTGTCCCGCTGCATGGGCAGGCCCGCCTCGCGGTCGCGCAGCCCGACGGCCGCCGCATGGACCACACGGTCTCGCCAGACCAGCGCGGCGGCGCCGGCGATCTGGCCCCCGTCGACAAAGGCCCGCAGTTGCGTCTCGATGGCGTCCATGACCGCTCCCCGAAAGTGGCCCTATTATAAAATAATAGAATTACAAAATTCCGGACTATGGTCGCGTCATGACCGCAGAAGCGTTGGAATCGTCGCCTCGCCGCCGGCCGAAGGGCGACAAGCGGGCGCGAACCCGCGCGGCGCTGCTGGACGCCGCGCTGGAACTGACGCGCCGCGACGGCTTCGAGGCGACCACGCTGCAGGCGATCGCCGAGCAGGCGGGCATGACCACCGGCGCCATCTACGGCAACTTCCGCAATCGGGATGAACTGTTCATGGCCCTGGCGGAGCGCCAGTGGACGCAGATCCGACCCGTCTTCCGCCCGGGCTGCAGCTTCGCGGAGATGATGGACGCTGTCGCGGACGCGGTGATCGCGGCCGCCCGCGAGCGGCGGGAGAGCGCGGTCGGGGCCCTGACGTTCCGCGCCTACGCCCTGCGCCACGAGGAGGTGCGCGAGCGGTTCCGCGACGCCGTGGCGCCCGGCTACGACGCCGGCGCCGCCTGGTTCAGGGCCAACTGGCGCGAGGACCAGTTGCCGATGCCGGCGGAGACGCTGGTGCGGGTGATCAACGCCATGATCGAGGGCCTGCTGTTCCAGCGCTTCCTGACGCCGGAACTGACGCCCGACAGCGTCATCCGTTCAGCCTTCGCCGTGCTGGCGGCGCGGCGGGCGGCTTAGTTGAACTCGTCTTCCAGCGCCGCCAGCCGCGCGGCCTGGTCCTCGGCGATCAGCGGGTTGATCACGTCATCCAGCGCGCCGCCCTCCATCACCTTGTCCAGGTTGTAGAGGGTCAGGTTGATGCGGTGATCGGTGACCCGGCCCTGGGGGAAGTTGTAGGTGCGGATGCGCTCGGAGCGGTCGCCGCTGCCGACCTGGCTCTTGCGGGCGTCGGAGCGGGCGTCATCCAGCGCCTGGCGCTGCAGGTCATAGAGCCGGGCCTTGAGGTTGGCCATCGCCTTGCGGCGGTTCTCGTGCTGGCTCTTTTCGGAGCTGGTCACCACCACGCCCGTCGGCAGGTGGGTGATGCGCACGGCGGAGTCGGTCTTGTTGACGTGCTGGCCGCCGGCCCCGCTGGATCGGTAGGTGTCGATGCGCAGGTCGGCGTCGTTGATGACGATGTCGACGTCCTCGGCCTCGGGCAGCACCGCGACCGTGGCCGCCGAGGTGTGGATACGACCCTGGGCCTCGGTCTCCGGCACGCGCTGCACGCGGTGCACGCCGCTCTCGAACTTCAGCCGGCCGAACACGCCGTCGCCGGTGATCGAGGCGATGATCTCCTTGTAGCCGCCCATTTCGCTCTCGGAGACGCTGTCGACCTCCACGCGCCAGCCTTTGGTGGCGGCGTAGCGCTGGTACATGCGGAACAGGTCGCCGGCGAACAGGGCGGCCTCGTCGCCGCCGGTGCCGGCGCGGACCTCGAGAATGGCCGACGCGTTCTCGTCCTTGTCGCGGGGCGCCAGCAGCAGGGCCACAGCCCGTTCCATCTCGGGCAGGCGCTCGTCCAGCCGCTCAAGCTCGTCGCGGGCCAGTTCCGAGATGTCCGGGTCCGGGTCGGCCGCCATGGCCTCGAGCTCGGGCCGTTCGGACTGCGCCTTCTGCACCGCCATCACCGCCTCGGCGACCGGCTTCAGCTCGGCGTGCTCCTTGGACAGCTTAACGATCTCGCTTCCCTCCGTGGCCGCGCCCATGCGCGCCTCGATCTCGCGAAAGCGGTCGAGCACCTGGTCGAGACGGGCCTGGGGGAGTCGCAAGGGACGGGAACCTGGGAAGAGGAACGGAGGGCGGTCTCTCTAGCGCCCCGGGGGCGTCGCGTCACGCCCCACCTCCATCCCGTCATGGCCCGATTTGTTCGGGCCACCCAAGAACACCGTGCGTGCAAGAAGGGCGCGGATCGCTCCGCGCCCTCTCGCTTCTGTCATCAGGCATGGGTGGCCCGGACGAGCCGGGCCATGACGCCCGTTTGGTTGCTACCCCGCGCGCGGGCGCAGAGCCGGGGCGGCGGCCTTGAAATCGGCCTTGGCCAGCTTCTTGCCGGCCGCGGTCGCGCCGTCGGTCGCCGGCGCGCCGATCGCGGCGCGGCGCGGCGCCAGCAGGGTGTCGAGGCGAGCCTTGGACGCCTTGAAGGCGGCCACGTCGCGCGGATCCTGCGAGACGCCGATGGCGAACTTCTGGCCCATCGGGTTCACGCGCACGCCCCGGCGCCAGATTTCATAGTGCAGGTGCGGGCCGGTCGAAGCGCCGGTGGAGCCGACGTAGGCGATGACCTGGCCCTGGCTGACGCGATGGCCGGCCTTCAGGCCCTTGGCGTAGCGCGACAGGTGCGCATAGCCGGTCTCCCAGCCGTCGGCGTGCCGGATTCGCACCCAGTTGCCGTAGCCGCCCCAGCGTCGGGCCTCGATGACCACGCCGTCGCCGGCGGCCAGGACGGGCGTGCCCGTGCCGGCCCCGAAGTCGATGCCCTGGTGCATCTTGGTATAGCCCAGGATCGGGTGGCGGCGGATGCCGAAGCGCGAGGTGATGCGGGCGCCGTCGACCGGCGTGCGCAGCAGCATGCTCTTGATGGTCTTGCCGACGCTGTCGAGGAAGGTCTTCTTCCCGGCGACGTTGGTGAACCCATAGAACCGCTGGCCCTTGATCTCGGCGTACTGCAGGCCGCTGGCTTCGACGGTGCGGCCGCTCTCGGTGACCTTGCGATCGAACACCAGGCAGAACGGATCGCCGGCCTTGATGTCGCGCGAGAAGTCGATCTTGTGGGCGAACAGCTTGGACGCCTCGGCGACGATGGCCGAATTGGCGCCGATCGCGGCGGCGCTCTCGTGGAACGAGCCGTCCATCTTGCCGCAGGCGACCGTGGTCTCGGCCCGGACCTTCTCTTCCAGTTCGCGCAGGCGCAGCGCGCCGTCGAAGGTGCGCGAGACAGTGATGGTCTTGGCCGCGTCGGTGCGCATCGACAGGCCGATCAGGCGAGCAGGCCCACGACGGTCCAGCGGACGTGCGACCGAGGCCACGAAGTCCATGCCGGCCTTGATGTTGACGGTGTCGATCGACTGGCTGAGCACGCCGACGACATCGCGAGCCTCCGCGTCAGCCACGCCGCTGCGGGCGACGGCGGCGGTCAGGGTCTCGCCCGGCCGGACTTCGACGTTGACGTTCTGGCCATGACCGAATCCGGGTTGGGCCTCGGCTTCGGCGAAGGCGGCGTGCTGCAGAGCCGCCATGGCGGCCGGGTCGAGCGGCTGGCTGACGGCGATCTGCGGACCCGCGGTCAACTTCCAGCCGAGGCCGAGGGCGGCGAACCCCACGACAGCCACAAGGATCTTCGGCGCGAAGCGAAGCGTCGGGCGCCTGGGATCAAACTCCTGCATCGGTCCCCCGTCGTTGACGATGCCGCAAGCGTCAGAATGACACGGCTGGGTAGCCCCCCAGCAACTGTCGGGCCGGTTCATGCCGGACCCCGGACGTTAAGCGCAAGCAATATTCGGTGCTTCGGCCGATTTGTCACGTCGGCTCACCCCTGGGGCGCATTCCCGGGGACGACTCGCTCGCCGTCCTCCTTGACGAACGCTGCGGGAGGCGTGTCGAGGATGGCGAAGACGGCCTCCGAAGGCCGCGACAGCACCGCGCCCCGGGGGCTGGTCACGATGGGGCGTTCGACCAGGATCGGATGGGCGACCATGGCTTCCAGGATCGCCGCGTCGCTTGTCGCCGGATCGGTCAGCCCGAGTTCGGCGGCCGGCGTGCCCTTCACGCGAAGGATATCTCGCGGGCCCTTCCCCAGCTTGGCCAGCAGATCCTCGAGCTGCGGCCGGGTCCAACCGGTCTTCAGGTATTCGACGACGGTCGGCTCGACGCCGGATTGCCGGATGGCGGCCAGCGTATTGCGCGAGGTGCCGCAGGCGGGATTGTGGAAGATGGTGACGGTCATGGCGCGGCCTTTTCCTTCAAGCGGGCGGGGCGCTCGTACCAGTCCTTGCTCCGGTTGACGATGGCGACCACCGTCAGCATGACCGGCACCTCGACCAGGACCCCGACCACGGTGGCCAACGCGGCCCCGGACTTGAAGCCGAAGAGGCTGATCGCCGCCGCCACCGCCAGTTCGAAGAAGTTGCTGGCCCCGATCAGGGCCGAGGGGCCGGCCACGCAATGCGCCTCGCCGGTCGCCCGGTTCAGCAGGTAGGCGATGCCCGCGTTGAAATAGACCTGGATCAGGATCGGGACCGCGAGCAGGGCGATGATCAGCGGCTGGGCGATGATCTGTTCACCCTGGAAGGCGAACAGCAGCACCAAGGTCGCGAGCAGGGCCATGATCGACACCGGCCCCAGCTTCGCCAGCGCGGACTGCATGGCTGCCTCTCCCCTCGCCAGGAGCAGCTTGCGCAGGACCTGGGCGATGATGACGGGCGCCACGATATAGAGCCCGACCGACAGCAGCAGGGTCTCCCAGGGGACGGTGATCGCGGAGAGGCCCAGCAGGAGGGCGACGATCGGGGCGAAGGCCACCACCATGATGGCGTCGTTCAGCGCCACCTGGCTCAGCGTGAAGTTGGGCTCTCCCCGGGTCAGGTTGCTCCAGACGAACACCATGGCGGTGCAGGGCGCCGCCGCCAGGATGATCAGGCCGGCGATGTAGCTGTCGATCTGCCCGGCCGGCAGCCAAGGCCGGAAGAGCACGCCGATGAACAGCCAGGCCAACAGCGCCATCGAGAACGGCTTGACCGCCCAGTTGATGAACAGGGTGACGCCGATGCCGCGCCAGTGGCGGCCGACCTCGCGCATCGCGGCGAAGTCGATCTTCATCAGCATCGGAATGATCATGAGCCAGATCAGGCCGGCCACTGGAAGGTTGACCTGGGCCATCTCGAGCCCCCCGACAGCCTGGAAGGCGGCCGGGAAGACGTGGCCGAGCGTGATGCCCGCCACGATGCAGAGCGCGACCCACAGGGTCAGGAAGCGTTCGAAGATCGACATGGTCAGTTCTCGCCGATGCGGTCGAGCCGGGCCTGGAGCGTCAGCCGGTCGAGGCTGGCCATCGGCAGGTTGGTGAACAGCTCAAGCCGGTTGTGCAGCCGGCCGTAAGTGTCGGCGAAGGCCGCCGCGATTTCCGCTTCGCTGCCCTGGACGGCCGCGGGATCGGGCGCCCCCCAGTGGGCCGTCATGGGCTGTCCCGGCCAGATCGGACAGACCTCGCCGGCGGCGTTGTCACAGACGGTGAACACGAAGTGCAGCTCGGGCGCGTCCGGATTATGGGACCGGTCGAACTCTTCCCACGACTTGGAGCGCAGATGCCCGACAGGGTAGTTGAAACGCTGCAGCAGGCTCAGGGCGTGGGGATTGACCTTTCCGGTCGGCATCGATCCCGCCGAAAAGGCCATGAACCGTCCGGCGCCCAGTCGGTTGAGGATCGACTCGGCCAGGATCGACCGGGCCGAGTTGCCGGTGCAGAGGAAGAGCACGTTGTGGCTCACGCGCAACCCTCCGCGCCGCAGCCGGTTGCCCTGGCGATCTCTGCCAGCGGCGCGCAGATGGCCGGCTCGCCGGAACAGCAATCCTCCATCAGGAAGGTCAGCAGACCGCTCATCGCGCCGTAGTCGGCGCTGTAGATGACTGATCGACCCTCGCGCCGCGACCGGATCAGGCCCGCGTGGCTGAGGATGGTCAGGCCGGACGACAGGGTGTTGGGCAGGGTGCCGGTGGCCTCGGCGATCTTGCCGGCGGCGAGCCCCTCGGGGCCGGCCTTCACCAGCAGTCGGAAGACCTCCAGCCGGCCAGCGTGGGCGAGCGCGGAAAGGGCGGTGACGGCGTCAATCTGTTCCATGATTCCAGAATATCGGAATTCAATGACGCCGTCGTGACCCTTAACCGCAGCAGGCGGCGCGAGGGGCTTCGGCCTGACCGGCCGCCGCGAGCAGGGCGGCGGGCTCGCCTTCGCCGTAGGTCGTGGCCTCGCCGGTGGTGTGGAAGGTCTCCCAGCGCACGCCCGAGGGGTCGACGACCCAGCTCTTGTCCGACTTGGCGTAACAGCAGGTGGTCGCCTCCTGATCGAAGGTCGTCTCGCCGGCGGCCTTCAGGCGCGTGGCGATCTCGGCGAGTTCCGGGCCGGTGTCGGCCTGGACACCGACGTGGTCGATGCCGGCCGCCCGCCCGCGCCGCGAGATGGCGAGGTTCACGCGCGGGTCCTCGAGCATCCACTTGGCGTAGTCGTCCTTCACCACGCTCGGCTCGGCGCCGAACAGGGTGGAGTAGAAGCCGATCGAACGGTCGAGGTCCTCGACGGCGATATGCAGGTGCAGGCGCTTCATGGCGGTCTCCAAAAATCGATAATTCGAGAAATAAGGAAATATATGCGGCCGTCAAGGGCCGGCTTGACGGCGCCCCTTGATTGATCATTCAATCAACGCATAACGGAGATACGCCGATGGCCAGCCTCGACGACGCGACGCGCACCATGATCCGCAATCTCGAGGAGAAGACAGGGCGCAATCTGGGCGACTGGGCGGACCTCGCGAACACCTCGGGACACGAGAAGCACGGTCAGATCGTCGCCTGGCTGAAGAGCGAGCACGGCCTGGGCCACGGCTACGCCAATCTGGTCGCGCTGGAGTCTCGCGGCGGCCTGACCCGCGAGGCTTCGGAAGAAGACGCCGTCGCGGCCGTCTTCGCTGGCGAAAAGGCGGCGCTGCGACCGCTCTACGACGTGATCGAGGCCTGGGTGAAGGGCCTGGGCGGTGATGTCGAGATCGCGCCGAAGAAGGCCAACGTCTCGGTGCGGCGCTCCAAGCAGTTCGCGCTGATCCAGCCCTCCAGGAAGACCCGCATGGACCTGGGCCTCCAACTCAAGGGCGTCACGCCGTCCGGCCGGCTGGAAGCCTCCGGCTCCTGGAACGCCATGGTCAGCCATCGCGTCCGGCTCGAGGACGCGGCGGCCTTCGACAGCGAGGTGAGAGGCTGGCTGAAGGCGGCCTACGACGCGGCCTGATTGTCAGGGCAGGGCGATCGCTCCGAACACGGCTCCCGAGTCGGATACGTCGAAGGGCATGACGTTGGCCGGACGCGGCGGCAGCGGCTTCGCCCCCGCCGGCCAACCCTCCGACACGACGGCCCAGTCGACCTTCGCCGGTCCGCGGCCGACCGCAAGCACCAGCTTGATCGGGCCGGGGTCGGATTGCCACCGCAGGCGCGTCCGCGATCGTCCCGAGGGTGTCGCGTCCTGGTTCTCCGGGTCATCCCGTGAGACGGCGACCGGCCGACCGTTGACGGCGGCGGCCATGACCGGATCGCTCTCGACCTCGATCATGACCAGCCGTCCGTCGGCCACGCCCTCGACGACGATCTCGCCTGCTGGCGTTCGAGACACCGACAGGCCCGTCGTCGGCGCGCCGGCGCCGGCGGGAGCCCGCCAGGCCTTGCCCCGCGCGAAGGGCGGGAACGCCGCCTGCTCGACCTTGCCGCCGTCGGCCGTGATCGCCGCGCGAGACCAGTCGTCGAGGTCGGGCGTCGTCGAGACGCGCCACGCCTTGCCGGTCGCGGCTTCGGTGACATGGAAGACGCTGGTCGCCATCGGATGTCGCTCGGTCCAGGGATCCCGGAAGCGCACGGCGCCGACCAGCGCCGCGCCGATGGCGAGCACCACCAGGGCCGGGACCAGAGCTCCGCGACCGTCGCGGGCCGCCAGCGGCCAGGCCGCGATCGAGGCGAGAAAGACCAGGAGTCCGAGGATCGCCGGCAGGTCCAGACCCTGGGCGACCCCGTGAAAGTAGACGGCTAGCCAGCCGCCCGCCAGGATCGCGAGGAGGGCAAGGGCGGCCAGACGCAGGCGATCGAGACGCGTGCCGAAGTCGGTCGCCAGCGCCGCCAGCGCGGCCAGGGCCAGCGGCCAGGCGACGATCACGGCCACGGTGGGCTGGGCGATCTGCAGGCCCAGCGCCAGCACGAAGCCCACGGCCAGCACGCCCGGCCAGGCGTGCTCGATCTTCTCCGGTTTGCCGAAGACCGCCGCCGCCAGCCCCGCCGAGGCCATGGCGAGAACGCCCCCGACGAGATCCCAACCGCCGAGCAGTTGGCAGAACACGCCCCCGAGCAGGGCCGAGACGACGGGAGGCCAGCGCCGCTCGCCGCGTCCGAGCATGGCCGGGATCAGAAGCAGCATGCCGATCGCGATGATCGCCAGGGTCGTCTCCCATAGCGCCCATTGGGCCAGCAACGGCCGCTGGCCCATGAAGCCGAAGTCGACGCCGGTGGCGCGACGCGCCAGGTGCAGGGCCAGGGCCGTTCCCGTGAGGACCAGCACCGCCGCGCCCGCGCCGCGCAGCACGCCGCGCCAGTCGCCGCGGCCAAGGCCGCCGCGCCGCGCCGCCCAGGCCAGGGCGCCGGCGATGGCTGCGATCAGGATCCAGCCGCCCCACGCCGGATAGGCCAGCACATGGTCGCCGAAGGTCTGGCTGTAGACCGCGTCCGGGGCCTTGCCGGGCAGGGACTTGGCGAAGGCGAAACCAGACGCGGCGGCGAGGGTCTGGTCGCCGATATGCTGCACGGAGCCCTTGTCGAGGTTGGCCACGGTGGCGGTGGCGGCATGATAGTCGAACTGCCGGCCGATGAAGGCGAAGTTCAGCCCGGGGACGCCCGCTTCCTTGGAGATGGAGAAGTCAGTGTCGTTGGGCATGTTCTCATAAAGGAAGACGGCCAGCGAGTTGCTCACCGGCGCGCTGGCGGTCCTGGCGAAGGCGGTGACGACGGCGCCATTGTCCGGACCGGTCTGGAACATGTTGGCCCGGCCGCCGTTGCCGCGGGCCTCGAGATTGATCAGCAGGCCGATCCGCTCGCGAAGCGGATGCTCTGAAAAGAAGGCGCGGGCGCCGAGCAGGCCCGCCTCCTCGCCGTCGGTGATCAGCACGATGACGTCGCGCTCGGGCGTTCCCCGGGCCTTGAGGGCGCGGATGGTTTCCAGGATGGCGGCGACGCCGGTCGCGTCGTCGGCGGCCCCGGGCGAGCCGGGCACGCTGTCGTAGTGCGCCATCAGCGCCAGAGCGGGCAGGGTGCGGTCCCGGCCCGGCAGGACCCCGACGATGTTCTCGACGGCGCCGCCGACGATCCACAGGTCCTCGCCCCAGGCCCGCCGCTCGACCGCCTGCCCGGACTGCACCGTCGGCGAAAGGCCGAGCGAGGTCATCCGCGCCCTGACATAGTCACGGACGCGATCGTGGTCGGCCGACCCGAGCGGATGGGGGCGTTGGGCGATCGTCTCGATGTCGACGAGGGCTCGCCCAGCCGAGAAGCCCGCCGCCGGCGCATTGACGGCCCGCGGGACGGGCGTCCGTGTTCCCAGCCAAGCCAGCACCAGGGCGCCGACCAGTGTCACCGCGAGCGCGATGGTCCGCATCATCGTCGTGTCCCCCGTTCGGCGCGAGGATGCACGCCCGCGCCGGTCCGGCAATGGGAACCGATGTCGCGGATCACGGTTCTTTGTCACGGGGCCGCGAGATCGCAATGCTAGCGTCGCCGCGCGCGAGGGAAGCAACAGGGAAAAGACATATCATGAGCAAGCCAATCCTGGCCGGTCTCGCAGCTGCGGCGGCTACCATCGTCTGCGCCGTGGCGGCCCTGGCCCAGTCCTCGTCTCTGCCTCTGCCGCCTGGAAGCTGGCGCGACAGCTGTGGCGACGCCCGCGCCTACTCCCAGAACGGCGGCAAGGTCTTGACGGCACGCTGCACCAAGGCCGGCGGCGGCACGGAGATCAGCTCGCTCCGCTACGATCAGTGCCGCGGCGACATCGCCAACAGGAATGGCCGTCTCGTCTGCGGCAATCCCGGACCGCTTCCGCCCCGTCCGCCCGTCGCCACGCCGGATGGCAGCTACCGGCAGTCGTGCCGCAACGCCGTCATGATCAGCGGCCGGCTTCACGCCGAATGTCGCGACCGCGGCGGCGCCTGGAACCACACCTCCATCGACCCGGCCCAGTGTCGAGGCCGCGATATCGCCAACGATGACGGCCGGCTGACCTGCGCGGGCGGCGGCGGCGGCGCCCTTCCCGAAGGCAGCTACCGCCAGTCTTGCCGCGACGCGCGACTCGTCAACGGCACGCTCTTCGCCGACTGCCGCGACAGCCGTGGCTACTGGCAGCGCGCCTCGATCGATCCGCGCAGCTGCTCGGGTCGTGACATCGCCAACCGGAACGGGCGTCTCGTCTGCGCCGGCGGCGACAGCCAACTCCCGCCGGGCAGTTGGCGCGCCTCGTGCGACCAGGCCTATATGTCGGGCTGGACGCTCAACGCCGTCTGTCGCGACAGCCGCGGCCAGCGCGTTCGCACGTCCATCAACACCCGCACCTGCAATGGCCGCGACATCGCCAACGTCAACGGTCGGCTGACCTGCGGCGGCGGCGGGGGAGGCGGCGCCTCGATCACGCTCTGCACTCAGCCGAACTTCGGCGGACGTTGCGCGACCATCAATCGCGCGGCGCCGAGCCTGGGTCAGTGGGAGATGGCCAACCGCGCCGCGTCGGCGAGGGTCAACGGCCGCTGGCTGATCTGTGACCAGCAGGACTACCGCGGCCGCTGTGTCACGCTGGACCGGGACGAGCGCGATCTGAACCGCGTCAGCTTCTCCCGCCGCATATCGTCGGTCCGCCCGACGCGCTGACTGGAAAGGGCGCGCGTCGCCGCGTCCTGCCGCCATGCAAAACGCCCGCCGGTTCCCCGGCGGGCGTCTTGTCGTCCGGAGGAGGGCTCCGGGGTCGATCAGGCGGCGCTGACGCCTTCCTGCGGGTCGCGCAGCACATAGCCGCGGCCCCAGACCGTCTCGATGTAGTGGTTGCCGCCCGACGCCGTCGCCAGCTTCTTGCGCAGCTTGCAGATGAACACGTCGATGATCTTCAGCTCGGGCTCGTCCATGCCGCCGTACAGGTGGTTCAGGAACATTTCCTTGGTCAGGGTCGTGCCCTTCCGGAGCGAGAGGAGTTCCAGCATCTGGTACTCCTTGCCGGTCAGGTGGACCCGCATGCCGTTCACCTCGACGGTCTTGGCGTCGAGGTTCACGCCGATCTCGCCGGTCTGGATCACCGCCTGGGCGTGGCCCTTCGAGCGGCGCACCACGGCGTGGATGCGGGCGACCATCTCGTCCTTGTGGAACGGCTTGGTCATGTAGTCGTCGGCGCCGCCGCCCAGGGTTTTCACCTTGGTGTCGATCTCCGACGAGCCGGACAGGATCATGATCGGGGTGTTGATCTTGCCGTTCCGCAGCGTGCGCAGAACGTCCATGCCGCTCATGTCGGGCAGGTTCAGGTCCAGCAGGATCAGGTCGTAGTCGTAGATCTTGCCCAGATCCACGCCCTCTTCGCCCAGGTCCGTCGTGTAGACGTTGAAGCCCTCGGACTTCAGCATCAACTCGATGGTCTGAGCCGTGGCGCTGTCATCCTCAATCAACAGTACGCGCATCGATCCCCTCCCCGCGGCCCTCCCGCGGCAACAGATGTGTGAAGGCGGAATCCGCCTCCGGCGCTCACCGGCCACACTGCCGACGGGCTGCTTTAAGACTGGTTAATGGTGAACGACCCTCTGGAAAGAATCGTTAAGGCGATTTGCGAATCGCGGGCAAGCGGCAAGTTCGGGCCATGGAGTCACAGGCCGGATGACTCTTTCGTGATCGCCGAATCCCCAGTGAATCCCGAGGGATTCACAAACCCTTTGAGGCGTTGGAGTAGCCGTGGGCACGCCAGCCGCCGGGACGCCGCGAGGCAGCGTTCGACAACCGCCGTTCGACCGAAATTTTCAGGGTTCTGGAAGACATCGCCCACCGCGACGGATTGCCTCGGACCGTCCCGCGGTAAACGATCAGTCGGCTCGGACCGCCGTCTCGATGAAACCGCCGCCGAGGACGCGGCTCGGCGCTTCCGGCGCATAGAGGACGCAGGCCTGGCCCGGGGCGACGCCTTCTTCCGGCGTGTCGAGGGCGACGGCGATCCGCCCGTCGACGGTGGTCAGGCGGCCGGGGACCGGTTCGCGGGTCGAGCGGACGCGGGCCAGCACGGCGCGACCGCTGGCGGCCGCTTCGCCGATCGTCGCCTCGTCGCCCAGCCAGTTGTCTTCCTTCAGCGTCAGGGCGCGGGTCAGCAGCGCCTCGCGCGGGCCGACGATCACCTGGCGGGCGTCGGCGTCGATGCGGGTCACGAACAGCGGATCGCCGGTGCCGCCGCCGACGTTCAGGCCCTTGCGCTGGCCGATGGTGTAGCGGGTCACGCCCTCGTGCCGGCCCAGCACCCGGCCGTCCAGGTGCACGATGTCGCCAGGCTCGGCGCCGTGCGGGCGCAGGCGGTCGATCACCGTGTGGTACTTGCCCTCGGGCACGAAGCAAATGTCCTGGCTGTCCGGCTTGTCGGCCACCGACAGGCCGATGTCGGACGCCACGCCGCGCACCGCCGGCTTGGGCAGTCCGCCGAGCGGAAAGCGCAGGTAGTCGAGCTGTTCGCGCGTGGTGGCGAACAGGAAGTAGCTCTGGTCCCGATTGGCGTCGGCGGCGCGATGCAGCTGCGGGCCGCTCGCCGTGTCCTCGCGGCGCACATAGTGGCCGGTCGCCATGGCCGCGGCGCCCAGGTCGCGGGCGACATCCAGCAGGTCGCGGAACTTCACCGTCTGATTGCAGCGCACGCAGGGGATCGGCGTCTCGCCACGCAGGTAGGCGTCGGCGAAGTCCTCGATGACCTGCTGCTTGAAGCGACTTTCGTAGTCGAGGACGTAGTGCGGGATGCCGATGGCCTCGGCCGCCTGGCGGGCGTCGAGGATGTCCTGCCCCGCGCAGCAGGCGCCCTTCTTCTGGATCGCCGCCCCGTGGTCGTAGAGCTGCAGCGTCACGCCCACCACGTCATAGCCGGCCTTGGCCAGCAGCGCGGCGGTGACGGTCGAGTCCACACCGCCCGACATGGCCGCGACCACCCTCGTCCCCGTCGGAAGACCGACGGCGGCTCGCACGACGTCGTCGGCGATGTCCAGGGTGGAGGGCAGGGCGTTCATAGGCCGCGATATAGAGGGTCGGGGCGAAGATTGCGACCGCCGGGGCTCAGGAGAGGAGGAGCGCGGGTTCGCCGATAGCCTTCAGCCGGCTGACCGCCCGCTTGTCGAATGAAACGAACTTTTCGGAGCCCAGTCGCTTCCCTTCGTAAGCGATGACGCCGTCGGCGAAGTCACCGCCTGCCTCCAGCATCGCCAGTCCGGCTTCGACCGCTGTCGCGTCCGCCGAGGCGTTGTCGCTTGCAAGGAGGCCGCGGATGGCCTTCGCCACGTCGGGACGGGGCGTCCGATAGCTGTAGGCCAGCACCCAGGCCAACTCACACAACGCCGGCAGGGTCAGCAGCACGACGTCCGCATCCTCCAGCGTTTTCAGCGCCGTTTCGTGCTGACCCTGATCGTCCGCCGTAAGCAGGCGCACGAGAACGTTGGTGTCAGGCGTGACCTTCACCGATCGTCCAACTCGCCGGCCCAGCCTTTGGCGATGGCCTCGTTGATCTCGTCGATCGTTAGTCGCGGCCCGTCAGCGCGATAAAGCATGCCGGCCACGTCAGAGATCTTGCCGGTCTTGCGCGCGGCGCTGACCTCGATCCGGCCGTCGGGCCGGGCAACGACGTTGATCTTGTCGCCCGGGCCGACGCCGAGATGGCGCAACAACTCCTTGCGGAGCGTGACCTGCCCCTTGGCGGTGATGGTGAGCGTCGTCATGGGCGGAATGTAAGGCAATATTGCCTTACATTCAACGCCGTCACCCCAGCACCAGCAGGTCGCCCTGGATGCTGAGCGGATCGGTCCCGGCCTGGCCGGCGGCGAGCCAGGCGTCGAGGCGGGCGAAGCCCTCTTCAAGCTCGGCCTCGCTCATGTGTTCGAACACCGAGATGGCGCGCAGCTTCAGCTTCTCGGCCGCCTCGGTCTCGTTGGCCGCATAGGTCTCGGTGACGGGCTCAAGGGTCAGCAGGTTCAGCCCGGCGGCGGCGAAGGCGTCGGTCACCTCGGCCAGGCTCGGGAACATCGCCAGCTCGATCTCGCGGGCGCGGTCGAAGAACCGGTGCCACCAGATCTCGCCGAGGCGGTCGCTGAGGCCGGTCCGGATCAGCAGGCGACCGCCCGGCTTCAGCACCCGCGCGATCTCGCGGGCGGCGGCGGCCTTGTCCGGCACGTGGTGCAGCGACAGGAACATCAGCACCGCGTCGGCTGTCTGGTCGGGCAGCGGCATCGCCTCCGCTTCACCTCGGACGTACTGGACGGCGGGATGCGCGGCGCTCGCTTCGGCGACGGCCCGCATCCGGTCGGCCGGTTCGACGCCGAAGACCGGCCCGCCGAAGGCCTCGGCCAGCGCGGGCGTCAGGCGGCCGACGCCCGAGCCAAGGTCGACGATCGCCAGCGGCCGCGCGACCGGCAGGTGTGCCGCGAACCGCGCCATCCAGCGCGCCAGCGCCTCGGCCGACATGCGGCGGCCCTCGGCGTAGGTCCGGTGCTGGTTGTCGTCGTAGTCGACCCGCTTGAGCATTTTCAGCGCCTCCCGACCGGCAGTCGATCACCTGCGGATGGCGATGAAAAGGCGAAGCACCCCTACTTCAGAAGTCCCAGCAGCGAGCTCTGGCTCAGCATGTTGAACACCTGAGCCGAGGCCTGCACGGCCACCTGGGCCTGTTCCAACCTCGTGATCGCCAGCGGCATGTCGGCGTCGGTGATCGAGCCGACCATGCCTTCCAGCATCGCCTTGCGGTCCTCCTGCGCGGCCAGCACCTTGTCGACGCGGTTCTGGACCAGACCGTTGCGGGCGGCGTAGTCGGTGGCGGTCGAGCGGGCGACGTCGAAGTCGTCGAGCATGCCCTGCAGGAAGGTCTCCTGGGCCGGCGTGAGGTTGCCGGTGAAGTCGCCATTGGCCTCGACGTAGGCCTGCATCTGCTGGAAGGCCGAGAACACGCTGGTTCCGATGTCCGAGGCCAGGAAGCCGGTCTGGATGGTGGTCGACTCGTCCAGCTGACTCACCGGGGTGAGGCCGTCATTCTGGAACATCGAGGCGATCGGCGGGCCCGCCGTCAGGTCGGTGATCTTGGTGGCCGTGGTCGCCGCGGAATCGACCTGGCCGCCGGAGAACAGGTAGCGACCGGCGTACTTGGCGTTGATCGAGTCCGCGGCCGATGAGAACCAGGAGGCGATCTCGCCCATCAACGCCTCGCCGCGCCCGGTGGCGAGAGCCTCCGCGATCGCCTGCCGGGCGCTCTGGGTAGAGTCGGCGACCTGGGTCAGCGCCAGGTTCTGGGCCTCCAGTCGCGAGGTCAGCTGGTCGCCCTGGGCGAGATAGCCGTCGACCTTGGTCTGCAGGCTGCGCGTGGCCAGCAGCGTCTCCGCCTGCTTGGCGTAGCCCTTCAGGTCCGACGCGTTCTTCTGGCTCGACACCTGGGCGTTGGCCGCCTGCTGGCGCACCTGCGCCTGCATCAGGTTGTTGAGGACCGAGCTGTAGTTGTTGGCGGTGGCGACGCGGTTCATGGTTCTAGCCCACCATGTTGAGCAGGACGTCGTAGAGGTCCTTGCCGGCCTGGACGAGCCTGGCCGAGGCGCTGAACGCCTGCTGATAGGTCGTCATGCTGATCAGCTCCTGATCGAGGTTCACGCCCTCGGCCGAACTGCGCCGGGTATCGGCCTCGGAGGCCACGGCGTCGGCGATCTCCTGGCGCGAGGCGGCGCTGTCGGCCTTGCGGCCGATCGAGCCGGCGAACTCCGAGGCGTAACGCGAGACGCTCATCGAACTGGAGGCCGCGCCGCCGACCGCGTCGAATCGCGTGGTCACCTCGCCGGCTCTGGCGAGCAGCGCCGCGCCGCGGCCGTCGCCGATGGCCAGTGCAGGCTTGTTCAGCGCCGCCTGGGCCAGGTCGAGGGTGGCGAGGGCCAGCTTCGCCGGGTTCGCCGCGATATCGGCGCGGACCGAGAAGGTGCTGACGCGCGAGGCGCGCTGGGCCTGGCCGATGCCGAACAGTTCCGACACGGACGGGCCGCCGACGCCGCGCGAGGTGTTGTCGTTCACCACCGAGACGACCTGGCCGGCCGAACCCGTGAAGCTCATCGCCCCGTCGGCGTCGAGCGAGAACTGGCCGTAAAGCCCGACGCCGCCCACGTTGGCGTTCAGGGCGTTGAGCAGGTCGTTCATCGCCCCCCCGGCTGGGATGGCCACGGTGACGTCGCGGATCCGCGAGCCGTCCTTGTCCGCCAGGCGCAGGGTCAGGGTGTCGCCGGCCGTGAAGCCGTGCGGATCGGTCGTCGCCAGGCCGGTCTCGTAATAGGGATGTCCGCTCGAGGCGACGAGGTCGTTCATCCCGAAGAAGTGGGAGAAGCCCTTGCCGGCGCGGTTCGACGGCGTCGTCGCGTCGTCGGTGATGGCCACGCCGGCGGTCCCGGCCGCCGTCAGCGTCAGCGCGCCGTTGGCGAAGCTCGCCGCGCCTTGGCCTCCCAGCTGGCCGTTCAGGGTGGCCATGAAGGTCGCGGGGGTGAAGCCCGTGGTCGTGACGCCGCCGTCAATGCTCATCGTGCCGGCGCTGAAGTCGATATCAACCTTGCGCGTGATCAGGCCCGCGGCGTCGACGATGGCCACCGTCGTCTTGCCGCTGAACCCGCCGATCGCGGTGGAGAGGTCCATGCCCGTGTCGCGGCCGGTCAGGGTCGTCGGCGCCGGCACGGCCGAGGCGGCGTTGTGCGCGCGGTTCATCTCATCGACCGCGCGGGTCACGAATTCCGACAGCTGGTCGCTCAGCGCCGGCAGCTCCTTATCGCGCAAGTCCAGCAAGCCGCGGATCTCGCCGGCGGTGATGCGCGCCCGCAGCGACGGCTCGCCGTTGGCGCCGGGCAGGGAGACGGTGATCTCGCCCGAGGCGCCGTCGGTGCGCACATACTTCAGCTCGGCCGCGCCGCCTCCGCCCGCGAGGGCGTTGCCGTCAGAGGCGCGGATCACAACCCCGCCGTTGGCGCGCGGGGTGACGCTGACGTCCATCAGCTTCGACAGCTCGTCGATCAGGCCGCCCTGGATGTTCTCAGAACCCGTCGAGTCGTTGCCCTGGATCTGAGCCCGACTGATGTCGGCGTTGAGGTCATCGATCTGTTTGAGCAGCTGGTTCACGCGGTCGATGGCCGCGCCGATCTTGCTATCCGCCTCCGTGCCCATCGCCTGCAGCGAAGTGGAGATCCGCGTGGCCTCGGCCAGGAAGTCGGTGACGCCATCGATCGCCTGGCTGCGGCGGATGTTCGAGGCGGCGTCGCCCGAGGCGGCGGTGAAGGTCGCGTAGATCTCGTCCAGGCGCGTGAAGAACGAGTTGTCGCCGCCCGGATCGCCGAACAGGGCCTGCGCGCGGTCCATGGCCTCGGAGATCACGCCGGCTTCGACCGAGGCGGCGCGCGCCGTCATCGAAGCGCGTTGCAGGAACTGGTCGGCGGCGCGGCGCACCGCGGTGACATCCACGCCCACGCCCATGCCGGCCGAAACCATCGGGGCCTGGTCGACCACCTTGCGGACATAGCCAGGGGTGTTGATGTTGGCGATATTGTCCGAGACCGTCCGCAGACCGGTCTGAGCCGCCAACAGTCCGCTGTTGGCGGACGCCAGGATCCCGCCCAGGCTCATGGCAGCCTCGACCGGAGCCCGGCAAAGCCTGACGCGCGCTTCGGCGGAATTTGCCGGGCGTTCTGGGGCGCTTGCCTGTGCATCGATGCTAAGCGATTGAAAAACATAGACTTCGATTCCGCGGGCGTGAAGACCCGCTAAACGACAGCGCAAGAGCGGCGCCAGACGCAATCAGGCGGCATTTCGCGCCCTGTCGCACCTCATCGGCCCGGCAAAAAGCGCACCGACCCGGTGACGGGGCATGGGCGACGTCGCCGCAGATAGATGAGATAAAACAATACGATAGAGGTTCTGTGGCAAGTTGGCCCAAGCGTTGCTCTTACCCTGTCGAATGATCCGGGCGCAGCAGGCGCCGAGCTTCCAGACACCGCTCAGGGGTGATCCCGCCTGCCATGACCGCGTTCGCGTCCAACCTTCTTTCCGGCCTGACGGGCCTCGGAGCCAAGCCCGGAGCCGGGATGTCCGACGTCAAGACCGGCGGCCGGGTCGCGGGCGCCTTCGAGGCCCTGCTGGCCGGTATGACGGCGGGCGATCAGGTCGAACAGGCCGCGACCGGCGCGAAGATTCCGGATGGGGCCGCGCCGGTTCAATCGGCCGCGGCGCCGACCGCTGACCGCCTCGTCGCAGGGGACGGTGTTCCGGCAGCCGGGGATGCGGCCCAGGAGTCCGCGCCGCTCGACGCGGCGCTGGCCGGCGCCGAAGCGGTCCTCCTGCCGCAGGCGCCAGCCGCTGATCCGACCCTTGCCGCGCCCCCTGTCGACAACGCCGCCGTCCGGGTCGTCGCGACCGCCGTAGGGGCCGCAGCGGCGGCGTCGCTTGATCAGCCTGGCGAGGGCGCCGCGGCCGTCCCTGACGGAGCCCCAGACTCCGCCCTCGTCGCGGAGGCGGGCGTCGCCGCGCCCCAGCCGCAAGCCAAGGTCGCCGATCCGGTAGCGCCGACAACGGCCGTCCGGGAGCGGGCCCCGATCCTGGAAGCGGCGACGGCGAGCGTCGCGCCCGCGATCGCGCCGGAGGCCGAGGACAGCGCCAGCGCGCACGCGGCTTCGCCGGCGCCCGCTGTTCAGGCCTCCGCGGCCGCTCCCGTCAGTCGTGCCCTGCCGGAAGCGATCAAGGCGCCCGAGGTGGTCAGCCTGGCCGCCCGCGTCGTTGAACCGGCCCGGCCGTCCGCCGCCGAGGCCGCCGCCCCATCGGCGATGCCCGCGGCGCCGGCCGAGACCGCCGTCGTCGACGCCGTGGCGGCCGAGACGATCGTCGAACAGCCCGTCGAGACGGCCCTGGTCGTCGAGGCGTCGGGCGTCGCTGAACCGGCGCCGGCGCCGCAGCAGCCCCGCAGGGCCTCGCGCGCCGAAGGGCGGGCCGAAGCCGCCCGCGCCTCGGTCGAGGCACTGGAGCCTGGCCTGAAGGCCGTGGCCAGCGCCGAACAGACGGCGACCGATACGCCGACCGTCGACGTCCTCGACGCCGAGCCCGCGGGCGCGCAGCCCGTCGTTCACGAGGCCGCGCAGGTCGAGGACGCCCCGGCCCACCAGCCGCTGACGACCGCCCAGGGCGCAGCGCCACAGACCCACGCCTCCGCCGCCGATGCCTCGACCGTCGTGCGCGGCTCGCCCGAGACCGTGGCCAAACTGGCGTCCGACATCGTGCGCAAGCTCGAGGGCAGGAGCACCCGGTTCGACGTCCAGCTCGATCCGCTCGGTCTGGGCAAGGTCGACGTCAGTATCGAGATCAACGCCGATGGCCGGCTGAGCGCCGCGCTGTCGTTCGACTCCGCCCAGGCCGCCGCCGACCTGCGCGGCCGGGCCTCGGAGCTTCGCCAGGCGCTGGAGAAGGCCGGGTTCGACCTGACCGAAGCCAGCCTGTCCTTCGACACCGGCGCGCAGAGCGGCGGCTTCGGCGGTCGCGAGCCGGGCGAACAGGCCTCCGTCTGGTCCAGCCGCGCCTTCGCGTCCGCGCGGGCCGGCCTCGAACAGGCCGACGCCCAACTCGCCGCCGCCGCCTACGCCCGCTCGCCGTCCGGCGGCGTCGACATCCGCATCTGAGGCCCTCATGACCGACGCCGTCAGCAACAGCAGCGCCGCATCGCTCCTCGACAAGCAAGCCAGCTCCCGCAACCGGCTGGCTGACAGCGAGGAGACGTTCCTGGCCCTGCTGACCACCCAGCTGAAGAACCAGGATCCCCTCTCGCCGCTCGATTCCAACGAGTTCACGGCGCAGATCGTCCAGATGACGGGTGTGGAGCAGCAGCTGCTCACCAACGATCTGCTGACCATGCTCGTCGGGATGAATGACGGCGGCCTCGCTGGATCGGTCGATCTGATCGGAAAGACCGTCACCGCGGCCACCGATGAGGCGACGCTGCAGGACGGCAAATCGACCTGGACCTACGATCTCGACCGCAACGCCACGAGCGTGAAGTACGAAGTCGTCAATTCGGCCGGCCAGACCGTCTACAGCGAGACGAAGGACAGCGTCGCCGCGGGCGACCAAGCCTTCGAATGGAACGGCAAGACCACCCAGGGCACGCAGCTGTCCGACGGCGGGACCTACAGCCTGAAGATCACCGCCACCGGCTCGGGCGGCGAGACCATCAACACCAGCATCTTCACCTCCGGCGTCGCCTCCGGCGTGGAAACCCTCAACGGCGAGACGGTCGTGACCGTCGGGAAGCTCAAGATCCCGGTCAGTTCGATCACCAGCGTCCAGCAGACCGTCTAGGCCATCTGAACCTCAGTGCAGGAAGGATAACCCTCCATGAGCATCAACAGCGCAATGCTTGCCGGCGTCACCGGCCTCCTCTCGAACTCGCAGTCACTGGCCGCGATTTCGGACAACATCGCGAACGTCAACACGGTCGGCTACAAGCGCTCGCAGGCTAATTTCCAGACGCTGGTCAGCGGCCGGAACACTGGGTCCTCCTACGCGGCCGGCGGGGTCACCGCCACGACCCGCCGCTTCGTCACCACCCAGGGCCTGCCCACCCAGTCCACCCGCAACACCGACCTTTCGATCAGCGGCAATGGCTTCTTCGTGGTCACCGAGAAGTCCGAGAACCTGACGGCCGCGGACGCCCGCTCGTTCACCCGCGCCGGCTCCTTCGCCCTGGACAGCCTCGGCTACCTCCGGAACGACGCCGGGCTGTATCTGCAGGGTTGGCCGACCGACGCCAACGGCGTCATCACCACCGATCCGTCGGATATCACCCGCCTGCAGTCGATCAACGTCGCTTCGGTGGGCGGCGCGGCCGAACAGACGACGCGCGTGACGGTCAACGCCAACCTCGACGCCAGCCAGGCCATCTCGGCCGAAGTCACGGCGGGCACCTACGACCCGGCCACCAACTCGATGGCCATGTACGATCCGGATCTGGGCGTCGGCGTGAAGCCGGACTTCTGGATCCAGGTGCCGGTCTCCGACTCCAAGGGCGGCAAGCGCACCGTGCAGATCGACTTCCTGCGCAGCGCCACGCCGAACCAGTGGTACGCCGAAGTGCGCGCCGTCCCGGCCACCGACGTCGAGACCGGCGCCGGCCTGTCCAACGGCCAGCTGGCCGTGGGCATGGTGGCCTTCACCGAGGATGGTCGTCTCGATCCGACCGCCACCTTCACCGCGCCGCTGCAGCCGCTGTTCGCTGACTGGGACAATCCGGTGATCGCGTTCGGCGCGTCGTCCGACGCGGCGCCAGGGGCCGGAGCGGTGAAGTGGGCCTCGGGCCTGGGCATCGGCGACCAGGACATTCGCCTTGAGCTCGGCGGGGCCGCCGGCGGCGTGACCAGCTTCGACAGCGAGAGCATCCTGCAGTCGGTCAACACCAACGGCACCGCCTTCGGCAACCTGTCCGACATCGAGATCGACGATCAGGGCTTCGTCACGGCCATCTTCGACAACGGCATCTCGCGTCAGATCGCTCAGGTCGCCATCGCCACCTTCCCGAACGCCGACGGGCTGATCCCGACCAACGGAAACGCCTATCGGGTCAGCAAGGACAGCGGCACCTACAACTTCAAGACGCCGGGGAGCGGCGGGGCCGGCTACATCGCGCCCTCGACCCTCGAAGCCTCGACAGTTGATCTGTCCAGTGAGTTTACCGGGCTGATCACGACGCAACGCGCCTATTCGGCGTCGTCGAAAATCATCACCACCGCGGATCAGATGCTGGAAGAGCTTCTGAATATCAAGCGCTAATCTTGATGTTTAGGGGGCTTTAATTCAGATGTCTCACAATGAAACAGGGCTGTTAACTTGCGTTAGACGGTGGTTAATCTACTTAAACCATCGCGCTTTACGGCATGTTATTTCCAATGGCGCATCTTTCACGCCAACAGTCCTGGTGAGAGAGGCGTAGAACGATGCTTCAGCAGCAGCGCGTGAACAGCAGAGGCGAGAAGTACGTGATCGGTCCGACCGGCGCGCCGCTGACGCTGTCCGATCTGCCGCCCGCCAATACCGAGCGTTGGGTTATCCGGCGCAAGGCGGAGGTGGTTGCGGCCGTGCGGGGCGGGCTCCTGTCGCTGGATGAGGCTTGCGAACGCTACAGCCTCACCAACGAGGAGTTCCTGACCTGGCAGAAGTCGATTGACCGTCATGGTCTCGCGGGTCTGCGAACGACCCGACTGCAACAATATCGCTGAGCCGCTCCGCCCCCCAAGCAAGGCTCGGCGAGACCGCGCGGCCGCGTTCCCCGGAACGCGGCCGCTGCATTTCGACCGACAGGCTCCGTCGTCGGCGCCCCTTAAGAGGGCGTTTACCCTGCACCCGGTAATTCCTGCCTAGCGAGCCGCGCCGGGGAGGCGCGTCGCGCCTTTGTTGTTGGGTTAGGGGCAGTCCCGAGTGGAAAGGTTCATGAACGGCGTTCGCGCCTTCGGGGTCGCCCGGCTCGCCGCCTTGCTCGGCATCGGGGCGGCGCTGATCGCCGGCCTGATCTGGCTGGCCGCGACCCTCGGCGCCGAACCCAAGGCGCTGCTCTATTCCAACCTCGACCTCAAGGAGGCCTCCACCGTCGTCCAGGCGCTCGACCAGGCGGGCATCGACTATGAGGTGAAGGGCGACGGGTCCACCATCATGGTGCCGCGCGACAAGGTCGCCTCGACGCGCCTGATGATCTCCGGCAAGGGCCTGGTGACCTCCGGCTCGGTCGGCTACGAAATCTTCGACCAGGGCGCGACCCTGGGGCAGACGGACTTCGTGCAGCAGCTCAACCGCCAGCGCGCGCTCGAAGGCGAGCTTGCCCGCACCATCCGGTCGCTCGACGGCGTCACCTTCGCACGGGTCCACCTGAACCTGCCGCGTCGGCAGTTGTTCGAGGAGGAGGCCGAACCGCCCTCCGGTTCGGTGACCATCGGCGTCGGCGGCCGCAAACCGACCGACGACCAGGTCCAGGCCGTTCAGAACCTGGTCGCCGGCGCCGTGCCCGGCCTGAAGGCCGAGCAGGTCTCGGTCATCGACCAGCATGGCAAGACCCTGTCGGTCGGCGGCTCGTCGATGACCAGCAAACTGGCCGACGATCGCAAGAGCGAGGTCGAGCGCAAGTTGGCCGCGCGGATCAAGGAACTGGTCGAGGGCGTCGTCGGCGTCGGCCGCTCCCGTGTCGAAGTCAGCGCCGACATCGACATGGCTCGCGTCACTGAGCAGGAAACCACCTACGACCCCGATGGTCAGGTGATCCGCTCGGAGCAGACGGGCGAGGAAAACGCGCGCGAGAACGACCCGGCCGGCGCGGACGGCGTCTCGGCCGGCGGCAACATCCCCGGCGTCACTGGCGTTGGCGCGGCGGGCGGCAACAGCTCGACGAGCGGCAGCACCCAGAGCACGACCAACTACGAGATCAGCAATAAGACCCGGACCGAGGTCCGCGAGCCCGGCGCGATCAAGAAGATCTCAGTCGCCGTCGCCGTCGACGGCGTCACCGCGCCCGGCGCCAACGGCAAGCCCGGCGCCTACACCCCCCGCTCGGCCGAGGAACTCGCGCGCCTCGACGAACTGGTGAAGGCCGCGGTCGGCTTCGATACGGCCCGGGGCGACACCGTGAAGGTGACCAACGTCCGCTTCGCCCGCGAGGCCGTGGACACCAGCGCGCCCGAAGGCGGTCTGCTGTCCAGCTTCGACAAGAACGACATCATGCGGGTGGTCGAACTGGCGGTGCTCGGCATCGTCGCCGTGCTGATCATGATCTTCGGCGTTCGGCCGCTTCTCAAGAGCCTCGTCAACGGGGGCGGCGCTCGCTCCAATCTTCCGGCGCTGGCCGGCTCCGGCGGCGGTCCGCTGACCTCGACCCGCCTGGTGACCACGCCCGACGGCGCGCAGTATCAGATTCCGGTCGACCCCTCGACGGGCGAGCCCCTGGCCCTGCCGAGCCCCGATCTCGACCAGCGCATCGACATCGCCCGCATCGAGGGCCAGGTCCGCGCGTCGTCTGTAAAGCGCGTCGCGGACTTCGTGGACAAGCATCCGGAGGAATCCGTCTCGATCCTCCGCACCTGGCTGCACGAAACGACATGAGCCTCCTTCGCCAAGGCTTCGGAGGCCAGGACCTCCCCCGTGTGATGCAAGCCCGTCCGGGACTCATCCTGCGTAGCGCCGGGAGGCGCCAAGCAGGATGAGTCGGAAAGCCAAGGCCATCCTCGATCCGAGCAAGCTGAGCGGTCCGGAGAAGGCGGCCGTGGTCCTGCTCGCCCTCGGCGAGGACCACACCGCCATCTGGGAGGCGCTCGACGACGAGGAGATCAAGGAAGTCTCCCAGGCCATGGCGTCGCTGGGCACGGTGGCGTCGACGGCGGTCGAGGAACTGCTCGTGGAGTTCGTGTCGGGCATGTCCGCGAGCGGCGCGATCATGGGCAGCTTCGAACAGACCCAGCGCCTGCTGCACAGCTTCCTGCCGCCGGAAAAGGTCGACGCCCTCATGGAGGAGATCCGCGGTCCGGCGGGTCGCACCATGTGGGACAAGCTGGGCAACGTGAACGAGGCGGTGCTCGCCAACTACCTGAAGAACGAGTACCCGCAGACCGTCGCGGTGGTGCTGAGCAAGATCAAGGGCGACCACGCCTCGCGGGTGCTGGCGGCCCTGCCGGAGGATTTCGCGCTCGAATGCGTGCAGCGGATGCTGCGCATGGAGCCGGTCCAGCGCGAGATCCTCGACAAGATCGAGCAGACGCTGCGCACCGAGTTCATGTCGAACCTGGCGCGCACGTCCAAGCGCGACAGCCACGAGATGATGGCCGAGATCTTCAACAACTTCGACCGCCAGACCGAGGCGCGCTTCATCGCCGCGTTGGAAGAGCGCAATCGCGAGAGCGCCGAGCGCATCCGGGCGCTGATGTTCGTCTTCGAGGACCTCGGCAAGCTCGATCCAGGAGGCGTCCAGACCCTGCTCCGCGCCGTCGAGAAGGACCAGCTTGCCCTGGCGCTCAAGGGCGCCTCGGACGCCCTGCGCGAGATGTTCTTCTCCAACATGTCCGAGCGCGCGTCGAAGATCATGCGCGAGGACATGGAGAGCATGGGGCCGGTCCGCCTGCGCGACGTCGACCAGGCTCAGATGGCCATGGTCCAGGCCGCCAAGGACCTGGCCGCCAAGGGCGAGATCATGTTGGCCGGATCCGGCGGCGAAGACGAGTTGATCTACTGATGACCAGCTCGACGCCTCGACCCTTCTCCTTCGACACCGTGTTCGACGACACTGGCGCTGTCGCCTGGCAACCGCCCGTGCGCCGCAAGCACTACTCGGCCGAGGAGGTCGAGGGCGCCCGCGCGGCGGGGTTCGCCGAGGGCGAGCGCTCGGCGGTGGCCCAGGCGGAAACCCGCGCCGCCGACGCGCTGGCCGACATCGCGCGCGCCGCCCGCGCCGCGCTCTCGGCCCTGCAGGGCGTGGCTCATGAGCATCGGATCGGATCCGCGCAGCTGGCGATGGCGGCCGCGCGCCGCATCGCGGACGCCGCCCTGGACCGCTTTCCGGAGTCCCCGGCCGCGGCCGCGCTCGAAGCGCTGGCGCGGGAGATCGAGGCCCAGCCCCGCCTGATGGTGCGGGTGGCGCCAGAACTGCGCGACCGCATTCAGTCGACGCTGGATCACACCGCCGAGGCGATCGGTTTCGAGGGCCAGATCCTCGTCAGGGATGAGCCCGGCATGCCGCCCGCCGCCTTCGTCCTCGACTGGGGCGACGGCAAGGCCGCCTTTGACCCGCGGGAGGCCGCCGTCCGCGTCGCCGAGGCGCTCGACGCCGCCCTGGCCGCCGAGGGCCTTCACGCCGAACCCCTGATTTCCGACTGCGAGGCCGATGATGTCTGACGAGACCAATTTCGCGCTCGACGAGTTCGCGCCCGAAGAGACCCTGGCCACTGAACTGGCCGTCGCCATGGACGACAAGACCGCCGCCGACCTTGCGCCGGTGTTCGACGTGCCCGTGCACATTTCGGCGGTGCTCGGCCGCGCCAGTCTTTCGGTGGCCCAGCTGCTGCACCTCGGCCAGGGCAGCGTGCTCGAACTCGACCGCAAGGTCGGCGAGGCCATCGACATCTACGTGAACAACCGCCTGGTCGCGCGCGGCGAGGTCGTCGTCGTCGACGAGCGCCTGGGCGTGACCATGACCGAAATCATCAAGGACGGCGACACGACGGGCTGAACGTCCGTCGCGTAGCAAGGAGATTACCGATGCGGCTTCTGGTCGTCGGACGTTTGAACGGACAGCTGTCCCTCGCCGTGAAGATGGCGATGAGCGCTGGCGCCAAGGTGGCGCATGTGGAGACCGTGGAGGCCGCCACCCAGGCGCTGCGCGCGGGGCAGGGGGCGGACCTGTTGATGGTCGACTACGACCTCGACATCGCCGGGCTGATCGCCACCAACGAGGCGGAACGCATCCGCGTGCCGGTTGTAGCCTGCGGGGTGGCCGCCGACGCCAAGCGTGCGGGCGACGCCATCCGCGCCGGGGCCAAGGAGTTCATTCCGCTGCCGCCGGAAGCCGATCTGATCGCCGCCGTTCTTGCGGCGATCGGCGACGACAACCGGCCGATGATCGCCCGCGATCCGGGAATGGAGGTCGTCATCAAGCTGGCCGACCAGATCGCCCCGTCCGAGGCTTCGATCCTGATCACCGGTGAAAGCGGCGTCGGCAAGGAGGTGATGGCGCGCTACGTCCACACCAAGTCGCGCCGGTCCAACAAGCCGTTCATCAGCGTCAATTGCGCCGCGATTCCTGAAAACCTGCTCGAGAGCGAGCTGTTCGGCCACGAGAAGGGCGCCTTCACCGGCGCCGTCGCGCGCCGTATCGGCAAGTTCGAGGAAGCCTCCGGCGGCACCTTGCTGCTCGACGAAATCAGCGAGATGGACGCCCGCCTGCAGGCCAAGCTGCTGCGCGCCATTCAGGAGCGGGTGATCGACCGCGTCGGCGGCGCCAAGCCGGTGCCGGTCAACATCCGCATCATCGCCACCTCCAACCGCGACCTGGCCAAGGCCGTGGCCGAGGGGACGTTCCGCGAAGACCTGCTGTACCGGCTGAACGTGGTGAACCTGCGTCTGCCGGCCCTGCGCGAGCGGCCAGGCGACATCCTCGCCCTGTCGGAGCACTTCGTGAAGAAGTACGCCGCCGCCAACGGCATGCCGGAACGGCCGCTTTCGGCCGAGGCGCGCCGCCGGCTGGTCGCGCACCGCTGGCCGGGCAACGTGCGGGAGTTGGAGAACGCCATGCACCGGGCGGTGCTGCTCTCCAGCGGTTCGGAGATCGAGGAGTTCGCCATCCGCTTGCCGGACGGCCAGCCGATGGCCTCGCCCCCCGAAGCCAGCGTCGCCCGCACGGCCTCGATGGCGGCCGAGGCGGTCAGCCGCGGCTTTGTCGGCCAGACGGTGGCCCAAGTCGAGCAGCAGCTGATCCTCGACACCCTGAATCACTGCGTGGGCAATCGGACCCACGCCGCCAACATTCTCGGGATCTCGATCCGCACCCTGCGCAACAAGCTGAAGGAATATTCCGAGGCCGGCGTCGCGGTGCCCGCGCCGCAGGCCGGCATCGGCAACGCGGCCTAGCGCTTCCTGCCGCTAGCGGATCAGTGATCAGAGCATGAGCGACCAGTCCGTCACCTCGCTACCCAACCGCCCCGGCGCCCGCGAGATGCTGGGCTGGGTGGCGCGTGGCGAGGTCGGCCTGGCGGTCGGCATCGTCGGCATCGTCGTCCTGCTGATCCTGCCGATCCCGCCCTTCCTGCTGGATCTGCTGCTGACCCTGTCGATCGGCAGCTCGATCCTGATCCTGATGACGGCGCTGCTGATCAAGAAGCCGCTGGAGTTCACTGCCTTCCCGACGGTTCTGCTGGTCACGACCCTCTACCGTCTGGGTTTGAACCTGGCCTCGACGCGGCTGATCCTCGGCCACGGCCATGAGGGGCCGCACGGCGCCGGCCAGGTCATCCGGGCGTTCGGTGAGCTGATGATGGGGGGCAACTTCATCATCGGCCTGATCGTGTTCGCGATCCTCGTGCTGGTGAACTTCGTGGTCGTCACCAAGGGCTCGGGACGGATCGCGGAAGTCTCCGCCCGCTTCACCCTGGACGCCATGCCCGGCAAGCAGATGGCCATCGACGCCGATCTGTCGTCCGGCCTCATCGACCAGGAGCAGGCCAAGGCCCGGCGCAAGGAGCTGGAGCAGGAGTCGACCTTCTTCGGGGCCATGGACGGCGCCAGCAAGTTCGTGAAGGGCGACGCCATCGCCGGCCTGGTGATCGTCGGCATCAACGTCATCGGCGGCATGCTGATCGGCATCCTCCAGCACAAGATTCCAGCCGCCCAGGCTGCTTCGACCTACACCCTGATGACGGTCGGCGACGGCCTCGTCAGCCAGATTCCGGCGCTGATCATCTCGATCGCCGCCGGCCTGCTGGTCTCCAAGGCCGGCGTCGAGGGCGCGGCTGACAAGGCCCTGGTCACGCAGCTGGCCATGAACCCGGTCAGCCTGGGCATGGTCTCGGCGACCTCCGGCGTGCTGGCCTTCATTCCGGGCATGCCGGTGATCCCGTTCCTGATCGTGGCGGTGGCCGCCGGCGCGCTCGCCTGGCGACGATCACACGCGCCGGAGGAAGTCGCGCCCCTGGCCGACCTCGACGTGGCGCCGGCCGAGCAGGAAGAGGAGCCGATCGCCGCCTCCCTGGCCATCGACGAGATCAAGATCGAACTGGGCTACGGCCTGCTGGCGCTGATCAACGACCTCGACGGCCGCAAGTTGACCGACCAGATCCGCGCCCTGCGCAAGACCCTGGCGGCGGACTACGGCTTCGTCATGCCGCCGGTCCGCATCCTCGACAACATGCGCCTGCCGACCCAGGGCTACGCCATCCGCATCAAGGAAATGGAGTGCGGGGCCGGCGAGGTGCGCATCGGCGGCCTGATGGCGATGGATCCGCGCGGCGGCCAGGTCGAGCTGCCTGGCGACCACGTTCGCGAACCCGCCTTCGGCCTGCCGGCCACCTGGATCGACGACGGCCTGAAGGAGGAGGCGACCTTCCGCGGCTACACCATCGTCGACCCGGCCACCGTGCTGACCACGCACCTGACCGAGATCCTCAAGGACAACATGGCCGACCTCCTCAGCTACGCCGAGGTGCAGAAGCTCATCAAGGACCTTGCCCCCGATCAGAAGAAGCTCGCCGACGACGTCATCCCGGCCATCGTCACCGGCACGACCTTCCAGCGCGTGCTGCAGGCCCTGCTGCGGGAGCGGGTCTCGATACGCGACCTGCAGGCCATCCTCGAGGGGGTCGCCGAGGCCGCGCCGCACACCACCTCGATCACCTCGCTGGTCGAGTCGGTGCGCGCCAAGCTCGGCCGCCAGCTCTGCTGGGCCCACCGCGGCGACGACGGCGCCCTGCCGATCGTCACCCTGTCGCCGGACTGGGAGGTCGCCTTCTCGGAGTCGCTGGTCGGCGCGGGCGAGGACAAGCAGCTGGCCATGGCCCCGAGCAAGCTGCAGGAGTTCATCCGCGGGGTCCGCGAGGCCTTCGAGCGCGCCGCCCTCGCCGGCGACGCTCCGGTGCTGCTGACCAGCCCGCTGGCCCGTCCCTACGTTCGCCAGATCATCGAACGCTTCCGCGGCCAGACGGTGGTGATGAGCCAGAACGAGATCCACCCGAAGGCCAGGCTGCGGACGGTGGGCCAGGTCTGACGTTCGGGCGCTCGGTGGCACGGGAGTTCGGTGAGTTCGGGGAACTGGCCCCACGCTCCGACCGACGGCGAGTGGAACATTCTCGCTGTCGAAGCATTTCTGCCCCGCGGCTGGGGAGCCAACAAGGACACCCATCCGCATGCGTATCCGCACACTCGCCTTCGCCCTCACCGCCGCGACAGCGGCCTTCGGCTTCGCCGCCCAGGCCCAGGAATCGGCGCCGACGCCGAAGCCGACCCCCGACGCCATGCCGCCGGCCGTGACGCCCCCGCCGGCCGCCGAGAGCGCGGCCCAGCCGAGCTCCGTCACGGTCGGCGCCAAACTGGAGGCCGGCGCGAAGGTGTCTGACGCCGCCGGCGGCGAGATCGGCATGATCTCCGGCGTCAGCGGCTCGAACGTCACGCTCAGCATCGACGGCAAGAGCTACAGCGTGCCCGCCTCCAGCCTCAGCACCACCAGCGGCGTGATCGTCAGCAGCAGCACCAAGGCGCAGATCACCGGCGCCGACAAGCCGACGAAATAGGCCGGAAGACGGCGCGGTCACCCTCGCGCCCCCCAAGCGTGGCCGCGCCTTTCTACCTTCATCGCGCGCGACTTGATTGAATGCTCAAGGTCTGCCAGTCTCTTGATTGACTGATCAAGGGGCAAGCCCGTGGAAGCGACCACCCGCGAGCGCATTCTGTTCGCCGCGATGACCCTCTTCTCCGAGAAGGGGTATCTGTCGACCTCGGTGGCGGACATCCTGAAGGAGGCCGGGGCCAATTCCGGCAGCCTCTACCACTTCTATCCGACAAAGCAGGACGTGCTGCTGGCGGTGCTCGAGATGTACCGCGACGGCATCTATCCGATGCTCTTGGCTCCGGCCTGGGAGGGCGTCGACGATCCCATCGAACGGATCTTCGCCCTTCTCGGCGCCTATCGCGAGGCGCTGCGCACGACCGACTGTCTTTACGGCTGCCCGATCGGTTCGATCGCCCTGGAGCTCCACGAGCCGGACCCGCCGGTGCGCGAGCTGCTGTCTGTCAACTTCGACGGCTGGGTGAAGCACGTGAAAGGCTGCCTGGACCAGGCGAGGGATCGCCTGCCGCAGGGCACGGACACCCGGGCCCTCGCGGTCTTCGTCCTGACCACGATGGAGGGCGGGGTGATGCAGTCGCGCACCCATCGCACCCTGGAGGCGTTCGACGCCTCGGTCGCGAGCCTGCGATCCTACATCACGCTGCTGGAGGCCGCCGCCGGCGGTGCGACGGTGCGGGCCGCCAGAGCGGAGACTGGCACATGAAGCGCGTCCTGCCGGCGGCCGTCGCCGCCCTGAGTCTGACCCTTGCCGGCGCGGCCACGGCCGCCGAGCCGACCTTCCCGGACTGGCGTCAGTACCGCGATGTCGCCAACAGCTCCTATGTCGAGCCGGACGGCGACAAGGTCCTGCAGCTGTCAATCGTCGTGAAGGCTACGCCAGCCCAGGTCTGGCGCGCCTTCACCACCGGGGAAGGCTATCGCGAATGGGTCGCGCCGGTGGCGCGGATCGACCTCGCCGTCGATGGGATCATCGAGGCCAGCTACGACGCGAACGCGCAGATCGGCGACCCCGACAACATCAAGAACCGCATCGTCGCCTTTGTGCCCGAGCGGATGCTGTCCATTCGCAACGTCCAGGCGCCCAAGGCCCTGCCGCATCGCGACCTGTTCCCGCGGATCTCGACGACGATAGAGTTTGAGGACCTCGGCCTGGGCCGCACGCGCGTGGTGCTGACCGCGGTCGGTTACGGGCCCGGGGCCGGCTTCGATACGCTCTACCGCCACTTCGAGTGGGGCAACGCCTATACGCTCAATGAACTGAAGAAGCGCTTCGACACGGGACCCGTCGACTGGGCCGCCGTCGCAGAGCGCCGCAAGGCCGCGGCCGCCTCGGCGGTCGTTACAGGGGGAGGAACAACGAAATGAACCGGAACGCGCTGATCGTCGCCACCGTCATCGGGACGGGGCTTCAGATGGCCATGGTGATCGCAGGACACTTCGTCCCGGCGGTGGCCAATCTCTTCGCTATCGTCGGCATTCTGATCTCGCTGGTCGCCGGCCTGCTCTACGCCCGCGCGGCGAAGAGCGGCTGGGGCGACAGCCTGCTGGGCGGCGTGATCGCCGGCGCGCTCTGCGCCCTGATCGGCATCGCCATGTCCTGGGCGCTCGGCGACGTCGAGGCTCTCATCCTCGTCATCGGCACGCTCAGCTCCGCCGTCGGCGGCCTGATCGGCGGCGCGATCGGCAAGCTGATCGCGAAGTAGCGCGCCTTCTCCCTTCCTCCTCGATGGAGGAAGGGTCGGGGATGGTGGTGGAGGCCATGCTTATCCGGAAGGGTGAGTGAGGCGCTGAGCCACCCGTCGCCATCCTTCGAAGCAGCGGCCACACCCCGCACCCCTGCCCCTCCCCCATCGAGGGGGAGGGGTTCAAGGATCCCTAGTCCGCGAAGACCGGCGCGCGTTTCTGCATGTTGGCCATGACGGCCTCGATCTGGTTCGGCGAGCCGATGAGTGCGGTCTGCTCGACCGACTCGGCCAGCAGCACCTCATGCTGACTTCCCGCCGCCGCCACTTCGAACAGCCGCTTGTCGGCGCGGATGGCGTGCGGGTTCTTGCCCGCGATCTCTGCGGCCAGGGCCAGGGCGTCGGCGCGCGGATTGGCGCAGACGCGGGTGGCGAAGCCGAGCTGGACGGCCTCCTCGCCGGTGAACTGGCGGCCGGTGTAGGTCAGTTCGCGGATGATGTCGTCGCGGGCCAGATGGCGCATCAGCACCAGTCCGGCCATGTCGGGCACCAGGCCCCACTTGATCTCCATGACCGACATCCGCGTGTCGGCCGTCACGTAGCGGATGTCCGCCCCGAGAGTCAGCTGGAAGCCGCCGCCGAAGGCCACGCCATGGATCGCCGCGATCACCGGGACCGGGATCTCGCGCCAGACCATGACCGCGTGCTGGGCCCTGTTGCTGCCGCCCGGCGTGCGGTCGGCGGTGACCAGAGCGTCGGCGTTCCCGCCCTTGCGCTCGCCCGAGGCCATCTTGCCGAAGTTGCCCATGTCGAGCCCGGCGCAGAAGGCGCGGCCTTCGCCCGACAGCACCACGACCCTGACCGACGGATCGGCCTTGAGCCGTTCGCCGGTCTCGATCAGCGCCGAGAACATGGCGTCGTCCAGGGCGTTCATCTTGTCGACGCGGACCAGACGGACGTCGGCGACGCCGCCCTCGATGCTAACGGAAATGCGGTCTTCGGCGCTCATGGCGGGCGGTTCCCTCGGCGTGGTCTGGGCGTTTCGCGACAGCTAACGACCCTCGCGCGCCCTTCGCAAGCGTGCCCCGAGGGAACCTCGCCGTCGCGGCGGAACCGTCACGGTTGCCGCAGCCCCCTCGCGCCGATAGAGATGCGACGACAGAGGCGGCGTCCGCGCCGTCCGGAGAACGGTGACGATGGCGTCCAAAGCGAAATCCAACAAGGCGGCCGGCGGACTGATCTGGGATCTGCTCACCTTCGAGCGCCTGATGACCGGCCCGGTGGTGCACCTGATCTACTGGGCCGGCCTGGGGGTGATCATCCTGGGCGCCTTCGGGGCGATCGGCGCGGCGGTCGGCGTGGCGCTGAATGACGACAACCTGATCGGCAAGCTGTTGGCCCTGCCGGTGACCGTGGCCGGTCTGCTGGTCTGCGTGGCGCTGGCCCTGCTGTGGCGGTCTTTCTGCGAGCTGTACGTCGCCGTCTTCCGCATCGCCGACGACCTGCGCGCGCTGCGCCACGCCAGCGACGCCGATCACGTCCTCAAGCGCCAAGTCCCGCCGCCGGACGCGCTGTAAGGCTTCCAACGTCTCAAATTCCCTCGTCATGGTCCCGGACAAGCCGGGCCATGACGGTGGAAAGGGAAGCTAGCGCTTGAGAGCGCTGACCACCGCCTCGAACGCCGGCTTCGGTCGGCCGGCGTTGTCGAACAGCAGCGGCGTGTCCGTCGCGTTCTCACGTTTCAACCAGCTGTCGCCGTCACGCAGGCCCCAGACCGTGAACGCGAACTGTTGCCGCGCGGGCAAGGCGGCGAACGCTTCCATGGCCTCGCCGTAGAGCGCCGCCTGCCGCCGATCGTTCTCGGCGCGATTGCCCAGCAGGGCGCCCTGCACGACCGACACATCCATCTCCGAAAGATGGATGGGCAGGCCGAAGCCAGCGAGCGCCTTCAGCGTCCGCGTGATGGCGCCGGCCGGCAGGCTCGAGTCGAGGTGCGTCTGGCAGCCGATGCCGCCCAGGGGCACGCCTTCCCGCAGAAGTTGCTCGATCAGCCGCATATAGCTGGCCAGCTTCGCGGGCTTGCTCTCCAGGTGATAGTCGTTGGTGAACAGCACCGCGTCCGGGTCGGCCGCCCGGGCGGCCTCGAAGGCGACGCGGAAGTGGCCCGTCTGGCCCAGGCGCCGGCTCCACAGGCTGTCGCGCGGGCCGCCGCCGTCGTCCCGGATCGGCTCGTTGACGACATCCCAGCCGGCGGCGATCCCGCGGTAACGGCCGACCATGGCGGTCACATAGTTGCGCAGGGCGCCCTCGAAGCTCTGGCGGCGCTCGTCGAGCCTCAGGAAGGCCTCGGGCTCGTTGGCGTACCAGACCAGCGTATGGCCGAAGAGGCGCAGGCCCCGGCCGCGGGCGAAGGCCGCGATGGCGTCGGACCGGTCGAACCGGAACGAACCGTCCGCCTGGACCACGTACTCCATCTTCATCTCCCACTCGGCGGTGAGCTGGGAGAAATGGGTCGCGGCGAGGTGGGTCCAGGCCGGATCCTGAAGCTGGCCCGCCTGGACGGCGACGCCGACCGGGAAGGGCGCGATGGACTTCAGCGGCGGGGCGTCAGCGGGCTGGGCGGCGGCGGGCTCGCGGACGCAGGCCGCCAGGGCGAGGGCCGAGGCCATCACGGTGCGGCGGGAGAGCGTCGGGCACAGGTCAAGACGTCCCTCGGGACGCCTCGAACGGTCCCCGATGGAGCGCCTGGTCACCGGCCGGCCAGCCGTCGAAGCCCCAGTTCGTCCAGGGCGGCGGTGTCGCGGCGCACCTGCTCCTTGCGGGCGGCCGTCGCGTGGGCGTCGTTGACGTGTTCGTACTTCTTCAGCGCCTCGAAGGCCTCGCTCAAGGCGTCGCGGGCGCCGGCCTCCTCGAGCGCGATGGCGTCGATGTCCGTCTGCACGGCCGCCTTGCGCTGCTTGAGGCCTTCGCGAAACCCGGCCAGGTACCAGCCGGCCTCGGCGTCGTTGCGCGCGCGCAAAAGCTCCGCCTCGCCCTCGGCTTCGAGCACGACGAGGCGCAGCTCGGCGGCGGTGCGACGGTCGACGATCTCCGCCAGGCGTTTCTGCAGCGTCTCGACCTCATGGTTCGAGATGCGGATCAGGGACTTCATCGCCTTCACTGAACTCTACTCGTCAAAATGCCGTCGAGGCGGTTGAAGCTGTCGTCGAGGGTGGAGGTCTCGTCCTTGTCCTGGGAGAGGAAGCTCTCCAGGTCGGGATTGAGGGTGATGGCGCGGTCGATCTGCGGGTCTGAACCGGCGCGGTAGGCGCCGATGCGGATCAGTTCCTCCATGTTGCTGTAGGCCGCCAGGGTCTGGCGGGCGGATTTCACGATCTCGCGTTCATGAGGAAGCTGACAGCCGGGCATGGTCCGACTGATAGACTTGAGGACGTTAATGGCCGGGAAGCGTCCGCGCTCGGCGATCGCCCTTTCCATCACGATGTGGCCATCGAGGATGCCGCGCACCGCGTCGGCGATCGGCTCGTTGTGGTCGTCGCCGTCGACCAGCACGGTGAACAGGCCGGTGATCGGTCCCGCCGTCGTGCCGTCCGGCCGGATCGGCCCCGGCCCGGCGCGCTCCAGCAGCTTGGGCAGCTCGGTGAAGACCGTGGGCGTGTAGCCCTTGGTGGTCGGCGGTTCGCCGGCGGCCAGGCCGATCTCCCGCTGGGCCATGGCGAAGCGGGTCACGCTGTCCATCAGGCAGAGGACTTCCATGTCCTGGTCGCGCAGCGCCTCGGCCACGGCCAGGGTCATGTAGGCGGCCTGGCGACGGGTCAGGGCCGGCTCGTCCGACGTGGCGACGACGACGACGGCGCGCTTGAGCCCCTCCTCGCCGAGGGTCTCCTCGATGAACTCGCGCACTTCCCGGCCCCGCTCGCCGATCAGCCCGACTACGACCGCATCGCAGTCCGCCTGGCGCGCCAGCATCGACAGCAGGATCGACTTGCCGACGCCCGAGCCGGCGAAGATGCCCAGCCGCTGGCCCCGGCAGGTGGTGATGAAGACGTTCATCGCCCGCACGCCCAGGTCCAGCCGCGCGCCCACCCGGCCGCGCGCGTGGGCGGCCGGCGGCGCGGCGCGCAGGGAATACGGCGCCTGGCCCTGGGGCAGGGGCCCCTTGCCATCGATCGGATGGCCGAAGGCGTTGACGATGCGGCCCAGCCAGGCGCGACTCGGCCGCACGCTGGCGCCCTCGGGCTGGATACGGATCTCCGAGCCGGGCGCGACGCCCTCGACGGGGCCGAACGGCATCAAGAGGGCGCGGGTCTCGCGGAAGCCGACAACCTCGGCCGGCAGCGGCGCGGCGTTGCGGCGCTCGATCTCGGCCCGGGCGCCGACCGGCAGATGGGTCAGCCCGCCCCGCGCCTCGATCAGCAGCCCGTTGACGGCGGCGACGCGGCCGGAGACGGACAGGGGTTCGATACGCTCGACGGCGGCGATGAGACTGCGCAACGGAAGGCCCCGGTCACTCTGAGGGACCATCCTCGCGGATCGGCATTAACCATACCTGAAGCGCGGTGGCGCCGACGGCCGCCAACCGCCGTCAGTGCTGCGCCAGGCTCAGCACATTGCCATCCGGGTCGGTGAACCAGGCGACCTTGGTCTTGCCGTCCGGGGAGGTCCAGATGCCCAGGGCGTCCTGGCCGAACCCTTCGTAGATCGTCATGACCACGCCCTTGGCGTGCAGCGCCTGGACGGCCCGCGTCATGTCCGGGACTTCCCAGCCCTCTAGAAACGGAGACACACACTCTTTATCGATATTCGATTGGATGATTACCGATAAAGAGTGTGTGTCCCCGTTTTGTCCGCGGCTTATCATTTCGAGATGGGCGCCCGGCGGCATCGGCTTGGACCGGGTAGATGATCAGTAGGGCGCAACGGTAGCGATGAGTATCGACGTTTCCAAGATATCGATCTTGAAGTCGGCCATTTGGCTTACGGGAATGGGGGCCATTCTGGCGCCAATACTATTCATACCGACAACGTTGCATGGATCTGTGGAAAAGTTCTATAAGAGTGGAGGTCTATTTTTTGTATGGGCCTCAATCGCCGTCATTTCCATTGTGTTTTCTGCATTTTTAGTGATTGGGACCGTAGTTAGTATCACCGCAATGAGATTTTCATCTATTAAGATAGATCGTGGATTTGTTTTAGTCGCTGGGCCAACTATCCTTAAGATTCCGATCGTGGACGTACTGAAAATCGATCAAAACGATGCGGGATTTGGTCCCCTTTTGCGGATTACTAGGAAGGGCGGGCGAGTTCACCTTATCGGAGTTGGGCTATCTCGCGATCCTCTCTTCGAAATTGTGAGAAAGTTAAACGACTATTTGCCTAGCTGTGCCGCCGGGTGCAATCAGCAGCAGACTTGGAGTGTCTCAACAAGTGCGTAGCCTAGAGGGTGCTTCGGAACAACCAAAGCGACCGGCCCCTTTCGGAGCGTGACAGTGTAAAGGGGGGCGCTCACTCACTTGCCTGGGGGGGGGCGCAGACGTTTACCCGAAAAGGCGTGTGCGCCCCGTCGCCAACCGCCGTCAGTGCTGCGCCAGGCTCAGCACATTGCCATCCGGGTCGGTGAACCAGGCGACCTTGGTCTTGCCGTCCGGGGAGGTCCAGATGCCCAGGGCGTCCTGGCCGAACCCTTCGTAGATCGTCATGACCACGCCCTTGGCGTGCAGCGCCTGGACGGCCCGCGTCATGTCCGGGACTTCCCAGCCCAGGATCGGGTGCGGACCGGCCTTGTGATCGTCGATCTGGACAATCCGCAGGATCGCGCCGTTCATCTCCAGCACGGTGGCGAAGGGATCGTCGGCGACGAACCCCAGCCCCAGCGCGCCGACGTAGAAGGCCTTCGAGGCCTCCCGGTCGCGCGTCAGCACAAAGGCGACGACGCCCGACGATGTCAGAGGTCCCATGGCGCTTGCTCCCCTGGCCAGCGGCGACGCTGGCGACCAGTGTTCATGGGCGGCCAGATCATGTCCGACCCGGTCGGCGCGAGCCGCGCCCTCAGCTCTTGTCCGCCAGCGCCTCGCCCACCGTCGGGGCGTCCTCGTTGAGGTGCAGATGCCGCAGGTCGCCCGGGATCAGGCCCTCGCCGCATTCCTGGCAGACGATCCGCGGGTGAAAGGCCTTGCCGCAGTGGTCGTGGACGAACTGCACCGGCGCCTTGCCGCCATAGACGTGGCGATTGCCCCATTCGGCCATGGTCAGCAGCACGCCGCGCAGGTCCTGGCCCTTGGCGGTCAACACATACTCGTGGCGCGGCGGGCGCTCGGAATAGCGGCGGGGCTCCCTGACGCCATAGGCGCCCAGGGTCTTGAGCCGGGCGGCAAGCACGTTGCGGGCGACGCCGAGGCGCTCCTGCCACTGCTCGAAGCGGCGAACGCCCCGGAAGGCGTCGCGCAGGATGAGGATCGTCCACGGATCGCCGACGATCTCGAGCGTCGCGGCGATGCCGCAGGTCTGCTGGGAGTAGTCCGCTGTTCTGCCCATCCGTGCAGAATGTGGCTTCCCTTAGGGGAAAGCAAGAGGGTTGCCTTTGTGGATGAACCAAGGTAAGTTGCTAATCACAACTTACCTGTCTGTTGTGCGAACTGGGCGGGGGCCCCGATGGACCTCCGCCCGCTCTTTCAGGTCACGCTTGCCCGACAGCCCGCGAGCGCGCACACAACCGTCCGCTGAGCACAGGAGTCCTCCCCATGTCCGCTGATCCCGTCGTCATCGCCGCCTACGCCCGCACGCCGATGGGCGGCTTCCAGGGCGCGCTTTCGGGCGCCAAGGCGACGGAGCTGGGCGCCGCCGCCGTGAAAGCCGCGATCGAGCGGGCCGGTGTCGACGGCGAAAAGGTCGAGCAGATCGTCATGGGCTGCGTGCTGCCCGCCGGCCTCGGCCAGGCCCCGGCCCGCCAGGCCGCGCTCGGCGCCGGCCTGCCGCTGTCGGTCGAGGCGACCACGGTCAACAAGATGTGCGGCAGCGGCATGCAGGCGGCGATCATGGCCCATGACGCCCTCGCCGCCGGCAGCGTCGACATCGTCGTCGCCGGGGGGATGGAGAGCATGACGAACGCCCCGTATCTCATGGGCAAGCACCGCTCCGGCGCCCGCATCGGCCACGACACCATCAGCGACAGCATGTACCTCGACGGCCTCGAGGACGCCTATGAGCCGGGCCGCCTGATGGGGTCCTTCGCCGAAGAGGCCGCCCGCCAATACCAGTTCACCCGCGAGGAGCAGGACGCCTACGCCATCGAGAGCCTGGCCCGCGCGGTGAAGGCGACCGAGAGCGGCGCCTTCGCCGACGAGATCACGCCGGTGACGGTGAAGACCCGCAAAGGCGAGGAGGTCGTCTCGATCGACGAGCAGCCGGGCAAGGCCGATCCGGCCAAGATCCCGACCCTGAAGCCCGCCTTCGCCAAGGACGGCACGATCACCGCCGCCAACGCCTCCTCGATCAGCGATGGCGCCGCCGCCCTGGTCATGACCCGCGAGAGCGTGGCCAAGCGGCTGGGCCTACCCGTCGTGGCCAAGGTCGTCGCTCACGCCGCCCACGCCCACGAGCCGGGCCTGTTCACGACCGCGCCCGTGCCGGCCATGCGCAAGGCGCTGAAGAAGGCGGGCTGGAGCGTCGAGGACGTCGACCTGTTCGAGGTCAACGAGGCCTTCGCCGTCGTCGCCATGATCGCCCAGCGCGAACTCGGCATTCCGCGCGACAAGCTCAACGTCAATGGCGGCGCGACGGCGCTCGGCCACCCGATCGGCGCCTCAGGCGCGCGGGTCATCGCCACCCTGCTGGCGGCCCTGAAGGCCCGCGGCGGCAAGAAGGGTCTGGCCAGCCTCTGCATCGGCGGCGGCGAAGCCACGGCCCTTGCCGTCGAGATGGTCTGACCGCCGCGCGCCGGACGTGGACTGTCCGGACCAGCATCGCGCACCCGGCGGATGTGACTATATTGGGTCATGACCCAGGTAACCGACAACACCGCTGAAGGCCGTTACGAGCTGATCGAGGACGGCCAGACCGCCTACGCCGACTATCGTCTCCAGGACGGGCGCATGATCGTCGACTACGTCTTCTCGCCGCCGGCGCTTCGCGGGGCGGGGACGGCGGGCCGTTTGATGGAGGGCGTCGCTGCCGACGCCCGCGCCAGGGGCCTGAAGATTACCCCCCTTTGCGGTTATGCGGCGGCCTGGCTTCGGCGCCATCCTGCCTATGCCGACCTGATGGCGTAACGACGTTCAGGGTGTAAGCTGACGGTTGGCGCGTTCAGTCCTTGGGGGTCCCACAGATGATCAAGTTCGCCGTCGCCGGGGCCGCAGCCGCCCTCTTCGTCAGCTTCGCAGGCGCCGCTCAGGCGCAGTCCTACCTTCCCGATTGGGGCATCGCCGACATGCGGCAAGCCCTCGTCGGCGCCGGCGCGATCGTCACGCGTGAGGACAATTCCGGCGATCCCTATATCGCCGCGAAGACCGCCGACGGCCTGAAGTTCACCGTCACCGGCCGCGTCTGCGAGGGCGCTCCCGGCGCCAAGCGCTGCAAGGGCGCCTTCCTGCAGAGCAGCTTCACGATGGACTCCGACGCCGAGGTCGACGCCGGCGTGAAGAAGTGGGCGCCGCAGTTCGCGGCCGTGTCGATCAGCAATGACGGCGAGAACGGCATGCTGGTGTCGCGCTACTTGATCTTCGACTACGGCGTGCACCGCGAGAACCTGGAGCTGAACATCAGCGTCTTCTACGGCATCGCCGAGAAGATCTGGAACGACCTGTAGCCGGACGGTTGTCCCGCCGCCGGTCGTTGATATCGTCGCTCGGGAGGGCGGCGATCGGCGACCGCGCGGGAGGAACAATGACAGGCTCCAACAGCGTCGACCGCGACCTGCGCCGGCGCGCCGAGGCGGTCATCCCGGGCGGCATGTACGGCCACCAGTCCACGGCGCTGCTGCCCGACGACTATCCGCAGTTCTTCGCCGGCGGCGACGGCGCCTGGATCACCGACGTCGACGGGCGGCGCTATCTCGACTTCATGTGCGCCTACGGGCCCAGCCTGTTCGGCTACGCCCATCCGCAGATTGACGCCGCCTATGTCCGCCGGCTGGGCCAGGGCGATGCCCTGACCGGCCCCTCGGCCCTGATGGTCGAGCTGGCAGAAGCCATGGTCGGCATGGTCAGCCACGCCGACTGGGCGATGTTCTGCAAGAACGGCACGGACGCGACGACCATGGCCATGATGGCCGCCCGCGCCGGAACCGGCCGCAAGACCATCGTGCTGGCCAAGGGCGCCTACCATGGCGCCGCGCCCTGGTGCACGCCCCGGCCCGCCGGCACGACCAGCGAGGACAAGGCCAACCAGATCTTCTGCGTCTACAACGATATCGCCAGCCTTGAGGCCGCTGTCGCGAAGGCCGGCGACGATCTGGCCGCCATCTTCGCCGCCCCGTTCCGCCACGACGCCTTCGTCGACCAGGCCGCGCCCGACCCCGCCTACGCCCGCCGCGCGCGGGAGCTGGCGGATCAGACCGGCGCCATGCTGGTTGTCGACGACGTCCGCGCCGGCCTGCGCGTGGTCCGCGACTGCAGCTGGGAAGCCATCGGCGTGCGGCCGGACCTGTCGACCTGGGGCAAGTGCATCGCCAACGGCCACCCGATCTCGGCCCTGCTCGGCAATGACCGGGCGAGGGCGGGCGCCGCCTCGATCTACGTCACCGGCTCCTTCTGGTACGCCGGCGCGGCCATGGCGGCGGCGCTGGAGACCCTGCGCCTGGTCCGAGAGACCGACTATCTGGAGCGCATCCAGGCCCTCGGCCAGCGTCTGCGCGCCGGGCTGGCCGAACGCGCCGCCGCCGCTGGCTTCGGCTTCCGCCAGACTGGCCCGGCGACCATGCCGCTGTTCCTGTTCGACGACGACCCGGACCTGCGCAAGGGCTTCTGCTGGTCCAGCGCCATGCTGGAGCGCGGCGTCTACGTGCACCCCTGGCACAACATGTTCCTGTGCGCGGCGATGACCGACGCCGACATCGACTTCGCGCTCGACGCGGCCGAACAGTCGTTTCAAACTCTGAAGACGCGGGCGCACGACCTGCCGCCGGTGGAGAAGCTCGCCTTCCTCGCCGCGCGATAATCGACACGGGAGGATGGGATGGCGTTCGCGGACTATGCGGATCACGACGGGCTGGGCCTCGCCGCCCTCGTGAAGAAGGGCGAGGTCTCGCCCGCCGAATTGGTCGAGGCCGCCATCGAGCGGATCGAGCGCCACAATGGCCAGCTGAACGCCGTCGTCTACAAGGCCTATGACGAGGCCCGGAAGGCCGCCGCCGGGGCCCTGCCGGACGGGCCGTTCAAGGGCGTGCCGTTCCTGATCAAGGACCTCGGCGCCAAGGTCGCCGGCTGGCCGCGCAGCAGCGGCTCCAACTACGCCGACGTCGCCGCCGACACCGAGGACAGCGTCCTCGTCGAGCGCTATCGCCAGAGCGGCGTCATCCTGCTCGGCAAGACCAACACGCCGGAGTACGGCATCCCGGGCGTCACCCAGTCCGAGCGGCTGGGCCCCTGCGGCAATCCCTGGAACCCCGAGCACATCTCCGGCGGCTCGTCCGGCGGCGCGGCCAGCGCCACCGCGGCCGGCATGGTCCCGCTGGCCCACGCCAGCGATGGTCTCGGCTCGATCCGCATCCCGGCCGCCAACTGCGGCCTGGTCGGCATGAAGGTCACCCGCGACCGCACCCCGATCTGCGAGGTCACCGACGGGGCCATGGGCTTCTCGGTCCACCATGTGGTCAGCCGCACGGTCCGCGACAGCGCCGCCATGCTGGACGCCACCGACGGCCCGCAGCCGGGCGACCCGTTCAGCCATCCGCAGAAGGAACGTCCGTGGCTGGAGGAAGTCTCCCGCAGCCCCGGCAAGCTGCGCATCGCCTGGTCGGTCGAGACGCCCAGCGGCCGCCCGATGGGCGACGAGGCGATCGCCGCCGTCCACAAGACCGTGGAGACCCTCAAGCACCTCGGTCACGAGGTCTTCGAGATGGGCCTCGGCATCGACTACCGCCTGATGTACCGCGCCCAGGGTCTGGTCTCGGCCAGCAACTTCGCCGCCACCATGCAGCGCCGGGCGGAGAAGTTTGGTCGCGAGCCGGAGCCGGGCGAACTCGGCCCGCTGGCCCAGCGCGCCTGGGACGCCGGCCGCCGCATCACCGGCCAGCAGGCCCTGTGGGGCTGGCAGCAGCTGCGGCTCAGCAACATCCAGATCCTCGAGCGCTTCCAGTCGTTCGATGTCTTCCTGACGCCGACCATGAGCCACCCGTCGCCGCGCATTGACTGGCTGGATCCGCTGGCGCTGAAGGACGACCTGCGCGAGTTCGACAAGCGTCAGGCCAGCACCTACGGCACCACCCCGCCGTTCAACTTCACCGGCCAGCCGTCGCTCTCGCTGCCGCTCTGGCAGAGCGAGGCGAACCTGCCGCTCGGCATGATGTTCACCGGCCGCTTCGGCGACGAGGCGACGCTCTACCGCCTCGCCGGCCAGCTGGAGAAGGAAATCCCCTGGATCGACCGCAAGCCGATGCTGTGGAACTGACCATCTCCCTTCCCCCTGGAGGGGGGAAGGGCTTGGGATGGGGGTGGAGTGGGACAGGCCGCGCGCTGCCCGTCCGCTTCGACCGCATCGCTCGCCACCGCCCTGCCAATCGTCGTCGTTCCCACCCCCATCCCTGACCCTTCCCCCTTCCAGGGGGAAGGGAAGTGTCCGGAGCCACCCCATGAAAGCCGCCGTCTACTACGAGAACGGAACCCCCGACGTCCTGAAGTACGAGGACGTGCCGGACCCCGTTTGCCATCCCAAGGGCGTGATCATCCGGGTGCTGGCGGTCAGCATCGAGGGCGGCGACACCCTGAACCGCTGGGGCGGGCCGCTGGTGAACCGGCCGCACATCGTCGGCTACCAGGCGTCCGGCGAGATCGTCGAGGTCGGGTCGGAGGTCACCCATCTGCGCGTCGGCCAGAAGGTCGCCACCGTCGACGGCTTCGGCAGCCACGCCGAACTTCGCCCTGTCCCGGCCCGCAACTGCTGGCCGATCCCGGACGGCTTCGACCCGCGCCTCGCCGCCGTCATCCCCGTCGCCTTCGGCACCGCCCACGACTGCCTGTTCGAGTTCGGCCGGCTGAAGGCGGGCGAGACGGTGCTGGTCCAGGCGGGCGCCTCGGGCGTCGGTCTCGCCGCCATCCAGCTGGCCAAGAAGGCCGGGGCGACGGTGCTGGCCACGGCCTCCAGCGACGAGCGGCTGGAGCGCCTCAAGCACTGGGGCCTCGACCACGGCATCAACTACAAGGCCGAGGACGTCGCCCAGGCGGTGATGCGGATCACTGACAAGAAGGGCGTGAACCTGGTCGTCGACAGCGTCGGCGGCGCCACCCTGGCCGGCTCGCTGGCCTCGCTCGCCTACCGTGGCCGCTGCTCGATGGTCGGCAACGCCGGCCGCGAGCCGATGAAGGTCGACGTCTCATCCCTGATGGGCGGCAACCGCTCGCTCAGCGGCGTCTTCCTCGGCGCCGAGATCATGACCGACCGCGCCCACGACATGATCCAGGGCCTGATCGACAGCGCCGCCCGCGGCGAAATCGAGGTCGTCATCGACCGCGAGTTCCCGCTGTCGGAAGCGGCGGCGGCGCACGCGTATATCGAGAGCCGTCAAGCGGTCGGCCGGGTGCTGATGATTCCGTAGCTCGGCAACCCTCCCTGGAGCGTAGCGAGGGGGAGGTGGCCGGCGGAGCCGGTCGGAGGGGAGTCGGTGCACGGCCTTCCTTCGCGGTGCTGACGAGTCACCGCGCGGCATCTCCCCTCCACCATGCTTCGCATGGTCCCCCTCCCCAGCAAGCTGGGAAGGATGCTATAGGAACCCCATGGCCATCCGCCCCACCCGCACCGTCCAGCAACAACGCCAGCTCATGCTGGCGGCCGTTGCGCGTGCGCGGAGGATCGGGGCCTAGCCCGAACCACCTCACGAACACCGAAGAACCCGCCGGCGATCCCGGCGGGTTCTTCGTTCGGGCGCCGGCTCATGCCAAGGAGCCGACCATGACCACCCATCCGACTTTCACCGACGACGCCGACCTCGCCGCCATCGCCGACGGCGTGATCGCGCGCACGTTGCCCAAGCCCGCTTGGACCCATGCCGCGCACTTCGCGGCGGCGGTCTGGATCGTCCTGCGCCGCCCGGACCTCGATCCCGAGCGCGACATGCCGGGTCTGATCCGCGCCTACAACGAGGCGACGGAGACGCCGAACACCGACACCGGCGGCTACCACGAGACGATCACGCAAGCTTCGATCGGCGCCGTCCGCGCGGTGATCGCCGCTCTGCCGCCGGAGACCCCGCCGCACGCGGTGCTCAACGCCCTTCTGGCCGACCGCTACGGCGACAAGCACTGGCCGCTGGCCTACTGGTCCCGCGAGCGGCTGTCTTCGGTCGAGGCGCGGCGCGGTTGGGTGGAACCGGACCTCGAGCCATTGCCCTTCGCGTTGCCCCCGCAAGCCTGACCCACTCCGATGGTCCCCGCGAAGGCGGGGATCCAAGCCGCCTCTGCAGCGAGCTCAAATCTGCTTGGGCCCCCCGCCTGCGCGGGGGCGGTCGGGAAAAAGGGTCAATCATGCACGCGAAGCCCCAAAGTCGGTCCTATATTGCAACCATGGCCACGCTCTCCGTTCTCGACCTCGCCCCCGTCGTCCAGGGCTCGACCGTCAAACAGGCGCTGCACAACAGCCGGGATCTCGCCCAGCACGCGGAAGAGTGGGGGTACAACCGGTTCTGGCTGGCCGAGCACCACAACATGCGCGGCATCGCCAGCGCGGCGACCAGCGTCCTGATCGCCCATGTGGCGGAGGGAACCTCGACGATCCGTGTCGGCGCCGGCGGCGTCATGCTGCCCAACCACGCACCGCTGCAGATCGCCGAGCAGTTCGGGACCCTGGCCGAGCTCTATGGGCCGCGCATCGACCTGGGCCTCGGCCGCGCGCCGGGGACCGACCAGCTGACCGCCCGCGCCCTGCGCCGGACCATGGTCGGCGACGTCGACCGCTTCCCGCAGGACGTCGTCGAGCTGCTGCATTTCCTCAAGCCCGCGGTTCCCAACCAGGGCGTGGTCGCCACGCCCGGGGAGGGGACCAATGTGCCGGTCTGGATCCTCGGCTCCAGCCAGTTCGGGGCGCACCTCGCCGCCGCGCTCGGCTTGCCCTACGCCTTCGCCTCCCACTTCGCGCCGCAGGAGATGGAGGCCGCCATCGCCGCCTATCGCGCCAAGTTCGAGCCGTCGGAGTACCTCGACAAGCCCTACGTCATGCTCGGCGTGAACGTCATCGCCGCCGACACCGACGAGGAGGCGAGGTTCCTGTTCACCTCGTTGCAGCAGGCGTTCGTCAACATGGCCATGGGCACGCCCGGCCGCCTGCCGCCGCCGCTGGAAGGCTTCGGCGACCGGCTTGACGCCATGGCCTCGGCCCGGCTGGCGCAGGCCCTCCGCTGTTCGATCGTCGGCGGGCCGGAGACGGTGGCCAAGGGCCTCGCCGACTTCGTGGCCTACACGGGCGCGGACGAGCTGATGGTCACCGCCTCGGTCCACGACCACGCCAAGCGCCTTCGCTCGTTCGAGATCACGGCGCAGGCGCACCGGGCGGTGGTCGAGGGGGCGTAGAACCTGCCTCGCTTCGTCATGGCCCGACTCGTTCGGGCCACCCGTGCGTGGTGAGTGAGCCGGTTCACTGCGTGCTTCGACACGCGACCTGCGGTCGCTGCTCAGCATGACTATGGTGGGTAGCCGTCAATCTACGTCATCCTGAGCAGCCCGCGCAGCGGGCGTGTCGAAGGACGCACCGCCCGTCCGTCGCGCTGCTGGCCGGCCCGAACACGCCGGGCCATGACCGACTGTCGGACGGGAAAATCGTCAGACCTTCCGCCCCAGCGCCACGTAGTCGTCCCGCAGTTCGCGCTTCAGCACCTTGCCGATGTGGCTGCGCGGCAGGACGTCGATCAGCACGACGTCGGCGAGGCGCTGGGTCTTGCCGACCTGCCCGTTGGTGAAGGCCTTGAGCTCGTCGGGCGTCGCGCTGGCTCCGGCCTTCAGCGCGCAATAGGCCACCGGCGTCTCGCCCCAGGCGTCCGATGGAGCGGCGATCACCGCCGCCTCGGCGACCGCGTCGTGCTTCATCAGCACGGCCTCCAGGTCGCTCGGATAGACGTTGAAGCCGCCGGTGATGATCATGTCCTTGCGGCGGTCCATCAGGGTCAGGAAGCCGTCCTCGTCCAGCTTTCCGACGTCGCCTGTGCGGATATAGACCTCGCCGGTCTTCGGATCGGTCCACTGGGCCTCGGCGGTTTTCTTCGGCTGGTTGTGATAGCCGCTCATCGTCGCCGGCGAGCGGCCGACGATCTCGCCGACCTCGTTTGGGCCGACTTCGTTCCCGTCCTCGTCGATCAGCTTGATGATCGCGCCCGGGCTGACCTGTCCGACCGTGTGCAGCTTGTCGGGATACAGGTGGGCCTGCAGCATGAAGCCGCCGCCGCCCTCGGTCATGCCATAGTATTCGGTCAACCCGCCCGGCCAGCGGGTGATCGCCTGCCGCTTCAGCTCGGCCGCGAACGGCGCGCTGGTCGCGAACTTCATCACGAAGCTCGATAGGTCGTATTTGTCGAAGTCCGGGTGCTCGAGCAGCCGGCGATACTGCACCGGCACCAGCATGGCGTGGGTGACCCGCTCGCGCTGGGCGGTCTCCAGCCACTTCACGGTGTCGAACTTGGGGATCATGACCATGGTCCCGCCGCCCGCCAGGGTCGGGAAGAAGCAGACCAGGGTGGTGTTCGAATAGAGCGGCGTGGAGATGAAGCCGACCGCGTCCGGGCCATAGCCGATGCCGTCGGCCCGCGGCGCGACGTGCCGCCAGCGCATGCCGTGGCTCTGCACGATGCCCTTGGGCGTGCCGGTCGTGCCGGAGCTGTAGATAATGTTGAACGGGTCCTTCGGCCCGATCTCGACGGGCGAAGGACGGGCGCCCTCGGGCGGGAGCCATTGCTGGAAGGGCAGGCCGGCGTCGGAGCCGTCGAGCGAGATCTGCGTCGTGACGCAGTCGCCCAGCTTGTCGCCCATCTCGGCGGCCACGGCGGCGTCGAGGAAGAACAGGCTGGCCCCGCTGTCATTGACCATGGCCACGATCTGGTCGGGCGTCGAGGACGGCGCGATCGGCGCCACCGCCGCCCCCGCGCGCAGGCCCCCGAGGAACAGCGCCGCGTACTCGATCGAAGTGGATGCGCAGACGGACAGCGCCTGGCCCGGCCTCACACCGTCCCGCTGCAGCCCGGCCGCGACCCGGTCCATCAGGGCGTCGAGCTCGGCGTAGCTCAGCGACCGCCCCTCCTGAACCAGCGCCCTGTGCGTCGGCTTCTCCAGCGCGTGCATCCGGATGAGGTCGGGCACGGTCCCGAAGTCGGCGGCGATCATGGCTTCGAGGGTGGGGTTCATGGT
>CALALX010000004.1 GCA_937925635.1 uncultured Caulobacter sp.
CCACGCGCGCGGCCTGATCTGCCTGTCGATCACCGCCGACCGCGCGCGCCAGCTGCGCCTGCCGCCGATGGCGGTCGAGAACCGCGAGAGCATGACGACCGCCTTCACCGTCTCGATCGAGGCGAAGGAGGGCGTGACGACCGGCATCTCGGCCCACGACCGCAGCCACACCGTGGCGGTGGCCATCGACCCGACCAAGGGCATGGACGACATCGTCTCGCCCGGCCACGTCTTCCCGCTGGTCGCCCGCGACGGCGGCGTGCTGGTTCGCGCCGGCCACACCGAGGCGGCCGTCGACATCTCGCGCCTGGCCGGCCTGAACCCGGCCGGCGTGATCTGCGAGATCATGAAGGACGACGGGACCATGGCCCGCTTGCCGGACCTGATCCAGTTCGCCCAGCTGCATGGCCTGAAGATCGGCACCATCGCCGACCTGATCGCCTATCGCCGGCGCACCGAGCGCCAGGTCGACCGGGTGCTGGAGACGCCGTTCCACAGCGTCCACGGCGGCGACTTCCGGATGATGATCTACCGCAACCTGATCGACCGGTCCGAGCATGTCGTCATGGTCAAGGGACGGATCGAGGGCGATCGGCCGACCCTGGTACGGATGCACCAGGTCGACTTCGCGGTGGACATGCTGGGCTTCAGCGGCGGCCGCCGCGACTACGTCGCCGCCGCCCTGCGCGCCATCGGCGAGAACGACGGTCCCGGCGTTGCGGTGTTCATCCGCGATCCGAGCCCGACCTGGCTTTCCGACCGCTACGGCGGCGACGCCGGCGCGCAGTACCGGACCAACGCGCTGCGCGACTACGGGGTCGGCGCGCAAATCCTGCTGGACCTCGGGGTGCGGGAAATGGTCTTGCTCACCTCCAGCACGTTCAAGCCGGCGGCGCTGGAGGGCTACGGCCTGAAGATCGTCGGCCGCCAGCCGATCCAGACCCCCGGAGAGGGGCAGGAGTAACACCTATGTCCGACGACAAGCTCCGCATCCTGATCGTGGAGGGGCGCTTCTATTCCGACCTGGCCGACGCCCTGCTGGCCGGCGCGACCGACGCGCTGGAGGCCTATGGCGCCGAGTACGACGTGATCACCGTGCCGGGCGCGCTGGAGATCCCCGCGGTGATCGCCATCGCCGAAGAGGCCGGGTCCCGAGGGGTGCGCTATGACGGCTATGTCGCCCTCGGCACGGTCATCCGCGGCGAGACCTACCACTTCGAGATCGTATCCAATGAGAGCTCCCGCGGCCTGATGGACCTGGCGGTCCGCAAGGGGCTGGCCATCGGCAACGGCATCCTGACCGTCGAGGACGAGGCCCAGGCCTGGGCTCGCGCTCGCGCCTCGGAGGGCGACAAGGGCGGCGGCGCCGCGCGCGCCTGCCTGTCGGTGATCAGCATCCGTCAGTCGCTGGCGGGGCAGTCCCGATGAGCCAGGACGGCAAACCCGCCTCGTTGAAGGCCGCCTACGACAAGCTGGTGGCCGCGACCGAGGAGAAGGTGACCCTGAGCGCGCGCGAGCGCCGGGCCCGCACCGTGGCGCGGCTGGCGGCCGTCCAGGCCCTCTATCAGATGGAAATGAGCGGCGCCGGCGCCGAGGCGGTGATCGCCGAATTCACCGAGCACCGATTCGACCGAGACATGGAGGGCGAGACTCTCGCCGAGGCCGACGAGTCCTTCTTCGCCGACCTGGTCAAGGGCGTCGTGGCCCGGCAGTCGGCGATCGACGGGGCGGTGACCCGGCGTCTGGCCAGCGGCTGGCGGCTGGAGCGCATCGACGCGACGCTGCGCGCGATCCTCCGGGCGGGCGGCTGGGAACTGATGCACAGGCAGGACGTGCCTGTGGAGGTGGCCATCGACGAGTATGTCGAGATCGCCAAGTCCTTCTTCGAGGGGCCCGAGCCGGGCTTCGTCAACGGCGCCCTCGACGGCATCGCCCGCGATGCCCGGGGGTGAATTCGACTGGATCGCGCGGCTTCTGAGGCCCCTGACCCGGGGCGCTCCGGAGGCGCTCGATCTGCTCGACGACGCGGCCATTCTGCCGTCCCGTCCCGGGTTTGACCTGGTGATCTCCAAGGACGCCCTGGTCGCGGGCGTTCACTTCCTGCCCGACGATCCGCTCGACCTGGTCGCGCGCAAGCTGCTGCGGGTGAACCTGTCCGACCTCGCCGCCAAGGGCGCGGAGCCCTTTGGCTACTTCCTCGCCACCGCTTGGCCGACTGGCGCCAGCTGGGACGACAAGGCGCTGTTCGCGAGCGGTCTCGCCGCTGACGGCGAGACCTACGGCCTGTCCCTGCTCGGCGGCGACACGGTCTCCACGCCTGGCCCGCTGACGGTGACGGCGACCCTGCTGGGCTGGGTCCCGAGCAGGCGCGCCATCCTGCGCGGCGGCGCCCGGCCCGGTGATCGCCTGGCGGTCAGCGGCGCGATCGGCGACGGCTACCTCGGCCTGAAGGCGGCGCGGGCCGAGATCGACGCGCCCGCCCTGGCCGATCGCTATCGCCTGCCGACGCCGCGGGTCGACCTGATCGAGGGCCTGCGCGTCGTCGCGCGCGCCGCGGCCGACGTCTCCGACGGTCTGCTGGCCGACGCGGGCCACATCGCCACGGCCAGCGGTTGCGGCGTTCGCATCCAGCTCGATCGCCTTCCGCTGTCGCGGGAGGCGCGCGCCTGGTTCGAGCGGCAGCCCGATGCGGCCAAGGCGCTCGTCAGCCTGGCGAGCGGCGGCGATGACTATCAGATCGTCTGCGCCCTGGCGCCGGACGCGGACATCCCGGCCGGCATGACCGAAATCGGCGCCTTTGTCGCAGGGAGGGGGATCTCGGCGACCTGCCATGGCGAGACCCTGCGCCTCGATCGGCTTGGCTGGACGCACGGCTGATCTAACCCGGCCTTAACCACGGCGTGGCATGACGGCCGCATGCATCGCCGCCAGCTTCTCGCCGCCGCCCCGCTCGCGCTCGCCGCGACCGCCGCTCATGCCTCCGGCGGCGCGGAAAAGCCCAAGGAAGAGCCGTATGTGAACCTTGCCCCGATCGCCCTGCCGATCGCGGCGGAGGGGCGGCTGATCAACTACATCTTCGTGCAGTTGCGCCTGACCCTGACACCGACGGCCGACGCCGCGGCCTTGCGGGCCAAGGAGCCCTGGTTCCGCGACGCCATCGTGCGGGCCGGTCATCGCGCGCCCTTCACCCTGGCCACAGACTACACCAAGATCGACGAACGCCGCCTTGTGGCGACCCTGCTGCAGGAAGCGCGGGCCATCGTCGGCCCCGGCAAGGTCGCGGGCGCCCAGCTTCTGAGCCAGACTCCCAAGCAGCGCAGCCGGCTGCCGACGCCCGCGGGCCGCTGACGCCGCCCTGATCCCCCGGCCGAGGCGCGCTGTTGCTACCGGTTGCGCCCCGGCGGGCCAACTGGCAAACACGGTCGTCTTAACAACCGCGGAGCGCCACACCCGGCGCGCCGTCATGGTGAACCAGGTGGCCGGGGAGGGCCGTCAGGCCTCCGGACGTTCCTGGCTCCTAAAACACAAGGGGCGCTTGGAAACTATGGGTATCGACTTTCTCTGGCTGGCGATCGGCGCCGGTCTGCTCGCCGTTCTGTACGGCGTGGTGCAGACCGCCGCGCTGATGCGCAAATCGGCCGGCAACGCGCGAATGCAGGAGATCGCCGCGGCGATCCAGGAGGGGGCCACGGCCTACCTCACCAAGCAGTACACCGCGATCGGCGTTGTCGGCGCGATCATCTTCGTCGCCGCCGGCCTGACGCTGGGCTGGTTCGCGGCCGCGGGCTTCCTGATCGGGGCCGTGCTGTCCGGCGCCGCCGGCTTCGCGGGCATGCTGATCTCGGTCCGGGCCAACGTCCGCACCGCGCAGGCGGCCTCTGAGAGCCTCGGCAAGGGCCTGAATCTGGCCTTCACCTCGGGCGCCATCACCGGCCTGTTCGTGGCCGGTTTCGCGCTCGTCGGCGTCGCCGGCTACTACTACTACCTGACTGGCGTGCGCGGCATGGACGCGACCGGTCGTGAAGTGGTCGACGCGCTCGTCGCCCTCGGCTTCGGCGCCTCGCTGATCTCGATCTTCGCGCGTCTCGGTGGCGGCATCTTCACCAAGGGCGCCGACGTCGGCGGCGACATGGTCGGCAAGGTCGAAGCCGGCATTCCAGAAGACGATCCCCGCAACGCCGCGACCATCGCCGACAACGTGGGCGACAACGTCGGCGACTGCGCCGGCATGGCCGCCGACCTGTTCGAGACCTACGCGGTGACCACCGTCGCCACCATGGTCCTGGCGGCCATCTTCTTCCGCGGCCAGGACGCCGTGGGCCCGATGATGCTGCTGCCGCTGGCCATCTGCGCCGTCTGCATCGTCACCTCGATCATCGGCACCTTCTTCGTCCGCCTGGGCAAGAGCCAGAACATCATGGGCGCCCTGTACCAAGGCCTGATCGTCACCGGCATTCTGTCGGTTCCGGTCGTTTGGTGGGTGATCCATACGCTGGTGCCGGCCGCCGGACTGACCGTCGGCGACCGTTCGTTCGGCGCTGACCAGCTGTTCTACTGCGGCATGGCGGGCCTGGTGATCACGGCCCTCATCGTGGTCATCACCGAATACTACACCGGCACGGGCTTCCGTCCGGTGAAGTCGGTGGCCAAGGCCTCGGTCTCGGGTCACGGCACCAACGTGATCCAGGGCCTGGCCATGTCCCTGGAATCCACCGCCCTCCCGGCGCTGGTGATCATCGTCGGCATCATCGTCACCTTCAACCTGGCGGGCCTGTTCGGCGTCGCCATCGCCACCACGACCATGCTGTCGCTGGCCGGCTTCATCGTCGCTCTCGACGCCTTCGGCCCGGTCACCGACAACGCCGGCGGCATCGCCGAAATGGCCGGCCTGCCGCCGGAAGTCCGCGTCTCCACCGACGCCCTGGACGCCGTCGGCAACACCACGAAGGCCGTGACCAAGGGCTACGCGATCGGTTCGGCCGGTTTGGGCGCCCTGGTGCTGTTCGCCGCCTACACCGAAGACCTGAAGTTCTTCTCGGCCAACGCCGAGCCGGGCTCGTTCTTCGAAGGCATGGGCGCGGTCAGCTTCGACCTGTCGAACCCGCACGTCGTGGTTGGCCTGCT
>CALALX010000005.1 GCA_937925635.1 uncultured Caulobacter sp.
TGTCTGGATCGAGGCCGTCGAAGGCCTCAACACCCTGATCGACTACCGCTACCAGCAGCACTTCAAGGCCGGCACCGGCGTGCACGGCATGGGCCGAAACCGGCATGGCGGGGCGGGAGAGGACGTCGTCCTGAAGGTCCCAGTCGGCACCCAGGTGCTCGAGGAGGACAAGGAGACGCTGATCGCCGACCTCGACCACGCCGGCATGCGCGTGCTGCTGGCCAAGGGGGGCAATGGCGGCTGGGGCAATGACCGCTTCAAGGGCCCGATCAACCAGGCGCCCAAGCACGCCAATCCGGGTCAGGAAGGCGAGGAGAAGTGGATCTGGCTTCGCCTCAAGCTGATCGCGGACGCCGGTCTGGTCGGACTGCCCAACGCCGGCAAGTCGACCTTCCTGGCCGCGGTGAGCGCGGCGAGGCCTAAGATCGCCGACTACCCGTTCACCACCCTCGTCCCCAATCTCGGCATCGTTGACCTGTCGGCGGAAGAGCGGTTCGTGATCGCCGACATTCCCGGCCTGATCGAGGGCGCCTCGGAAGGCGCCGGTCTGGGAACCCGGTTCCTGGGCCATGTCGAGCGGGCGGGGGTTTTGATCCACCTGGTCGACGCCACCCAACTCGACGTCGTCGCAGCCTGGCGGACGGTGAGACGGGAGCTGGAAGCCTATGGCGAGGGCCTCGCCGACCGCGCCGAGGTGCTGGCGTTGAACAAATGCGACGCCCTCGACCAGGACACCCGCGAGATGGTGGCCGACGAACTCGAGGCCGCGGCGGGCGTGCGACCGCACCTGATCTCCGGCGTGTCCGGCGAAGGCGTGCAGGGCGTGTTGCGTGCGGCCTATGCGGAGATCCGGCGTCATCGCGGCGAGGAAGCCGCACGGGCGGCGGACCACGGCCCGGCCGCCGATGACGCCGGCTGGTCGCCGCTCTAGCGCTTTTCACGGGGAAAAACCGGATGGTCCTTCAGGCTCTCGTCATCGCCCTCCTCCTCGCCGAGCCCGCCGCCGCGCCCGCGCCGGCTCCAGTCGCGACGCCCGCCCCACAGCCTACCGCCGAGGAGGTGATCGCCCGCATCGACGCGCTTATGACCCCCTGGAAGGGCAAGTCGGGCGAGCGGCTGCGCGGCCTTCTGGGCCTCAGTGAGGCCTCGCGCGTCGCCAGCGACGGCGAGGCCGTGTTCTGGTCGCGCAGGGCCGAGGCCACCGCCTGCGGCGTCGCCGACGGCGTCATCCAGTGCGGGGTGATCGGCGGCTCGATGTGTCGGCTGGGCGTCGCCTTCGCGAAGGATGGCAAGGTCAAGAGCTGGAAGGCGTCCGGCGAGGCGGTCGCCTGCTCGCTGTTCCTGGATGAGATCACGGCCCCCGAATGAGCGACGGCGCCGAGATCGCGCGCGCCCGCCGCATCGTCGTGAAGGTCGGCTCGGCGCTGGTGGTCGACGCCGGCGCCGGCGAGCCTGATCGCGCCTGGCTGGCGGCCTTCGCCGCAGACTGCGCCCGGCTGCGGGCGCGCGGCCAACAGGTTCTGGTCGTCTCGTCCGGAGCGGTGGCGTTGGGACGCCGCCGGCTGGACTTGACCCGCCAAAAGCTGACCCTGCCCGAGAAGCAGGCTGCCGCCGCCGCGGGTCAGTCGCTGCTGATGCGGGCGTGGGAAGAGGCCTTCGAACCGCACGGGATCGCTGTGGCCCAGGTGTTGATGACCCGCGACGACACGGAGGTTCGGCGCCGCTGGCTTAACGGCCGCGCCACGGTCGACACCCTGCTCGGCCTCGGTGTCATCCCGGTGATCAACGAGAATGACACCGTCGTCACCGAGGAAATCCGCTATGGCGACAACGACCGACTGGCCGCCCGCGTCGCCCAGATGATCGCCGCCGACACGCTGGTGCTGCTCAGCGACATTGACGGCCTCTACACCGCCGACCCGCGCCGGGACCCGGCCGCGACGCGCCTGGAGCGGGTCGCCGAGATCACACCGGAGATCGACGCCATGGCCGGCGGCGCCAACGCCGGCGCGGGGGTCGGCACCGGCGGCATGACCACCAAGATCGCCGCCGCCCGAATCGCCCGCGCCGCCGGCTGCGCCACCATCATCCCCATCGGCCGGCGGCCCCAGCCGCTGAAGGCGGTCGAGGACGGCGCCGCCGCCACGGTGATCGAGGCTGCGGTCAGCGCCAGCGCCGCCTACAAGGGCTGGATCGCCGGCTCCCTCGCGCCGCAGGGCGCCCTGGTCGTCGATGCCGGGGCGGCCCGAGCGCTCGCGACGGGCAAGAGCCTGCTGTCGGCCGGCGTGCGCCGGGTGGACGGCCGCTTCGGCAAGGGCGACGCGGTCACCGTGCGCACTGAGGACGGCCGTGAGATCGGTCGCGGCCTGGTCCGGTACGACGCCGCCGACGCCGAGCGGATCCTCGGCCTGCGCAGCGACGCCATCGAGGCGACCCTCGGCTTCACCGAAGGCCCGATGATCCACGCCGACGACCTGGCCCTGCTTTGACTCCCATGGCCTGACACGCGGAAACCGGCTAAGGCTCATCGTGAGCATATCCGGGGACGGAGCGATGGACGACGGGGCGATGACCCTGCAGGCGACGATGGCGGCGACGGGCCGGGCGGCCCGCGAGGGCGCCCGCGCCCTGCGTTTGTCCTCGGCCGAGCAGCGCACAGCCGCGATCCGCGGCATGGCGGACGCCATCCGCGAAGATGCCGACGCCATCCTCGCGGCGAACCTCAAGGATCAGGCCCGCTCGCGCGAGGCTGGGCTGTCGGCGCCGATGATCGACCGCATGATGCTCGACTCCGACCGGCTGGAAGGCGTGGCGAAGGCGGTCGAGACCGTCGCCGCCATCCCCGACCCGGTCGGGGCCGAGACCCAGCGCTGGACCCGGCCCAACGGTCTGGACATCGCGCGGGTGCGCACGCCGATCGGCGTCATCGCCATCATCTATGAGAGCCGGCCGAATGTGACGGCCGACGCCGCCGCCCTCTGCGTCCGCTCTGGCAACGCCGCCATCCTGCGCGGCGGGTCGGAATGCCTGTTGACCAACGCCGCCATCCACGGCGCCGTCGTCAAGGGCCTGACCGCGGCGGGCCTTCCCGCCAGCTGCGTGCAGGTCGTCAGGACCGCCGACCGCGCCGCCGTCGGCGCCATCCTGTCGGGCCTGGACGGCGCCATCGACCTGATTATCCCGCGCGGCGGCAAGAGCCTGGTCGCCCGCGTGCAGACCGAAGCCCGCGCGCCGGTTCTGGGTCATCTTGAGGGCCTGAACCACGTCTTCGTCCACGAAGCCGCCGACATCGCCAAGGCGCGGGACATCGTCGTCAACGCCAAGATGCGGCGCGTGTCGGTATGCGGCGCGGCCGAAACCCTGCTGATCGACCGCGCCGCCGCCGAACGGCTGCTGCCGCCGATCGCCGACGCCCTGATCCGTGAAGGCTGCGAGCTGCGCGGCGACGCCCCCTCCCGCGCCATTGAACCCGGCATGACCCCAGCCACGGTCGAGGATTGGACTACCGAGTACCTGGCGCCGATCCTCTCCGTCGCTGTCGTCGACGGGGTCGAGGGCGCCGCCGCCCACATCGCCGCCTTCGGCTCGGGCCACACTGACGCCATCGTGACCGAGGATGCGACCGCCGCCGATCGCTTCATCTCCCTGGTCGATTCGGCCATCGTCCTGATCAACGCCTCGACCCAGTTCGCTGACGGCGGCGAGTTCGGCTTCGGCGCCGAGATCG
>CALALX010000006.1 GCA_937925635.1 uncultured Caulobacter sp.
GCCGAAGAAGTAGTCCGGCGCCGAGGCGTCATGGCCGCCGCCGATCAAGGTGTCGTCGCCCGAGCCGCCGAAGAGGGCGTCCGAACCCACATTGCCTTCAAGGCGGTCGTTTCCGCCGCCGCCTTCCAGCCAGGACCCGCTGTAGGTCCCCGTCACCGTCGCCGAGCTCAGCGAGACGTTCAGCGTGTAGGCGACGCCGGCGTCCATGGGCAGGTCGCCCGAGGCCGAGTACTGCTTGACGCCGACGTAGTAGACGCCGGCGGTGTTGAACACGAAGGTCAGGAGCGGATCGTAGCGGGTGGCGCTGCCGGGGTCGATCGCGTCGCGGTCATCCGCCTCCGCGACAATGTTGCCATTCTGATCGTAGATCACGATGTAGCCGTCCACGCCGAGGTCGACGCCATCGAGATCGAAAGTGCCCACCGCGCCGGCCTCCGACACCGTGAAGGCGTAGTATTCGACGCCGCTCCCATTGGCGACGGCGTTGACCGACGCATGCGGACGCCACAGCGAGAACGGCACGGTCGAGTCGAACAGCATGTCGAAGGCGCCGTCGATGGACACCGCCGTCGCGCGGCTCGAGTTGGCGGTCGACTGAGCCTTGGTGAGGTCGTCCACGCTCACGGAGTTCAGCGTGGCGGCGGCATAAAGGGTGTCCGCCCCCGAGCCCCCGATGGCCCGCTCGACCACCGCGCCCATGGCGATGGTGACGTTGCCGACCATCCCGCCGACGTTGGAGAAGTGGCCCTGCCGAAGGTCGATGATCTGGCTGCTCGAATAGCCGGAGAAATCCAGGGTGTCGTAACCGCCGGCGTCCCAGACCGCGAAGATCAGGGCGGAGCTACCGCTGGTGGCCGTATAGAAATCCCGATCGGTATTGGAGTTGAAGCCGTATACGGTGTCCCCCGTCCGGGTCGACATGTTCTCGCCGTAGATCAGCTGGATGGACGCGATGTCGTCCAGCAATGGCGCGGAGGCGTAGAAGCCGTGGAAATCACCGCCCGTGTTGCTGGCGGACCAATAGCTCATGAGGGAATACTGACGGGAGTCTTCATAGTAGACCGCGTCCGTCGTGTAGGTCGGCGTGCCCGCGCCGGCGTCGTAGTCGCCCGGGTGATCCAACCCGATCGCGTGGCCGAGCTCATGAACCAGGGTCTGCCGCCCATAGCCGTTCAGCAACGGGGACATGTTGTTGCTTTGGGTGATGTTGACCCAGACGTCGCCGTCCACGGCCGAGACGCTCGTGTCGCCGGGGTAGTAGGCGAAGGCCGCCGCGCCGTCCGCGCCGTTGCTGTAGTTGCCGAACAGGATCGTGGCGTTGTCGCTGTAGGCCGCCGGTCCCGAGGTGCCGGACCCCACCCGCGTGAAGGTGATGTTGGCGAGATCCGACCAGGATTGAAGGGCGAGGAGGGTCGCCGTGATCTGGGTGCTCGTGAACTGCGAGAAGGTCGAAATGTCCGTCGGCATCCCGGCCGAGGTGGCCCGGAAGGCATAGGTCACGACGGCGCTGACGCCCCAGGTGGCGTCCGATCGGGTGATCTGGTAGGCGGCCATGTCCGTCGCGAAGGACGGCTTCCCGTTCGGACCGGTTCCTCCCCGCTCATCGGCGTTCAGGAAAAAGCGGGGCTCTCTGCCCAGACCGTCCGCGAGCATCGCGGCCCTTCCGGTGATCGGCATCTCACTAACTCGCGTTTGGCTGCTTTCACGGCAGTTTGCCAGATTGTCACTTCGCGTCGAGCCGTTCCTGTGACTGGATGACGATTATGATGCCTCCGACCCGCTCGCGTCCCGTTCTGTTCGTCGCGTCCGTTGTCGCGCTGTGCGCCGAGCCAGCCCTGGCGACCACCCCGGTCCAGCCGGAAACTCCCGCCCGCCACCAGGGGGTCTGGGACCTCGCCAGCGGACGGGCGCGATGCGTGCTGCGGCTGGGCGGCGCGACCGCCGCGTCCGGCGCCGGGTGGTCGATCGTTCGCGGCCGCGCCTGCCTCGCCCGCCTGGGCCTGCCCGCCACGGCCTGGCGCCTCGAATCAGACGGCATGGCCCTCGTCGCCGACGACCGTTCGACGATCGCCTTCTTTTCCCGAATGCCGTCCGGCGAATACCGGTCCGCGACGCCCGGGACGTCCATGGTCCTCACCCGCCGCCGCTGACCCGCCTGGGCCGCGCGCCGCCGCGCCCGGCGGACCTGCGACATGACGGCTGGTCAGCCCGGGACCCGATCGCCATCAATCTGTTGTGAATCACGGGCAATGGCCTCCCGGTCGAATTCAGGGGGACAACCGACGATGCGACCGCGCCCGACCGGCCTCACCGCCCGCGCCTTCGCCCTATCGCTGCTCGCCGGCGCGGCCGGCGGCGCTTGGGCCCACGCCCAGGCGCCGCTCATCCCGCCCATCGGCCAGACGACGCCGACGCTCCGTGCAGGAGCGAACACCGCGGTGCTGGTCCTGGACGAGTCCGGCGGCGGACGCATCGTCGGCAGCGGCGAGCTGGGCGGCATTGAGGTCTACGGCCTCGACGGCGCCCGCCTCACGGCCGTCGAGGCGGGCGACGTGGCCGGGCTGGACGTCCGCTACGGCGTCACGGTCAGCGGCCGGCCGACCACGGTCGTCGGCGCCATTGACGGCCATGGGAGCCGCCTGCGCTTCTTCGCCTTCGACGCCGCCGGTCAGGCCAGGGAGATCACGGCCGGCCCCATCAGCGCCGGCCTGTCGGCCGAGAGCCTCTGCCTCTACCGCAGCCCCCTCGACCACATGCTCTACGCCTTCGCGCTGGGCGGCGGCGGCGAGGTCGAGCAGTGGGCGATCTTCGACAACGGCGCCGGCAGGCTCGACGGCCGACTGGTGCGCCGTCTGCACCTGGCCTCCGAGGTCAGCTACTGCACGGTCGACGACGCGACGGGCGACCTCTACATCGCCGAGCAGGCGATCGGCGTCTGGCGTTTCGACGCCGCCCCCGAGGCTGAGACGATTCCGGCGCTGATCGACGCGGGGCGCCTCGGCCGGATCCGGGACGAGGTCGGCGGCCTTGCCCTCTACGACGGCGGTCCAGGCGCGCGCTACCTGATCGCTTCCGACGCGTCTGCCAGCCAGTTCCACGTCTATGACCGGAGCGCGGACGACGCCTTTCTTGGAACCTTCGGTCTGACCGGCGTGGAAAACGCCGGCGGCCTGTTCGCCGCCAGCGCGGCCGGCGGCCTGTTCATCGCCATGGACGACGAGAACGCGGGCGGGACCAACTACAAGCTCGCCCGGTTCAGCGACATCGCCGGCCTGCTGAAGATCCCGGCGGGCGCGCCGCAGGATCCGCGCTCGCCGCCGGCCGCGCCCCTGGCCGCCGTGACCCCGATCGCCGAGACCGATCCGGTCGATCATGGCGGGGACGCGGCCGACGACCCGGCCATCTGGGTCAATCCGGCTGATCCGGCGCAAAGCCTCATTGTCGGCACGGACAAGCAGTCCGGCCTCGGGGTCTACGATCTGTCCGGCAAGCGCGTGTTCTTCGCGCCCGACGGCAAGATGAACAACGTCGACCTGCGGAACGGCTTCAGGCTGGGCGGTCAGTCGGTGACGATCGTCGCCGCCAGCGACCGCACGCACAACACCATCGCCCTGTATGTCCTCGACCCCGCGGCCCGGTCGTTGCGGCCGGTGTCCGACGGCCCACAGGCGACGGGCCTGGGCGACCCCTACGGCGTCTGCTTGTATCAGGGGAAAAAGGGCCGGACCTACGTCTTCGTCAACGACACCGACGGCAGGATGCGCCAGTGGCGCCTGCTTGAGGCGCCGGGCGGCAAAGTGACGACAAAGCTGGTCCGCGAGTTCGCGTTCGACACCCAGGCCGAGGGCTGCGTCGCCGACGACGAGACCGGCGCGCTCTACGTCGCGCAGGAGGACGTCGCCCTCTATCGCATGAACGCCGAGCCGGGCGGCGACGGCGCGCGAACCCTCGTCGCCTCGGTCGCCGACAATCCCGCTCTGAAGGATGATCTGGAGGGCGTGTCGCTCTACCGGCAACCCGAGGGCGCCGGCTACCTCGTGCTGTCGAGCCAGGGCAACGACACCTACGCCCTGTTCCGCCGCGACGGGTCCAACGCCTACGTGGGATCCTTCACGGTCATCGCCGACTACGGCCGCGGCGTCGACGGCGCTTCGGAGACGGACGGCCTGGACGTCGTCAGCGCGCCGATGGGACCGGACTTCCCGAACGGCGCCCTGGTCGTCCAGGACGGCCGCAACGTCAGTCCGCCGCAGACGCAGAACTTCAAGATCATCCCCTGGGATCGCATCGACAGGGCGCTCGGCCTGACGAAGTAGGAGTCAGTCCCGCTCGATGCCCAGTTCGGCCAGCACCTCGTCGGTGTCCTGGCCGATCCGGGGCGGGTCGCGGCGGATGGCGGCGGGGGTCCTGCCGAAACGGAGGCCGGGCTTCATGGCGCGATAGGTCCCGTCCTCGCCCAGCGCGCGCTCCTCGAAGAGGGTCCTGCTCAGTTGCGCGTCCTCGAAGATCTCGGTCGGCCGGTTGGCCCGCATGACCGGGATTGAATGTTCGGCGCCCAGGGCCATCCATTCTTCGGTCGTATGGCTGGCCGCGGCCTCGGCCATCATCGCGTAGTATTCGGCGACCTTCTCCTTGCCGCTGGCCTTCGAGGTGAAGCGTTCCAGCTCGTAGGCGCCTGGCAGCCCGCCCAGCGCCATGAACTTGGCCGACTGCGCCTGGCTGGCCGGCAGGACCGTCATCCAGCCGTCCTTCGTCCGCAGCGGCTTGCGGTGCGGCGTGATGGCGGTGGTGAAGCCGAAGCCGCCGGTCGGCGGCACGAAGGTCTGGCCATAGAGATGCTCGGCCATCATGAAGCCGGTGAAGGTCTCCAGCATCGGCACGGCCACGAACTGGCCCTCGCCCGTCCGCTCCTTGTGGCGCAGGGCCGCCAGCACCGCGATGACCGCGAACAGGCCACAGGTCTTGTCGGCGATCAGCGAGGGCAGCGGTCGAAGCTCGGTATCCGGGTCGACCAGCTGGCCCAGGCCGCACGCCCCGCTGGCCGACTGGATCAGGTCGTCGAAGGCCTGAAGACCGGCATAGGGGCCTTCATCGTCGTAGCCCATGGCCTCGACGTAGACGATGTCCGGCTTGATCGCCTTCACCGCCTCGTAGGAGAAGCCCAGCCGCGCCACGGCCGAGGGCCGCATGTTGTGGATGAAGACGTCGCCGGTCTCGACCAGCTTTCGCAGCACCGTCCGCGCCTCCTCGGTCTTCAGGTCCAGGGCGATCGACCGCTTGTTGCGATTGAAGGCCACATAGCCCGGGCCCATCTCCTTCGACGGCCCCTTGCCGGAGTTGCGCTGGCGATCGCCCGAGGGTTCCTCGACCTTGATCACGTCGGCGCCGAGATCGCCCAGGGTCTGGGTCGCGTAGGGCCCGAGCACGAACTGGCTGAGGTCGATGACGCGGACACCCTCCAACGGGCCCGTCTTTCGCGCTTCGGTGTCGGCCATGTCGGTTCAGGCTCCGGTCAGCAGCACGACCTTGATGCACTCGCCGTGGTGTTGGGCGGCGATGGCCTCGTTGATCTGGTCGAAGGGGAAGGTCGTGATCATCCGGTCGAAGGGAAGCCGGCCCGCACGATAGTGCTCGATCAGCTCGGGCAGGAAGACGTCCGGATCGCTGTCCCCCTCGATGATGCCCTTCACCGTATGTCCAAAGGTCATGGCGGTGTTGACCTCGCCTGGCATCGGCGTGCCCGGCGGAGAGATCCCGACGATGCCGAAGGTTCCCTTGGGTCCCAGCGCGTTCATGACCGCCGCCTGCACGGCCGGGACGCCGGTGGTGTCGAAGGCGTAGTCGACGCCGCCGGGCAGGATCGCGCGCACCGCGGCGGCGAGATCCGGCGAGACGGCTGGGTCAATGACATGGGTTGCGCCGAACTCCTGAGCCAGGCCCCGCCGCGCGGCATGCGGCTCGATCAGGATGATGGTCTCGCAGCCCTGGATGCGGCCGCCCATGACGGCGCTCAGTCCGACCGGTCCGCCGCCGGTGATCAGCAGGCTTGAGCCGGCCTCGCAGGCCAGCGAGCGCATGACGCCGCCCGCGCCCGTCTGGACGCCGCAGCCCAGCGGCCCGAGCAGCTCCAGCGGCAGGTCCTCGGGGACCTTCACCACGTTGCGCTCGTAGGTCAGGGCATGGGTGGCGAAGGACGACTGGCCGAAGAAATTGCTGCCGACCGGGACCTCCTCGCACCGCAGGGCTTTGCTGCCGTCCGGCCGCATGCCGGCGTAGTTCAGCAGCGGCATGGTCTCGCAATAGGCCGTGTCGCCCCGGCCGCACCGCCGGCAAGACCCGCAGGAGCGGAAGGTCATCGCCACGCGGTCGCCGGGCGCCACCTTGGTCACCTTCGCCCCCACCGCCTCGACGACGCCGGAGCCCTCGTGGCCCAGGACCGCGGGAGCCGGGATCGCGCCGGTCTCCTTGAACACCAGGTCGGTGTGGCAAACGCCGACGCCGACCACCCGCACGAGGATCTCGTCGTCGCGCGGATCGTCGAGCTCGACGGTGCGGATCTCGAAACCCTGGCCGGGTCCCACCGCGACGGCCGCCTTGATCTGCATGGTTCAGCGCTCCCTGATGCCGCCCGGTCTGACGCCGGTTCGACAACCGACTGGAGGCCCGGCCCCTGGGTCAGTCAAGCCGGCCCGGCGTTCAAACCGTCTCGTCCTTGAAGGTGAGGCCGGCGCGGGCCGCCAGCCGGTCGACCAGCCTCTGGCCCAGGGCGGCGCCCGGAACCCAGACGCCGCCGGCGACTTCCGGCGTCCGCACCAGGCAGATGGCGGTCTCCGCGATGATCTTCGACGTCGAGCCGTAGCCCGGATCGCGGTCGCCGTGGACGCTGCCGCGCACCTGCCGGCCGTCGTTGTCGATGCCGATGAACAGCAGGTCGTAGAAGCCCGCCTCTCGCTCGGCCTTGCTGGGCCCCTCGCCCGGCTTGGGCGCGGTCGCGGCGTCGATGCTCTCGAAGCTGGTCGAGGCGCCGGGCAGGATCACGCTCATCTCGTCGTAGACGAAGTCGGCGCCCCAGGCGTGGCCGAGCAGATAGTTCGAGCGGTGGATGTTCTTGGTGTTGATCGTCGCCATCATGAACGGCCCGACCTCGGCGCCGACATCCTCGTCATGGTGGCGCTTGTCGCCGCGCGGCTGCTCGGGACCGGTGAAGCCCGGCGTCAGGGCGAAGGGGTTGATCATCGTGGCCAGCAGCGCTGGGTTCTGCTGGAGCGCCGCCATGGTCGCCGCGCCGCTGGCCGCCGTGCCGCCCGAGAGGCCGCCGCGCATCGACCGCACGCGCCCCTTCACGCGCGAGACGGTGTGGCCCAGGTGCTTGCGCGCCAGGCTCTCTGTGAAGAACACGCCTAGTTCGAACGGGATCGAGTCAAAGCCGCAGGAGAACAGGATGCGCGCGCCGGACGCCTTCGCGGCCGCGTCATGGACGGCGATCATGTCGGCCATCCACAGCGACTCTCCCGACAGATCGAGATAGTCGGTCCCCGCCTCGGCACAGGCCGCGACCAGCGCCGAGCCGTAGAGCTGGTAGGGCCCGACCGTGGTCAGGATCGCCTTGCCCCGGGCCACCATGGCCTGGAGCGAAGCGGGATCGGCGGCGCCGGCCACGATCAGCGGCGTGTCGGCCGGCGCGCCGATCTCGTCGCGGACCTGGGCGAGCTTGCCCGCGCTGCGCCCGGCCATCGCCCATTTGACCTCGCCGCCCACGCCGTAGCGCGCGGCCAGATGCTCGGCGACCAGCCGCCCCGTGAAGCCGGTGGCTCCGTAGACGATGACGTCGAATTCGGCGTTCGGATTCATGGTGCGGGACTCCCTGCGAGGCCCCGCACCCTAATGGGCTTACGGCGTAAATCCAGTCCCGCCGGCTTAGAACTCCAGGCAGATTTTCCCGAAGTGCTTCTGAGACATCTGGTGAGCGAAGGCCGCGGCGATGCCGTCCAGCGGGAAGGTCGAGTCGATGATCGGTTCGAACGGATTGGCCTCGATCGCCGCGACCATGTCGTCCTGGTCCTGGCGGGAACCGACGGTCAGGCCCTGGATGCAGACGTTCTTGGACATCGCCATGGCCGTCGGCACGTCGCCGGCGATGCCCGCCAGCACGCCGATCAGCGAGATGTGGCCGCCGATCGTGGTGGCCACGATCGACTGCGGCATGGTGCCCGAGCCGCCGATCTCGACCACCTCGTCGACGCCGCGGCCGCCGGTGAGCTTGAGCGCCTCGGCGCCCCACTCCGGCGTCTCCTTGTAGTTGATCAGGTAGTCGGCCCCGAGGCTCTTGAGCTTCTCAAGCTTCTCGCCCGAGGACGACGTCGAGATCACCGTCGCGCCGGCCGCCTTGGCCAGTTGCAGCGCGAAAATCGAGACGCCGCCGGTGCCCTGGGTCAGGACGATGCTGCCCGGCTTGATCTTCGCCTCGACGAACAGGGCCCGCCAGGCCGTCAGGGCGGCGCAGGGCAAGGTCGCCGCCTGCTTCAGCGACCAGCCCTTGGGCAGGCGCGTGAAGGCGGTCGCCGGCATGGCCACGTACTCCGCCGCGAAGCCATCGGCGCCGTCGCCCGGCACGCCCATCAGGCGCGGCAGGGTCGGACCGCCGGCGTCCCAGTTGGGGAAGAAGGTCGACAGCACCTGGTCGCCGGTCTTGAAGCGCGTCACGCCCTCGCCCACCGCCTCGACGACGCCGGCCCCGTCCGACATGGGGATGCGGCCGTCCGGCGTGCGGATCATGCCAGCCACGACCGCGAAGTCGTGGAAATTCAGCGAGCTGGCGTGGATCCGGACGAGAACCTCGCCCGCCTTCGGCGTCGGCTTCTCGCGCTCCTCAATGACGATCTTGTCGAGCCCGCCGGGGGCCTTCAGGGCGGCGACCTTCATGGTGGTGTTCCCGTTCTCGTTGGAATTATTCGGCGGCCAGCGCCGAGGCGGCGACCTGCGGACCGCGGACCAGCCTGCCGGGCATGGCGCCGGTAGGCTCGCCGTTCTCGTAGGTGACGACGCCGCTGACGATGGTGGCGATGTAGCCGGTCGCGCGCTGGATCATCCGGCGCCCGTCGGCCGGCAGGTCGAAGACCATCTCCGGCGCCTGGATTTCGAGCCGATCGAAGTCGATGACATTGATGTCGGCCTTCATGCCGGGCGCCAGCACGCCGCGGTCGTTGAGGCCATAGAGGCGCGCGGTCTCGCGCGTCTGCATCGACACCACCGTCTCCAGCGGCAGGGTCGGGCCGCGCGTGCGGTCGCGCACCCAGTGGGTCAGCATGTAGGTCGGGAAGCTGGCGTCGCAGATGACCCCGCAGTGCGCGCCGCCGTCCGACAGGCTCAGCACCGTGTTCGGATCGTGCATCATCGCGTGGATGTGGTCGAAGTTGAACTCGGTGTAGTTCAGCAGCGGCAGGTAGATGTAGCCGCGGCCGTCGTTCTCCATGAGCATGTCGTAGACGACGGCGTCCGGGCTCTGGCCGCTGGCCTCGGCCAGCGCCTTGATGGAGTCCTCGGCGCGCGGTTCGTAGTCCAGCCGACCGTCCGGCTGCTGCAGCCGGAACATCCGGTCGAAGCCCTGGGTCATGATCGCGCCCAAGGGGCCCATCTTCTTGCTCGGATCGGACAGGATGGCGGCGCGGACCGCCGGGTCCTTCAGCCTCGCGAGACGCTCCTCGAACGGGAGATGAGCGATGTCGCGATAGGTCTGGCGGCCGACAAAGGGATGGATGGTGCTCTGCCAGCCCAGCACCAGCCCCGTCGGACGGCAGGCGATCTGCGCGGCGATGCTGGCGCCCTGGGCCCGCGCCTGGCGGGTCAGGTCCAGCAGCTTGACCCAGTTCCCCGGCTGCAGGGGCGACTGCAGCAGGCTGTAGGTGACGGTCACGCCCGTATCCATCGACATGGCGCGCATCCACTCGAACTCGGCCTCGGCCGGGTTCATGTCGGACGACATCTCGAACACGCCGGGGCCGACCTCCGCCATCGCCTTGCCGATGGCCAGCAGCTCATCCGCCGCGGCCGTGGTGCCGGGCATCACCGTGCCGTCCTTGGTGGTGTGGACCACGGTGCGTGAGGTGGAGAAGCCCAGGGCCCCGGCCCGCATGCCCTCGGCGACGATGGCCGACATGGCGGCGATCTGCGCCGGCGTGGCGTCCTCATTGCGGGCGCCGCGCTCACCCATCACATAGGCCCGGACGGCGCTGTGCGGCACTTGAGAGGCGATGTCGAGCACTCGCGCCTGCCGGTCCAGGCTGTCCATGTATTCGGGGAAGGTCTCCCAGTCCCAGTTGATGCCCTCGGCCAGGGCCGAGCCGGGAATGTCCTCGACGCCCTCCATCAGTTCGATCAGCCAGTCATGGTGGTCCGGCTTCACCGGCGCGAAGCCGACGCCGCAATTGCCCATGATGGCGGTGGTGACGCCGTGCCAGCTGGACGGCGACAGGTACGGATCCCAGGTGACCTGCCCGTCGTAGTGGGTGTGGATGTCGACCCAGCCGGGGGTGACGAGCCGTCCGGCGGCGTCGATCTCGCGGCGGCCCGCGCCCTGAACCTTGCCGACGGCGGTGATCCCCCCGCCGGTGATGGCGATGTCGCCCTCGAACGCCGGCGCGCCGGTCCCGTCGACGATGCGTCCGTTGCGGATCACCAGGTCGTGCATGGTCGCCTCCCCGCTCGCTCCGGCCCCTGTCGCCGGGGCCTTGGATGACGTGCGCGGAAGGATCATGCCTCCTTCGGATCAGGCCCGAAAGTATGACCCGGCGTCAGGCGGCGACGCTTTTTCGTCGCGCCGCCGCCCTCGCCCGATCAGGCGTCGAAGCGCCTCAGGCGCGAGGCGATGATCTCGTGCGCCTCGGCCATCATGCGGTCGATCAGTTCCTTGACGGTCGGGATGTCGTGGATCAGGCCCGCGACCTGACCACAGGACCAGCCGCCGGCGTCCATGTCGCCGTCCTTCATGATCCGCGGATAGACGCCCGCCACCTCGGCGGCGATGTCGCCGAAGGTGAGCTTGTCGCCCATCTCCCTTTCCTTCGCGATCAGGCGGTCGACGGCCTCGTTCCTGAGCACGCGCTCGGTGTTGCGCAGCGGGCGCATGATCAGGCGGGTGTCGAGCTCGGTGGCGGCGACCAGCGCCTGCTTCACGTTCTCATGCACCGGCGCTTCCTTGGTGGCGATGAAACGGGTGCCCATGTTGACGCCCTCGGCGCCCATGGCCAACGCCGCGACCAGCTGTGAGCCGGTGCCGACGCCGCCCGAGGCGACGAACGGGATCTTCAGCTCCTCGGCCGCCCGCGGCAGCAGCACCCAGTTGCCGACGTCGTCCTCGCCCGGGTGGCCGCCGCACTCGAAGCCGTCGACGCTGACCGCGTCGCAGCCGATCTGCTCGGCCTTCAGCGAGTGGCGGACCGAGGTGCATTTGTGGATCACCTTGATCCCGGCTTCCTTGAGACCGGGCAGCCATTTGGCCGGGTTGTTGCCCGCGGTCTCGACCGCCTTGACGCCGCTGTCGACGATCGCCTGCACGAAGCCCGGGTAGTCCGGCGGCGTCACGGCCGGCAGGAAGGTCAGGTTCACGCCGAACGGCTTGTCCGTCATCTCCCGGCAACGCTTGATCTCGGCGGCCAGCCGCTCGGGCGTGCCCTGGGTCAGGCCGGTGATGATGCCAAGGCCGCCGGCGTTCGACACCGCGGCCGCCATCTCGGCGAATCCGACGTAGTGCATGCCGCCCTGGATGATCGGGTGTTCGATGCCGAAGAGTTCGGTGATCTTGGTCTTCACGGATGGCCTCCCTCGCCTTGGCGCGTTCGCTTCAAACACTTGTTGGAGGGCGAAACGGCCGCTGGCAAGGGGGACGGTGCGTCACCCGGCGGGTCGGCGGGGCGCCGAGGCCCCCCAGCGGGACATCAGGGCGCCAAGGAAGGCGGGCCGCGCCGGGTCGGCGGTCGGCGTCACCCACAGCTCGCCGGTCAACGCCCGCTCGTAGGCCGTGTCGAAGGTGCGCTGCATGGAGGCGGTGTCGAAGCTCATCATGCTGCCCTGGGCCGGCTCCGGTCGGATGGAGGTGATGCTCAGCGGCAGCCTGTGGGCGGCGCAGAAGTTGGTCGTCATGCTGATCGCTTGCCGATAGCTGAAGCGCAGCATGGTGTCGAAGCTGCGGATCAGCACGGCCGGAACATTGTTGCCGGTCGTCCGCGGCGCATCCTCCAGCACCGTGTTGACGATCAGGTAGATGCGGCTGCGCTGCAGGCGGTGGCGCAGGTTCCTCCAGCGCAACAGCGCCTCGGGCATCACGAACAGCGGCGTGGCGACGCCGCCGTCGACGTGCATCTCTTCATAGCCGACCCCTTCGAACGCCACCGCGAACCGACGCGGCGGGAACAGCCCGGGCAGGCTGGCCGAGGCGATCAGCACGTCGCGGAACAGCTGCGTGGCGGCGCGCCCGCCGACGGCGGCGATCTCGCCCATGTTCCAGATGACGGTGCGCTGGCTGTCGAGGTCGGTGGTCGCCACCAGCAGCCGCCGCCCCTGGGCGTGGCGCTCGGCCACCGCCGCGACCATCTCGTCGTTGACGAAGGGCTCAAGCAACCGCTCAAGCTGCTCCCCCTTGAACACGCCGCCGAGGTTGGTGGACAGACCGCCGATGCTGAGCAGCTTGCTGGCATGGCCGCCGGTATAGGCGTCCCGCAGGCGATCATCCCAGTCAGGTCCCAGGAAGGCGAAGGGCGCGATGAGGGCGCCGGTGCTGACGCCGGTGACGATCGCGAAGTCCGGCCTTGTCCCGGCGGCGGTCAGCCCGACCAGGGCCCCCGCCCCGAACGCGCCGCCGGCCGCGCCGCCCGAGATGGCCAGAATGTTGAAATCCTCGCGCGCCACCAACGCCTTGGGCAGGGCCAGCCGGTCAGCGGCGCTGCTGAGCGACTCCTCGGCCTCCTCGACCGTCAGGCGCACGCCTTCGAAGCCGGGGATCTCGGCGTCCGGCGACGGCGGCGCCGGCAGCCGCACAAAGCCGTTCAGAAGGTTCGCCCTGTTGCGGTCCTCGGCCATGCGTCTCGCCCAACTCGTTTCGGGTCAGAGGATGCGGCAGGCTTCGTCGAACGTCAGCCTCGGATTGCGCGGAAACAGGTTTTCGTCCGTGCCGTAGCCGATGTTGCACACGAAGTTCGCCTCCCAGCGCGTGCCGGCGAAGAATTCCTCATTCACGCCGGCTGGATTGAAGCCGGACATGGGGCCGCAATCCAGTCCCAGGGACCGGGCGGCCAGCATCAGATACGCGGCCTGCAGCGAACCGTTCCGGAAGGCGGTCTGACGCGCGAGCTCGGGGCTCGACTTGAACCAGTCGCCGGCCTTGGGGTTGTGGGGGAACAGGCGCGGGATCTGGTCGGCGAAGTCGAGGTCGTAGGCGACGATGACATTGACCGGCGCCTGCAGCGTCTTGGGCCGGTTGCCCGAGGACATGTGCGGGGCCAGCCGCTGCTTCGCCTCTTCCGTCACCAGGAACAGGAACCGCGCCGGCTGGGCGTTCGAGGCCGTGGGGCCGAGCGCGGCCATCGCGTAGACCTCCCTGAGCAGGGCCTCCGACACCTTCTCCGCCGTCCAGCCGTTGCGCGTGCGGGCCTGGCGGAACAGCTGGTCGAGCGCGGGATCGGGCAGACGGTCGGACATGGGAAAGAACTCCGCGGCCAAGGCTTGGCGCCGACGCAGCGTATGCCATTGTCCGTCGTCCAGGACACGGGGTTTACCGATCGCATGGCCGCCGGCGACGACACCATCATGCTGCCCGCCCGGCCGGAGCCGATTCCGGTCGAGGTGTCGCGGACGGCCGTGATCGTCATCGACATGCAGAACGCCTACGCCTCGCCCGGGGGCTACCTGGACCTGGCAGGGTTCGACATCTCCGGCGCGGCGAAGGTGATCGCCAACACGAAAGCCGTGCTGGAGGTCGCCCGGACGGCCGGGATGCCGGTGATCTACTTCCAGAACGGCTGGGACGCCGACTACGTCGAGGCCGGCGGGCCCGGCTCGCCCAACTTCCACAAATCCAACGCCCTCAAGACCATGCGCGCGCGCCCCGAGCTGCAGGGCAAGCTGCTGGCCAGGGGCACCTGGGACTACGAACTGGTCGAGGAGCTCAAACCCCAGCCCGGCGACATCGTGCTGCACAAGACCCGCTACAGCGGCTTCTTCAACAGCCAGCTCGACAGCACCCTGCGGTCGCGCAACATCCGCAACATCGTCGTGGTCGGCATCGCGACGAATGTGTGTGTTGAATCAACGCTCAGGGACGGTTTCTTCCTGGAGTACTTCGGCATCGTGCTGGAGGACGCCACCCACCAGGCCGGGCCCGAGTTCGTGCAGCAGGCGGCCCTCTACAACATCGAGAAGTTCTTCGGCTGGGTGTCCAGCGTCGCCGACTTCAAGGGCGCGTTCGGGCAGACGCCGCCGAGAGTCTGACAGGAGTTTACATGCCCAAGACCGTCATCACCCCGCCCGGGACCCAGACGCCCATCGCCCCCTTCTCGCCCGGCACGCTGGCCGACGGCGTGGTCTACGTCTCGGGCACGCTCGCCTTCGACAAGGACAACGACGTCGCCCATGTCGGCGACGCCGACGGCCAGACCCGGCAGGTGCTGGAAACCATCAAGTCCGTCATCGAGACCGCCGGCGGCACGATGGACGACGTGACCATGAACCACATCTTCCTCAAGGACTGGGCCGACTACGCGGCCATGAACAAGGTCTATGCGGAGTACTTCCCCGGCGACAAACCGGCCCGGTTCTGCATCGTCTGCGGCCTGGTGCGGCCCGACTTCCTGGTCGAGATCGCGTCGATCGCCCACATCGGCAAGAGGTAGCCTTGGCCGCGACAGGCCGCGTCGACGGCCTATGCTACGAGGTCCATGGCGAGGGCGACGAGGTCGTCGTCCTCTCCTCCGGGCTCGGCGGGTCGGGAGCCTTCTTCGCGCCGCAGATGGAGGCCCTGACCGAACGGTTCCGGGTCGTGCTCTACGATCAGCGCGGCACGGGCCGCAGCGACCGCGCCCTGCCCTCGCCCTACGCCGTGACCCACATGGCGGAAGACATCTCCAAGGTGATCGAGGCGGTTCGCGGCCCGACCCATGTTGTCGGCCACGCGGCCGGCGGGCTGGCAGGACTGCAGCTGGCGCTCGACCGGCCCGACCTCCTGCGCAGCCTTACAGCGATCAACGCCTGGAGCCGGCCGGACCCGCACATCGCCCGCTGCTTCCGCACCCGCATCAGCCTGCTGAACGACAGCGGTCCGGAGGCCTACGTCCACGCCCAGCCGCTGTTCCTCTATCCGGCCAACTGGATCAGCGAGCACGCCGACCGCCTGGCCGAAGAGGAAGTCCACCACATCGCCGGCTTCCAGGGCCGCGAGACCCTGCTGGCCCGCATCAACGCCTTGCTGGCCTTCGACATCGACGACCGCCTGCCCGAGATCACCGCGCCGGTGCTGGTCAGCGCCAGCGCCGACGACATGCTCGTGCCGTCGCTCTGTTCGGAGCGGCTTGCGCGACGGCTGCCGAACGCCACACTCGACATCGTTCCCTGGGGTGGTCACGCCTTCACCGCGACCGCGCCGGACCAGTTCAACACCACGCTGCTCGCCTTCCTCGGCAAGCAGGCCTGACGGGGATCAGTCACATGGAAGTCGGCGTCTTCATTCCGATCGGGAACAACGGCTGGCTGATCAGCGAAAACGCGCCGCAGTACATGCCCAGCTTCGCGCTGAACAAGCGGATCACCCAGGCGGCCGACCGTTACGGCCTGGATTTCGCGCTGTCGATGATCAAGCTGCGCGGCTTCGGCGGGAAGACCCAGTTCTGGGAGCACAACCTCGAGAGCTTCACCCTGATGGCGGGCCTCGCGGCCGTCACCGAGCGGATCAAGATCTTCGCCACCGCCGCCACCCTGACCCTGCCGCCGGCGATCGTGGCGCGCATGGCCGCGACCATCGACTCGATCGCGCCGGGCCGGTTCGGCATCAACCTGGTCACCGGCTGGGCCGAGGCCGAATACAGCCAGATGGGCCTGTGGCCGGGCGACAGCCACTACACGAAGCGATACGACTACCTCGCTGAATATGCTCAGGTTCTGCGCGACCTGTTCGACACCGGCGTGTCGAACTTCAAGGGCGACTATTTCCAGATGACCGACTGCCGGGTCAGTCCGAAGGCGTCCGGGACCAAGATCATCTGCGCCGGCTCCTCGACCGAAGGCCTGGCCTTCACGGCCCAGTACGCCGACTACAGCTTCGCGCTCGGCAAGGGCACCAACACCCCGACCGCCTTCGCCGACGTCAACGAACGCCTGCGCGCCGCCAAGGCGAAGACGGGCCGCGACGTCGCCGCCTACATCCTGTTCATGGTCATCGCCGACGACACCGACGAGAAGGCCATGGCCAAGTGGCAGTCCTACCGCGAGGGCGTCGACCGCGAGGCCGTGCAATGGCTGGTCGGCCAGGCCAGCGGCAACACGGCCGAGGACACCAATACGAAGCAACTGGCCGCTGAGCAGGCGGCGGTGAACCTCAACATGGGGACCCTCGTGGGCTCGTACGAGAGCATCGCCCGCATGCTCGACGAGGTCGCCACGGTGACGGACACCGCCGGCGTCCTGCTGACCTTCGATGATTTCGAGGCGGGCATCGAGGCCTTCGGCACGAAGATCCAGCCGCTGATGAAGTGCCGACAGGGCGTGAAGGTGACGGGGTAATCAGATCCCGTGTTCCCGGCGAAGGCCGGGGTCCATTGGGCAGGTCCGCGTGCGCGGTGTCCAAGGGCCGGAATGGACCCCGGCCTTCGCCGGGAACACGGAATTGCCAGGGGTCGGGGAGGACCACCGCATGAAGATCCTGCTCGGCCTCGCCGGCGTCCTGCTGATCCTCGCGATCGCAGTGCTGTTCTCTTCAAACCGCCGCGGCATCCGCCCACGCGTGGTGCTGCCGGCCTTCGCGCTTCAGGCGGCGATCGCGGGGCTGGTGCTGTACGTGCCGGCGGGCCAGGCGGCGATCCACGCGGTGGCCGGCGGCGTCGACACGGTCCTCGGCTACAGCCGCGCCGGCATCGGCGCGGTGTTCGGCGGCCTCACTGAGGTCAACGGCGTGATGAGCTTCGCCATCAACATCCTGCCGATCATCGTCTTCTTCTCGGCCCTCGTCTCGATCCTCTACTTCTTCGGCGTCATGCAGCTGTTCGTCCGCTACGTCGGCGGCGCGCTGCAGGCGGTTCTGGGCGTGGACAGGGTCGAGGCCTTCTACGCCGCCGCCAATGTGCTGGTCGGCCAATCGGAGTCGCCGCTCGTCATCCGGGCCTGGCTGCACAGGCTGACCGACGCCCAGATCTTCGCCCTGATGGTCACCGGCATGGCGGGCGTGGCGGGCTCGATCCTGGCCGCCTATGCCTCGATGGGCGTGAAGATGGAGTACCTGCTGGCCGCCGCCTTCATGTCCGCGCCCGGCGGCCTCTTGATGGCCAAGCTGTTGATGCCGGACCCGCCCCATGCCGCGCCCGGCGACCTGCCAGCCGCCGAGGCCGAGGCCCCGGTGGAGGACCATGAGGAACGGCCGAAGAACCTGCTGATGGCCATCTTCAACGGCACGGAGGACGGCGTTAAGCTGGCGGTCGCCGTGGGCGCCATGCTGGTCGTGTTCGTCGCCCTGATCGCGATGCTGAACGGCGCCGTCGGCGGCGTCGGCGGCCTGTTCGGCCACCCCGACCTGACCATCCAGCAGATGCTGGGCTGGGTGTTCTCGCCGGTCATGTACCTGCTCGGCGTGCCGCCCGAGGAGCTCAACACCGCCGCCGGCCTGTTCGGCGAGAAGGTCATCCTCAACGAGTTCGTCGCCTACCTCGACTACGGCAAGGTCGCCGCGACGCTCAGCCCGCACACCCAGGCGGTGGTCACCTTCGCCCTCTGCGGCTTCGCCAACATCAGCTCCATCGCCATCCAGATGGGCGTCCTCGGCGGCCTCGCCCCGGAGAAGCGCCCGACGATCGCGCGGCTGGGTCTGAGGGCGGTGCTGGGCGGGTCGCTGGCCAACCTGATGAGCGCCGCGCTGGCCGGGCTGATGCTGACGGTGGGCGGGATCTAAGACCCTCCCTTCCTCCTCGATGGAGGAAGGGCCGGGGATGGTGGTGAGCGCAGGGCCCTTCCGTGAGGGCGCGTGAGGCTCTGGGCCCACCCGCGCCATCATCCGACCTCCGCGGCCACACCACCACCCCTGCCCCCCCCCCATCGAGG
>CALALX010000007.1 GCA_937925635.1 uncultured Caulobacter sp.
TCAGATGTGTATAAGAGACAGCCACAGGGCGCCGATCGCCAGACCGAGCCTTGGCCGCCACAGGATCAGGCCGAAGACGCCGTAGAACAGCGCCTCGTGCCGCAGGGTCCAGATCACCGACAGCAGGGGATCGAACACGGCCGGGACGAGCAAGAGCGCGGCGGCGACGTCGAGGGGGCTCACCGCGACGCCGTTGTTCAGGAAGGGCCACAACAGGGTCGGGGGCGTGACAAGGAGCAGGGCCGCCCACAGCGGCGGGTAGATCCGCCTCGCGCGCTTCCAGGCGTAGGTCGAGATCCGGCCGGCCTTCCCGATATCGCGCCGATGGGCGAGCAGGATCACGAAGCCGCTCAGCACGAAGAAGTAGTGCACGCCGGAAAAGCCCATGCGGAACACCGGCAGCGTGTCGTGGCCGAGGTAGCGCGGCAGAGCCAGCGTCAACTCGACGTGGAACAGCAGCACGACCAGCGCGGCAAAGGCGCGTCCAGCCTGAAGGGTGTGCAGGGCAGGGGCGTGGAGAGCGGCGGGCTGCGTCATGAGCCAGGGCGGGATGGCCGCCCTTGGGGACCACGTCAATAGCGGCGAGCGGAGCCGCCTCGCCGGACGCGAGAAGACGGGTGACGAATGGGCAAAATTTATGTGATGAATATGCGACAGGACGGAGCACTGCTGGAGCCGACATGTCCGCGAGCATCCTGATCGCCGCCGCGTCGATTGTTGTGATGGCCACCTCCGCGCCGGACGCGGACGTGCTCCGGCCGGCGTTCAACAACACCATCGTCAGCGTCTACCCCGACGGCAAAAGCACCCGCCTTTGGTTGCACTCGGACGGCACCTACGACGCGCAGCGCGCCAACGGCCAGCGGACGGGCGGGGTCTGGCAACTCAAGGGCGAGAAGGTCTGCATCACCCAGAAACGGCCCTTCTATGTGCCGATGGCCTTCTGCACAGCGATCCCTCCCAGCGGCGGGATCGGGGCCAGCTGGATGGCCAGGGGACTCAAGGGCGAGCCCGTGCGCCACACCTTGACGGCCGGCGGCATGCCCCGCTCGTAATCGTCGCGAGAAGGGTTAACGGAACCCGGTTTTTCTGGTTAGCCTCCCGACGTTCGCCCCCGAGGCGAACCCAACAGAAAATCGGGTGGGAATTTCCAGATGCGACTTTTTGCAAGCGTGGCGATCGCCGCGGCGTTGCTGGCCGGACCGGCGCTGGCCGCGGATCCGATGGCCTCGGCCTACGGCAACACCGTGGTCATCGTCTACGGCGACGGCACGACCGTGAACCTCTATGTCAACGAAGACGGCACCTACACCGGCTCCAGCCCGGCCGGCGAAAGCGCCGGAACCTGGGCCATCTCCGGCGGCCAGACCTGCTTTACCCAGAGCTCGCCCGAGCCGACTCCGCCGTCCTGCTCCAAGACGGTGAACAAGAACGTCGGTGACAGCTGGCAGGGCGAAGGCCAGGGCGGCGCGCCGGTGACCATCTCCATCCAGGCCGGCCGCTAGAGCCGAAGGCGCGATGCGGTCGGGCCGTTCGCGCCTGACCGCGTCGCACCTCAGGCCGCATCATTCGCGAGCCGGGCGGGTGTTGTTCCCGAACCGCCCTTCAGGGTCTCGACGAACGACTCCCGCCACGCCGAGATGTCGTCCGACATCACGCCTTCCATCAGCTTCTCCCAGCGCCGGCGACGTTCGGCGTAGCCCATCGACAGGGCGCGATGGATGGCGCCGGCCACCTCGTCGCGGTCGTACGGGTTGACGATCAGGGCCGAGCCCATCTGCGCCGCGGCCCCGGCAAAGCGCGACAGGATCAGAACACCCGGATCCTCGGGGTCCTGGGCGGCGACGTATTCCTTGGCCACCAGGTTCATCCCGTCGCGCAGCGGCGTGACCAGACCCACGCTGGCGGCGCGGTAGATGCCGGCCAGCTCATCCTGCCTGTAGCCGGTGTTGACGTAGCGCAGCGGCACCCAGTCCATGGTGCCGAACGTCCCGTTCACCCGACCGGCGATGGCGTCCAGCCGGCCGCGCAGGTCCTGATAGGCCTCCACGGCGTCACGGCTCAGGGTCGCGATCTGGAGCATGAAGACCTTCTCGCGCTGGGCCTCCTGCTGACCGAGGAACTCCTCGTAGGCGAGGAAGCGCTCTTCGAGACCCTTGGAGTAGTCCAGGCGGTCGACGCCCAGGATCATCCGGCGACCGGCCAGCGATTCCCGCATGCGATTGAACGACTCCTGTCCCGCCGGCGACCGCGCGCCTTCGGAGAAGTCTTCCGGCCGGATGCCGATCGGGAAGACTCCCAGTCGCGCGCGGCGCCCGAAGGCGGAGACGAAGCCGTTACGATCGGGCGGCTCGGCGCCGATCTCATTGACCAGATAGCCGCTCAGGGCGGTCAGGTTGTCCCGCGTCTGGAAGCCGATCAGATCGTAGTGGAACAGGGACTCCACGAGCTTGCGGTGACCGGGGAGGGTGACCAACAGCTGCCGGGCCGGCCAGGGGATGTGCAGGAAGAAGCCGATCCTGTTCTTCAACCCCAGCGCCCGTAGCTCGCGCGCCAGCGGCGCGAGATGGTAGTCGTGCACCCAGATCACGTCGTCCGGCGAGATCAGCGCCGCCAGGGCCTCGGCGAAGCGGGCGTTGACCCGGGCATAGCCGGCGTCGAACGGGCGCTCGTAGGCGGTCAGGTCGATGCGGTCGTGGAACAACGGCCACAGGGTCTTGTTGGCGTAGCCGTTGTAGTACTCCTCGACGTCCTGCGGCTCGAGGTCGACCCGGGCCAGCGTCACCTCGCCGACGCGCTCCATGGCGATCTGGCCGGTGTATTGCGGCGTGGTCTCGCCGCTCCAGCCGAACCACACCCCCTGGTGTTCGCGCAGCGCGGCGGCGACGGCGCCGGCGAGCCCGCCCACCGCGCCGGCGCCGACCTCGCGGGGCAGGTTGACCCGGTTCGATACGACGATCAGGCGGCTCAATCGATCGACTCCTCTAGCCAGGCCAGCACGGCTCGCGGATCCTCGAGTCGGTAGCGCGCGGCGGTGGGTCTTGGATCGCCGATAAGCACCCCGAACCCGCCCATCGCGGCGGCGGCGCGGAAGGCGTCCTCGTCGGTCACGTCGTCGCCGACCATGACGGGCGTCGCGCCGGCGAACGGCGCATCGTCCATGAAGAGCTCCAGGGCGTCACCTTTGTCGGGACCCGGCGTTCGGAGCTCCACCACCATGCGACCTTCCAGCAGCTTCAGGCCGTAGGCCGCGGCCAGGCGTTCGGCGACATCGACGCAGGCCGCCGCGGCGGGCGGGTGAAGCCGGTAGTGCAGGCCGACACTGCGGTGCTTCGGCTCAACGACGAGACCCTTCTGACCCTTCGCGAAGCATTCGAGGATGGAGACCACGGCCGGCAGCTGTGGATGGGGCGCCAGGTCGACCCGTTCACCCGCGGGCGTCCGCCGCTCGAGCCCGTGGACGCCGGCCGCGCTCTGCACCGTCTCTCCAAGGATACGGTCGATCTCCTCGAGCGGACGGCCGCTCAGCACGGCGAGCCGCCCGTCCAGCCGGCGCGACAGCTCGGAGAGAAGCCAGTTTCGGCGCGGCTGGGGGCCGACGGCGTCTGGCGTCGGCTCGATCGCCGCGAGCGTGCCGTCGAGATCCAGGAACAGCGCCGAACGGTCCAGGTTCAGCGGCGGCGGCGATACCAGGGGATCAAGGCGTGACGATTCGGACTGCGATAGAAGCATGAACGGGCCCCGGAAACTGCGTCTGGGCCACGCGCCGCCCAGGCCAATGCAGCGCCATAATGCGTCGACCCGTCAGATGTTCCCGATAAAGCTCGATCAAATTGCGCTGACGCGGAGTTGATCGGCTAGCTCAGAGCGGGCTTTCGATCAAAAATCAGGAAGAACTCGGTGTATCGAGAGGCTGCATTCGATAGCTGATTTGCAGTTTATACTTCATATTTCCGAATTCGCGGCGGACCGGGTTCTAGATATCCACATCCGCCGCCGCGAATTCGGCATTTTCCTGGATAAAGCGGAAGCGAAGCTCCGGCTTGCGGCCCATCAGGGTCTCGACCAGGTCCTCGACGTGACCTTCGTCGCGCGGCAACGTCACCCGGGCCAGCGTGCGCTTCGCGGGGTCCATGGTGGTTTCCTTGAGCTGGGCGGGCATCATTTCGCCTAGGCCCTTGAAGCGCCCGATCTCCGGCTTCTTGCCCTTGAACTCGGAGGCCAGCAGTTCGTCCTTGTGGGCGTCGTCGCGGGCGTAGAGCGACTTCTTGCCATCGCTGATCCGGTAGAGCGGAGGCATGGCCAGGAAGAGTTTCCCGCTCCGCACCATCTCCGGCATGGTCCGGTAGAAGAAGGTGATGAGCAGGCTCGCGATGTGGGCGCCGTCGACGTCGGCGTCGGTCATGATGATGATCCGCTCGTAGCGCAGATCTTCCTCGCGGTACTTGCTCCCGCCCTGGACGCCGAGGGCCAGCATCAGGTCGGCCAGTTCCTTGTTGCCCATCAGCTTGTCGCCGGTGGCGCTGGCCACGTTCAGGATCTTGCCGCGCAGGGGCAGGATCGCCTGGGTGCGGCGGTCACGCGCCTGCTTGGCCGAGCCGCCGGCGCTGTCGCCCTCGACCAGGAACAGTTCGCTGCCGTCGGTGGCGTTGCCGGAGCAGTCGGCCAGCTTGCCGGGCAGGCGCAACTTGCGGGTCGCCGACGCGCGGGCGACTTCCTTGTCCTTGCGGCGCTTCAGGCGCTCCTCGGCCCGTTCGATGACGAAGTCGAGGAGAGCGCGGGCGGCCTTGGGAGAGGCGGTCAGCCAGTGGTCGAACGGGTCGCGCAGGGCGGTCTCGACCAGACGCTGGGCGTCGGAGGACGACAGCCGCTCCTTGGTCTGGCCCTGGAACTCGGGATTGCGGATGAAGACGCTGATCAGGGCGCCGGCCTGGGCGACGACGTCGTCGGCGGTGATCAGGCCGGCGCGTTTCTCGCCGACCAGCTCGGCATAGGCCTTCAGGCCCTTGGTGATGGCGGCGCGGAAGCCGGACTCATGGGTGCCGCCCTCGGGGGTGGGGACGGTGTTGCAGTAGGACTGCATGAAGCCGTCAGCCTCGCCGAAGCCCTGCGGCGTCCAGGTCACCGCCCATTCGACGGCGCCGGCCTCGCCCTGGCGCTCGATGCGGCCGCTGAAGGCGGTCTCGGTGACGGTGGAGACGCCCTTGGTCCGCTCGGCCAGGAAGTCGGCCAGACCGTTCGGGAAGTGGAAGGTCGCCTCGGCCGGGGTCTGGTCGTGGATGCGCGAGGGATCGCAGGACCATTTGATCTGCACGCCGCGGAACAGGTAGGCCTTCGACCGCGCCATCCGGTACAGGCGCGCCGGCTTGAAGACGAGGGTGTCGCCGAAGATCTGCGGGTCGGGCAGGAAGCGGACCTGGGTCCCCTTCTTGCGGGACGGGCCGATCTGCCTAAGGCCGCCAACCGGCTTGCCGCGCGAGAAGGCCTGGCGGTGCTCGAAGCCGTCGCGCCAGACGGTGACCTCCAGTTCGGCGGAGAGGGCGTTGACCACGCTGGCGCCGACGCCGTGCAGGCCGCCGGACGTCTCGTAGGCCTTGCCGCTGAACTTCCCGCCCGCGTGCAGGACGGTCATGATCACTTCCAGCGCCGACTTGCCCGGATGCTTGGGGTGCGGGTCGACGGGCATGCCGCGGCCGTCGTCCCTGACCGACAAATAGCCGTCGGCGTCGAGACTGACCTCGATCACCTTGGCGTGGCCGGCCACGGCCTCGTCCATGGAGTTGTCGAGGATCTCGGCGAACAGGTGGTGAAACGCCCGCTCGTCGGTGCCGCCGATGTACATGCCCGGACGCATGCGAACCGGCTCCAGCCCCTCCAGCACCTCGATGGCGCTGGCGTCGTAGCTGCCGGACGGGGCGGCCGCGCTCGAGGCGCCCTTGGCCGAGGTCACGACCTTCGGGTCGGGACGGGGTTCGTGAGACTCGCGCAGCGGCGCGGCCGGGACGGGCTTGAGCGCGTCGTCGTCGAGGTTGAACAGATCAGGTTCGCGGGGAGCGGGCTTGGACGTCATTACGCAGGCAGTTTCGAACGATTCGGGAACGCAGCGGTATGCGGCCAAGGAACGGGGAAGGGCAATAGCGCGATCGTCGCGGCCCGCCGGGGAAATGGCCGTGCGTCCTTCGACACGCCGCTTCGCGGCTGCTCAGGATGCCTGAGATCGAGAGCTATCGCCTTTGTCATCCTGAGCAGCGCTCGAAGTGCGCATGTCGAAGGACGCAGGGGCTGTCGGCGCGGCGGAGACTACTCCGCCGCCGCCTTGGCCTTCTTCGGCGGAGCCTTCTTCTTCGCCGGAGCCTTCTTCTTCGCAGCCGGCGCCGTCGCGGCCTTGGCCTTGGGCGCCGCCGCCTTCTTGACCGGCTTCTTCTTTCCGCCGCCGCTGGCGACGCGGGCGGCGATCAGACCCACCGCTTCTTCCAGCGTGACGTCCAGCGGGTCCTTGCCGCGCGGAACATTGGCGTTGGTCGCGCCGTGCTTGATGTAGGGCCCGAAGCGACCGGACAGGATCTTGATCGGTTGGCCGTCCTCGGGGTGGGGGCCGAGGTCCTTGAGCGCCGCCGCCGCCGCCCGGCCGCCCTTGCCGCCGGCCCGTTTCTCGGCGAGCACGGCGACCGCGCGATTGAGCCCGACCTCGAACACCTCGTCGATGCTCTCGAGGTTGGCGTAGGTGCCGTCGTGCAGCACGAACGGGCCGTAGCGGCCGAGCCCTGCGCTGATCGGCTTGCCGTCTTCCGGGTGGGCGCCGACCGTGCGGGGCAATTCCAGCAGGCGGAGCGCCTTGTCGATGTCCATCGCCGCCGGCGGCCAGCCCTTGGGCAGGCTCGACCGCTTCGGCTTGTCGCCCTCGCGGGGCGTCTCCTCGACATAGTGGCCGAACCGGCCGTTCTTGAGCCAGACGGCCTGACCCGTGCGGGGATTGATCCCCAGCTCGCGGTCGCCGCCGTCGGCGGGCTCGCCGTTTTCGTCGTTCTGGGCGATCGGCCGGGTGTAGCGACACTCCGGATAGTTGGAGCAGCCGATGAAGGCGCCGAACTTGCCGGTCTTCAGGCTCAACCTGCCGCTGCCACAGGTCGGGCAGAGGCGCGGGTCGGACCCATCGGCCTTGGCCGGGAAGATGTGCGGGCCGAGCGCCTCGTTGAGGGCGTCCAGCACATTGGTCACGCGCAGCTCGGCGATCTCGCCGACGGCGGCGTGAAACTCCCTCCAGAACTCGCGCAGGAACGCCTTCCAGTCGAGTTTGCCGTCCGAGACGAGGTCGAGCTTCTCCTCCAGCGCGGCGGTGAAATCGTACTCCACGTAGCGCTTGAAGAATTCCTCCAGGAAGGCGGTGACCAGGCGGCCCTTGTCCTCGGGGATGAACCGCTGCTTGTCCATGCGGACATAGGCGCGGTCGCGCAGCACCGTCAGGATCGAGGCGTAGGTCGAGGGTCGGCCGATGCCGAGCTCCTCCATCTTCTTGACCAGGCTGGCTTCGGAGTAGCGCGGCGGCGGCTCGGTGAAGTGCTGGTCGGACCGGGCGCGAAGGACCCGCGCTTCCGCGCCCTCGTTGATGGCCGGCAGACGGGCGCCGTCCTCGCCGTCGTCGCCGTCGTCGCGGCCTTCCTCGTAGACGGCCAGGTAGCCCGGGAACTGCACGACCTGGCCGGTGGCGCGCATGCCGGTCTGGCCGTCAGCGCTCTCCAGCTCGACGGTCGTGCGCTCGATGCGCGCCGCCTCCATCTGGGAGGCGATCATCCGCTTCCAGATCAGCTCATAGAGCCGGCCCAGATCGCTCTCCAGCCGAAGCTTGCCCGGATTGCGATCCAGCGAGGTCGGGCGGATCGCTTCGTGCGCCTCCTGGGCGTTCTTGGCCTTGGTCTTGTAGAGGCGCGCCGTCTCGGGAACGTAGTCCATGCCGTACAGGCCGCCGATCACCCGGCGCGCCTCGTCCAGCGCCTCGGGCGTGGTGGAGACGCCGTCGGTCCGCATGTAGGTGATCAGGCCGACGGTCTCGCCGCCGATGTCGATGCCCTCATACAGCTTCTGGGCCGCCTGCATGGTGCGCTGGGCCGAGAAGCCGAGCTTTCGCGCCGCTTCCTGTTGCAGGGTCGAGGTGGTGAAGGGCGGCGGCGGCGTCCGCTTCGCCGGCTTCTTCTCGACCGAAGCGACCCTGAACGTCGCGGCCTGCACCGCCGTCTGGGCCGCATGGGCCGCGGTCTCGTCGCCGAGATCGAACTTGGCGAGCCGCTTGCCCTGGTGTTTGACCAGTCGGGCCAGGAATGGATCGGAGCCGGCGGTCACGTCGGCCTCGACGGTCCAGTATTCCTGGGTCCGGAAACGCTCGATCTCCAGTTCGCGGTCGACGATCAGACGCAGCGCCACCGACTGCACGCGGCCGGCCGAACGGCTGCCCGGCAACTTGCGCCACAGCACGGGCGAGAGAGTGAAGCCGACCAGGTAATCCAGCGCGCGGCGGGCCAGGTAGGCCTCGACCAGCTCCATGTCGATGTCGCGCGGGTTGGCGATCGCGTCGAGCACCGAGCTCCTGGTGATGGCGTTGAAGGTGGCGCGTTTGACGCTGACGTCCTTGAGCGCCTTCTTCTTCTGCAGGACTTCCAGCAGGTGCCAGCTGATCGCCTCGCCCTCGCGATCCGGGTCGGTGGCGAGAAACAGGGTGTCGGCGTTCTTCACGGCGTCGACGATGTCGCTGATGCGTTTGGCCGACTTGGCGTCGACCTCCCAGCTCATCGAGAAGTCGTCGTCCGGATTCACCGAGCCATCCTTCGACGGCAGGTCGCGGACGTGCCCATAGGAGGCGAGAACCTTGTAGTCCGAGCCCAGGTACTTGTTGATGGTCTTGGCTTTGGCCGGGCTCTCGACGACGACGACGTGCATGCGCTCTCGGGGAATTTCTACGGAGTCGGCGGGCGGTATCGCCTGCCGAGCGAGCGCGGAAAGTGGGGGCGGGGCAGGGGTGATGTCAACGGAGCGGCTGCGCCGAAGCGATTTTCACGCGACGGCGCCAGGCTGAAGAGCGCCCGGAAGACAGATTGTGGGGAGGGTGTCGGCCGACCGGCGCCCGATGCGGGGGGCTGGGGGGGGCTGTTCAGGATCCGGACCGGATGCGATCGACCGACCGTCAGACTATCGAGGCCCGATATGGCCGCCCCAAGCCGGGATTGTGACCATTCGGCGCCGAGAGCGACCGTGGTTTGCGGAACACAGGGGTTAACGGAATCGCGTCCCGAACCTTGTGGCGCGTTGCATGCCGATAGCGCGGCGCGGATACTCCCGCTTGAGGACGGTCCTGATCAGGGCCGTCAGGGCGTGGGGCCCCGCGGCGTCTCCAGGATCAGTGCGATCCTGCGCGGTTCAGACGAGACGGCGAAGGCGGTCCCCCAGGGGCCGCCTTTTTGCTGTTCAGCCGCCGCTGACCTTGCCGTCCGCGCCAAAGACCGCGCGCCCGGCCAGCGACAGTTCCACCAAGGCGGCGAACACGGCCGGAGCCGGTGCGGCGGCGGCCCGCACAAGGTCGTCGGGCGACACCGGCGTCGGCGAGAGCAGGCCGGCCAGACGGTCCTGCAGCGCCGAGTCGAATCCGGCGTCGGGAGGAACCCGCCAGGCGCGGCGATCCGGCTCGCGCACGCCGCCCAGCCCTTCCAGCACGCGCAGCACGTCCTCGGCGCCCTCGCAGACCGCGGCGCCCTGCCGGAGCAGGTCGTTGGTCCCGCGGGCGCGGGGGTCTAGCGGCGATCCAGGCACGGCGAGCACCTCGCGCCCCTGTTCGGCGGCCAGTCGGGCGGTGATCAGCGAGCCGGACTTCAGCTCGGCCTCGACGACGACCACCGCGCGCGCGAGGCCGCTGATCAGCCGGTTGCGACGGGGGAAATCCCGGGCCTGGGCGCTGTGCCTCGGCGGGCTTTCCGAGACGATGGCGCCGCGCTCGGCGATGCGGGCGTGCAGGTCGGCGTGCTCCGGCGGATAGACGTCGCCGACGCCGCCGCCGAGAACGGCCACGGTGCCTGTCGCCAGCGCGCCCTCGTGCGCGGCGCCGTCGATGCCCCGGGCGAGGCCGGAGACCACCACCTGTCCCGCCTTGCCGAGATCGACCGCCAGCGTTCGCGCGAACCGCTGACCGGCGGCCGAGGCGACGCGCGCGCCGACCACGGCGACCGCCGGTCGGGACAGAACGACCGTGTCGCCCAGCACCCAGATCAGCGGCGGCGGCGGGTCGAGGGCGGCCAGCAGGGGCGGGAAGGCCGGGTCGGAGGACAGCAGCAGCCGCGCGCCCAGGCGCTCGCCCTCTTCGAGCTCGCGCGCCACGTCGTCGGCCGATGGCGGGCGTGGGATCGATCCGCGCTGGACGAGACGGGGCAGGGCGCCGAGCGCCGCCTGCGCCGAGCCGAAGCGGGTCAGCAGGTGATCGAAGGCCACCGGTCCGACGTTGGGCGTCCTGGCCAGCCTCAGCCAGGCGAGACGCGTCTCGTCGGTCGGCGGCGCGGGCGTCACGTCGTCTCGGGCGGCGGGGCGGCGGCCTTCTTCGCCCCGATCCTCGGCTCCTCGCCCTTCAGCAGGCGGCCGATGTTCTGGTGATGCCGGATGTAGATCAGGACGGCCATGGCGGCCGCCAGCAGCACCATCGGGTAGGGCTGATCGGTGGCGAAGACGAACAGCGGCGCCAGGGCGGCGGCGGTCAGGGCGGCCAGCGAGGAGATGCGGAACAGGGCCGCCATGGCCAGCCAGGTGACGGCGGCCAGCAGGCCGACCGGCCACATGGCGGCGAACAGCACGCCGTAGAAGGTGGCCACGCCCTTGCCGCCATTGAACTTCAGCCAGACGGGAAACAGGTGGCCGACGAAGGCCGCGCCGCCGGCCAGCGCGACGGCGGCGGCGTTGTCATGGGTCAGCCAGCGAGCCAGCAGCACCGCGACCACGCCCTTGCCGGCGTCGCCGAGCAGGGTGATGGCGGCGAGGTCCTTGCGCCCCGAGCGCAGGACGTTGGTCGCACCGATGTTGCCCGAGCCGATCTTGCGGATGTCGCCCGCGCCGCCAAGGCGGGTGGCGATCATGCCGAACGGGATCGAACCGAGGAGGTACCCCCCCACGACGATGATCCCGAGCGTGAGCCAGACGGTTTGCGCCAGATCTTCCATTCCTGCCCCCAATACCCGCTAAAGTTGTTCTTGGGTAGTGCGATCAACGCCGGATGGCGCGACCGAATCCGATCATCGCGCCCGCGTGAAGTGCGCGCAAATCACGGCCGTTCCGGCGCCGACGAAGATCCAGAACTCAGGCGAGGTGCGCAGGATCATCGGAATGGCCAGCGTGGCGAGCGCCCCGACCGCGCCGGTCAGGGCGTAGTAGCGTCTCATCGGCGTTCCGCGCCGCTGCATCTGGGCCGCGACGAGGCCGGTCAGGACGCCCGGCAGGCCGGCGACGGGGATGGCGAACACCGCCGACATGATGGCCAGGGCGAAGAGCCCCTCGGCGAGCGGGCCGATCGCCTGGCCGCGCAAGAGGCCCATCACCGCCATCACGAACAGGGACATCGCCAGGCCGATGTAGGGCCCGGCCAGGGCGAAGACCGCGACGGTGCGCCACATGCGACGCCGCTCGGTCTTCACCGCCTCGTCCGAAGCGTCGGGTTGGGTCATCTACTCCGCCCGGTGGACGATCTTGCCGCCGGTCACCGTCATCAGCACCTGGCCCTGCAGGCGACGACCGTCGAACGGGGAGTTCTTGGACTTGGAGACCAGCCGGTCCGCGTCAATGAGCACGGGGGCGGCAAGGTCGCACAGCACCAGGTCGGCAGGCGCGCCCGAGGCGATGCGTCCGCTGGGCAGGCCGAGGAACTGAGCCGGGGCGAGGGTCACGGTGCGGATCAGGTCGATCAGCGGCAGACGGCCGTCGTGGTGCAGCGCCAGCAGGGCCGGCAGCAGGGTCTCCAGGCCCACGCCGCCGGGCGTCGCCTCGTCGAACGGCAGCCGCTTGTCCTCGGCGGGGGCGGGGGCGTGCGCGCTGACCACGATGTCGACCAGCCCGCTGGCCAGCGCCTCGATCAGCGCCTGCCGGTCATCCTCGGCGCGCAGGGGCGGATCGACCTTGGCGAAGGTGCGGTAGTCGCCGATGTCGAGCTCGTTGAAGCTGAGGTGATTGATCGAGGCGGTGGCGACGGCGTTGACGCCCCGGCCCTTGGCGCGGTCGAGCGCTTCCAGCGCGGCGGCGCAGGTGATCTGGTCGACCAACAGCCGACCGCCGGTCAGCTCGGCCAGCGCCAGGTCACGCTCCAGGCCGATGCGCTCCGACGCCGCCGGGGCCGAGGGCAGGCCCATCCGCGAGGCGAACTCGCCCTCGGTCGCGGTCGCCCCCTTGCTGAGCCAGGGATCCTGCGGTCGGTGGGCCAGCGCCACGCCGAAGGCGGCGGCGTAGCTGAGGATGCGGCGCATGATCTTCGAATCGACGATCGGCCGGTCGACGTCGGTGATGTAGCGCGCGCCGGCTTCGAGCATCAGCCCGACCTCGGCCATCTGCTCGCCGCCCAGACCCTTGGTCGCCGCGCCGGCGGCGAGGATATGGGCGCTCTCGATGTCCTGGGCTCGACGCAGGATGAAATCGACCACCGACGGATCGTCGACACAGGGGTCGGTGTCCGGTTGCACCACGATCGAGGTTACGCCGCCCGCCGCCGCCGCCTGAGCGGCCGAGCGCAAGGTTTCCTTGGTCTCGGCGCCGGGCTCGCCAGTCTTGACCCGCAGGTCGATCAGCCCGGGCGCCAGCATGCCGCCGTTGCAGTCGATCACGCGGATGTCGTCGGACAGGGCCTCGAAGGCCTTGCCCCGGGAGACGTCCGCGATGACGCCGTCGGAGACGACGACCGCGCCCTCGCCGTCGAACCTCGATTCGGGGTCGACCAGCCGGGCGTTGATGAAGGCGATCGGTCGGCCGCGGCTCATCGGTCGTTGTCCAGGCGCGCGGAGAGGGCGGCCAGCACGGCCATGCGGGCGGCGACGCCCATCTCGACCTGGTCCTGGATGAGACTGATCGCCGGGTCGTCCGCCACGTCGGAGTCGATTTCGACGCCGCGGTTCATCGGACCGGGATGCATGACCCGCACGCGATCCGAAGCGCTCTCCAGCTTCTCGCGGTCCAGGCCCCAGTAGCGGAAGTACTCGCGGGTCGAGGGGACCAGCGCCCCCTGCATCCGCTCCAGCTGCAGGCGCAGCATCATGACCACGTCGGCCCCGGCGATGCCGCGCTTCAGATCGTGGAACACCTTGGCCCCCCAGCGATCGGCCCCCGATGGCATCAAGGTCGGCGGGCCGACCAGCCGGACCTCGGCGCCCAGGACATTGAGCAGGTTCACGTTCGAGCGGGCCACGCGGCTGTGCATCACATCGCCGCAGATGGCGACGGTCAGCCCGGCCAGGCTTCCGAACGCGCGGCGCATGGACAGCGCGTCAAGCAGGGCCTGGGTCGGATGCTCGTGCTGGCCGTCGCCGGCGTTGATCACGCTGCAGCCGACCTTTTGCGACAGCAGGGCGGCGGCGCCGGACGAGGCGTGGCGCACGACCAGCAGATCCGGCCGCATGGCGTTCAGCGTCACCGCCGTGTCGATCAACGTCTCGCCCTTGGCGACCGAGGACGTCTTCACGCTCATGTTCATCGTGTCGGCGCCCAGCCGCTTGCCGGCCAGCTCGAAGCTGGCCTGGGTGCGGGTGGAGTTCTCGAAGAACATGTTCACCAGGGTGCGGCCCTTGAGCAGGTCCAGCTTCTTGGTCGTCTGGCGATTGAGGTCGACGAAGGTGTCCGCCAGGTCGAGGAGGGCGTTCGCCTCGACGACGTTCAGGTCCAGTGCGGAAAGGAAATGACGGCGCGGAAATGGGAAGGTCCGTGCGCGGACCTCGTCGATACCCGGAGCCAATGTCGTCATGAGCCGCCGTTCTAGGGGACCGCGGAGATTCCGCCAACAACTCTTGTCCCCGGACTGGCGGAGACGGTCATGCAACACGGCTCTTCCCATCGCGTCCGGCTTTTGCTAACCCCCGCGCCTCACCACGGGCGGTCGTGGCGGAATTGGTAGACGCGCAGCGTTGAGGTCGCTGTTCCCTAACCGGAGTGGAAGTTCGAGTCTTCTCGACCGCACCATCCTGCTTCGCTCCTTCGGAGCTTCGCAGGACAAGTCCTGGGTGAAGACGCTCTGCGACAAGGGGTGACGTTGGGCTGGCCCTGCGTAGCCTTGGCGAAGCAGGGGGAATCAGGCGCCTAGAACACTCTAGGCTCCACAACTCGAGCAGGAGGCCCCGACATGTCCCGGGAAGACGCCGACCTGAACGAGAAGGGCAAATCCATGGGGCGCTTCGTCGATCACGACGAGCGCCCCGAGGACCTCGAAGACCTCGCCCTCGGCGACGACTACGCCCTCAATCCCGAATACGTCGACATGGTCATCGACGCCGCCGACCGCGGCGACGCCGAACGCCTGCGCGAACTCGTGGGCGCGCTGCGGTCCGAGGACGTCGCCGACCTGATGGGATTCCTCACCGCCGACTACCGCGAGGAGGTGATTCCCTGCCTGGACAGCGAGACTCTCGCCGAGGTGCTGTCCGAGCTCGACGAGAACCTGCGCGAGGAGGTGCTGGAAACGGTCCACCCGACCGCGTTGGCCAAGGCGCTGGAAGAACTCGACTCGGACGACGCCGCCGACGTCGTCGACGACCTGGAAGGGGAGAAGCGCGCCCAGGTCCTGGCGGCGATGGACGAGACCGACCGCGCCGCCATCGAGCAGACCCTGGCCTACGAGGATGAGACGGCTGGTCGCCTGATGCAGCGCGAGGTGCTGGCCGCGCCGCAGTTCTGGACCGTCGGCCAGACCATCGACCATGTCCGCAGCGCCGGCGACGAGCTGCCGGAGCTATTCTTCGACGTCTATATCGTCGATCCGGCCTTCCGGCCGATCGGCGCGGCCCCGATCAGCCAGTTGCTGCGCGCCCGCCGCGAGACCAGCCTCGCCGAGATCATGGAGCCGGTGACCGAGATCACCGTCGACATGGACCAGGAAGAGGTGGGCTACACCTTCAACAAGTACCATCTGATCAGCGCCCCGGTCGTCGATTCCGGCGGGCGGCTAGTCGGACAGATCACCGTCGACGACATTGTCGGCGTCATCCAGGACGAGGGCGAGGAGGACATCCTGGCCCTGGCCGGCGTCAGCGACGCCGGCCGCGACGCCGGCGTCTGGGACGTGGCGAAGTCGCGGCTGCCCTGGCTGGTGGTCAACACCCTGACGGCCGCGACGGCGGCCAGCGTCATTGGCCTGTTCCAGGCCGAGATCAGCAAGCTGCTGACCCTGGCCATTCTGATGCCCGTTGTGGCCTCGCTGGGCGGCAATGCCGGCACCCAGACCCTCGCGGTCGCGGTTCGCGCCCTGGCGGCGCGTGAGCTGACCGCCGCCAACGCCGTCCGCATCGTGTTCCGCGAGATGGCCGTGGGCCTGGTCAACGGCAGCGTGCTGGCCGCGATCATGGCGGCGGCCACCTGGGTCTTCTTCCGCGATCCGCTGCTCTGCCTGACGATCGGCCTGGCGCTGATCATCAACCTGTTCATGGCCGCCCTCGCCGGGATTCTGGTGCCGCTGGCCCTCGACAGGCTCGAGCGCGATCCGGCCGTGTCCTCGTCGGTCTTCGTCACCTTCGTGACCGACTTCATGGGCTTCCTGTCCTTCCTGGGACTGGCGGGACTCATCCTGCTGTAGGCAGGCCCTTCCACCTCAAATCCGCCACGCATTCCCGTTCAGCGGGAGTTCAGGCTCGGTTCGGCATCCCTCTTGCGGGAGTGGGATTGAACGAACCGCCCGTTGTCCCATTTCAGGTCACAAGGCCGATGAAACCCCGCTACCAGGTCTCCCGCGCCGCCATCGAACTGATCAAGTCGTTCGAAGGCTACCGTCGCAAGGCGGCCCAGCTCCCCGACGGGCGCTGGACGATCGGCTACGGCCACACCCTGACCGCCCGCGAAGGCGCCGAGGTGTCGGAAGCCGACGCCGAGGCCCTGCTGATGTACGACCTGATCAACGTCGCGCACGTGGTCAACGAGCACAGCTACACGCCGCTGACCCAGAATCAGTTCGACGCCCTGTGCTGCTTCGCCTTCAACGTCGGGGTCGACAACTTCCGCCGCTCCTCGGTGCTGCGTCGGGTCAACGAGGGCCAGCTGCTGCAGGCCGCCTGCGCCATGGAGATGTGGCGCAAGGCCGACTTCGAGGGCGAGCGGATCGTCATCGACGCCCTGGTCCGCCGGCGCTCGGCCGAAAAGACCCTGTTCCTGACCCCGGCCAACGGCTGGGTCCCGGCGCCGTCGCCGGTGCTGCGTCCCAAGGTCGACTTCGACGCCGTGGCCGCCGCGCCGCGCGAAACGCCGACCGCCCTGAAGACCTCGACCGTCGGCGACCGTGTCGTCGTCGAGCGCGAGGAACCCGCGCCCGCGCGTCCGACGGCTCCTCCCGTCGAACCGCATGTCGCGCCGCTCGCGACGGAAGTCGCGGCGGCCGGCGTCGGCGCGGCTCTCGAGAAGCTGTTGCCGGAGCCCGCCATCGAAGCGCCGCAGGCCCCGCAGCCGATCGAGAGCGAGGCGGTGTTCGAGGACATCTCTGTGCACGACCTGCCGCCGGCCCCGCCGCCGGTGGTGGACGAGCATGACTATGAGACCGAAGCCCAGGTGTTCGACGCCGGGCCGATCGCTCCGGCCGAGCCAGCGCCCGCCATGACGGTCGTTGAACTGCCGGTCGCCGAGCCCGAGCCGACCCCCACGCCCGGCCCGATGCTCGCGGTGGTCAACGGCGACATGGGCTTCACCCTGACGCCGGCTCCGGAGGTCACGGTCGAGACCGCGCCGGACGACGCCTTCCGCATCGACCTGCCCGAACCGGCCAACGAGTCGGCCCCCGGTCTGTTCGACGTCTCCTTCGCCGAGCCGGTCCATGAGGGCGGGGCGACCCAGCCCCTGGTGAGCGAAGACTACATTCGGCGTCTGGTCCGCGAGGACGAGATGGCCGAGATGGGCGCTGACTTCGCCTTCGACACGCCGACCGAGCAGGCCCGCATCAGCGGCCTGCCGCTGGTCGCGATGGGTCTGGGCGGCGTGGTGCTGTTCGGCGGCGGCGTCGCCTGGGCGCTGAACGCGCCGGGAAGCCTGCCGATCGCCATGGGCGCGGCCGTCGCTGGCGTGGGCCTGGCCGGGTTCGCCGCATGGCGCTGGCTCGACGGCCTCGCCGGCGCGCCGCTGGACGAAGAGGAAGAGACCGACGAGCAGGCGCAGGCCTGACGTCAGTGCAGCCGGTCTGGGGGGACCGGCGCGCCCCGCGGATCGGGCGGTCCGCGGGGCGCTCTTGCGTCTGGAGGCGCGGGTCGTTTGGCCGGCCTCGGCGCGGCTCTCCGGCAATGATCATGCGTGCCGGACCGGGATTCACGTGCTAGTTCCCCCCACATGACCGGACCTTCCATGGATTTCGGCCTCGGCGAGATCGCCGAAGCCATTCGCGACACCACCGCGCGCTTCGCCGCCGACCGCATCGCCCCGATGGCGACGATGATCGACCGTGAGAACCACTTCCCGCGCGAGCTGTGGCCCGAGATGGGCGACCTGGGCCTGCACGGCATCACGGTGGAGGAAGAGTTCGGCGGCCTGGGCCTGGGCTACCTCGAACATGTCGTCGCCATGGAGGAGATCAGCCGGGCCTCAGCCTCGATCGGCCTCAGCTACGGCGCCCACTCCAATCTCTGCGTCAACCAGATCCGCCGTTGGGCGACGCCCGAGCAGAAGGCCCGCTATCTGCCCAAGCTGATCAGCGGCGAGCACGTCGGCTCGCTCGCGATGAGCGAAGCCGGCGCCGGCTCGGACGTCGTCTCGATGACCCTGCGCGCCGAACGCGTCGGCGACCGCTATGTGCTGAACGGCACGAAATTCTGGATCACCAACGCACCGCACGCCGACACCCTGGTCGTCTACGCCAAGACCGCGCCGGGCGAGGGCAGCCGCGGCATCACGGCCTTCCTGATCGAGAAGGGCATGAAGGGCTTTAGCGTCAGCCCCAAGCTCGACAAGATGGGCATGCGCGGGTCCGACACGGCGGAGTTGGTGTTCGAGGACTGCGAAGTCCCCGAAGAGAACATCATGGGACCGGAGAACGGCGGCGTCGGGGTGCTGATGAGCGGTCTCGATTACGAGCGGGCGGTGCTCAGCGCCGGTCCGCTGGGCATCATGCAGGCCTGCCTCGACGTCGTGCTGCCCTACGTCCGGGACCGCAAGCAGTTCGGCAAGCCGATCGGCTCCTTCCAGCTGATGCAGGGCAAGATCGCCGACATGTACGTCGCGCTGAACTCCGCCCGCGCCTATGTCTACGCGGTGGCACGCGCCTGCGACGCCGGCAAGACCACCCGCTTCGACGCGGCCGGCGCGATCCTGATGGCCAGCGAGAACGCGGTGAAGGTCGGGCTGGAGGCCATCCAGGCGCTCGGCGGCGCCGGCTACACCCGCGAATGGCCGGTGGAGCGCTTCCTGCGCGACGCCAAGCTCTACGATATCGGCGCCGGCACCAACGAAATCCGCCGCTTCCTGATCGGCCGGGAGCTGATTGGGGGATGAGGGCGGCCGCCGGCCTTGCCATCGCGATGCTGCTGGCGGGCTGCGTCAGCGTCGACGTCGACGGCGTGACCACCGTCTGCGCTTCGGGCCTTGAGCCCAGAGCGACCGTCGACCTCTATTTCGGCCGCAACATCGGCGCCTCGCTCGGCGTGTCCGACGCCGAGTGGGCGAAGTTCGTCGATGAGGAGATCACGCCGCGGTTTCCGAACGGCCTGTCGGTGTCCGACGTCGCCGGTCAGTGGAAGGGGGCCGACGGCAGCATCCTCCGCGAGCCGTCGAAGGCGGTGATGATCGTGCTGTCGGGCGAGGACGGCGAATACGCCAGGCTCGACGCCATCCGCGACGCCTACAAGGCCCGGTTTCGGCAGGAGGCCGTGATGCTGGTCCAGCGCCAGGCCTGCGTCGGGTTCTGAGGCCACAAGGAACTGTCATCCCGGCCGCAGCGAAGCGGAGAGCCGGGACCCAGATTCGGCTTCATGCTCCGCGACTGGGATTTGGTCTGGGTCCCGGATCGGCCTCCGGCCGCCCGGGATGACAGGGGGGTTAGCCCAGGCTCTGCACGATCGGTTCGCCCTTCGCCTCCTTGAAGGCGCTGACCGCCAGCGGATCGACGAAGTAGCTGTCGAACCAGCGGCGCAGCCATGGATCCTCGCCGGTGAAGACCCTCGCATGGACGTCCATCTTCAGCCCGGCGCGAACCGCCTTCTGGTCGAGACCCTGGCCGGCCAGGCGCAAGGTCTGGTCGCGCACGCTCTCGATCGCCGCGCCGACCCGCAGCAGGTGGCGGTCGTTGCGCATCGGCGCGCCGTGTCCGGGGACAAGGACCTCCGCTCCAAAGCCGCGAATGGCCTTGAGCACCCGCAGCCAGTCGCTCGGATAGCCGCCGTAGCCGTAGGGGATGGGCGCCACCAGGATGTCTCCGGTGATCATGATCCGCTGCGAGGGCAGCCAGACCACCGCGTCGCCGTCGGTGTTGGCCCGCCCCAGGAACCGCGCCTCGACATTGCCCCAGGTCCCGTCCGGGATGACCAGGCGGTCGGTGAAGGCCTCCTTCGGCGCCTGGGTCAGGGCTCCGTCCATGTCCTTGGCGTACTGGCGGAACAGCCGCGCGCCGGCCGCCCAGCCGGTCCTTTCCGCGTCCACAGTCGCCTTCGCGGCCATCTCCGCGCAGTAGTCGGCGAAGCCGCCGTACTTCGCGACCATGGCCGCGTTGGCCTTGGCGTCGGCCGCGCCGGGCGTGTTCATGGTCCTGGGATCGGCGAGGTGGGCCTTCGTCGCCTGGGTGGCGATGGTCCGCGCGTCCGGCCAGGCCTTGAGGATCTCGCCGAGGCCCAGGGGATGGTCGCCATGCCAGTGCGTCAGGATCACCGCCTTCACGGGCGTGTTCGGGCGATGCGCGCGGATCAGCTTCACGATCCGGCGGCCGGAGCCGGGCGAGCCGCCGCTGTCGACCAGCACCAGCCCGTCGGTCTGCTGGATGACGGTCACATTGCCGATCGGCTGCAGGTGGAAGGGCTTGGCCTGGCGGATCACGGCCACGCCGGTGACCAATTCCTCCCAGGTCTCGAAGTAGCCGTCGTCCTCCAGGGTGGGCTCGGCGGCCCGAGCGGCTGGACCCAGCAGGCTCGCGCCCGCGCCCAGCATCAGCATCCGTCGCGTCGCCTGCAGCATGCGCGATCCTCCCCAGCTCTGAGGAGATCACGGGACTGGTGTCGACCCCAGTGAACTCTTGTCCAGAAATGCGAAAGGCCGCCCGGGCGCCCGGACGGCCTTTCCATCGTCGTGCCGCGGTCGCGGCAGAAACGCTATGCGCTGATCAGGCGCTGACCTCCGCCGAAGCGAGAGTGCGGGTCATGCGTTGCGACCGAGGGCTCATACGATGAGACACGTGGTCACCTCCTTTCAGCTGTTGAACAGGACCTTCAACATGGGGCCGGTTCGGCGACGCCGCAAACCCCTAAAGCGCCGCGCGCGACAAAATCGCGCGATCCTGCTGCATTCCGGTCACTTCAGCTTCTGGACCTTCATCGGGCAGACGTCGCCCAGCCGCTTGGCCGTCGTGCTCGCCCTCGCCGAGACCGGCACGCCGGCGAGCTTTCCGGAGAGGTTGGCGCTCAGCGTGAAGGCGGTGGCCGAATAGGTCCCGGTCGCGGTCACATTGACCTTGCGGCCGCGCTTGTCGACGCAGACGCCCTTGAAGAACATCTTGCCGTCGCTGACCCGCTTTTCCGGATAGGTGCAGGTGTAGTGGCGGTTGATCCGGCCGGACATGACCTTGTCGACGTCGGCCGGGGTGATGCAGCGACGCTCGTGGTCGGTGTCGGTGATGATGAAGTTGAGCACGTTGGTGCTCTCCCACCAGCCGGGCTGGATGGTCGTCTCCCGGGCCATGGCCGGCGCGGCGAACAGGCCCAGGAGGCTGAGCAGGGCGAGGGTGCGGATCGTCTTCATGGGTCCAGTCTTGCGAAGCGGCATGGCGGTCTTTTTGGCCTGATGCGCATGAATGCACGATGACCGCGCCGTGCAACAGGGGTAGGGCTTGACCCATGCCGAGCTGGGATCCCGACGTCTACGAGCGCTACAAGGCCTACCGCGACCGCCCCGCCCTGGACCTGATGGTCCAGATTCCCGCTGGCGACTACGCCGAGATCTGGGACCTGGGCTGCGGCACGGGCGAGCATGCGGCCCTGCTGGCGGCGCGACACCCCTCGGCGAACGTGCACGGCCTCGACTCCAGTCCGGACATGCTGGCCCAGGCGAGGCGGCGCGAGGCGAAGGTCGACTGGGTCCTGTCGGGGGTCGAGGATTTCGCGCCCGCCCTGGCGCCTGACCTGATCTTCACCAACGCCGCGCTGCAGTGGCTGCCGGACCACCAGGTCCTGTTCCCGCGGCTGGCCGGCAGCCTGGCGGGCGGCGGGGTCTTCGCCTGCCAGATGCCGATGGCCTTCGAGACCGAACACCACCGCATCCTGCGCGAGACGGCGGAGGAGGGCCCCTGGGCCCACCTGACGTGCACCGCCCGGATAATCCGGCCGACTCCGTCGATGGCGGACTACTACCGCTGGCTGGCCCCACTCTGCGGCGAGATCGACCTCTGGACCACGACCTATCTGCACGCGCTGGAGGGCGACGACCCGGTGGTCGAGTGGATGCGCGGCACGGCGCTGCGGCCCTACCTCGACGTGCTGACCGACGAGGGCCTGCGTGAGGCGTTCCTCGACGCCTTCCGCGTCCGGATCGCGGCGGCCTTCCCCGCCGATGCGGACGGGGTGACGCTGTTCCCGTTCCCGCGCCTGTTCATGGTGGCGGTGCGCCGCTAGCCCCTTTGCGCCGACGCAGCTCGGTCACCGGCGAATGCAGGCCGTCCAGCACCTTGCTGGCCGCGGCGTAGCCGAGGGCGATGGTCGGCTCGTAGGCCTTCCAGTCGCGCAGGTCGACGCCCTCGACGGCGGGCAGGATCAACAGGTCGCTGGCCTGGCGCGAGGCGGTGATCTCGCGGCCGGTCGAGACGGTCGCGGTGCGCATCAGCAGCGCGACGATCGGCGGCCCTCGTCGCCAGTCGCCCGACAGGATCCAGCGCCAGACCGACGGCGGCCGCGCGACGTCGGCGGCCCCGATGCTGCGGCCGCGGGTGACGTCGACACCGACCACGGGCCCCAGGTGCAGGGAGCGCATGATGTCGGTCGGGAAGTTCTTCATCACCGCCCCGTCGACCAGCACGTCCCCGCCGTCGGTCACCGGCGGCATGACACCGGGCAGGGAGATGGTCGCGCGCAGGGCCGAGCGCAGCAGGCCCCGGCGGTGCAGCTGATAGACGCCGCTGGTCAGGTTCGACGAGACGCAGAAGAACGGCAGCCAGAGGTCGGCGATGTCGACGTCGTCGAAATGGTCGGCGAGCCGGTGCTTCACCTTTTCGCCCAGGGTCATGGCGATCAGCGGGAAGGCGATGTCGTCGAGGGGGCTGCTGTCGACGAAGGCGTCATGGATGCGGCGATCCATCTCCCTTTCGCCCCAACCCATGGCCACGCCGGCGGCGATGATGGCGCCCATCGATGCGCCGCCGACGAAGTCGATCGGGACGTTCCGTTCGCGCATCGCCTGGATGGCGCCGATGTGGGCGTAGGCGCGCGCGCCGCCGCCAGACAGGACCAGGCCCACCGAGCGGCCGGTCAGCACCCGCGCCAGCCGTTCGATGTCGGCCTGCTGGCCGTCGCGCATATGAAACAGCCGCGCCGCCCCGGTGGCGTCGAGCCAAGCCGCCGATCCGCTCGGACGGCTGCAATCGGCCCTCTGCACGAGGATCAGGTCGACGAGCTGCTGCTCCTGCAGGGGTTCGGACGCATGGGTCTCCATCACCGCCGGGGGCGGGCGATCGCCGCGCCCGACGCGGAACAGGCGGTCCACCTGCCGTCCGACCAGCGGCTTCCACCCTGTCTCGCCGAACTCGGCGGCGTAGAGCACATAGTCGTAGTCGGCCTCGGTGTTGGAAAACCACTCGGTCGGCGCGTTCGTCGCCTCGGCGCCGACCACCGTCACCGAGAAGCCGCTGCGGGCGATGGCCAGCGCGATCTTCTCGACGATCGGCCGAATCCGGCGGCCCCCATCGGCGGCGATGAAGCCGAACACCGTCGGATCGCCGTGGGTCGCGGCCGCGCCCGACGCCTGACGCATGCGCAGGATCATCAGCTTGGCAAGCTCGGTCATCACCGCCGGATCGGCTTCGGCGGCGGCGAAGAAATCGTCGCGCGACAGGGCCAGAACCTCGGAATCGCGAAGGGCGACGACCTGGCCGCTATGCGGCGCGCCGGCGATCAGGGCCATCTCGCCGGCGGGCTCGCCGGGCCGGATGACGCCCAGGAACTGCCGCTCCTGGCCCTCTTCCTTGCGGAACGCGCCCAACCGCCCGGCCTTGAGCAGATAGAGCTCGCTCGACGGTTCGCCGGCCGCGTAGAGGTGCGAACCGCCAGGCAGCGAAAACCAGCGAGCGGCCCCCGCCAGGCGCTCGTGTTCGAACAGCCTTTCCAGCGCCGTCTCGGTCTGAAGTTGGCTCATGCGTTCCCCTGGGAGAGGACGCTAGCAGCGGGCGTGAGTCGTTTCGATGGCCCGTTTCAAGTCGCGGAGGCGGAGCGGCGAGGCCTGCGGCGCGCCAGGCGCCAGGTGACGATGAAGACGAGGAGGAAGGTCACGCCGGCCGCGATCGCGATCCGCAGCAGTGTCGACTTGGCCTCCAGGAAGACCATCAACGTATCGACGTAGCCGGTGGACCAGAACACCCACTCGCCGCCCAGCGCCGTGGCCAGCTGCTTGTTGCCGGATTCCAGGATCACGATGCCGTCGCCGGTGAGCGGGTTCACCCGGGCGGTGGTGTTGATGGCGGGCGCGTTGCCGCCGTCGTGGCCGACGACGAAGTCGCCGTCGCCGTCGCCGACCGGAGCGTAGAGGACCACGCCCAGCCCCCAGATGTCCGCGCCGAACTGCCGTGCGTGCGGCTTGCGCATGGCGGCGAGAGTCTCCGGCTTCAGGACGCCCCGTCCAGCCGGCTCGCCGTCCGGGCCGGGCGTATGGGCGGCGATCAGCCGGGCCATGTCGGCGGCCGAGGTGTAGAGCGACGCGGCGGCGAGGGCGGTGAAGCGATAGTGGATCGCGCGAGACCCGTCGACGTCGTAGAACTCGGCCAGGTTCACCGGCTCGGCGGGCAAGACATAGGTCGAGCGCGTCATGCCCAGCGGCGCGAACACCGTCTCGGTCATGTAGTCGTTGAACGGCTTGCCGGAGACCTCCTCGATCAGCAGCTGAAGCAGGGTGTAGCCGCCGCCGGAATAATCCCACTTGCCGGCGTCCCGCCCGACCCGCGTCGCGCCGTCGGCGCCGAACGAAGCGTCCGCGGCCCTGGTCAGCGAGGCCTCCAGCGTCTGCACCGGATTGCCCGGCGCGAAGCCGCCGTAGCCGAGCCCGTCGGTCAGGCCGGCGGTGTGGCTGAGCAGACGGCGGACCGTCACCTGGTCGTTGTCGAACTCGGTCGGCGGCAGCTTCCAGCGCGTCAGATAGCGCGAGACAGGCGCGTCGAGGTCGAGCTTGCCCTGTTCGACCAGGGTCATCACGCCCCAGGCCGTGGCCCATTTGCTGAGCGAGGCGACCTGGAATTGCGTGTCGCGGTCGACCGGCGCGCCCTTCGAGACGAAGACCTCGCCGACCGGCCGGCCCTTCTCGACGAGGATGAAGGCCGCGTTCCCCTTCGACTCGGCCTTCAGCCTGGCGCTGGCGGCGGCGAAAAAGGCGGCTCGGTCGCCGGTCGGGGCTATTGGCTTGCGCCACCAGCCCTCCAGCGCCCCGACACCCATCACGCCGGCGACGACGAGGGCCGCCAGCACCGCCGCGCCCAGTGCCTTCAGAAACCGCATGGTCGTCCCCGCCAACCCTCGGCCCAACCTAATACGGGTTGTGAGGCGGGGCACGAACCTTCGCACGCCGACCTGCGTCAAGTTTCCGCCGCCAGGGCGCGGCGCGGCTGCTTCCGACGCCGGAAAGAACAGGCTATGCCTCGCCCATGCCGAAGCTGAGCACGACCGTCGACCGCAACTCCGAGGCCTTCCGCAAGAATCTTGCGGTGAACACGGCCCTCGTCGAAGAGCTTCACCAGCGCGTCGCCGCCGCCGCGCTGGGAGGCAGCGAACAGGCCCGCCACCGGCATTCGAGCCGCGGCAAACTGCTGCCGCGCGAGCGAGTCGAACGGCTGCTCGATCCCGGCTCGCCGTTCCTGGAGATCGGCCAGTTGGCCGCGGGCGGCATGTATGGCGACGAGGCGCCGGCGGCCGGCATCATCACCGGCATCGGGCGCGTGTCCGGCCGCGAGGTGATGATCGTGGCCAACGACGCCACGGTGAAGGGCGGCGCCTACTACCCGATGACGGTCAAGAAGCACCTGCGCGCGCAGGAGATCGCGCTGCAAAACCGGCTGCCCTGCATCTATCTCGTCGACAGCGGCGGCGCGAACCTGCCGCACCAGTCCGAGGTGTTCCCCGACAAGGAGCACTTCGGCCGCATCTTCTACAACCAGGCCCGGATGAGCGCCGAGGGCATCAGCCAGATCGCCTGCGTCATGGGGTCCTGCACCGCCGGCGGCGCCTACGTCCCGGCCATGAGCGACGAGACCGTGATCGTGCGCGGCGCGGGCGACGAGAGCCAGGGCACCATCTTCCTGGCCGGCCCGCCGCTGGTGAAGGCCGCCACCGGCGAGGTCATCAGCGCCACCGACCTCGGCGGCGCCGACGTCCACGGACGGCGCAGCGGCGTCGTCGACCATGTCGCCGCCAACGACGAGCACGCGCTGGAGATCGTCCGCTCGATCATCGGCAACCTGAACACCGTCAAGACGCTCGACATCGACGTCCGCGAGCCGAAGCCGCCGGTGTTCGATCCGAAGGACATCTACGGCATCGTCCCGGCCGACGTCCGCGCCCCCTACGACGTGCGCGAGGTCATCGCCCGCCTCGTCGACGGCAGCGAGTTCGACGAGTTCAAGCCGCTCTACGGCACAACGCTGGTCACCGGCTTCGCGCGCATCTGGGGCTATCCGGTCGCCATCCTGGCCAACAACGGCGTGCTGTTCAGCGAGGCCGCCCTGAAGGCCGCGCATTTCATCGAACTGGCCTGCAAGCGCCGCATTCCGCTGGTCTTCCTGCAGAACATCTCGGGCTTCATGGTCGGCGGCAAGTACGAGGCCGGCGGCATCGCCAAGGACGGGGCCAAGATGGTCACCGCCGTCGCCAGCGCCAATGTGCCCAAGTTCACGGTGCTGATCGGCGGCAGCTTCGGGGCCGGCAACTACGGCATGTGCGGCCGCGCCTACAGCCCGCGCTTCCTGTTCACCTGGCCCAATAGCCGCATCAGCGTCATGGGCGGCGAGCAGGCCGCTTCGGTCCTGGCCACCGTCCACCGCGACGCCGGCAAGTGGACGAAGGAGGAGGAGGAGGCCTTCAAGGCGCCCGTCCGCCAGCGTTACGAGGACGAGGGCAATCCCTATTTCGCCACCGCCCGGATGTGGGACGACGGCGTCATCGATCCGGCGCAGACCCGCGACGTCCTGGGCCTGGCCATCTCGGCCTCGCTGAACGCCCCCGTGCCGGAGACCACCTTCGGCGTGTTCAGGATGTGAGGCGGTGATGCTGCACGCCCTCATCGCGCTGGCGGCGCTGGCTCAACCGATGGTCCAGATGCCGGTCGACGGTCCGCTTCTGCCCGCGGGCGAGTTGGCCGTCATGGGGCCGACCGCCGAGGGCGACCTCTATGTGGATCCCGGCTCGTTCGAACGCTCCGATCTTCCGGGCCTCATCCGGGCGACCGGCGTCGTCGTGCGGCCGACGACGGACCATGACCCGGCGCCGCTGCTGGTGGCGCTCGTGTGGGTGGATTGCGTCAAGCGGCAATACCAGGTTTCGGACGGTCGGCTCTATGATGCGGGCGGACGGCAGGTGGCGCGGACGGGCTTCGTGCGCGACAAGGCCTTCGCGGCTGGTTCCGGACCCGACCGCATGGCCGGCGTCCTTTGCGACAGGACGTCTCCCGACCTGGACGGCGCCGAGGTCGTGGCGGACTACAATGAAGCGCTTGAGCGCACGCGTTCGATGGACCCGTCCAGCTGATGGGCCGGGCCGTCGAAGGCAGAAGAGGACAGTTCTGATGACCAACCCGATCGCCGATCCCCTTGTCGAGGTGCCTGACACCGAGGCGCTGAGCGACACCGTTCAGCTGGACGCCAGCCCGTCGGGCGTGGCTGTCGTCACCATCAACCGCCCGACCAAGAAGAATGCCTTCGACGCCGAGGTCATCGCGGCCCTGAGCCAGCATTTCGAGACGCTGCGTGACGCCGACGGCGTGCGCATCGTCTTCCTGCGGGGCGCGGGCGGAGCCTTCAGCGCCGGCGCCGACCTGGAGTGGATGCGCGCCGCCGCCGATTGGACAGAATCCGAGAACCGCGACGACGCCATGGCCCTGGCCGAGATGCTGCTGGCCCTGCGTGAGCTGCCGCAGTTCACGGTGGCGCTGGTCGAGGGGCCCGCGTTCGGCGGCGGCGCCGGCCTGGTCGCGGCCTGCGACTACGCCGTGGCCTCGGCGGACGCGAAGTTCGCCTTCTCGGAGGTCAAGCTGGGCCTGGTCGCCGCCACCATCAGCCCGCACGTCGTCGACGCCATCGGCCCGCGACGCGCCAAGAGCCTGTTCGCGACGGGGCGGATGTTCGACGCCGCTTTCGCCGAGAAAATCGGGCTTGTCGACGAGGTGGTGGCGGTCCCCGCCGATCTCGACGACGCCATGGAGCGGCTATCGACGGAAATCATGGCCTGCGCGCCGGGCGCCGTGGCGGCGTCCAAGCAGCTGGTCGACGATATCGCCGGCCTGCCGATCGACGAGGAGCTGCTCGAGCAGACCGCGCGCCTGATCGCCGCCCGTCGGGTGGGCGAGGAAGGGCAGGAGGGCGTCCGCGCCTTCCTCGACAAGCGCAAGCCCGGCTGGGCGCAGTAACGGCGCGATGCTCAAGTCCGTCCTGATCGCCAACCGCGGCGAGATCGCCCGTCGCGTCATCCGCACCGCCCGACGCCTCGGCGTGCGCACGATCGCCGTCTATTCCGAGGCCGACGCCGGCGCGCCGCACGTCCGCGAGGCGGACGAGGCGGTGTTGATCGGCCCAGCCCCGGCCCGCGAGAGCTACCTCGTGGCCGAGAAGATCCTGGCGGCCGCGAAACAGACGGGCGCTGAGGCCATCCACCCCGGCTACGGGTTCCTGTCGGAGAACGCCGCCTTCGCGCGCGCCGTGAAGGCCGCCGGGCTGATCTGGGTCGGTCCGCCGGCCGAGGCGATCGACGCCATGGGCCTGAAGGACGCCGCCAAGGCGCTGATGATCGCCGCCGACGTGCCCTGCACGCCAGGTTACCTGGGCGAGGACCAGTCCGAGGCGCGCCTGGCGACGGAAGCCAAGGCGATCGGCTTCCCGGTGCTGATCAAGGCCGTGGCCGGCGGCGGCGGCAAGGGCATGCGCAAGGTCGAGCGCGAGGCGGACTTCCTCGAGGCGCTCGGCTCCTGCCGCCGCGAGGCCGCCGCCAGTTTCGGCGACGAAAAGGTCCTGCTCGAAAAGTACGTGACCCGCCCGCGCCACATCGAGGTGCAGGTGTTCGGCGACAGCCACGGCAACGTCGTCCATCTCTATGAGCGCGACTGCTCGCTGCAGCGCCGCCACCAGAAGGTGATCGAGGAGGCGCCGGCCCCGGGCATGGACGCGGCGACCCGCGCCGCCGTCACCGCCGCCGCCGTGAAGGCCGCGAAGGCCGTGAACTACGAGGGCGCCGGCACCGTGGAGTTCATCGCCGACGCCAGCGAAGGTCTGCGCGCCGACCGCATCTGGTTCATGGAAATGAACACGCGCCTGCAAGTCGAACACCCGGTGACCGAAGAGATCACCGGGCAGGACTTGGTCGAGTGGCAGCTGCGCGTCGCAAGCGGCGAAAGGCTGCCGCTAAAGCAGGAAGAGTTGAAGATCAGCGGCCACGCCATAGAGGCGCGACTGTATGCGGAAAATCCTGACACGGGATTCTTGCCGAGCACCGGCAAGCTCGGAATCTTCGAGCTCCCAAACGCGTGGCGCGGGACGGCTCGCGTGGACGCGGCCGTGTATCGTGGCGATGAGATTTCTCCCCACTACGACCCAATGATCGCAAAGATCATCGTACATGGTGAGAACCGGAAGGCGGTGATAGCCGCGCTGCGCGAGGAATGTGCGCAAATCAAAGTGTGGCCTGTTCTGACTAATGCTGGCTTTCTCGTTCGTTGCCTTGGAGACGAAACGTTTGACTCGGGCGATGTGGATACGGGGCTGATCAGCGCGGCGGGCGACCGTTTGAGCAAGACGCCGCCGCCGACCGATACAATTCTCCGAGGCGCCGCGCGTGCATTCATTGGATCGATCTTCAACGATTGGACGCCTGCTGGTCGCGAACGCGCCCCCAGAACGCCTTGGGCATCGCTCGAAGGCTTTCGTCTTAACGCCCAGCGATTGTCGCGCGTGCACCTGCGCTACAAGGGCAAGTCTGTTGATGTCGCTCTCGATGGGGACGATTGGGCATCGTCTCACGCGATGCCAGGTGTAGGTAGAGACGACCAAGGTCGTCGCGCCACAATCGTCTTCTCCGACGGCGAAGCGTACGAGTTCACCCTCGACACCGGCGAGCGCGAAGGCGGAGAGTTGGCCGCCGGCGATGGCGCGATCCTTTCCCCCATGCCGGGCAAGATCGTCTCTGTCGCAGCCAAAGCCGGCGCCACGTTGAAGAGGGGCGATCCCATTCTCGTGCTCGAAGCCATGAAGATGGAGCACACGCTCACCGCGCCGTTCGATGGCAAGCTCGTCGAGCTGAATGCAAAACAAGGCGCGCAGGTGAGCGAAGGCGTGGTGCTGGCGAGGCTGGAGAAAGAGTAGCGCCGCCGCGAACGGTGGCGCTCGACATCAGCGCCTGAACAATAGCTCCCAGGCCGACCTTGGCGGCAAGCGCGCGGGGCGGGGCTTCGGGGGCAACACCAGAGCGGCCGCGGCCTCTTCTTCGATCGCGCGCGCGGCCTCCATCGCCGCTGCGCTGACGGCCTTGGCCGCCGAGCGCGCTTCTTCGCTCAGACACCAGGCGAAGCTCCTGTCGATCTCCGCCGTGGTGGCCGTGTCGGCCTGTAGGCAAACTGGCCAACCGAGAGCGCGGGCTTGTCGCGTGAGCTTGTCGCCGCCGGCCACGGCGTCGATCGCCAATACGGGCACGCCGTTGCGCAGCGCATAGACAAACCCGTGGAGGCGATTGGTCAGCAGCACGTCCACGCGGGAGAGGATCGAAGAGAGGATCGTTGAGGAGTTGTTCGCGACAAGCGTGGATGCGCTGGGCCAGTCCGTCGCGATCTCTATGGATGCGAGATTGCGCCGACGGATGAGGTCGTCAATCAAGGCGAGCGTTTCGTTGTGACGTTGGCGGGCGCCGTA
>CALALX010000008.1 GCA_937925635.1 uncultured Caulobacter sp.
GCTGGGGATAGTTCACGTCCTTTTCTCTCCCCGCTCAAGCCCGCCTGGCCGGGGACATGAATTTCAGTGCGTGTCCCCGCCGGCTTCAAGCTGCCGGGGACACGTACCGAAGAGGTACATGTCCCCGGACAGATCACCCCGAATCCTTGACTTTCCGGCCCCTCCGTGCGCCTTTCCGCGCCTCCCGGAATCCGGCTTTCGCGCCGCAAGAAAACGACTGAAACCATGCACGCCTATCGCACGCACACCTGTGGCCAGCTCCGTGGTTCGGACACCGGCGCGACTGTCCGCCTGTCGGGCTGGATCCATCGCAAGCGCGACCACGGCGGCCTGGTCTTCGTCGACCTGCGCGACCACTACGGCCTGACCCAGCTGGTCGTCTCGCCGACCACGCCGGGCTTCGACCTGATCGAGCGCGTGCGCACCGAGAGCGTGATCCGGGTCGACGGCGAGGTCGTGGCCCGCTCGGCCGAGACCATCAACGCCAACCTGCCGACCGGCGAGGTCGAGATCCGCGTCAAGTCGGTGGAAGTCCTGTCCGAAGCCGCCGAGCTGCCGCTGCCGGTGTTCGGCGAGCCGGACTACCCCGAGGAAATCCGTCTCAAGCACCGCTTCCTGGACCTGCGCCGCGAGACGCTGCACCGGAACATCGTGCTGCGCAGCAAGGTGATCCACTCGATCCGCCGGCGCATGGTCGACCAGGGCTTCCTGGAGTACCAGACGCCGATCCTGACGGCCTCTTCGCCGGAGGGCGCGCGCGACTTCCTGGTGCCCTCGCGCCTGCATCCGTCCAAGTTCTACGCGCTGCCGCAGGCCCCGCAGCAGTTCAAGCAGCTGCTGATGGTCAGCGGCTTCGATCGCTACTTCCAGATCGCGCCCTGCTTCCGCGACGAGGACCTGCGCGCGGACCGCAGCCTCGAGTTCTACCAGCTCGACGTCGAGATGAGTTTCGTCACCCAGGAAGACGTGTTCGCGGCCATCGAGCCCGTCATGCACGGGGTGTTCGAGGAGTTCGCCGAGGGCAAGCCGGTCTCGCCCATCGACCAGGAGCACAGCTTCACCAACGACTTCGGCGAGACCTCGACCCACAGGGGCTTCGAGCGTCTGACCTATGCTCAGGCGATGGCCTGGTACGGCAGCGACAAGCCGGACACCCGCAACCCGATCAAGATGCAGGACGTGTCGTCGAGCTTCCGCGGCGGCGGATTTGGGCTGTTCGCCCGCATCCTGGACGCCGACGAGAAGAACGCCGTCTGGGCCATCCCGGCCCCGACCGGCGGTAGTCGCGCCTTCTGCGACCGCATGAACAGCTGGGCGCAGGGCGAAGGCCAGCCGGGCCTGGGCTACGTCTTCTGGTCGGAAGACCAGGGCGGCTGGGGCGGACCGATCGCCAAGAACCTGGGCGCCGACCAGACCCAGGCGCTGATGACCTCGCTCGGCCTCGGTCAGGGCGACGCGGCCTTCTTCGTGGCCGGCCTGCCGGCGACCTTCGCCAAGTTCGCCGGCCTGGCCCGCACCCGCGTCGGCACGGAGCTGAAGCTGGTCGACGAGGACCAGTTCAAGTTCTGCTGGATCGTCGACTTCCCGATGTTCGAGTGGAGCGAGGAAGAGAAGAAGGTCGACTTCTCGCACAATCCCTTCTCGATGCCGCAGGGCGGGCTGGAGGCGCTGGAAACCCAGGATCCGCTGACCATCCGCGCCTACCAGTACGACATCGTCTGCAACGGCTACGAGCTGTGTTCCGGCGCGATCCGGAACCACAAGGCCGAGATCATGCTCAAGGCCTTCGAGATCGCCGGCTACGACCAGTCGGTCGTCGAGAGCCAGTTCGGCGGCATGCTGAACGCCTTCCGCTACGGCGCGCCGCCGCACGGCGGCCTGGCCCCCGGCATCGACCGCATCGTCATGCTGCTGGCCGGCCAGACGGCGATCCGCGAGGTCATCGCCTTCCCGCTGAACCAGCAGGGCCAGGACCTGCTGATGAACGCCCCCTCGGAGGTCGAGGAGCGTCAGCTGAAGGAGCTGCACATCCGCCTGGCGCCGCCGATCAAGTAGGCCGCGGCAGCAGGCCTGCAATCACCGTCATCCCGGGCGGTCGCGGGCCGATACGGGACCCGGACGAGCGGGGACTCAGCGGCGTGGGCCCGGCTCTTCGCGGTTTCGCGCTACGGCCTGGATGACGGCGAGGCCTACGGCCCGGCGATGATCATCCGCGGTGCGGCTGGAGCCGCGGGCGCGGGCGGCGCGGGCTTCGGCGGCTTGGGCGGCTTCGGCGGCGCGGGCGGCGCCGGCGGCGAGGCCATGTCGCGGACGATGATCATTCGGCGACCGCCGCAGGTCGCGACCCGGAGCCCGTGGGGCAGGCGGGTCTTTTCGTCACCGCAGGCGTCGTCCAGCTGGTCCTGGCGCAGACCCTTCGTGCCCGACAGATTGGCCCCGGCCAGGATGGCGCCGTCGAGGCTGGCGCCCCGGAAGTCCGCGCCGGCGAAGGTCGACCCGCTGAGAATGGCGCGGTCGAGGTCGGCGCCGCGGAACGACGCTCCGTCGAAGCGGCCCGCGATCATCTGGGCGCCGATGAGTTCGGCGTTGCCGAAGTCCGCGCCGCGACCGTCGACGTGCAACAGGCGGGCCGCCGGCAGCTCCGCGCCGGTGAACCGGGCGCCCGACAGGTTGGCGAACGCCAGGTTGACCCGGGGCATCTCCGCGCCCTTGGCGCTGACATTGCTGAAGATGGCGCGCACGAAGTTGGCGTTGGGGGCCTCCACGCCGTCGAGCATGGCGTTGGAGAAGTTGGCCGCGGTGAAGTCGCTGGAGATGATCTGGGCGCCGCGCAGGTCGGCGTTCATCAACCGCGCGCCCTGGAAGTCGGAGTGGATGAAGGTCGCGCCGCGCAGATCGGCGTTGATCAGGGTGGCGGTGGCGAAGTTGGCGCCGGCGAACCGGGCGTTGGTCAGGCGACGGCCCGACAGGTCGCACTTGCCGCAGCTGCCGCCGAAGGTGACGAGACGGGCGATGTCCTTTTCGCCGACCATCGCCTGGGCGGGAGTCGCGGCGGCGGCTCCGGCGAGGACGAAGAGCGAGAGGGCGAGGCCTAGGCGGGTCATCGGCGAGCTGGCGGCTCCGGTCGTGAAAAGCTCACGATCGGTTTGACCCGATCGCCCCCGAAACACCACTTAAATCGCGGTAACGCTTCAAGTTTAGCGGCACACCGGTATGCGAAGACCGCGCGGCAGGCGAGTGGCCTGGTCGCCGCAGGCGCGGTCGAGCTGGCGTTGGGAGAGGCCGCTGGCGCGGTCCATCTCGGCCCCGCTGAAGTTGGCGCCGGTCAGGTTGGCGCCGGCGAAGCGGGCGCCCTGCAGATAGGTCCCCACGAAGGTCGCGTTGGTCAGGTCGGCGCCGCTGAAGTTGGCGCTGCTGAACACGCCGCCATAGGCGTTGACGTCGCGCAGGTCGGCGCCGGCGAAGCTGGCGCGGTTCATGACCACCAGGCTGAGGTCGGCCTGGCGCAGGCGCGCGCGCGACAGGTTCTGTCCGCTCTTCTCGAGGCCGGTCAGGTCAGCCTGGAACAGGTTGCAGCCGGGGCAGCTGGCCCCGCGCCGCACGGCGGCGATCTGGCCGGCGTTCTGGGCGACGGCCGGCGCGGCGGCGAGCAGGGCGGCGGCCAGCGCGGAAAGGGCGAGCAGTCTCATGGCGGCACGGTTTCCCGGTCGATGTCGGCGTTTACGCTTAACGCTGCAAGCTTAAGACCAGATTGCTTGGTGCGCGGGGGACTGCTTCGGTCGATAGACCGTAGCTGTCCCCGGCTATTCGGTTCGCAAGGGTCGGGGACAGCTACCGGCGATGCCGGAAGCAGTCCCCATCAGTCCCCGTGCGAGCCGCACGCTCCGCACACCCCGCCGATGACGGCGAGATCCCCGCAGGCCGGGCAGACGCCGGCGGCGCGCTGCATCAGTTCGCCGGGGGCCTCGACCTTGCGCCCGCCGAACGGCAGGAAGACCAGATTGTCGGGCGCCGCGCCGCGGGCGAAGCCCTTGGAGATGAAGCGCGAGGCCGGCTGGGGCTCGATGTCGTGGGCGACCAGGGGCGCGCCGTCGTCGTCGGCCTTGCCGCGGCCCAGGCCGTCGGCGTTGAGCTCGCCGGGGTCGGCGTTGGCGAGGTCGCCGCGGCCCAGGTAGCTGACCCCCAGTTCGCGGAACACGTAGTCGAGGATCGAGGTCGCCGACTTGACCGAGTCGTTGCCCGTCACCGGCCCGGCCGGTTCGAAACGGGTGAAGACAAAGGCGTCGACGAACTCGTCCAGCGGCACGCCGTACTGCAGCCCGATCGAGATCGAGACCGCGAAGTTGTTCATCAGGCTGCGGAAGGCCGCGCCTTCCTTGTGCATGTCGATGAAGATCTCGCCCAGCTCGCCGTCGTCATATTCGCCGGTATGCAGGTAGACCTTGTGGCCGCCGACGCTGGCCTTCTGGATGTAGCCCTTGCGCCGGTCGGGCAGCTTGCGGCGGCTGCGCTCGACCTCGACGATCTTCTCGACCACCCGTTCGGTGACGACCGGCTCGACGCGCGGCGCCTTGGGGGCCTCGGGCTCGGGCAGGTCGAGCGCGAAGGCGGCGGGGGCGGTGTCGCGCTCGATGCGGAAGGCGCCGACGCCCGCCGCGACCGCCGCCGTCTGGGCGGCCAGCGCGTCGGCGGGGGGCGCCGTGAACGGCAGGCGCAGGCGGGTGACGGCCGGCAGGTCGCAGACCGCCTCTACGGCGGCGGTCATGGCCAGTCGCGCCGCGAGGTCCGGCTCGGCGAACAGGGCGCGGCCGGCCTCGTCAAGACCCGGGCAGTCGGCGAGATCCCCCGCGCCCAGCGCGAAGCGCTCGGCCGCCCGGACGTCGGCGCGGGTGAAGCCGGCGAAGGCCAGGGTGTCGAAGTGGGCCGCGCAGGCCGCCTCGGCCGACGCGCCCAGCACGTCGGCGACGAAGCCGACGCCGACGACCGAGGGCGCGAAGGCCTGGGTCAGGGACCGGGCGAAGGGCAGCTGGCCCTCGGCCGCGTCGATCTCGTAGCGGGTGAAGCCGCAGTGCTGCAGCTCCGCATGGCCGACGCCGGGGGCGTCTTCCAGGGTTCCATGGCCCAGGGCGTGGACGCGGGCCGCGTCGAGGTCCGCGCCCAGCGCCGCGAGTCCGTCGAGCACCGCCGCCGGCAGCACCTTCACCACCTCGCCGTCAGCGGTTTCGGCGACCGTGGTCAGGGCGGGCAGGGGGCCGACGCCGACGCTGACGCCGCCGAGCCGCAGGGACAGCTCCGCGTCGTCGAGCGGCGCCAGGGCGAGGGGCGGCGTCGATGGCGCGGCGACGTCCAGCTCACGGGCGACGGTCGCGGCGGCGGCCCACAGGGCGCGGGCGGCGTCGCGCCCCTGGGCCGAGGCGTATGGCGCGCCGGCGGCCATGAGGCGCTCGGCCACCCCCGCCAGGCTGAGCAACGGCCTCGCGCCGTCGGCCGCGGCCTGCACCTTCAGCGCCAGCCCGACGATGCGGACGGCCTGGGCGAGGTCCTCGGGATCGTCGGCCAGCGTTCCGATATCGATGGCGGCGAATGGCCCCCGCGCGGCGGCCTGGAAGGTGCGGACGGGGATGGACGCCGATTTCCGGCGGCATCTGGCCGAGGTGCGGCTGGCGGTCGAACCGGCGGCGGCCGAACTGGCGGCGCAGAAACGCACGGATGAGGATCTGAAGGACCTGCGCGCCGCCGTGGCGGCGATGCGCGGGGAGACCCAGTCCGAATACGGCTTCGCCCGGGCTGACCTGTCTTTGCACATCGCGGTGGGCGCGGCGTCCAAGAACCCGATGATGCGGTCGCTGGCCGGGGTGATCGAGACGGCCCTGCTGGAGGCCTTCACCCTGAGCCCGCCGGTGCGCCAGCCGGCCGTGGCGTGCTCGGCGTCCAGGGCGTGGGACGAGACGGCCGCCAGCAGGCCGGTCGGCGGCGCCAGGTCCAGCCAGGCCGGCTCGGGCGCCTCGCCGGTCAGGCCCAGGGCGATGGCGTCGGCGATGGCGGCGTCGTCGGCCCCGGCCGCGCGGGCGGCGAGGGCCGCGCGCGCCAGCGCCGGATTGCCGGCCGGATCGGCGCAGGCGGCGGGGTCGCCCTCGCAGCGGCGGACCGCGTCGGCCACGGCGGCCAGCCGTTCGCCCGCGAAGGCGGCGGCGCGGGCGGCCAGGGCGCGGCCCTCGGTTTCGGCGACCAGCCGGCGCAGGGCCAGGGTGAAGGCGGGTTCGCCGACAGTCGGGGCCTGTCCGGCATCGCCCAGGGGGCGTCCGCGCCCGAAGGCGGCGACACCCAGCGACAGGAGGGTCTGCAGCTCGGCCTGGAACGCGGAGCCGTCCGGCTTGCGGTCGAAAAGGCCGAGGGCGGCGGCCTCGGCGGTCAGGGCGCGGGCGAACCGCTCGGGGCCCCCGGCCAGCAAGCCGTCCTGCGCCGGCGCCGGGCCGTCGCACGGCACGGTCTCCGCCCAGTCGAGCCACGATTCCACCCGGGCGGAGGTCCAGCCGCGCGGCGCCAGGACGCCCTGCAGGGCGTCGGCTGTCTCGACGGTCCGGAGCTCGAGTTCGGGGGGCGTTCTCTTCGCCAGCCGCCTCGCAAAACGCATCGTCCCGACTCTCCCGCGCACGTTCGCGCAAGGCTAGAGAGCGGCCCGCGCGCGAGCAATAGATATGGCGTGTTCGTGGTGTCGCATCCACAAGATGTTGCGGGGCGGCGCGCTGGACGCGGACCGCGTCGGCGGCTATGGTCCGCCCGCTTCCATTGCCTTGAAATTACTGGACCAGAGCGTGCTCAAAGCGATCTTCACCTGGTGGAACGGCGCCACGATCGGCCAGAAGTTCCACATCGCCCGTCGGGGCGTGTTCGTCGGTCAGGACGAACTGGGCAACAAGTACTACGAGGCGCGTGACGACAAGGACAGCTACGACAAGGGACGCAAGCGCCGCTGGGTGATCTACAATGGCTACGCCGAGGCCTCGAAGGTCTCGCCCGACTGGCACGGCTGGCTGCGCTACACCTTCGACGAGCCGCCGACCACCCATCCGCTGCCGCGCCGCGGCTGGGAGAAGGACCACCGTCCGAACCTGACCGGCACGGTCCACGCCTGGCGGCCAAAGGGCTCGATCAGCGGCGCCGGCCAGCGCGACAAGGCCACCGGCGACTACGAAGCCTGGTCCCCGGAATAGGACGGCGCGCGTGCGGCTGAGGCTTACCCTGCTGGCCGGGCTGGCGCTCGCGGGCGCCGCGGGCCTCGTTCACGCCCAGCAGCAACCGCCGGCGCCGCCGCCGGCCGCCGCGCCCGGACCGGTCGAGACCCCGCCGGAAGCCGAGGAGCCGCCGCCGGTCCAGGCCGCGCCGCCGGCGCCCTCCGCGCCCGCGCCGATCACCGCCGAAACGCCCACCGAGGAAGCGGTCAAGCCCAAGGCCGCCGTCGAAAAGCCAGCGGAGCCGCTGCGGCGCGTCCGAGGCGGCGCCGCGATCATCCAGGCCATCGACAAGGTCACCGCCGAGACCCTGAAGTTCGAGGCCCCGATCGGTCAGCCCATCCGCTACAAGACGCTGATCATCACCGTCCGCGCCTGCGAGACCACGGCGGCGGACGAAGAGCAGCCGGACTCGGCGGCCTATCTGACCATCGACTCTCAGCCCAAGGCGGCGCCGGGCCGTGCGGCCCCGGCGGCCAAGCAGGTCTTTCGCGGCTGGATGTTCGCGTCCACGCCGGGCGTGAATCCGTTGCAGCATCCGGTCTACGACGCCTGGCTGATCTCCTGCAGGGCCTCGGGCCCCGCGCCCGCGAAGCGATAGAAGTCGCCCTCGACCGCCAGAGCGTCGTCCAGTCGCCGGCGGTAGGCCTGGCGGCCGATCTCCACCGCGCCGAACTGAGTCAGGTGCTCGGTCAGGAACTGGGCGTCGAGCAGCCTGTATCCGCCGGCGATGAGACGGCCGACCAGATGCACCAGCGCCACCTTCGAGGCGTCCCGCGCCCGGCTGAACATGCTCTCGCCGAAGAAGGCGCCGCCGAGGGACACGCCGTACAGACCGCCGACCAGTTCGCCGGCGATGCGGCACTCGACGCTGTGGGCCCGGCCGGTGCGGTGCAGGGCCTCGTACATCCGCTGGATGGGGTGGTTGATCCAGGTCTCGCTGCGCTCCGGCGTCGCCGCCGCGCAGGCCTCGAGCACGCCGTGGAAGTCCTGGTCGATCGTGACGTCGAAACTGTTGGCGCGCACGGTCCGGGCCAGCCGTCGCGAGACGTGGAAGGCGTCGAGCGGGATAACGCCACGCCGCTGCGGATCGATCAGGAAGACCCGGTCGTCGTCCCGCGCGTCGGCCATCGGAAACACGCCCCTGCGGTAGCAGGCGACCAGTTCCTCAAGGTCGAACACGTCGTGGGCCATGGCTAGCTAATAGCAGAAGACGTGTGCTGCTTTCCCTCCCCCTTGTGGGGAGGGTGGTCCCGAAGGGACCGGGTGGGGAACCGAGAGGCCAACCTCGAATGCCAGTGATTGGCGTCCTGCTACCCCACCCTGGTCCGCTGCGCGGACCTGTCCCTCCCCATGAAGGGGAGGGAAGCCGCTCTACCCCTGCGCCTTGATCCACTTTTCGAGCCAGTGGATGTTGTAGTCGCCCTTGCGGATGTCGTCCTGCTGCAGCAGGTCCTGGAACAGCGGGATGGTCGTGTCGACGCCGCTGACCACCATCTCGCCCAGGCAGCGCTGGGTGCGGGCGATGCATTCGGCGCGGTCGCGGCCGTGGACGATCAGCTTGCCGATCAGGCTGTCGTAGTAGGGCGGGATGGCATAGCCGTCGTAGAGCGCGCTATCGAGCCGCACGCCCAGGCCGCCCGGCGCGTGGAATCCGGTGATCGTGCCAGGCGACGGCGTGAAGGTGCGCGCGTTCTCGGCGTTGATCCGGCATTCGATGGCGTGACCCTCGAACACGACGTCCTTCTGGCTGAACGACAGCGGCAGGCCGGCGGCGATGCGGATCTGTTCACGCACCAGGTCGATGCCGGTGATGGCCTCGGTGACCGGGTGCTCGACCTGCAGGCGGGTGTTCATCTCGATGAAGAAGAACTCGCCGTTCTCCCACAGGAACTCGATGGTCCCCACGCCCAGGTAGCCGATGGCGCGGATGGCCTCGACGACGACCTCGCCGATCTTGCTGCGGCCGATGGAGTCGAGGGCGGGGGAGGGCGCTTCCTCGAGGATCTTCTGGTGACGGCGCTGAAGCGAGCAGTCGCGCTCGCCCAGGTGCACGACATTGCCATGGCTGTCGGCCACGACCTGCAGCTCGATGTGCCGCGGGGTTTGGAGATAGCGCTCCATGTAGACGGTGTCGTCGCCGAAGGCCGCGCGGGCTTCCGAGCGGGCCGTGGAGACGGCCTCGTACAGGTCCTCCTGCGTCGCCGCGACCTTCATGCCGCGCCCTCCGCCGCCGGCGGCCGCCTTGATCAGCACCGGGAAGCCGATGCGGGCGGCGGCCTCGAAGGCCTCCTCCTCGGTGGTCACGCCGCCGTCGGAGCCGGGCACCACCGGGATGCCGGCGTCCTTGACGGCCTGCTTGGCGGTGATCTTGTCGCCCATCATCCGGATGTGTTCGGGCTTGGGGCCGATGAAGGTGAAGCCGTGGGCGTTCACGATCTCGGCGAAACGGGCGTTCTCGCTGAGGAAGCCGTAGCCGGGGTGGATGGCCTGGGCCCCGGTGATCTCCGCCGCGGCGATGATCGAGGGGATGTTCAGGTAGCTCTTGGCGGCCGGGGCCGGGCCGATGCAGACGCTTTCGTCGGCCAGCCGCACCCACATGCCGTTGGCGTCGGCCTCGGAGTGCACGGCCACGGTGGCGATGCCCATCTCCTTGCAGGCGCGGTGCACCCGCAGGGCGATCTCGCCGCGATTGGCGATCAGGATTTTGTCGAACACGGCGGCGCCTATTCGATGATGACGAGCGGCTCGCCGAATTCGACGGGCTGGGCGTCGGAGACCAGGATCTCGACGATCTTGCCGGCGCGCGGCGACGGGATCGGGTTCATCGTCTTCATGGCCTCGACGATCAGCAGGGTCTGACCCTGGGCGACGGTCTGGCCGACCTTGATGAAGGAATCAGCGCCAGGCTGCGGCTGCAGATAGACGGTGCCGACCATCGGCGACTTGACCTGGTCGCCCTTGGCGGCGGCCGGCGCGGCCTCGACGGCCGGGGCGGGCGCGGCCGGGGACGGGGCGGG
>CALALX010000009.1 GCA_937925635.1 uncultured Caulobacter sp.
CCGCCGCTACGCCGACCTGAAGGCCGAGATCGCCGCCGCCGCCGCCTCCTACGCCGCCGACGTGCGGGCCCGGACCTTCCCCGGCGAGGCCGAGACCTACTTCTCGAACAAGGGCTGACGTCAGGCGGTTGCGCCGCGTTGCAGCGGCGCGGCGGACTCTATAGGTTCCCGGCCTCGTATTGCCGGTATTCGGAGCACCCGTAAGTGGTCGATGTTTTTGAAGAGGTCGAGGAGCAGATCCGGGCCGAGCGCTATCGGGCGCTGGCGCTGAAGCTCGCGCCCTGGGCCATCGGCGCCGTCGCCGCCGGCGTGATCGTGGCCGGCGGGCTGTGGGGCTGGGACGCCTGGACGACCAGCCAGGGCGACAAGGCCGCGACCAGCTACCTCGAGGCGCTGAAGGCGCGCGAGCAGGGCGACGACACCAAGGCCTTCACCCTGCTCGGCGAAGTGGCCAAGGCGCCCGTCAAGGGCTACCCGGCGCTGGCGCTGATGTCCCAGGCCGGCATCCGCATGAACGACGGCAAGACCGAGGAGGCCGTGGCCCTCCTGGACAAGGCCGCCAAGGTCGCCAAGGACCCGATCATCGCCGACGAAGCCCGCCTCAAATCCGCCTTGGCCCTTCTCGATACCGCTCCCTACAAGGACCTGGAGGGGAGGCTGAAGCCCTTGATGGAAGAGAAGCGGCCCTATCGGCTCCAGGCGCGCGAGGCGCTCGCCTTCGCCAAGATCATGGACGGCCGCGCCAAGGACGCGCGCGAGGACTTCGTGGTGCTGTCGCAGGTGCTCGACGCCTCCGACAGCATGCGCCAGCGCGCCCAGGCCGCCATCGCCCTCATCGACTCCGGCTCCGCCGCCAACATTCCCGCGGCCGTGAAGCTGGCCGCCACCCTGCCGCCGCCGGCCCCGGCCCTGCCGCAAGGCATGCTCCCGCCCGGCGCGCAACCGCAAGCCCCACAGGGACCCGCCCAATGACCAAGCGTATCGGCGGCGTCGCCGTCCTGGCCGCCAGCGCCCTTCTGCTCGCCGGCTGTTCGACCGTCGGCGACGCCGCCGGCCGACTGAACCCCTTCAAGAAGGAAGAGCCCAAGGAAGTGGCCGGCGAAGGCCGCCGCATCTCGATCGTCGCCTTCGACCAGCGGGTCGAGGCGGCTGAGGGCCTCAAGGGCATGGACTTCTTCCTGCCGACCGCCACGGCCTTGGCCAACTGGCCGCAGCCGGGCGGCGATCCGGATCAGAAGATCGACCATGTCGAGGCGGCGCCCGCCTTCGAGATCGCCTGGCGCAAGGGCTTCGGCAAGGGCTCCAACCGCCATTTCCACGTCACCGCCCCGCCGATCCTGGTCGACGGCCGCCTGTATGTGATGGATGCGGAATCGGAAGTCTCCGCCGTCGACGCGAGCACCGGCCAGGTTATCTGGCGCAAGGCCATCCATTCGCGCACCAAGCGCGACAAGCGCGGCTTCGGCGGCGGCGTCGCCTTCTCCGGCGGCAAGCTGTACGTCGCTTCGGGCTTCCGCTTCGTGGCCCAGCTCGACCCGGCGACCGGCGAAGTGGGCTGGCGACGCGAGACCGCCTCGCCGATCCATGGCGCGCCGATCGTGACTCACGGCCGGGTGTTCGTGGTCAGCACCGACAATGAGCTTCTGACCTACGACGCGGCCAACGGCACGCCCGGCTGGACCTATCAGGCGCTCGTGGAGCCGGCGCGGATCCTGGCCTCGTCCAGCCCGGCCGCCGCCGGCGACACCGTGGTCGGCGCGTTCGCTTCGGGCGAGGTGGTCGCCCTGCGCGCCGCCAACGGCAACGACCTGTGGAACAACACCCTGTCCCGGGCCAGCCGCACCAGCGCCCTTTCCGAAATCCGCGATGTCGCCGGTCGTCCGGTGATCTACGAGGGTGACGTCTACGCGGCCAGCCACTCGGGGGTGTTCGCCGCCACCGACCTGCGCACGGGCACGGCCCGCTGGTCGCTGCCGGTCGCCTCGATCTCCAGCCCCTGGGCCGCCGGCGACGTGGTCTACGTCGTCTCCCAGGCTGGTGAAGTCATCTGCGCCTCGCGGTCGAGCGGACAGGTCTATTGGATCAAGGACCTCAACGAAGGCCAGGCGGCGAAGAAGAGCACCTTCTTCGGACTCGGCAAGAAGGAGGACAAGGGCGGCCGCACCCTGTGGTTTGGCCCGGTTCTGGCCTCCGACAAGCTGGTGCTGGCTTCCAGCGACGGCCGCGCCGTGGCGCTGAACCCGAAGACCGGCGAGCAGATCAAGTCGATCAACATCGGCTCGCCGGTGCTGATCTCGCCGATCGCGGCCGGCGGCATGGTCTATCTGGTCACCGACAACGCCCAGCTGGTCGCCATCCGCTAGGCGATCCCGGCTCTAGTGTGCTAAGGGCGCGGCCCCGCAGGCCGCGCCCTTTCACGTCGCGCAATTCTGCTATCCTCCGGCGGCGTTCATTCGGACGCCGTCTCAAGGCCGTTTCCGCAATGCCTCTCAAGCTCGCCATCGTCGGCCGGCCGAACGTCGGCAAGTCCACGCTGTTCAACCGCCTGGCGGGCAAGAAGCTGGCCATTGTCGACGACCAGCCCGGCGTCACCCGCGACCGCCGCTTCGCCAAGGGAAACCTGGGCGACCTGGAGCTGACGCTGATCGACACCGCCGGCTTCGAGGACGTCACCGACGAGAGCCTTGAAGCGCGGATGCGCCAGCAGACCGAGCTGGCCATCCAGGAGGCCGACGTCGTCCTCTTCCTGATCGACGCCCGCGAGGGCGTCACCCCGGGCGACGAGATCTTCGCCCAGCTGCTGCGCCTGACCGACAAGCCGGTGATCCTTGGGGCCAACAAGGCTGAGGGCAAGCAGGGCGACAGCGGCGTGGCCGAAGCCTGGTCGCTGGGATTCGGCGAGCCGCTGGCCATCTCCGGCGAGCACGGCGAGGGCATGGCCGAGCTGTACGCCGCGCTGGTCGCGCGCGAGGAACTGGCCGGTGTCGACGAGGCGGAGGAGGCCGACAAGCCCATCCAGATCGCCATCGTCGGCCGACCCAACGCCGGCAAGTCGACCCTGGTCAACCGCCTGATCGGCGAGGACCGCATGCTGACCGGGCCCGAAGCGGGCATCACCCGAGATTCGATCGCCGTCGAATGGCGTCACGACGGACGCCGGATCCGGCTGGTCGACACCGCCGGCCTTCGCCGCAAGGCCAAGGTGCAGGACAAGCTGGAGAAGCTGTCGACCTCCGACTCCATCCGGGCCATCACCTTCGCCGAGGTGGTGCTGCTGGTCATGGACGCGACGCACCCGTTCGAGATCCAGGACCTGCAGATCGCCGACCTGGTCGAGCGGGAGGGGCGTTGCCTGGTCTTTGTCCTGGCCAAGTGGGACCTGGTCGAGGATCCCTCCGGCCAGCTGAAGGCCTTCCGCGAGCACGCCGAACGCATGCTGCCGCAGGTGCGCGGCGCGCCGGTCGTCGCCCTGTCGGCCGAGACCGGATTTGGGATCGGCAAGCTGATGCCGGCCATCCTGAAGACCTACGGCGATTGGTCGACCAAGGTGAAGACGCGGGATCTCAACGACTGGCTGGCGATGGCCATCCAACGCCACCCGCCGCCCGCGGTCGGCGGCAAGCGCATCAAGCCCAAGTACATGGCCCAGACCAAGGCCCGTCCGCCGACGTTCGTGCTGTTTTCCAGCCGCGCCGAACAGATGCCCGAACAGTACCGGCGGTATCTGGTCAACAGCCTGCGCGAGAGCTTCGACATGCCCGGCGTGCCGATCCGGGTGACGCTGAAGAGCAACAAGAACCCCTACGCCGAGGGCGGCGACAAGGCGGGCGCGCCGTCCTTCCAGCAGGGCGGCGAGGCCAAGAAGGAAAAGGCCATGTCGCTGGCCGCGGAGGTTCGCGCCGCAAAGGCGGCGGCTGCCGCCGAGGCCGCCGGCGAGACGCCCAAGCCGGTCAAGAAGACCGTGGTCAAGCTGACCGGGGTCAAGGCCGCAAAGGCGCGCGCCGCCACGGCGCTGAAGTTCTCGAAGGCCAAGGGCGCCAAGGGCTCTCGTCCGGGGATTCAGAAGCTCCGGGGCGGCGGTTCGGTCAAGGGACGCGCACCCAAGCCGGGCGCGCGCAAGGGCAAGTAGGGACGCATTGGGACCGGATAGCGCGGCTCGCCGGGACGCATTGCCTGTCCCCCCGCCCGCGTCTGCCGGTGTTGGGGGACAGTTACCGGCTATCGCCGGAAACAGTCCCTAGAGTTTCCCGCCCGCCGCCTTCCAGTCGTTGAACACCACCGCCGCCGTCGGCTGGCCGAGGTCGGCCTGGGCCAACTGGACGACCAGGGGCGCGATTTCCGACGGCTCGGGCAGCGTCAGCGGATCCTCGCCGGGATAGGCTTCGGCGCGCATCCGCGTGCGCATGGTCGAGGGATCGAGCAGCACGGCGCGTATGGCGGTGTTCTCGACCTCGTCGGCCCAGCAGCGCACCAGGGCCTCCATGCCTGCCTTGCTGGCCGCGTAGGCGCCCCAGAAGGCCTTGGGCCGCACGACGCGCCCCGTGGTCAGGAAGATGGCTCGCGCCGCGCCCGAAGCCCTGAGCAGCGGCTCGGCCGCGCGGATCAGCCGCCAGGTCGCGGTCAGGTTGACCGCCAGGGCTTCATCCCACTTCTTCGGCTCGATGTGGCCGGTCGGGGTGATGCCGCCGAGCACGGCGGCGGCGTGCACGAGGATGTCGAGCCGACCCCAACGCTCATGGATTGTGGCGCACAGCGGATCGAGCCCCTCGGGTTGGCGCAGGTCGAACGGCACGAGGGTGGCGTGCTCGCCAGTCTCGGCGAAGATCTGGTCGTCCAGGGCTTCGAGGCCGCCTTGGGTGCGGCCCAGCGCGATGACGTGGGCTCCCGCCCGGGCGAGGCCGAGCGCGGCGGCCTGGCCGATGCCGCGGGTGGCGCCGGTGACGAGTGCGATGCGATCGCGAAGGGGCTTGGAATCCATGCGCGGCTTTTAGCGGGGCTCGCGCGCGATGTCCCGTCCTCGACGCATCAAGCGGCGGGAACCGTCAGCAGGGGAACGCGGGCCCGGTGCAGGATCTGCTCCGTCGTGCTGCCGCGCAGGAGGTCGAGCAGGCTGTCATGACCGCGCGTCGGCATGACGATGAGATCGGCGGCGACGACATCGGCCGACTCCAGGATGCCGGAAACGACAGGTCCGGCCATCAGGCGCCGGCGTGTCTGCGCCTCGATCTCGGACGGCGCTTCGACACCGGGGAACTCGGGGCCGATATGAAGCAGGTGAAAGATGGCGTCCCGCGCGCCAAGGACGGCGGCCAGTCGCGCCGCCAGGGCCACGGCGCGCCCGGCGCTGGGCTGGGTGTCGACCGGGATGAGGATGTTGCGGAGCCGGACCTCGCCGGTGGCCGGGTCGACGAACCCTCGCGCGTCCGTCGGCAGGACCAGCGTCGGCGTCCGGCCCTCGCGGGCGATCGGCTCGGCGATGGATGGATTGAACAGCCGTTCCAGCCCGTCGCGGCCGTGGGTGGCGAGCACCACCAGGTCGCAGGGGCGATGCTCCAGCACCTTGAGCACGCCGTGTCTCGCATGGCGGTCGGGCACATCGATCTTGCGGACGTGCAGGCCAAGTCGCGCTTCCACGGCCGACGCCTTGACGCCGGGCTCAAGCACGCCCCAGCCCGCCAGGCTGGCGCCCACGCGCGGAAACTGGTCCCAGGCCCTGCCGATCTCAGAGCGCGGCGCGGCATGAACGATCGCCAGCTCCCCCTGGCCGGGCAGGGCGATTCTCAGCGCATGGGCGAAGGCCAGATCGCCGTCGTGGGTTAGATCAGTGGCGAACAGCACGCGGCTGAGCGGAGGTCCGGCGTCCATCAACGACTCCCTGGATCGTTGGCGGAAGCTAGGGCTTCGTCGATCCATCGCCTTGATCCAGCGCAAGTGTCAGTCGGCGCGGGCTCCGTAGCGCTGGGCGATGATCGCGCAGGCCATCAGTTGAACCTGGTGGAACAGCATGACCGGCAGCACGATGAAGCCCACACTGGCGGCGGGGAACAGGATCGAGGCCATCGGAACGCCGGTCGCCAGGCCCTTCTTGGATCCACAGAAGACGACCACGATCTCGTCGGCTGTCGAAAACCGCAGCGCCCTTGCCGCCAGGAGGGTGGCGATGAGGACGACGGCCAACAGTCCCACGCAGATGGCCAGCAATACGGCCAGCTCCGTGGCGCTGACCTGTTTCCATAGTCCGCCGACCACGGCGGCGCTGAAGGCGCCGTAGACGACCAGCAGGATCGAGCCGCGGTCGGTGTAGCTGACCAGTTTCGCATGGCCGGCCACCCAGCCTTGAATCCACGGCCTGGCCAGCTGGCCGAGAAGGAAGGGCAGCAGGATCTGCACGGCGACGTCCTGCACCGCCTTCAGGGACACGCCGCCGGTCGTGGTGTGCAGGAAGACGCCGACCAGCAGCGGCGTCAGCACCACCCCCAGCAGGTTCGAGGTCGAGGCCGCGACCACCGCCGCCGCCACGTTGCCGCGAGCCTGGGAGGTGAAGGCGATCGACGACTGCACCGTGGAGGGCAGCAAACACAGGTAGAGGACGCCGGCCGCCAGCTGGGCCGGCAGGATCGCGGCCGGCAGCCTGACCAGCGCCAGTCCCAGCAGCGGAAACAGCACGAAGGTCGAGGCCAGCACGGTCAGATGCAGCCGCCAGTGGATGAGGCCGGCCACCACCTGCTCGCGCGGCAGTCGCGCGCCGTGCAGGAAGAACAGCAGGGCGATGGCCGCCTTGGTCAGCCAAGCGAACCACACCGCGCCCTGGCCGCTGACGGGCAACAGGGTGGCCAACACCACCATGAGCAGGATGGCCACGATGTAGGGGTCCGGCCTGAGGCCTCTCAACCAGCCGGCCTTCGCCGACCGTTCCGTCACGCGCTGACCAGGAAGGACAACTGCCTGCCGCCGTCCGCGCCGCCTTCGGCGATCTCGCGGTCGAGCAGCCGGGTCGGATAGTCGCCGGTGAAATAGTGGTCGGTGAACTGGGGCTGGGCCGGATCGCGAGGTCCGGCCTCCAGCGCCCAGTAGAGGCCTTCGACCGACAGGAAGCCCAGGGAGTCCACTTCCAGGAAGCGGGTCATCTCGGCCAGCGACTTGCGGGCGGCGAGGAGCTTGTCTCGGTCGGGCATGTCGATGCCGTAGAAGTCGGGCCACATGATCGGCGGGCTGGCCGAGCGCAGGTGGACTTCCTTGGCGCCGGCCTCGCGGACCATGCGCACGATCTTACGGCTGGTGGTGCCGCGGACGATGGAGTCGTCGATCAGCACCACCCGCTTGCCGGCCAGAACCGCGCGGTTGGGACTGTGCTTCATGCGCACGCCCAGCTCGCGCACGCCCTGGGTCGGCTGGATGAAGGTGCGGCCCACGAAGTGGCTGCGGATGATGCCGAGCTCGTAGGGAACGCCGCTGGCCTGGGCGTAGCCGAGCGCGGCCGGCACGCCGCTGTCTGGAACGGGCACGACCACGTCGGCTTCGGCGGGCGTCTCCTCGGCCAGCCGCATGCCCATTCGCTTGCGGACATCATAGACCGAACGGCCGTTCACGACGCTGTCGGGGCGGGCGAAGTAGACGTATTCGAAGACGCAGGGCCGCGCCCTCTGCTGCGGGAAGGGCTTGAGACTGGTGACGCCAGTCTCGTCGATCACGACCATCTCGCCGTTCTCGATGTCCCGCACGAAGCGGGCGCCGATCATGTCGAGGGCGCAGGTTTCCGACGCCAGAACCGGATTTCCGTTCAGATCGCCCAGCACCAGTGGCCGGATGCCGAGCGGGTCGCGCACGCCGATCAGCTTCTTGTTGGTCAGGGCCACCAAGGCGTAGCCGCCCTCGATTTGGCCGATGGCGTCGATGAAGCGGTCGACGACCCGCGCCTTCCGGGAGCGGGCGATGAGATGAAGGATCACCTCGCTGTCGCTGGTCGACTGGAAGATGGCGCCTTCGCCGACCAGCTTCTCGCGAAGGGCCAGGAAGTTGGTCAGGTTGCCATTGTGGGCCAGAGCCACGCCGCCGGCCTCGAGATCGGCGAACATCGGCTGGACGTTGCGTATGCCGCTGCCGCCGGCGGTGGCGTAGCGGGTGTGACCAATGGCGTGGCTGCCCGGAAGGCGGGCGATCAGGTCATCGCCGCCGAAGGCGTCGCCGACATGACCCAGGTGCCGCTCGGTGTGGAAACTCTTGCCGTCGAAGGCGGCGATGCCGCAGGCTTCCTGTCCCCGATGCTGCAGCGCGTGCAGGCCGAGGGCGGCGAGGGCGGCGGCGTCCCGCGCGCCGTAGACGCCGAACACGCCGCATTCGAGCCTGAGCGTGTCATCATCGGGATCGCGCGCGCCCAGGTGGGAACAGGTGTCCGTGGTGCGGCCCAGCATGGTCATCGCGTCTTCTCCACCAGAGCGTCCATGGCGTCGCGTTCGCCCTTTCCATAGCCTGTTTCGTCGCCCTTGGGCGCCGCCGTTCCGGCCTCGACGGCTCGCTCGAGGGCCGGGGCCACCGACTTGACCGCCGCCAGTCCCTCCGGCGCGAACGCCTTGAGGATCCGCCCCGAGACATCCGTCAACGGATAGGTCCAGGCGCTGGTCACCCACTTGGGCGCGGTCTCGGTCGTGCTGGCCATCTGGAACAGCAGGTTGAACGCGCCGAGAAGGACCATGGCCCGGATGATTCCGAAGGCGGCGCCCACGCCGCGGTCGAGAATCCCCATCACCTCGGTCTCGTGCACCCGCCGCTGGAGGCCCGCGCCGAGCAGTCGCAGCGCGATATAGGCAAGTCCGAACACAAACAACAGGGCGATCCCGACTCCGGCCCAATCCGGGTCGACGATCGCGCGGCCGACCGGGGCGCTGAAACGCAGCGCGAACACCGCCACGATGGCCGCCACCAGAAAGGCCACGACCGTCATCAGCTCCTTGGTCCCGCCGCGCGAAAAGCCGATCAGGGCCGAGACGATCAGCAGCGGACCGGCGATGAAGTCGAACTGGGTCACCGCCTCGCCCGGCCTCGAAGCCGTTCGCCCTCCAGGGGGGCGGGAACAGCGCGACGATCGGCCACTAGCTCCACTGCTGCTCTCCTATCCGCCGCACGGCGTCCGCCAGCCTTGAAACACCCGTCACCGCCAGCGCGTCGCCGGCGCCGACGGGGGCGAGGGCGCGTCTGAACCCGAGCTTGGCGGCCTCCTTGAGGCGGCTTTCCATGCGGCCTACCGACCGCACCTCGCCCGACAGGCTGATCTCGCCGAACACCACGCAGTCCTGTGGCAGCGCTTCCTCCAGCGCGGAGGAGGCAAGGGCGGCGGCGGCGGCCAGGTCCGCGGCCGGCTCGGTGATGCGCAGGCCGCCCGCCACGTTCAGATAGACGTCGCGATTGCCCAGCGACAGGCCGCAACGCGACTCCAGCACCGCCAGCACCATGGCCAGGCGGCCGCTGTCCCAGCCGACCACCGCGCGCCGGGGCGTGCCGTAGGCGCTGGGCGCGACCAGGGCCTGGAACTCGACCAGCACCGGGCGGCTGCCCTCGATGCCGGCGAACACGGCCGCGCCCGCGGCCCGTTCGCCGCCTTCGTTCAGGAACAGGGCGGAGGGATTGCGCACCTCGGTCAGGCCGGCGTCGCCCATCTCGAAGACGCCGATCTCGTCGGTGGCGCCGAAGCGGTTCTTGGCGCCGCGCAGGATGCGGAAGGGATAGCCGCGCTCCCCCTCGAAGGCGAGGACCGCGTCGACCATGTGCTCGACCACGCGCGGACCGGCGATCTGGCCATCCTTGGTGACGTGACCGACGAGGATCATGGCGATCCCCTTCTTCTTGGCCAGGCGCACCAGTTCGGCCGCGCAGTTGCGGACCTGGGTGACCGAGCCGGGCCCGGCCTCGTGCTGGTCGCTCCACAGGGTCTGGATCGAGTCGACGATGACGAGGTCGAAGGCCTCGCGCTTGAGGCCGTCGAGAATGTCGCGCAGGGCGGTCTCGGCGGCGAGCTTCACCGGGGCCTGGGCCAGGCCCATGCGGCCGGCGCGGCCGCGGATCTGCTCCACCGCCTCTTCGCCGGAGATGTAGGCGCAGCGGACCCCGCGCTGGGCGGCGGTGGCGACCACCTGCAGCAGCAGGGTCGATTTGCCCACGCCCGGGTCGCCGCCCAGCAGGATGGCGCTGCCCGGCACGACACCGCCGCCGCAGACGCGATCGAACTCGTCGACGCCGGTGACGATGCGCGGTGGTTCAGGGTTTTCGCTCTCCAGACCTTCGAACGAAAGACCCCGCGCGCGGCTCGCCTTCGTCGGCGCCAGCGCGCCGGGCGGGCGGCTGGAGACCTCCTCGACCAGGGTGTTCCAGGCGTTGCAGGCCGGGCACTGGCCCGCCCACTTGGAGTGCGCCGCGCCACAGGACTGGCAGACGTAGACGGCGCCGTCGCGGGCCATGCGGTCTCCTGATTCGAGGGTGCGCTGACCATAGCGACAAAACGGGAACAGCGCCCGGGCATTCCTCGCGGCGTCGTTCGCGGAACCGTGTTTCGCCATTCGCGACGACTCCGCTACCTTGGCGCAGGGGGGACTGTTCCGGCGTCAGCTGAGGAGGGGTCGTCACATGAGCGTTGTCGAAGGAGGGACCCCGTCGGGTCTCGTTCAGCGGGTCCAGGACATCCTGCTTCGTCCCAAGCCGACCTGGGACACCATCGCCGGCGAGGCGGCGACGGTGAAGGGGCTCTACACCGGCTACATCTGCATCCTCGCGGCCATCGGGCCGATCTGCCAGTTCGTCGGCAAGCTTCTGTTCGGCGGCTTCGGCTTCGCGCCGTTCACCCTTGTGGGCGCGGTGGTGGGTTACGTCCTGTCGCTGGTGGGCGTCTATGTGACCGCCCTGATCATCGACGCCCTGGCGCCCAGCTTTGGCGGCGAGAAGAACCCCATTCAGGCCTTCAAGGTCGCCGCCTACAGCAGCACCGCCGCCTGGCTCGCCGGGGTGTTCGATCTTGTTCCCATGCTGGCGTGGCTCGGGATCGTCGGCCTCTACAGCCTCTATCTACTCTACCTCGGCCTGCCGAAACTGATGAAGGCGCCAGAGGACAAGGCCGTCGGCTACACGATCGTCATCGTGATCGCGACGGTCGTGATCTACGGTGTGATTGCGATGATCATGATGTCGGTCATGGGACTCGGCATGGTCGGGGCTGTCGGCGCCGCCGCGCTGACGGGCGGTCTCTAGGTCCCGACCCAGCGCCGCTCGGCGCGGGGCGACAGACGGGTGAGCAGCTCGTAGGCCGTCGTTCCGGCGGCCGCGGCGGCATCGTCGATCGGCAGGTTCGGGCCGATGATCTCCATCATCGCGCCCGGCCGCGCCGTAAAGCAGCCGGTCACGTCCACGGCGATCAGGTCCATCGACACGCGCCCGAGCATCGGCCGGCGCGCGCCGTCGAACCAGACTGCGCCGCGCGGATGGCTGCTGCGCAGGACGCCGTCGGCGTATCCGGCGGCGAGGATGGCCACGCGGGCCGGCGCCGCGGCCTCGAAGGCGCCGCCGTAGCCGACGGTCTCCCCCGCCCGGACGTCGCGCACCTGCAGGATGGGCGCCTCGAAGGTCGCCACCGTCGCGATGCGGTCGTCGGGAACGTCGCGCGGACCGCCGCCGAACAGGCTGACGCCGGGCCGAACCTGGTCAAAGGCGTAGTCGGGCCCGAGGAAGATCCCCCCCGAGGCCGCCAGGCTGGCCCGCGCCGCCGGGAACAGGGCCCGGGCCTCACGGAAGGCCGCCAGTTGCCGGGCGTTGGCCGGATGCTCCGGCTGGCCGCTGCAGGCCAGATGGCTCATGACCAGTTCGACGGCCTCCCAGCCGGCGACGCCGCGCGCCTCCGCCAGGGTCAGGCCCAGCCGGTTCATGCCGGTGTCGACATGCAGCGTCGCCGGCGCGCCGCGCCCCTCGGCCCGCCAGCGGGCGGCCTGTTCGAGGCTGTTGATGACCGGCGTCAGGCCGGCGGCGCGCAGGCGGTCGACCGATCCTCCCGTTGCGCCGTCCAGCACCTGGATGACGGGACCCGCGCCGAGCGCCGCGCGCAGGGCTTCGCCCTCGGCCAGCCGCGCGACGTAGAAGGTCCGCGCGCCCTCGGCCAGCAGTCGGCGCGACACGTCCAAGGCGCCCAGGCCATAGCCGTCCGCCTTCACCGCCGGCGCCGCCTCCACGCCCGCCGTGTCGCGCAGGAACCGGTAGTTCCGCGCGAGGGCGTCGAGATCGATGGTCAGGCGGGCCGAAGTCATGCCGCCCGGCTAAGGGGCGGGCGGGGCAGGGTCAAGCTCCGGGGCGTGCGAGGGGTATAGCTCCAGGCGATGGCCGCGATCAGCGCGTGCTCTTCGACAGCGCCTCGGCGTACCGGCCCTCCGGCTGCAGCATGTCGACGAAGCGCTTGTCGGGCGCCTTTCGGCACTTTTCGATCGAGGCGTCCCAGCGGCGCTCGAAGTCGGCCATCCGGGCCTTGAAGCCGTCAACGCCGCCCGCGCTCAGGCCGCCGCCGGCGATCACGTTCAGCCCCAGCATCATGGTGTAGAGTTCGTGGTCGCTGCGCCGGGCGCCTGGATGGGTCGAGCGCCACCAGTCCTGGTCCAGCGCGAACTGCCTGCAGCCATAGCGGATCAGCCCGCCGCCTGCCTTGTCGGATCTGTAGGCCGCGAACTCGATTTTCACCTGAAGCGGAACGGTCAGCGGCTTGCCGTCGGCGTCCAGCGCCGGCGACCAGGTCCAGGCGCTCACCGCGCTCAGGGCCAGGGCATCCAGGTCAGGTGAGCCGCTCGAATAGGCCACGCGCGGCCTGGCGAGCTTGCCGTCGACGCCCAGCGCGCCCACCACGTAGACGTCGCCGTGATGCCCCAGCGCCCGCAGGGCATCGGGAAGATCGGGATAGTCGCCGGACATCGCCGCCTTGGTCTTCACCAGCGCGCGATTGCCATCGATGGCCTGCAGATCGGGGTCGTTCGGCCAGGCCAGTCGCGGCGCGCCGGCCGGCGCGGTGGTCACCGCCGGAGGGGGTGACAAGGGTGGCGTGCGAGCCGGCGGAACGGACTCCGGCGCCGGATCGGCCGTCGCGAGAACGGCCAGCGCGGCAAGAATGGCGATCATCGAGGGCTCCCCGATTGGCGTGACCGCTACCTTACGTCGAAGCGCCCTTCGCGGGCCAGATTGCCGAAGCGGGTGGTGTCGGAGTTGAAGTGCAGCTTCACCGTGCCGATGGGGCCGTGACGCTGCTTGCCGATGATGACCTCGGCGATGTGGGCGATCTTCTCCAGCTCTTCCTGCCAGGTCAGATGTTCGGGCGTGCCCTCGCGCGGCTCGGTGCGCCCCAGATAGTAGGCCTCGCGGTAGACGAACATGACGGCGTCGGCGTCCTGCTCGATCGAGCCAGACTCCCGCAGGTCCGAGAGCTGGGGCTTCTTGTCCTCGCGGTTCTCGACCTGGCGCGACAGCTGCGAGAGGGCGATGACCGGAACACTGAGCTCCTTGGCCAGGGCCTTGAGGCCGCCGGTGATGGCCGAGACCTCCTGCACCCGGTTGGCGTCTCGGCCGCCGCCGTCGGTGGTGACCAGCTGCAGATAGTCGATGACGATCAGGTCCAGGCCGACCGAGCGCTTGAGACGGCGGGCGCGGGCGGTCAGCTTGGCAATGGAGAGACCGCCGGTGGCGTCGATGTAGAGCGGCGCCTCCTGAATCTCGATGGCCGCGTCGCGCAGGCGGCCGAACTCGCTGGCGTCGATCTCGCCCTTGCGCAGCCGGTCGCCCGAGACGCCGGACACGTCGGCCAGTATCCGCATGGCCAGCTGTTCGCTGCTCATTTCGAGCGAGTAGAAGGCCACGACGCCGCCGCTGACCGTCTTGCGCGTGCCGTCCGGCTGCGGCTCCCAGGCGTAGTTGCGAGCCACGTTGAAGGCGATGTTGGTGGCCAGGGCGGTCTTGCCCATCGACGGGCGGCCGGCGAGGATCAGCAGATCGGACGGATGCAGACCGCCGAGCTGGCGGTCGAGATCGATCAGGCCGGTCGAGAGGCCGGCCAGGCCCCCGTCGCGGCTGTAGGCTTCGGCCGCCATCTGCACCGCGCCGGTGAGGGCGTTGGCGAAAGGCACGAAGCCGCCGGACGAGGTCCCGCTCTCGGCTAGGCCATAGAGCTTCTGTTCGGCCTGCTCGATCTGGTCGCGGGCGGTGACGTCCGGGTCCGCGCCCTGGGCCTCGACCATGATCTCGCCGCCGATGCGAATGAGATCGCGGCGCAGGGCCAGGTCGTAGATCGCCCGGCCGTAGTCAGGGGCGTTGGCGGCCGGCGGCGCGCGCTCGAACAGGTCGGCCAGGTAGCGGATGCCGCCCAGCTCCTCGAAGGCGGCGTCCTTCTTGAATTCCTCGGCCAGCAGGATCGGCTCGGCCAGCTGGCCCTTGCGGATGTGCGCCTCGATGGCGCTGAACAGGCGTTGGTGGAACGGCTCGTAGAAGTGCCGGCCCTGCAGCTGGTCGCTCAGCCGCTCATAGGCGGCGTTGTCGTACATCAGGATGCCCAGCAACGCCTGCTCGGCCTCGATGTTCGAGGGCGCGGCGGTGAGGTGAGGATCGCTGTCGACGGGACGCAGGTCTAGGGCGGGGACGAGGGCCATGGACATTCATTAACGCTGCCGCCGCGCGATGGCGCGCGCCGATCTGACGCAGGCGGCAATCTGTTGTGAAGTTCCGTGTATGTTCGACCGGCGCGGCTATCTGCGCAACGATGGCCGCCATCACATTTCCGCTTCCTCCCGCGTTCGCGCGGATAGGCGGATGTGACAAAGAAAAAGGGCGGCCCGGAAGCCCGGACCGCCCGATTTCGTTCGGCGGGTCGAGACGCCTAGTAGTCTTCGCCCATGCCTTCGTGCGAGCCGGCGCCGCCTTCGAGCATGTCGGCCGCGGCTTCCGCCGCGATCGCCGCTTCTTCCTCGAACTGCGAGGCGATGACGTTTTCGCCGCGCGCCTGGCGCTCGGCTTCGTCCTGGCTGCGGGCGATGTTGATATTGACGGTGACGGTGACTTCCGAGTGGAGCTTCACCTTCACCTCGTGCACGCCGAGCGTCTTGATCGGCTTGTCGAGGACGACCATCGAGCGGTCGACCTTGCCGCCTTCGGCGTTGATGATGTCGGCGACGTCACGACCGGCGACCGAGCCGTACAGCTGGCCGCTTTCGCCCGCCTGACGGATCAGGATGTAGGACGTGCCGTCCAGCGACTCGCCGGCGGCCGAGGCGGCTTCCTTGGCCTTGGCGTTGCGGGCCTCGATCTCGGCGCGCTGGGCGTCGAAGATCTTGAGGTTCGCGGCCGTGGCGCGGAGCGCCTTGGAGCGGGGCAGCAGGTAGTTGCGCGCGAAGCCGTCCTTGACGGTGACGACGTCGCCCAGGGCGCCGCGGCCCTCGACGCGTTCGAGCAGAATGACTTTCATCGGTCCTTCTCCCTTACTTCACGACGTAGGGCAGCAGGGCCAGGAAGCGGGCGCGCTTGATGGCCTTGGCCAGTTCGCGTTGCTTCTTCGCCGAGACAGCGGTGATGCGCGACGGCACGATCTTGCCGCGCTCGGAAACGTAGCGCTGCAGGAGCTTGACGTCCTTGTAGTCGATCTTCGGGGCGTTGGCGCCGGAGAACGGGCAGACCTTGCGGCGGCGGTAGAACGGACGGCGGGCGCCGCCGGTCGAGGCCGGGGCCGAGGTCGCTTCGGGAGCGGTGGTGTCGGTCATGATCCTTGCTCTCCCTTACGCCGCGAAGTCTTCACGGGGACGGTCGGGACGGTCCGAACGCTCGCGATCGCGGTCGCGGCGGGCCAGAACCGGGGACAGCTCGAGGTCGAGCTCTTCCACGCGGACGGTCATGTAGCGCAGCACGTCTTCGTTGATCGACAGCTGGCGCTCCATTTCCTTGACGGCGTCGGCGGGAGCGTCGATCGCCAGCAGGGAGTAGTGGCCCTTGCGGTTCTTCTTGATGCGGTAGGTGAGGTTGCGGAGACCCCAGTATTCGATCTTGGCGATATGACCGCCGGCGCCTTCGATGAGCGCCTTCATATCTTCGTTGAGTTGTTCGGCCTGCTGCGGCGAGATGTCCTGCCGCGCGATGACCACGTGCTCGTAAAGAGCCATAGCTTTCCTCTTCCGTTGTGGAAGGCGGCGCGGCCAGGGAGGGAAGAGTCCCCGGTCACGATGGCTCTTGTCGCGGCGGACGGGAGTTTCCCGCCCCATTGAAGGCTCCGCGATAGACCGCCTTCCGTGAAGAGGCGCGCTACTACGCGAGATCGGCCGCGAAGGCAAGCGGAGAGGGCGGTTGCGCCTACCGCGGCTGCCTCGCCCGCCAGGCCTTCACCGCCGCCTTCGTCTTGCTGACGTGCTCGACCGGGTTGCCCAGGTTGGTCATCGCGAAGATCACCTTGCCGTCGGGCGCGATCACGTAGCTGGTCCGGTCCGACAGGTCGGGCTTGAGCAGCAGGACCGCGTCGTAGGCCTTGATCGTGTCCTTGCTCACCGCGGCGACGGCGAACTTGTCGCGGCAGTGCTCCTTGGAGAAGTCGGCCAGGCGCTCGGTCTGGCCGGCGGTGACGCCGATCACCGTCGCGCCCATGGCGTTGAACTCGGCGGTCGCCTCTGCGAACTCGTGCGCCTCGGCGGTGCAGCCCTTGGTGTAAGCCGCGGGGAAGAAGTAGAGCACCACCGGTCCCTTCTTCAGGGCCTCGGACAGTTTGAACGGCGTCGCCTTGCCGCCCAGGAAGGCGGTGCTGGCGAAGTCGGGCGCCTTCACGCCAGGCTTGAGGGCGGCCAGGGCGGGCGTGGCGAGGGCGGCGCAGACGGCGACGGCGGCGAGCAGGCGGTTCATGTGATCTCTCCCGGTTACCGGGAGACTTAGCCGACCGGGCCGCCGCGTCCAGTGCTCAGGGCGTGCGGACCAATCTTTCGCCGTCCCACTTCCACGGCACGCGGGTGCAGGGCTGGGTCTTGTTGAAGTGGCAGTCGTCCGCGCCCTCGACCGTCATGAAGGTCGGGGTCCCGGCGAGGTCGATGCCCCAGCTGGTCTCGGCCGCCTCGAAGCCGACGACGAAGTCGCCGCCCTTGCTGAGCAGAATGGCGGTCGGAAGCGGCGGGCTGTCCTTCCCGCTCTCGCCCATCTCGCAGTAGTCGTAATAGGCGCCGACCACCCAGTCGCGGATGCCGTCGCCGTTCAGGTCGGGCAGATCGTTGAAGGCGGTTTCCTCGCCCTCGGGCGCCTTGCCGCCGACGTGGGCGCAGAGCGCGGCGCGCTTGTCCAGTTGCGCCTTCACGGCCGGCGGGGCGGCCGACAGGGGCGTGGACACCAGCGGGGAGGGGCCCATGTACAGCCAGCCGTCGCCTTTCGCGTTCGGACGCTCGATGAACCGGCTCAGGGTCTCGTCCCAGACGTAGCCGCGAGGGCATTCCTCGACGCCCGCCCCGCCGCAGGCGCTGCCGTGGAAGTCGAGGTCGAGCAGGCGCTGGCCCTTGGCCTTGCGCAGCTTGAAGATCCGCACCGTGCGGTCGAAGGCCAGCACGTAGCCGCCGTTCCGCGAGACGTAGACCCGCTGCTGGCAGCCGCCCGTCCCACAGAAGAAGGACGGGTTCTGGGCCGCCTCGAAGTTGACCTTCCAGTCGGCCACGCCGTCGCCGTTGACGTCGACCTTGCGGAACATCTCGTCGGGCATCTCGATCCTGAAGCCGTTCGGCTCGTCGGGATCGACCATGTCCTGGTGCTGCTCGGTGTAGTAGGCCTCGACCGGCTTGCGGACGGCGTCGGGCACGACCGGGGCGGCCATGCCGCTGCAGGCGGTGGCCAGCAGGCAGCCGACGCCAAGGACAAAACGCTTCACCCGCATCACCCGTCGTTGGGGGCCGAAGCTCCGGCCCGGACGCCGGCGTCCCTTCGCCGACGTTCGAAGCCTAGGGGCGCCCGCCGCGGCGCTCGTCCCCCAAATGAGGGGTTCAGAGCGACGGGTTCACCAGGATCTTCACGTTGCCCTCGGGGTTGCCGAGGTCGGCGAAGGCCTGGGCCACGCCGTCCAGGCCCACCGTCGAGGTGATCATCGGCGCGACGTTGATCTTGCCCTCGGCGATGTTGTGCAGGCTCTGGGCGAACTCGTCCGGCGCGTAGCCGAGCACGAAGCGCAGATCGAGCTGCTTGTTGATGGCCAGCGAGGGCTCGATCCGGTCGGTCTCCATGCAGACGCCGGCCACAATGATCTGGGCCTTCAGCGGGCAGCCCTCGATCACGCTCTGCAGCACGCCCGGCGCGCCGACGCATTCGAACACCACCGGCCGGCCGCTCTGGGCGCCGGAGAACAGCGCCGCGCGCATGGCTTCGCCGGTCATCGGCACGCCGAAGTCGGCCCACTTGCTGTGTGGACCTTCCTGGGCCGGGTCGATGATGACGTCGGCGCCCATCGCTTCGGCGGCGGCGCGGCGGCGGGGCGAGAAGTCGGCGGCGATGATCGGGCCGTGGCCACGCACCTTCAACGCCGCGATCACCGCCAGGCCCACGGGACCGCAGCCGATCACCAGGGCCACGGAGGTGTTGTCCAGCGCCGCGCTGGCCACGGCGTGCTCGCCCACGGCCATCGGCTCGGTCAGGGCCGCATGCTCGGTGGAAAGGCCGTTGGGCACCTCCAGCAGCAGCATCTCGGTCAGGATCATCCGCTCGGCGAACCCGCCGGGATAGAGGTTGGAATAGCCGACCGCGTCGAACCGCGTGGGGCTCATGTTCACGGGCATGGAGACCACGCGTGTGCCCGGCTTCAGCCGCGTCGCGCCGGGTCCGCCCTCAAGCACCTCGGCGCAGAACTCGTGGCCGAACACGATGTCCGCCGACGGGTCCAGCTCGCCGCCGCCGCCGCCCGAGCGCCGGCCCATCTCGACCATGTGGTCCAGGTGGTGGAGCGCGTGCAGGTCGGACCCGCAGATGCCGCAGAGCAGCGTCTTGACCCGGACCTGGCCCGGACCGGGATCCAGCTCGTCGATGTCATCGCAGATCAGCTTCCCAGCCCGGCGCACGACGGCTCGCATGGCCCACTCCCTTATGTTTCGCGGAAGGCTAGGGGATGACGCCGGGGCAATGGAAGGGGGAACAGGGACTGCTTCGCGATGCGTGGCTGTCCCTCACCAGCCTTCGAGGGGCAGCTACCGGCTATCGCCGGAAGCAGTCCCCGATATCGCCGCCGGGATATCCTCGACCCGCTCGAACATGTGGTCCGGCCCGTAGAGCCTCAGCGCCTCGGCGTTGGTGTAGCCCCAGGCGACGCCGCCGGTGGTCATGCCGATCTCGCGGGCCGCGTCGATGTCGCGCGTTTCGTCGCCGATGCTGATCGCCTCGCCCGGCTTGCAGCTCATGGCCGCCAGGACCTTGCGGAACTTGCTGGCCTTGCCGAATACCGAGGCGCCGCAGTTGAACCGCGAGACCAGGCCGCAGAGCTCCGGGCCGAGCACGATGCGGATGTTCTCCTCGGAGTTCGAGCTGACGATGGCGATCTTCGCGCCGGCGCCGTGGACCGCCTTCAGCATCTCGGGGACGCCGTCGAACATGCGGATGCTGCCGGCGTCATTGCGCATCATCTTCTGGAAGTGGGCGGCCAACATCGGCAGCTTGAGCACCGACACGCGCTGCAACTTCATCAGCTCCCGCGCGCTCAGCTTGCGCAACCGGTCGAGGTCGCCGCGATCGATCGGCAGATAGCCGAACCGCTCGGCCATCGCGTCCGACGCGTCGAGGAACCAGCCCATGGTGTCGCCGAGGGTTCCATCGAAATCGAAGATGACGAGCTTGAAGGCGGGCAAAGAAACGTCCTGGTCCGGAGGGACGGGATAGCACTGAACTTGCCCGCCGCTATCACTTCCCCTAACCGTGCGCGCCGGATTCGTCACTTTCGGAGAGGATTTCCATGAGCCTCGCCTTCATTTTTCCCGGACAGGGCAGTCAGGCCATCGGCATGGGCGGTGAGCTGGCCGACGCCTTTGCCAGCGCGCGCGAGGTCTTCCAGGAGGTCGACGACGCCCTGGGCCAGAAGCTGTTTCAGCTGATGAAGGAAGGGCCGGAGGGCGATCTGACCCTCACCGAGAACGCCCAGCCGGCGCTGATGGCCGTCTCCGTCGCGGTCACCCGCACGCTGGAGAAGGAGTTCGGCGTCGGCATCGAGAAGGCCGCCTTCGTGGCCGGCCACTCGCTCGGCGAATATGCGGCCCTGGCCGCCGCCGGCGCCATCTCGCTCGCCGACACCGCCCGGCTGCTGAAGCTGCGCGGCCAGGCCATGCAGCGCGCCGTGCCGGTGGGGCAGGGCGCCATGGCCTCGCTGATCGGCCCGAAGACCGACGTCGCGCTGGCCGAAGCGGCCGCCGCGGCCGGCGCGGAAGTCGGCGTCTGCGTCGTGGCCAACGACAACAACAACGGCAATGTGGTCATCTCCGGCGACAAGGCCGGCGTCGACCGCGCCATCGAGAAGGCCAAGGAGCTGGGCGCGCGGGCCATTCCGCTGAACGTCTCGGCGCCCTTCCACTGCCCGCTGATGCAGCCCGCCGCCGACGAGATGGCCGCCGCCCTGGCGACCGCCGCCATCATCGCCCCCCGCGCGCCGCTGGTCGCCAACGTCACCGCCCGCCCGACCCTGGACCCCGAAGCCATCCGCCGGATGCTGGTCGAACAGGTCACCGGCCGCGTGCGCTGGCGCGAGAGCATGGAGTGGATGGCGACCGAAGGCGGCGTCACCCGCTTCGCCGAGGCCGGCGCCGGCAAGGTGCTGTCCGGCATGGCCAAGCGCATCGCCCCGGACGCCGAAGCCACGCCGCTGAACACGCCGGCCGATCTGGAAGCGTTCGCGGCGTCGCTCTGAACCGATCCCATTGCGTCCTTCGACACGCGCCTTGCGGCGCTGCTCAGGATGACGTGCAATTGAGCAACCAACCCGATACGTCATCCTGAGCCGGCCCGAAGGGCCGTGTCGAAGGACGTACTGAAGGAAATGCCAGACATGTTCGACCTCACCGGCAAGACCGCCCTCGTCACCGGCGCCACGGGCGGCATCGGCGGCGCCATCGCCCGGGCGCTGCACGCCCAGGGCGCCCACGTCGTCCTGTCGGGCACCCGCGAGGCCGTTCTGAAAGATCTCGCCGCCGCGTTCGGCGCGCGCGCTTCGACCGTGGTCGCCAACCTGTCGGACGCCGACAGCGTCGACGGCCTGATCGCGGCCGCCGAGGAGGCCGCCGGCGCGCCGGTCGACATTCTGGTCGCCAACGCCGGCATCACCCGCGACGGCCTGATGCTGCGGATGAAGGACGAGGACTGGGAGCAGGTCATCAAGGTGAACCTGGAGTCCTATTTCCGCCTCTCGCGCGCCGCCCTGAAGGGCATGATGAAGCGCCGCTGGGGCCGGATCATCGGAATCACCTCGGTCGTCGGCGTGACCGGCAACCCGGGCCAGGCCAACTATGCCGCCTCCAAGGCCGGGATGATCGGCTTTTCCAAGGCCCTGGCCCAGGAAGTGGCGTCTCGTAACGTGACGGTGAACACCGTGGCGCCGGGCTTCATCGCGAGCCCGATGACGGACGAGCTCAACGACGCGCAACGCGCCGCAATCCTTGGGAAAATTCCGTCCGGCCGCCTCGGTTCAGGCGACGACGTCGCCGCCGCCTGCGTCTATTTGGCGAGCGAGGAGGGGGCCTATGTCACGGGCCAGACCTTGCACGTCAACGGCGGCATGGCGATGATCTAGAAGAAGGCTCCGCTCCGTCGGCTGGCCGCTGGCCACCCCGGAAGGAACGTGATAGGCGAAGCGCGATTTCCCGTGTCCGGCCTTGCTGGCGCGGCCACGACAATACCAAAGAGGACCCTACAGAATGTCCGACATTCTCGAGCGTGTGCGTAAGATCGTCATCGAGCACCTCGATGCCGATCCGGAAAAGGTCACCGAGAAGGCCAGCTTCATCGACGACCTCGGCGCCGACAGCCTCGACAACGTCGAGCTGGTGATGGCGTTCGAAGAAGAGTTCGACATCGAGATCCCCGACGACGCCGCCGAGCACATCCAGACGGTCGGCGACGCCGTGAAGTTCATCACGGAGAAGGTCGGCGGCTAAGCCGTCGGCCCAGTCCGTTCGATTCGCCGCCGCGCTATCGGTTTCCCCGGTATGCGCGGCGGTCTTCGTTTGAGCTGTCCGCAACCCTATCTGAGCAGGTCGCGGGTCATCAGGGAGTAAGCCCATGCGTCGTGTCGTCGTCACCGGTCTCGGTCTGCTGACCCCCCTCGGCCACGGGGTGGACGTCACCTGGAAGAACCTCCTGGCGGGCAAGTCCGGCGCCGGCCGGATCACGACCTTCGACCCGACCGACTACGGCTGCCAAGTCGCCTGCGAAGTCCCGCGCGTCGACGGCCGCGGCGGCGGCGGCCCCGAGGTCGAGGGATCGTTCGATCCCAGCGGGACCATGGCGCCGAAGGACCAGCGCAAGGTCGACGACTTCATCCTCTACGCCATGGCCGCCGCTGATGAAGCGGTCGCCGACGCCGGTCTCAAGGAGATCGACGAGGAAACCGCCTACCGCACCGGCGTGATCATCGGCTCGGGCATCGGCGGTCTTAACACCATCGCCGAGACGGCGATCGAGCTGCGCGACAAGGGGCCGCGCCGCATCAGCCCCTTCTTCATCCCGTCGGCCCTGATCAACCTCGCCTCGGGCCAGGTGTCGATCCGCTACGGCTTCAAGGGCCCGAACCACTCGGTGGTCACCGCCTGCGCCACGGGGGCCCACGCCATCGGCGACGCAGCTCGGCTGATCAAGTACGGCGACGCCGACATCATGATCGCGGGCGGGGCCGAGGCCTCGATCTGCCCGATCGGAGTCGCCGGCTTCGTCGCCTGCCGCGCCATGGCCACCGACTTCAACGACACGCCCGAGAAGGCGTCACGCCCCTACGACAAGGACCGCGGCGGGTTCGTGATGGGGGAGGGCGCGGGCATCCTCGTGCTTGAGGAGTACGAGCACGCCAAGGCCCGCGGCGCGAAGATCTATGCCGAGGTGGTCGGCTACGGCCTGTCGGGCGACGCCTACCACATCACCGCCCCGTCCGAGGACGGCGACGGCGGCTTCCGCGCCATGAAGGCGGCCTTGAAGGACTCGGGCCTCCAGGCCTCCGACATCGGCTACGTCAACGCCCACGGCACCTCGACCATGGCCGACGGCCTGGAGCTGGGCGCGGTCACCCGCCTGCTCGGCGACCATGCGAAGAACGCCAAGATGTCGTCGACCAAGTCGATGACCGGCCACCTGCTGGGCGCCGCGGGCGCGGTGGAGTCGATCTTCACCATCCTGGCCCTGCGCGATCAGATGGTTCCCCCGACCATCAACCTCGACAACCCGGAATTCGACACCGAGATCGACCTGGTCCCGCACAAGGCGAAGCCGGTTGAGATGACGGCGGCGATGTCGAACAGCTTCGGCTTCGGGGGCACCAATGCCTGCGTGATCTTCAAGAAGGCTCCGTGAGCAGAAAAGCCGCCAGATCCGAGGGGCTCCCGTTGATGCGGCGGCTGGTCATCATGGGCATGAGCGGCTTCGCCGTGCTCTGCATCGCGCTGATGCTGGGCGGCCTGTGGGCCGTCTGGACCTATCGCGGCCCGGGCCCGGAGGCGAAGGGCGGCGAGATCACCTCGGTGATGCTGCGGCGCGGCGCGGGCCTTAACGAGATCGCCTCCTCGCTGGAGCGGGCGGGCGTGATCCGGTCGGGCGCGATCTTCAAGGCCGCCGCGCAGGTGACCGGCGCGGCGCGCGAACTGAAGGCCGGCGAGTACGAATTCGCCTCCGGCGCCTCGATGGCGCGGGTGCTGGACGACATCCGCGCCGGCCGCATCGTGCGCCACCAGGTCACCATCCCCGAGGGCGCGACCTCGGAAATGGTCATCGAGATCCTCAATCGCGAGGAAGCGCTCACCGGCATCGCCCCGACCCCGCCCGAGGGCACGGTGCTGCCAGAGACCTACGACTTCCAGCGCGGCGAGGATCGCGCCGCGGTCCTGCAGCGGATGATGGACGCCCGCGATACGCTGCTGGCCACCCTGTGGTCGAAGCGCCAGCCGGGCCTGCCGGTGACAACGCCTGAGGAGGCGGTGATCCTGGCCTCGATCGTCGAGAAGGAGACCGGCGTCGCCAGCGAGCGGCCGCAGGTGGCCTCGGTCTTCACCAACCGCCTGCGCAAGGGCATGCGGCTGGAGAGCGACCCGACGATCATCTACTTCATCACCAAGGGCAAACCGCTCGGCCGCCGGATCCTGAAGTCGGAGCTGGAAAACCCGGCCAACACCTACAACACCTATCTGATCGATGGCTTGCCGCCGACGCCGATCGCCAATCCCGGCCGCGCCTCGCTGGCCGCCGTGCTCGATCCGCCGCGGACCGACTACCTGTTCTTCGTCGCCGACGGCACCGGCGGCCACACCTTCGCGGCGACCTATGCCGAGCACGAGGAGAACGTCCGCAAGTGGCGCGAGTACCGCGCCAGGACGGGCAAGTAGATGGCCCTGTCGGGGATGACCGGCTTCGGCCGGGCCGAGGGCGCCCTCGGCGACTGGAGCTGGGCGGTCGAGGCCCGGTCGGTCAACGGCCGCAACCTTGAGACCCGATTCAAGGCGCCGCCGGGCTTCGACGCCCTGGAAAGGGCGGCTCGCGACGCCGCCCAGGCGCGCTTCGCTCGCGGCCAGGTCAGCGTCAACGTTCAGACGCGTCGCGCCGAGTCGGCCGTCGCCGTCCAGGTCAACGCCGCGGCGCTGGAGCGCTACCTCGCCGCCGTCGAGCCGCTGGTGAAGGCCAAGCGCGTCCGCAAGCCCCGCGCCGATGGCCTGCTGGCGCTTCGCGGCGTTCTGGAGGCCGCCGAGGGGGTGGAGGATCCGGAGGCCCGCGCCGCGCTTGAAGCGGCCATCGCGGCTTCCATCGCCCTGGCGCTTGACGGCCTGCGGTCCGCCCGGCTCGACGAAGGCGCGGCCCTGACCCCCGTGCTCGGAGGGCTGATCGACCGGATCGAGGCGCTCGTCGCCGCCGCCGAGACCGAGTCGGCCGGCCATCCCGCCGTGATCCGGGACCGCTTCACCCGCCGCATGGCCGAGCTGCTCGGACAGGCCGCGCCGGAAGAGCGGGTGGTCCAGGAGGCCGCCGTCATGGCCACCCGGGCCGACGTGCGCGAGGAACTCGATCGCCTGACCGGCCACGTCGCCGCCGCCCGCGCCCTGATGGCCGGGGAGGGCGCCGCCGGCCGCCGGCTGGACTTCCTGACCCAGGAGTTCATGCGCGAGGCCAACACGATGTGCTCGAAATCGGCGACGCCGGCCTTGACCGCGATCGGCCTCGACCTCAAAGCGGTGATCGAGCAGTTCCGCGAGCAGGTGCAGAATGTCGAGTGAAGAGGCCCGGCCGACGCGGGGCCTGATGCTGATGGTCGTGGCGCCGTCGGGGGTCGGAAAGACCTCCCTGACGCGCCGGCTGGTGGCTGACCACTCCGACCTGCACCTGTCGATCTCGGCCACGACGCGGCTGCCCCGGCCGGGCGAGCACGACGGTCGCGACTACCACTTCGTCGATCGCCCCACCTTCGACGCCATGATCGAACGGCGCGAGTTCCTCGAATGGGCCGAGGTCTACGGCAACCGCTACGGCAGCCCGCGGGGTCCGATCATGGAGGCGCTGGCCCGCGGCGAGAGCACCCTGTTCGACATCGACTTCCAGGGAGCCATGAAGATCTGCGAACAGGCCAGGCAGGACTGCGTCCTCGTCTACATCCTGCCGCCCTCGCTGGCGGAGATGAGCCGCCGCCTGCACGCCCGCTCGCAGGACAGCGAGGCGGTGATCCGCGAGCGGATCGCCCGGGCCAAGGAGGAGCTCGAGAACTGGAAGGTGTTCGACTACGTCGTCCTGAACGACGACTTCGACCGCGCCTACGCCGAACTCGCCCACATCTACCACGCCGAACGCCGCAAGGCCGCCCGCAACACCTGGATCGAACCCTTTGTGCAGGACCTGCTGGCGGAGGACGTTCCGGAGGTTGGGGAAGGCTAGCTGGAAAGCGCCCGCGCCAACCTGAGAAACCCCTCCACCGGCACCGTCTCGGCCCGCACGTTCGGGTCGATGCCGGCCGTCTCGCAGAGGGCCTCGCCGCCCAGCGCCTTGAGGCTCGAGCGCAGCATCTTCCGCCGTTGGCCGAAGGCGGCGGCGGTGACCTTCTCCAGCGCCGCGACCAGGTCGGCCGGCGGGGCATCCTCCAGCGGGTCCAGCCGGACCACCGCCGAGGCCACCTTGGGCGGCGGGGTGAAGGCTCTTGCGGGAAGGTCCATGACCACCTTGGCTCTCGCTAGCGCCTGGGAGACCACGCTCAGCCGGCCGTAGGCGTCGGCGCCGGCCGGGGCGGCGATGCGGTCGGCGACTTCCTTCTGGAACATCAGGGTCATGGAGACCGGCCGCCACGTCCCGGTCAGCCACTTGATCAGCAGCGGCGTGCCGACGTTGTAGGGGAGGTTGGAGACCACATGCCCCGGCCCGCCGGCCAGCGCCGCCTCGTCGACCTTCAAAGCGTCGCCCTCGACCACGGTCAGGCGGCCGTCTGAGACTGCCGCCAGCTCGCTGAGCAGCGGCAGGAAGCGGCTGTCCTTCTCCACCGCGATGACATTGGCGCCGGCCTCGACCAGCGCCCGCGTCAGGCCGCCGGGCCCGGGGCCGACCTCGATCACCGTCTGGCCCTCCAACGGCCCGGCCAGCCGCGCGATCTTCCGCGTGATGTTGAGGTCCAGCAGGAAGTGCTGGCCAAAGCTCTTGTCGGCCAGCAGGCCGTGTTCGGCCAGGCTCTCGCGGAGCGGGGGGAGGGTGTCCAGCTGGCTCATTGCGTCCTTCGACACGCCGCTTCGCGGCTGCTCAGGATGACTAGGGGGAGAGGCGCTTCAAATCCAGTCATGCTGAGCAGCGCTCGCAGAGTGCGTGTCGAAGCACGCAGGGCCTCTACGCCCGCCGCGCCGCGATCTCGGCCGCCAGCCGGATAGCCGCGATCAGGCTGTCGGCGCGGGCCAAGCCCCGGCCGGCGATGTCGAAGCCCGTGCCGTGGTCCGGCGAGGTGCGCACGATCGGCAGGCCCAGGGTGACGTTCACCCCGCCCCAGAAGTCGAGCATCTTGACCGGGATCAGGGCCTGGTCGTGATACATGCAGAGCACCGCGTCGTAGCGGCTCCGCGCCTCGGCGTGGAACAGGGTGTCGGCCGGCGACGGGCCGACGGCGTCGACGTCCAGCTCACGCAGCGCCCGGACCGCGGGGGCGATGGTCTCCACCTCCTCCCGGCCGATGGTCCCCGACTCGCCGGCGTGCGGGTTGAGGCCGGCCACGGCCAGTCTCGGCGCGGCGATGCCGAAATCGCGCCGCAGGGCCTGGGCGAGGACAAGACCCGCGTTGACGATACGCTCGATCGTCAGCCGCGAGGACACCATCGCCAGCGGCTCGTGGATGGTCACCAGCGCCACCCGCAGATCGGCGGCGGTCAGCATCATCACCGGCCCGCGCGCGCCGTCGTGGCGGCTGGCGGCGGTCAGCTCGGCGAGGAACTCGGTGTGGCCGGGAAAGCCGAAGCCGGCGGCGTAGAGGGGGGCCTTGGCGATCGGGGCGGTGACCAGGCCGCCGACCTGTCCCGACAGGGCCAGGCCGACCCCGGTCTCGATCCAACGGATCACGGCGGCGGCGTAGGCCGGTGACGGCTGTCCCGCGACCACCGGCGTCGTCAGCGGCAGGTCGAGAACCGGAATGGCGTCGGGGAAGACGCGGGCGGCTTCCTCCGGGCCCGTCACCGTCGCCACCGGACCGCCGCCCCCCGGCGCCGATTCCAGCGCGAGGCTGTCTCCGACGACCATGAAGGCGGGGCCGCCGTCGCGCAGCGCCCGCCAGGCCTTGACGGTGATTTCGGGGCCGATCCCGGCGGGGTCGCCGAGGCTCAGGGCCAGTGGGGGTCGCGTCAACGTTGCTCGATGGTGGCGGTGCCGCGGAGGTCGCGGAGCAGACGCCGGGATATCATCGAAAGCTGCTGGCCGACCAGGCGGCTTTCGATCTGCTGCGCCGTCGGGATCTGGGCGCCGCTCTGACGACGGCCGCAGACCATGATGACGTGCAGGCCCGCGTTGGTGCGGATCGGCTGCGACAGTTGGCCATCCGGCGTGCTGGCCACGGCGGCCTGGAAGCCCTCGGTCAGCCCGGCGATTTCCGCCTCGCCGAGATCGCCGGCCATGACGCCCTCGACGGCGCCGGCCTTGGTCTCCAGGTCGGCGCAGCCGGTCACCTGCGGCCGCAGGGATTCAAGCAGCGTCGCTGCGGCCTGCACCTGCTCGGGCGACGCGTCCTGAGCCAGCGGCACGGCGGCCTGTTTGAGCGTGACCAGCTGGACGTTGGAGCCGGCGCGCTTGTCGCGCAGATAGACGATGTAGACGCCATCCTGGGTGACGATCGGGTTCGACAGCTGTCCGGGGCGCAGCTGCTCGAGTACCGCCTCGACTTCGGGCGGCGTCTCGCCCGAACCGATCCAGCCGGCGTCGCCGCCGTTAGCGGCGGTCGCCGAGGAGGAGAACTGGCGGGCCACGGCCGGGAAGGGCGCGCCCTGCTGGATCTGCGCGATCAGCTGGCCGGCCCCCTGGACGGCGTTGTCGACGCCGCCGACCCGGGTGGGATCGATGACGACTTCGCTGATCTGGTACTGCGGCTTGCTGGCCGAAGCGGTCAGCTGCTCCTGGACGGCCTTGATCTGATCCTGGCCGATGCGCAGGCGCGAGCCGTAACGGCCCCGGATGTAACCCTGCCAGCTGACCTCGGCGCGAATCTGCTCGCGCAGGGTCTCCGGCCCGATGCCCTGGGCGCGCAGTTGGGCCAGCATCTGCTCGCCCGTCATGTTGTTGCTGCGGGCGATCTCGGCCAGTTCGGCATCGACGTCGGCGTCGGTGGCGACGATGTCGGCCTTGTGTTCCTTCTCGACCTTCCGCAGCTCCTGGATCTGCAGCCGTTCCTCGATCAGCGACCGCATGGCTTCGCGCTGCAGCTGCGGGATCGTGTCCTCGTCGGGCTGAATTCCGGCGGTCACGGCCAGCAGACGCATGCGCTGGACCAGGTCGTAGGTCGAGATGATGTCGTCGTTGACGATCGCGGCGACGCTTTCACCGAGCGTCGATTCCGGCATCGCGGAGAGGGCCGCTTCGGCGGAACCGGGAACCGGGGGCGCCTCCTGGGCCTGTGCCACGGGGGCGAAGCCGAGGCTCAGGGCGGACACAGCCGCCATGGCCAGCCCCGTCACGCTACGCGCCGACTTCATCAATCTCATAGTTCCCCTGAATGCTCCGGCGGGCGGGAAAGTCTCGTTCCGGCCGTTCGTCATTGGCCATAGCCTTTATCGCCCAATGTGGCGAGCGTTAGGCGCAGGATCACCGAGTCCGATGGACCCAGCGTCCGGTTGTAGGTTTCCTCGTGCACCCAGACCACGGCGATGTCGAGGCAGTCGTCCCGGTACAGGGCGCCGAACTCCTGGCGGCGCCAGACGTCGCTCTCGACGTCGCGGACCCCGGCGAAAGTGACGCCCCAGTTGCCGCTGATCATGACCTCTCCGGCGAAGTCGAGGTCCTCACGCTGGACACCGGTGATGTCCTGGTTGTCGCGAAGGTAGCGCACGAAGCCGCGCGCGCGCGCGGTCTCGACGTTCACGCCGGCTTCGATCCGGCGCACGTCGCCCTCTTCCTCGCTGAAGCGGGCGCGGGAGAAGAAGCTGACGCCCTTCATCGGGCGGCCCTCGGCGGCGACGATCCAGTCGGATGTTTCGGTCTGCAGTCCGCTGCGGACGGGAAACTGCGGGTCCGGCTCGGCGCGGAAGGTGCGGCCGACCAGCAGGCTGCCGCCGCGGCCATCGTCGTAGGCGACGGTCGCGCGCGCGCCCACGTTGATCCGCTGGCCGCCCTCGTAGAGGTCAAAGCCGGGGAACTTGTTGGCGCGCAGCAGATTGGTCTCGTCGTATTCGAGCACGACGGAATCTTCGTTGGGGATGCGGGCGCCGAAATCCGTCTCGGGCGACAGGGCGATCTGCAGCAGCGGCTCCAACACGATCGTGCGGTCGCCGTCCCGCCGCCAGAGCGGGAAGCTGACATCGACCCCGGCCACGCCGACGGCGCGGGTCACGGTCTCCGAGGGCGCGCCGGGCGCCGGCAGGTCGTCCAGGCTGTAGACGTCGCCGCGCAGTTGCGCGAACGGCGACAGACGCAGGCCGGAGGCGGAAGTCCAGGTGGTCCGCCAGTCGGCGAGGAGGCTGGCCCGGCGGCTGTCCGCGCCGGGCTGGGTCGCGACGAATTGGGACTGTTCGCGGGTCAGGGCGACGGCGCTGCCCTGCAGGCGCAGGCGGCCGCCGAGGACGGGTCCCGAGGGCTCCCAGCGCCCCTCGACCAGCGGCGCGATGGTCGGGAAGGCGCGGTCGATGTCGGTCGGGCGCAGGCCCTGGATGCTGAGCGCCGAAACCGACAGATAGGATCGCTCGTCCTGGCGTTCCGCATAGACCTGCGAGGTCAGGCGGCGGTCGTCGGACGGCAGCAGGCCGCGTTGGCCGTAGACGTCGCCGATGTCATACTTGTCGAACAGCAGGTCGTCGCTGGTCCGCTCGGCCGCGAAGCCCCAGCGCCAGTTCTCGTCGATGCGGAAGGCGCCGTCGGCCAGGATGTAGCTGCGCGAGGTCAGGTCGCCGATCCGATCGCCGTCGCTGTCCAGGTCCTTTTCGTAGGTGTAGCCGAAGCGGGCGTTGACCTGTCCGGACCAGAACCGCTTGCGCCACTGGAAGTTCACCAGCGGATTGACCTTGGTGTTGATCTGCGGGCTGATCACCAGGTCCTGGGACGGCGAGATGATCCAGGCGTAGGGCTGCTCGTAGGACAGACCGCGACGTTCGGAGCCGACGATCTTGGGGGCCAGCAGCCCGGACTTGCGCCCCGCGCCGGGGTCGGCGTGCCAGAAGACCGGCGCGTAGAAGACCGGCACGCCCCACATCTCGATCACGGCGTTCCGGTAGTAGACGATCTGCTTCTCGCGGTCCTGGACCACGCGGTCGGCGCGAATCGACCAGGTCGGCGGGCGGGTCTTGTCCTCGGCGCAGATCGGGCACGGCGTGTAGATCGCCTGGTTCAGCTCGTTGACCAGGTCGTTGCGGCGCACGGCCGTGCTGGCGGCGAGCTTGACGTTGTTCTGCAGGCGGATCAGGATCTGGCGCGCCGTCACAGGTTCAAAA
>CALALX010000010.1 GCA_937925635.1 uncultured Caulobacter sp.
GGGGGCGCCGGCGGGGCCGGCGGCGGGGGAGGCGGCGGCGCGATCAGGATGTCGAATTCGGCGGTGTCGCCGAGCTCGCCGACGAAGAAGGCGGTGTCGCCGCCCATCTCGTCCTCGGTCCGCCACTCGATCTGGCCGTCCGGGCCCGACGCGCCGCGGATGATCTTCACGCGGCGCTCGCCGCCTTCGCCGCCCGAATGCCGGAACATCTTCGGCCCATGCATCATCGGCCCATGCATCATCGGCAGTGCGTCGAAGACCTTCTTCTGGGCCGGCGTGAGCTGGGCGTAGAAGGTGCGGGTCGCGGCGGCGCGCTTGGCGAAGGCGGCCTGATGCCGGGCCATCATCTCCGCCTGCCTGTCGAGGCGCTCGGGCGTGGTCAGCCGCTCGGGCTCGCCCGTCTCGCCATCGGCTCCGCGGCGCGGGTGTCCCGCCATCTCCATCGGCTTGGTGGCCTCCAGGAAGGCCTGCAGGGCCGGCTCCTGGGCGGGGGTCAGCTGCAGCATGTCGCGCAGGTGTTCCGCATGCTTGGCCGGATCGCCGCGATGATGGAAGCGCATCATGCCGGGGGCCCCGCCCGGATGCGGGCCTTCGCCGCCGCGCATGATCACGACGCGTTTCTCGACCTTGGCCTCCGGCGCCGGCGCGGCGGCGGGCGCGGCGCTGGCGGCCGCCGTGAAGGCCAGCGACATCACCCCGGCCAGCAGGGCGGTTCTACGAAACACAGAAGTCATGGGACGTCCCCTTATTGTTGCCGGCGGCAGCATGCGTGAACTCTGTGTCCGGGATTTGTCCACGGAACCCGGGTTTGTTGCAGGGCTGACTTGCTGAATTCTTTGTAATGTTTGAGGTTTCCAACCCGATTTGGGTCAGTCCAGGGCGTTGCGGCAGGCCGCCGCCATGGCCAGCGGAGCCAGGGCGACCGCCCCGGCCGTCCAGCCCGCCAGCAACGCCAGGCCCGCCGTCCAGGGCAGTCCGGCGGCGTATTGCCCCAGCGCGCCGCCGCCAAAGATCACCGGCGGCGCGAACAGGGGCAGGACGATGATGGCGATCAGCAATCCGCCCCGTCGGCTGCCCAGCGCCAGCGCCGCGCCGAGTCCGCCGACGAAGGCGAACGCCAGGCCCCCCGCCAGGGCGCAGACGAAGACCAGCGGCGCGAGGCCGACCGGCGCCCCCAGCGCAATGGCCGCGATCGGCGCGGCGAGCGCCAGCGGCAGCCCGGTGGTCAGCCACTGGGCCAGGCATTTGATCGCGCAGATGGCTTCCAGCGGGGCCGGCCCGAGCGCCAGCAGATCCAGCGTCCCGTCCTCGAAGTCGCGTTCGAACAGCCGCTCCAGCGACAGCAGCGAGGCCAGCGCCAGCGCCAGCCACGCGAAACCCGGCGCGATGGCGGCCAGCCGCGCCGGCTCCGGACCGATCGCGAACGGAAGCAGCGTCGTGACCCCGGCGTAGAAGGCCAGCGCCGGCAGCGGCCCGCCGCCGCGGCCCCAGGTCAGGGCCAGTTCACGGCCCAACAGCACGGTCAGCGGACTCATGCGCCGACCTCGACCGCCCGGGTCGGCACGGGCAGCGGATCATGCACGGCGGCCAGGATCATGCCGCCGCCGGCGATATGGGCCGCCATCATGTCACCGAGTCGCGCGCGCCAGACCGAGTCCAGCGGCGCCAGCGGCTCGTCCAGCAGCCACAGCGGCCGGGGCGCCGCCAACAGCCGCGCGAGGGCCAGCCGCCGCCGCTGGCCGGCTGAAAGCTTCCGGACCTCCAGATCCAGCAGTCTGCCGAGGTCGAGCGTCGCGGCCGCGGCGCGGGCCGAGTCGTCGCTCCCGCCACACCACAGCGCGGCGAAGCGCAACTCCTCCCAGGCGGTCCGACCGCCCTTCAGGCCGTCCAGGTGTCCGAGCAGATGCAGCGATCCGGCCGCGGCCTCGGCGTCGACGCCCTCGAAGGTCACGCGACCGGCGACCGGCCGCAGCAGGCCCGCCACGGCGCGCAGCAGGCTGGTCTTGCCGGCCCCATTGCGGCCGGTCAGCACCACCGCCTCGCCGGCCGATACTCCGAAGTCGAGCCCGTCGAACAGCAGCCTGTCGCCGCGACGAATCGAAAGCGTCTCGACCACCACGCGCGAAATCATGACGTTACCTGCGAGCGGCTCGCAAAGCCCCTGACGACGACATGGACGTTTGGCGAAACGCGGGGTATGCACCCGCCCATCGGCCCCGCGCGCCCGCGCGCGGACGTCCGCCGCGCCGGCCGGGACGCTGTGTGTCCCGATCGAGCGCGCGATCCCGGAAGTGGTTTTCGGGCGGCCGTGAACAGGAAGGGACTCTCCGAAAATGGCGTCTATCGACAGCCTTCAAACCCGCCGCACGCTCTCCGTCGGCGGGACGTCCTACGTCTACTACAGCCTCCCGGCCGCAGAGGAAGGCGCCCTGAAGGGAATTTCGAGACTTCCGGTCTCGATGAAGGTTCTCCTCGAGAACCTGCTGCGCAACGAGAACGGCGTCGACACCACCGAGGCTGACCTGAAGGCGGTCGCCGCCTGGGTCGAGAACAAGGGCGCCGTGGAGCACGAAATCAGCTTCCGCCCGGCCCGCGTGCTGATGCAGGACTTCACCGGCGTGCCCGCCGTCGTCGACCTGGCCGCCATGCGCGACGCCATGAACGGCCTGGGCGCCGACCCCACCAAGATCAACCCGCTGATCCCGGTTGACCTCGTGATCGACCACTCGGTGATGGTCGACTACTTCGGCACCGCCAAGAGCTACGGCGCGAACGTCGATCGCGAGTACGAGCGCAACATCGAGCGCTACCGCTTCCTGCGCTGGGGCAGCTCGGCCTTCAACAACTTCCGCGTCGTGCCCCCGGGCACCGGCATCTGCCACCAGGTGAACCTGGAGTATCTGGCCCAGACCGTCTGGACCGCTTCCGACGCCGGCCTCGAACACGACGTCGCCTATCCGGACACGGTGGTCGGCACCGATTCGCACACCACCATGGTCAACGGCCTGTCGGTGCTCGGCTGGGGCGTCGGCGGCATCGAGGCCGAGGCGGCGATGCTCGGCCAGGCCATCCCGATGCTGATCCCGGAAGTCATCGGCTTCCGCCTGACCGGCGCCCTGCCGGAAGGCGCGACGGCGACCGATCTGGTGCTGACCGTCACCCAGATGCTCCGCAAGAAGGGCGTCGTCGGCAAGTTCGTCGAGTTCTTCGGCTCGGGCCTCGCCGGCCTGACCATCGAGGACCAGGCGACCATCGCCAACATGGCTCCGGAATACGGCGCCACCTGCGGCTTCTTCCCGGTCTCTCAGGCGACCATCGACTATCTGCGCGCCACCAACCGCGACGCCGCCCGCGTCAACCTGGTCGAGGCCTACGCCAAGGCCCAGGGCATGTGGTTCGATCCGGAAGCCGACGAGCCGGTCTTCACCGACGTGCTCGAACTCGACCTGGGCTCGGTGCAATCCTCGCTGGCCGGCCCCAAGCGTCCGCAGGACCGGGTGCTGCTCAGCGACGCCGCGGCGGCCTTCGAGACCGCCCTGGCCGACGAGTTCGGCAAGAAGGAGCAGATGGACCGTCGCGAGCCGGTGAAGGGCGAAGCCTTCGACGTCGGCCACGGCGACGTGGTCATCGCCGCCATCACCAGCTGCACCAACACCTCCAACCCCAGCGTCCTCATCGCCGCCGGCCTGCTGGCCAAGAACGCGGTGGCCAAGGGCCTGAAGGTGAAGCCCTGGGTGAAGACCTCCCTGGCGCCCGGCTCGCAGGTGGTCACCGACTACCTGGCCAAGGCGGGCCTGACCAAGCACCTGGACGCGCTCGGCTTCAACCTGGTCGGCTACGGCTGCACCACCTGCATCGGCAATTCGGGCCCGCTGCCGGAGGCCATCAGCGCCGCCGTCAATGAGGCGGACCTCGTCGCCTGCTCGGTTCTGTCGGGCAACCGCAACTTCGAAGGCCGGGTGAACCCCGACGTGCGCGCCAACTACCTGGCCTCGCCGCCGCTGGTGGTGGCCTACGCCCTGGCCGGCTCGATGCGCATCGACCTGGCGACCCAGCCCATCGGCCAGGACAAGAAGGGCAACGACGTCTTCCTCAAGGACATCTGGCCGACCTCCAAGGACATCGCCGACCTGCAGCGCAAGTCGGTGACCAGCGAGATGTTCGCCAAGCGCTACGGCGACGTCTTCAAGGGCGACAAGCACTGGCAGGCCATCAAGGTCGAGGGCGGCCAGACCTACGCCTGGGACATGGGATCGACCTATGTTCAGAACCCGCCCTACTTCGAGGGCATGACCATGACCCCCGACCCGGTGAAGGACATCATCGAGGCGCGGATCCTGGGCGTGTTCGGCGATTCGATCACCACCGACCACATCAGCCCGGCCGGTTCGATCAAGAAGACCTCGCCGGCGGGCGAGTACCTGCTGTCTCACCAGGTCCGCTTCGAGGACTTCAACGGCTACGGCTCGCGGCGCGGCAACCACCAGGTGATGATGCGCGGCACCTTCGCCAACATCCGCATCCGCAACAAGATCACGCCCGAGATCGAAGGCGGCGTGACCAAGCACTTCCCGTCGGGCGAGGTGATGTCGATCTACGACGCCGCCATGCGCTATGAGCACGAGGGCCGTCCGGCCGTCGTCTTCGCCGGCAAGGAATACGGCACCGGCTCCTCGCGTGACTGGGCGGCCAAGGGCGCCAAGCTGCTCGGCGTCCGCGCCGTCATCGCCGAGACCTTCGAGCGCATCCACCGCAGCAACCTGGTCCAGATGGGCGTGCTTCCGCTGCAGTTCCTGTCGGACGGCTGGCAGCGCCTGGGTCTGACGGGCGAGGAGATCGTCTCGATCCGCGGCCTGCAGGACCTGTCGCCGCGCAAGCAGCTGATCGTCGAGCTCTACCGTCCGTCCGACGGTCGCATCGCGCGCTTCCCGGTCCGTTGCCGCATCGATGGCCCGACCGAGCTGGAATACTTCCAGGCCGGCGGCGTGATGCCGTACGTCCTGCGCAACCTCGCCAAGGGCGAGGCGTAAGGGTCAGGGGACATGTTCGCCCGCAGGGCGTACGTGTCCCCGCTCACGGCCTCGTGAAACGCGCCGCCGCCTCTTTCTCGCTTAAGTGCGGCGCAATGCGTCGCGCTCTCTTCGCCTTCCTCCTGCTCGCCCTTGTTCCGACGGCCTCGATGGCCGGCGTGCGCCCGCCCGTGGTCGTGGAGCTGTTCACCGCCCAGGGCTGCTCGTCCTGCGTGAAGGCCAATGATCTGGTGTCGGAGCTTTCCGAGCGTCCGGACGTCCTCGCCCTGACCTTCGCGGTCGACTACTGGGACTATATGGGCTGGCCGGACACCTTCGCCCGGCCGGAATTCACCGAGCGTCAGCGCGCCTACGCCCGCAAGCTGGAACTGCGCGAGGTCTACACCCCGCAGGTGGTCATCGACGGCAAGGTCCAGGCTTCCGGCGTGCGGCCCGAGAAGATCGAGCCGCTGGTCGACCAGATCGTGCGCGAGGCGCGTAATCCGCCGGACATGCTGTTCATGGGCTCGCGCCGCGTGGCCGTGGGCTCGGGGCCGGTCCCGCGCGGCGGGGCCGAGGTCTGGCTGATCCGTTACGACCCGCGTCCCATCGAGGTCACCCCCAAACGCGGCGACACCCGCGGCCAGACCCTGGTCCAGCGGAACGTGGTCCGCGAAATCGCGCGTCTCGGCGCCTGGCGCGGCCGGCCCACCGCCTACCGGGTGCCGGCGGCCGAGACCGAGGGTCTGGAGACGGTGGTGTTGGTCCAGGCGGCCAAGGGCGGCAAGATCCTCGCCGTGCTGGCGAAGTAGGCTGGGGACTGCTTCCGTCGATAGACGGTAGCTGTCCCCGACGCTGGGCCTGAAGATCGGGGACTGCTTCCGATGTCCCTGAAGGGACACCGGAAGCAGTCCCCCGTCACACCCGCAGCATCAGCCCGCCATCGACCCCCAGGGCCTGCCCCGTCACGAAGCCGCCGTCGTCCGACGCCAGGAACAGCGCCGCGCGGGCGATGTCGATCGGCTGGCCCAGGCGCTTGAGCGCGGCCTTCTTCGCCCACAGCGCCGCGACGTCCTCACGCTGGAAGCTGCCGGCGGTCATGCCGGTGGCGATGGCGCCGGGCAGGATGGCGTTGGCGGTGACGCCGTGACGGCCGAGTTCGAGCGCGAAGGTCCGCATCATGCCGACGAGCCCCGCCTTGCTGGCCGAATAGGCGACCAGGCCGTTGTCGGTGTGGCGAGCCATGATCGAGGCTGTGTAGATCAGCCGCCCCACGCCCGACTTCACCAGATGCGGCGTCGCCTCGCGCGAGATGCGGAACCCGGCGCGCAGATTGACGCCATACTGACGGTCGAACTCCGCGTCGGAGGTCTCGCCGACGGGCGTCGAGCCGGAGACGCCGGCGTTGCTGTAGACGATGTCCAGCTTGCCGAACGCCTGGACGGCGGCGTCGACGATCGCGGTCGGCGCGGCGTCCTCGCTGATGTCGACGCCGAGCGTCTCGATCGCCCCGTGTTCGAAGGAGAGGTTGGTTCCGGGACGGTCGACGGCCAGGACCAATGCTCCCTCGGCGGCGAAGAGTTCGGCGCTGGCCCGGCCGATGCCGCTCGCCGCGCCGGTCACGATGGCCGCCCGGCCTTGAAGTCTGCCCATCCCGTCTCTCCCTCTGCTTCGTGGTTCCGCGCAAAATGAAACCCGCGTTGCCGGAGGGGAAGGCAACGCGGGTTCATCAGAGGGGGGCATCTTGGGGTGGGGCGTCGGCCGGCCGTCCCGCGATCCGGGGGGGGCTGGGGGGGCTGTTCAGGATCCTGGACCACAGGATGTCCGACCGGCCGACACGGCTAATCTGATCGCGGGGTCTGGCGGGCGCGCGTTCGAAATAAGGTCATTGTGCGGCCTTGCATTGCAGGTTCGGCGCAAGTCTGGACGGCGTGGCCAGAACGCAACGCCTCTCGCCAAGCCGGTTGATTTGGCGTTAGCCTTCTCCGGGCATGGCGTTCGATCCGACATACTCCGCGCCACGCGCCGCCACGATCTTCTTCGAACGGCGCGAACTGGAGCGGCTTCTGAGGCTGTACGGCCAGCGCGTGGCCGCCGGCGACTGGCGCGACTACGGCATCGGCGGGGGGGCGGACGCGGCGGTGTTCAGCGTCTTCCGCCGCGCGGGCGAGGCGCCGCTCTACCGCATCGAGAAGCGCCCGGCCCTCCAGCGCCGGCAGGGACAGTGGGCGGTGCTCAACCAGTCCGGCCACATCCTCAAGCGCGGCCACGAGCTGGAGCAGGTGCTCAAGGTCTTCGACAAGGGCCGGCTGTCGGTAGTGGAGTAGGCGTGGAGCGGCTCCGGGCGCGTTCCCATCGCGTCATCCTCGGGCTTGTCCCGAGGACCCATGAACACAATCGTCGACAGTGGAGCGAGGGCCTGTCAGCGCGTCGCCGGCATCGCCACCAGGCATGGGTCCTCGCGACATGCGCGAGGATGACGACCGGGGGGTACAACGAAAAGGCCCCGCCGATCGCTCGGCGGGGCCCCTTCATGTCGATGTGGAGCGGCCGTCAGTCGCGGCGGACGCCCATGAAGGCCAGCAGGAACTGGAACAGGTTGATGAAGTCCAGGTAGAGGTTCAGCGCGCCGAAGTTGGTGGCGACCGCCATGCTCTCGTCGTGATCCTTGACCTCGTAGTAGACCATCTTCAGCCGCTGGGTGTCGTAGGCCGTCAGGCCGGCGAAGATCAGCACGCCCAGGGCGTTGATGATCCAGTAGAGCATCGGCAGCTGCAGGAAGATGTTGAGCAGGCTGGCGGCCACGAGGCCCCAGACGCCCATGATCAGGAAGCTGCCGAAGCCCGACAGGTCCTTCTTGGTGGTGTAGCCGACCAGGCTCAGCGCGCCGAAGGCGGTGGCCGTGATCAGGAAGGTCATGAACACCGAGGCGCCGGTGTAGACCAGCAGCCACACGCCCGAGCCGGCGCCGATGGCGGTGACCAGGGCCCAGTAGTAGATGCCGGAAGCCTTGGCCGACATGTTGCGGGCGGTGAACATCACCAGCAGCACCATGGCCAGCGGCGCGAAGCGCACGACGTGGCCCAGGGTGGTGAAGCCCTGGAACACGCCTTCCGGCGAGGTCCGGTACAGCAGGTCCATCACCGGGCCGAAGCTCGAGGTCAGGAAGGCCAGGCCGGCGGATAGCAGGAGGCCCAGCGCCATCTTGTTGTACACGCCGAGCATGAAAGAACGCAGGCCCGCGTCCATCGACATGTCGGCGGTCTGCGGAATCGAGCGCGCGTAGCCGCGTTCGAAGTCGCTCATGGGAATTGCCCTTTTCAATGTGTCCGAAACGGACGTCCACTAGATATCGGGCGTGCGACGGCCGGACGCAAGTGCGACCGGTTCTCACTCTGTGCGCAAGACCGGCGCCGGCCGCTTCGACAGGGCCTGCATCGCCGCCAACAGGCCGCCGACGAAGGTCAGGCCCGCGGCGCCGCCCAGCAGGGCCGCCACGCCGCCCCAGTCGACGCTCCAGGTCGCCTCGAACACCTTCACCACCACCGGCCAGGCGGCGGCATAGCCGAGCGCCACGCCCGCCAGGCCGGCGATCAGGCCGACCGCGCCGTACTCGACGCCGTAGGCGGTCAGGATCTGCAGGCGCGACCCGCCCAGCACCTTCAGCGTCGCCGCCTCGCGCGCCCGGGCCCGCGCGCCCGCCGCGATCGCGCCGGCCAGCACAAGCAGCCCCGCCAGCGCCGCGACGCCCGCCGCGCCGCGCACGGCCAGGGCGAGGCGGTCGAACATCTCGGTCGCCGCCGCCAGCTGCTCGCGCACGCTGATGACGTTGACCATCGGGAACGACTGGCCGAGGGCGCGGATCGTGCGCGCCTCCTGCGCCTTGTCGGCCCGGGCGATGGCGACGTTTCGCAGCGTGGCGCCTTCCAGCGCCGAGGGGTTCAGCATCACCGCGAAGGCGGGACCGAAGCCGCCCCACTCGACCTTGCGCAGCACGGCAATGCGAGCGTCGATCTCGCGCCCCAGAATGTTGAGGGTGATCTCGTCGCCGACCTTCAGACCCGCGCCCCTGGCGGCGTCGACCTCCATGGCGACGAGGGGCGGCCCGGCGTAGTCGGCGGGCCACCACCGCCCCTCGACGACGCCGGCGTCCTTCGGCTCGGCGGCGCTGGCCGACATGCCGATGTCGTTGTCGAAGGCCCAGCGCTCGCCCTGGGCGATGGTCCCGATGTCCAGCGGCTGTCCCTTCAGCCGCGTGATGCGACCGGTGAAGTAGGGACCGCGCAGCCAGTTGTCGGGCGTCAGCGGTGCGCCGAACGCCCGGCCCACGGTCGCGTCGAACTCGGGCAGACGGTCGCCCGGGATCTCGGTGAACACCATGGCGGGCGCGGTGCGCGGCGCGACGCTGCTGATCTGGTTGAGCAGGGCCGACTGGATCAGCACCACGGCGCTGAGCAGGGCGACGCCCAGGCCGATGGCCGGCGCGGCGGTGCGCGCCGCCGACCGCGGACCAGCCAGGTTGGCGATGCCGATGCGCACCGGCCCTCGGGTCAGTGTCCGGCCCTTCCCGGCCAGCCAGGCCGCGCCGCGTCCCAGGGCCCAGAGCAGGCCGAACGCGAAGGCGACGCCGGCGATCATGATCGAGGCGGCCAGCGGCGTCGGCGCCGTGGCGATCGCGAGGCCCGCCAGGCCCAGGCCCGCCAGGATGGCGACGATCAGCTCCGGCCCGATCCGCAGACGGCCGCTGAGGTCACGGCGGAACAGGGACGACGGCGGCGTCGACCGCGCTCTCGCCAGCGGCGCCAGGCTGAAGGCGGCGGCGGCCAGCAGGCCGAAGGCGGCGGCCTTCAGCAGCGGCATCGGATAGATGGCGAACAGCGCCGGCACGGGCAGATCGTCGCCGGCCAGCTTGCCCAGGATCAGCGGCGCGACCGCCCCGATCGCCAGGCCGATGCCGACGCCGAGCAGCGACAGGAGCGCGATCTGGATCAGGTAGAGGTTGCGGATCAACACCCCCTCGGCGCCCAGCGCCTTGAGGATCGCGATCGACGGCTTGCGCTGTTCGAGGTAGGCGCTGACCGCGCCCGCCACGCCCAGCCCGCCGGCGACCAGCGACGCCAGGCCGATGAAGCCCAGGAAGTACTCCAGCTGGTCGATCAGCCGCTTGACGCCGCCCGCCGCCTCGTTGCGGCCGCGGGCGTTGTAACCCATGCCCTTGAAGGCCTTCACGTAGCGATCGACCTGGGCGTTGGAGGCCTGATCGGGCTTCAGCGCGATCCGCACCGTCTCGCCCGTGTCGGGCAGCCCTTCCTGCAGGAAGCCCCCCTTCTCCACGGCCTCGACGGTGGTCAGCACGCGTGGCCCGAGCGCGAAGCCGCGTCCGAGCCGGTCGGGTTCCGACAGCAGCACGGCGCGGGCCACGAACTTCGCCTCGCCGACCAGGAAATGGTCGCCGAGCTTCATGTTCAGCCGGTCGAGCAGGCTCTGCTCCACGGCCGCGCCGGCGGCGTCGCCGTCGGGGCGGAAGGCTTCGGCCAGCGATCCGGCGCCGCGCAGCTCGACCGCTCCCGCCAGCGGATAGCCGTCGGACACGCCGCGCAACTCGACCAGGCGGCGCTCGCCCGTCGGGGTCTCGGCCATGGCCATCGAGGCGACGGAGTAGGCCGCCTCGCCCATCCTTTCGAAGCGGCGGCGGTCGCCTTCGTTGAAGCGCCGGCCCTCGACGCTGACGCGGATGTCGCCGCCGAGGATCTCGCGCGCTTCGCTGGCCAGACCGCGCCGGAAGGCCTCGGCCGTCGAGCCGGCGGATGCGATGGCGGCGACGCCCAGGGCCAGGCAGGCCAGGAAGATGCGGAAGCCCGCCACGCCGGAGCGCAGCTCGCGGCCGGCGAAACGGAAGGAAAGCGGCAGCTCGCTCACGCGGCGTCCACCACCTTGCCGCCGCCCATCGTGATCTGGCGGTCGGCCCGCGCCGCCAGCGCCGGGTCGTGGGTCACGAGCACCAGGGCCGCGCCGGTCTCGGCGACCAGCTCGAACATCAGGTCGGCGACGCTGCCGGCGTTGGCCGAATCGAGATTGCCGGTCGGCTCGTCCGCGAACAGGAGCTCCGGTTGCACCGCCAGGGCGCGGGCGAGGGCGACGCGCTGCTGCTCGCCGCCGCTCAGCTGATGCGGATAGTGGCGAAGGCGTTCGGACAGGCCGACGCGGGCCAGCCAGTCGCGGGCGACCTTGCCGGCCGTGCTCCAGCCGGCGATCTCCATCGGCGCGGCGACGTTCTCCTCGGCCGTCATGTTGGGCAGCAGGTGGAAGGACTGGAAGACCAGCGCCGCCTTGCCGCGCCGCAGCTTCGCACGCCCATCCTCGCCCAGGGCGCCGAGGTCCTTGCCGAACAGCCGCACCGTGCCCGAGGTCGGCTGCTCCAGCCCGGCCGCCACCGCGATGAGCGATGACTTGCCGGACCCGGAGGGCCCGACCACCGCCACACGTTCGCCCGGCTCGACCGTCAGGCTGACCCCGCGCAGGATCTCCACCGGTCCCGCCGCGGAGGGCAACGTCAGGGTGACCGCGTCGAGAGACAGCGGCATCGGCGGCGTTGTTGCGTCGAACATGCGAGGAGGGCGTTTTCCGGTGGACCTGTTCACCCTATGTAGGATGAAGCCATGGCTTGCACACCTTACGGTCCCGTCACACGCCGCATGTTCGGCGGCCTGCTGCTCGGCGCGGCGGCCACCGGCGCTGGCGCGCAGCCGCGCCGGCCCGCTCGTCCGCGCATCGTCACCGTCCTCGGCGACTCGATCACCGCCGGCTACGGCCTGCCGGCCCGTGACTCGCTGCCGGTCAAGCTGGAGGTCGAGCTCGCCAAACTGGCGCCCGGCACGCGGGTGCGCGGGGCCGGCGTCAGCGGCGACACTACGGCCGGCGGTCTGGCGCGCCCGGACTTCAGCGTCCAGGCCGACACCAGCCTGTGCGTCGTGGCCCTGGGCGGCAACGACCTGCTGCAGGGGCTCGACCCCCGTACGACCCGCGCCAACCTCGATCGAATTCTGGCCCGCCTGAAGGCGCGGCGAATTCCAGCGGTGCTGTGCGGGATCGCCATCCCCGCCGCGCTCGGCCGATCCTACGCACGCGACGTCTCCGCCCTCTATGCCGACCTGGCGAAGAAGTACGGCGTGCCGCTCTATCCAAACCTGCTGGCCGGCGTCGGCGGCGACCGACGGCTGAACCAGCGCGACGGCCTGCATCCGAACGCCGCCGGCGCCGCCGTCATCGCCGCCCGGCTCGCGCCGGTCGTGGCCCGCGCGCTCATGACGCGGGCTTGAATTCACCTGGGGGATTTGAATGCAGTTTTCGAAGTTGGGGCGCACCGGCATCGCGGTGAGTCGTTGCTGCCTGGGCACCATGACCTGGGGGTCGCAGAACACCGAGGCCGAGGCCCATGACCAGATGGACTACGCGCTTGAGCGGGGCGTGACCTTCTGGGACACCGCCGAGATGTACGCCAGTCCGCCGCGACCCGAGACGCAAGGCCGCACCGAGCAATACATCGGGACCTGGCTGAAGAAGAGCGGCAAGCGCGACCAGATCGTGCTGGCCAGCAAGGTCGCCGGTCGCGGCTCGGTGTTCGGCGGCCTGGATTGGATCCGCGCCGACAGGTCGAACGCTCGCCAGACCAAGGCGCAGATCGATGAGGCGGTCGAGAATTCACTGCGCCGCCTGCAGACCGACTACCTCGATCTCTATCAGCTGCATTGGCCGGATCGGGCGGTCCGCACCTTCGGCGGCATGACCTTCCGCGACTACGACGATGACTACGAGCCGTTCGAATCGATCCTGGAGGCCCTCGACAAGCATGTGAAGGCCGGCCGCATCCGGGCCATCGGCCTGTCGAACGAGTTCCCCTGGGGCGTGATGCGCTTCCTGCAGGAGAGCGACAAGCGCGGCCTGCCGCGCGTGGCCTCGATCCAGAACGCCTACCACCTGGCCAACCGCGTCTATGAGTATGGCCTGGCCGAGATGGGCCTGCGCGAGGACATCGGCCTGCTGGCCTATTCGCCGCTCGCCCAGGGCTGGCTGACCGGCAAGTACCTCGACGGCGCCCTGCCGGAGGGCTCGCGCAAGCAGCTCTACAATCGCATGCAGCGCTACGAGGGGCCCGGCGCTCACGAGGCCTTCAAGGCCTATGTCGAGCTCGCCCGCGCGCACGGCATCGACCCGGCGCATCTGGCCTTGAAGTTCTGCGACACGCGCCCGTTCGTGGCCGCGACCATCATCGGCGCGACGTCCATGGCGCAGCTGAAGACCAACATCGACGCGTTCGATCTGCAATGGACCGAAGAGCTGGAGAAGGCTGTCGACGCGATCCACGCACAGCATCCGAACCCCTGTCCTTGACGCTGTGCGGGCTTCGACACGCGCCCTTACGGGCGCAGCTCAGCATGACTAGGTTTGGATGCCTCTGATTCAGTCATCCTGAGCAGGCCCGCAGCGCCGTGTCGAAGGACGCAATGCCCATGATCCGCCTGTTCGCCGCCATCGCCGTTCCCGAGGAGATCGGAGAGCCGCTGACCGCCCACATGCACGGGCTGGAGGGTGCGCGGTGGCGTCCGCTGGAGGCGCTGCACATCACGCTGCGCTTCTTCGGCGATGTGGCCGAACCGATGGCGGACGACATCGACTCGGAGCTGTCGGCCATCACCATGCCGCCCTTCGGGGTGACGCTGGAGACCGTCGGGGCCTTCGGCGAAGGGCGGGACATCCACGCCGTCTGGGCGGGGGTCGCCGAAAGCGCGCCGCTGCGACACCTGGCGGCGAAAAGCGAGACGGGCGCCCGGCGCGCCGGGATGAAGGCCGAAACGCGGGCCTACCGGCCGCATGTGACCCTGGCCTACCTGCGGCGGCCGGACCCCGGTGCGGTCGCCCGCTGGATCCAGACCCACAATCTTCTGAAGTCGGCGCCGTTCGGGGTGGACCGGTTCGGACTGTACTCCAGCCACCAGACCTCGGAAGGGTCCCGGTACGTGCTGGAGCGGGAGTACCGGCTGTAGGGCGGCTTATGGTGCACTGCGTCCTTCGAGACGCGGCTTCCCCACGCCTCAGGATGGCGAAGGGCAGGGGGCTGCCCTACTGAATTCGTCATGGTGAGGAGCGAGCCTCAAGCGCGCGTCTCGAACCACGCAGGCCGTCAAAGCCGCCCCGAGAACTCCACCTCGACCGGGCCGGTCATGATCACGTGGCCGTCGCGCTCGCGCCATTCGATGGTCAGATCGCCGCCATCGAGCTCCAGCGTCGCCTTGCGGCCGGTCAGGCCGCGCCGCGCCGCCGCGACCAGCGCCGCGCAGGCGCCGGTGCCGCAGGCCTTCGTCAGGCCCGCGCCGCGCTCCCAGACGCGCAGTCGGATGCGGTCGGGGGCCTTGACCCAGGCGAAGCCGACGTTGACGCCCTCCGGAAACAGCGGGTGATGCTCGATCAGGCTGCCGGAGCCGCGGACAAGGGCGTCATCGGGCTCGCGATCGACGAAGAACACGACGTGCGGATTGCCCATGCTGACCGCGCCGGGCGTGTGCAGGTGCGGGGCGTCGATCGGGCCCACCTGCAGCTCGATGTTGCGGGTGTCCATCTCCTCGGCCAGCGGAATCTGGTCCCAGGCCAACCGAGGCTCGCCCATGTCGACGGTGACGACATGGTCGCCGGCGCGCTGGCCGCTGAGCGTCCCGCCGTCGGCGCCGAAGACGACCTCGTCCCGGCCGCCGGCCTCCATTAAGAGCCAGGCCACAGCGCGCGTGCCGTTGCCGCAGGCGCCGACCTCCTCGCCGGTGTTGTTCCAGAACCGGACGAAAGCCGCTTCGCCCGGCGCGCGCGAGGGCTCGATCGAGATCAGCTGGTCGTAGGGCGTGCGGTCGTTGATCGCGCGGACCTCGTCCGGCGACGGCTCGAACGGCTCGTCACGCGCCTCGACAACGACGAAGGCGTTGCCCAGGCCGTTCATCTTCAGGAACGGTCGGCTCATCGGACCTGTATATAGACGACGGCGAACGCTTCGTCAGAGGGCAGGATCAGGAATGGCGACGGACGAGGGTGAAGGCCGCGGGCGACTGTGGCGACTGCGCGCCTTGCTGCGCAGCCTCTACCACGGCTCCTCGCCGACGGCCGTTTGGTTCCGACTGGGCGTCATCGTCGTCGACCTGGCCATCATCGCCTTCTTCATCGCCGCGCCGCTGATGCGGGAGAACCGGCAGGTCTTCTACGCCATCGACTACGCCATCGCCGTGGTGATGATCCTCGATCTCGGCGCCCGCGCGCTGGCCTGGCCGAGCCTGAAGAGCTGGTTCAGGCGACCGATCGTCTGGGTCGATCTGTTCGTTCTCGTCACGCTGCTGTTCCCGGCCTGGCTGGCCAACCTCGGCTTCCTGCGCGTGGTGCGGCTGTGGACCCTGGTCGAGAGCGAGTTCTTCTGGCGAACGGTCGGCCGGAAGTTCGACGACACCCGCTGGGAGGAGATCACCAAGGCGTCGGTACGGCTGATCACCTTCATCTTCGTTGTCACCGGCTTCGTCTACGCCAGCTTCATCGGCCGCTACGAGGGCATCAGCGGCTGGGTCGACGCGCTCTATTTCACAGTCACCACCCTGACCACGACCGGCTATGGCGACATCTCGCTGCCGGGCGTTTGGGGGCGACTGCTGTCCATCTTCGTGATGTTGGTCGGGGTGTCGCTGTTCATCCGCCTGATGCAGCTGCTGGTGCGGCCGCACAAGGTGCTGTTTCCATGCCCCGCCTGCGGGCTCAAGCGGCACGATCTGGACGCCGTCCACTGCAAGGCTTGCGGCGAATTGCTCAACATCCCGAACGACGAGACATAACCTTCCTCTGGACGCCCCGTCGCGCCCGCCGCATTGTCGCGCGCCTGTAAAGTCGGGAACCGTCCTTCATGAAGTCCAGAGCGTTCGCTGCGGCGCTGTTGCTCGTCGCCACCCCCGCGCTTGCCGCGACCACGCCGTTTGAATGGCTCGAAGCCGTCGACGGCAAGGAGGCGATGGACTGGGTCCGGGCCGAGAACGCAAAGACCCTGCCCCTGCTTGAAGCCGACGGCCGCTTCGCCGGGCTGAAGGCCGACGCGATGAAGATCCTCTCGGCCAGCGACCGGATCGCGACGCCGACGTTCCATGGCGAGGACGTCTACAACTTCTGGCAGGACGCCACCCATACCCGCGGCGTCTGGCGTCGGACGACATTGGACAGCTACCGCTCGGACGCCCCGGTCTGGGAAACGGTGCTCGACATCGACGCCCTGGCGAAGGCCGAGAACGCCAACTGGATCTGGAAGGGCGCGACCTGCCGGCCGGTCACCCATGACCGCTGCCTGATCGAGCTGTCCAACGGCGGCAAGGACGCTGTCGAAATTCGCGAGTTCGACCTGAAGACCCGTCGCTTCGTCGAGGGGGGCTTCCGCCTGCCGGAGAGCAAGCAGACGGTCGAGTGGCTGGACGCCGACACCCTGATCCTGACCCGCGACTGGGGGGGCGGCACGACCACGGAGTCTGGCTATGGCTTCGTCGTGAAGACGCTGAAGCGCGGCCAGCCGCTGTCGGCGGCGACGGAAGTGTTTCGCGGCGACCGCAAGGACGTCAGCGCCTCGCCGGCCGTCTATCGCGATCGCGTCGGCGCCCGCGTCGTCGTCCTGCAGCGGGCCGTCGACTTCTTCCACACCGAATACTCGATCCTGACGGACAAGGGGGTCGAGAAGACCCGGTTGCCGCAGCGGTCCACGATCCAGGGCTTTGTCGGCGGCGATCTGGTCGTGACGCTGGAGGAGTCCTGGGCCGGTCCGCGCTTCCCGAACGACAAGGAGCCGAGAGCTTTCGCGGCCGGGACCCTGATCTCGATCACGCCCGACAAGGCGCTGGGCAAGCCCCTGACCGGCCCGAACGGCGAGATCGTCATCAGCAACAACTGCGATCCCTGCGTCATCTTCGCGCCGACCGACCGCCAATCGATCGACCAGGTCGCGGTGACCGACAACCGGGTCGCCGCCGTCGTCTATGACAACGTCCGCGGCCGGCTGATGACCTTCGAGGACCGTGGCGAATGGGGCTGGCGCGCGTCGACCCTGCCGACCGCCGACAACGCCGCCGTCTCGCTGGTCTCCACCAGCGACAGCGGCGACCAGCTGTTCTTCACCGTCGAGACCTTCGTCACCCCAACCCAGCTGAGCCTGGCCGAGCTGACCACGGGCAAGGCCGAGGTCGCCAAGACCCTGCCGGCCCGCTTCGACGCCTCGACCCATGTCGTCGAGCAGAAGGAAGCGGTCTCCAAGGACGGCACGAAAGTCCCCTATTTCGTCATCCATCCGAAAGGCCACGCCCATGACGGCAAGGACCCGACCCTGATCCACGCCTACGGCGGCTTCCAGTTGAGCAAGCTGCCCGTCTACGATCCTCTGGTCGGCAAGCTGTGGTTGGAGCGCGGCGGCACCTACGTCGTCGCCAACATCCGCGGCGGCGGCGAGTTCGGCCCCGCCTGGCACGAGGCGGCGCTGAAGGGGAATCGGCAACGCGCCTACGACGACCTGTTCGCCGTCGCCGAGGACGTCATCCGGCGCAAGATCACCTCGCCGCGCCACCTAGGCTTCTATGGACGCTCGAACGGCGGACTGCTGGCCGGGGTGGCGATGACCCAGCGGCCGGACCTGTGGAACGCCGTGGTCGTCGAGAGCCCGCTGCTCGACATGATGCGCTACCACCTCCTGCCGGCCGGGGCGTCCTGGATCGGGGAGTACGGCGATCCGACCAAGCCCGAGGAGGCCGCCTGGATCGCGACCTATTCGCCGCAGCAGAACGTGCGGCCGGGCGTGACCTACCCGCTGGCCTACATCACCACCTCGACCAAGGACGACCGCGTCCACCCGGGCCACGCCCGCAAGTTCGCCGCGCGCCTGGCCGAGGTCGGCGCGCACTACCTCTATTTCGAGAACACTGACGGCGGTCACGCCAACGGCGCCGATCCCGCCGCGAACGCCAGGCGGTGGGCGATGCACTATACGTACCTGTCGCGGCAATTGATGGATTGAGCATGCGTACCTACCTGCTGGCAGCCGCCATGACCCTCTCAGCCCTTACCGCGTCCGCCGCCGTTCCCGCACCCTCGACCGACGATCCCTATACCTGGATGGAGGAGATCGAGGGCGAGCGCGCGATGGCCTTCGCCCGCTCCGAGAACGAGCGCTCGCTGCCCTCGCTGCAGGGTGACGCCCGCTACGCGGCGCTGCGCCAGCAGGCCCTGACCATCCTGCAGGCCAAGGACCGCATCCCGGCCGTCGGCTTTTCCGGCGACGGGAAACTGAGCAACTTCTGGCAGGACGCCGTCCATGTGCGCGGGATCTGGCGCAAGACCACGATGGACAGCTACCGCACGGCCGATCCGGTCTGGGAGACGGTGCTGGACATCGACGCCCTGGCCAAGGCCGAGGGCAGGAACTGGGTCTACAAGGGCGCCAGCTGCCTGGCCCCCGAGGATCGCTATTGCCTTGTCGCCCTGTCGGACGGCGGCAAGGACGCGGTCGTCTACCGCGAGTTCGACTCGGTGACGAAGACCTTTGTCGTCGGCGGCTTCGAGTTGCCCGAGGGCAAGCAGAACGTGACCTGGGTGGACAAGGACACCCTGCTTGTCGCCCGCGACTGGGGCGAGGGCACGATGACCAAATCGAGCTATCCCTTCGTCATCAAGCGCTGGACGCGCGGCGCGCCGTTGTCGGCGGCGACCGAGGTGTTCCGGGGCACGGTCGATGACGTCTCCGCCTCGCCCTACGTCCTGCGCGACGCCGACGGCAGGGTCGAGGCGGTGATGATCAACCGCGCGGTCAGCTTCTTCGAGAGCGAAACCTATCTGTTGACCGACAAGGGCGCGGTGAAGCTGCCCTTCCCGCTGAAGAGCTCGATCCAGGGTCTCGTGCAGGGCCGGTTGGTCTTCACCCTGGAAGAGGACTGGGCCGCCCACGGCTTGAAGCAGGGCGACCTCGCCGCCTTCGACCTGGCCGCCATCAAGGCCGATGCGGACAAGGCCCATCCAACCCTGATCCTGCGGCCGACCGCGCACCAGTCGATCGAGGGGATCAATCTCAGCCGCAACAAGCTGATCGTCGCCCTCTACGAGGATGTGAAGGGCAAGGCGCTGGTCTTCACGCCGGGCGCCGACGGCTGGACCAGCCGGGCGCTCGATCTGCCGGCCAACGCCTCGATCGGAATCGGCTCGGCCTCCGAGACCGACGACCGGGTCTTCGTCACGGTCGCCAACTACCTGACGCCGTCGACCTTCTGGCTGGCGGACGCGGCCAGCGGCCAGGTCGAGACGATCAAGGCCTCGCCGGCCCGGTTCGACGCCTCCACGCACGTGGTCGAGCAGTTCTTCGCGACCTCGAAGGACGGGACCAAGGTTCCCTATTTCGTCGTCCGTCCGAAGGACCTGAAGTACGACGGCTCGGCCCCGACGCTGCTCTACGCCTACGGCGGCTTCCAGAGTTCGATGACGCCCGGCTACTCGCCCAACGTCGGCAAGCTCTGGCTCGAACGCGGCGGCGTCTACGTCGTGGCCAATATCCGCGGCGGCGGCGAGTACGGTCCCGCCTGGCACCAGGCCGGACTCAAGGCCAACCGCCAGAAGGTCTATGACGACTTCTTCGCGGTGTCCGAGGACCTGATCGCCCGCAAGATCACCAGCCCGCGGCGGCTGGGCGTCATGGGCGGCAGCAACGGCGGTCTGCTGATGGGCGTGGCCCTGACCCAGCGCCCGGACCTCTACAACGCCATCGTCATCCAGGTGCCGCTGTTTGACATGCTGAACTACACCCGCATCGGCGCCGGCGCGTCCTGGGTGGGCGAGTACGGCGACCCGGCGATCCCCGAGGAGCGGGCCTGGATCGCGGCCTACGACCCCTACTCCAACCTCAGGGCGGGCAAGCCCTATCCGAAGGTGTTCCTGGAAACCTCGACGAAGGACGATCGCGTCCATCCCGCCCATGCCCGCAAGGCCGCCGCGCGGCTCAAGGCGCTGGGCTACAGCTACCTCTACTACGAGAACATCGACGGCGGGCACTCCGCCGCCGCCAACCTCGACGAGACGGCGACCCGTCTGGCGCTGGAATATACCTACCTCAGCCAGCAGCTGATGGACTGATCCGGTTCTCCACCTTCCGCCTCCGCCGAGGCGCATGGAAAGAAAGAAGCCCCCGTCGCGAGAGCGACGGGGGCTTTGCCGTACATCACTGGGGAGGAAGTGCGGCCTAGAACGCCCACCGGGCGGTCAGCTGATACACCGGGCCGGCCTTCTCGGTTTCGAGCTCGTACTCGTCGTAAGACCGCGAAGCCTGGTCCGCGAGCGTCCCGAACTTGTCGAACACCTCGTCCTTCGAGGAATCGAGCAGGTTCTGGCCGGTCAGGCGGACGACGACGCTCTCGCCGAAGCGCTTCTCGACGAAGGCCTCCAGATCGCCGCCGTACTCGGTGCGGACTTCTTCCAGAGCCACGCGGCCCCAGGCGTCGCCTTGCTTGCGGTAGGTGACGCCGAAGGCGGCCGCCCAGGTCGGGACGTCCTGGATGAAGCCGACGTTGAAGACGTAGTCCGACTGGTCGTTGAACTTGCGGTCGCCCAGGAAGTCGGTGACCTCGCTGTCCAGCCAGCTGTAGTTGAAGAACACGCCGGTGTTGTCCAGGCCCATGAAGGTCAGCGGCGTGGACAGGTCGAACTCGATGCCCCAGACCTTGCCGTCGCCGACATTGTCGACGGTGTAGATGAAGGTGCCCGGGCCGCCGTCGCCCTCGAGGCCGGTGTTCACGTCCTCGATCAGGTCGGTGACGTCGCGATAGAAGACGTTGACGCCGACGATGCCGCGGCCCGGGAGGCGACGCTCGTAGCCGACGTCGAGGCCCCAGGCCGTTTCCGGCTTCAGGTCCGGGTTGCCGACGAAGTCGTCATCGCCGTACTCCTCGACGAGCAGGACCGGCTGGATCTGGTCGAAGTTCGGGCGGCGCACGGTGCGGCCGACCGAGACGTTGATCCGGCCGTCGTCGCCGACGTTGAAGCGGAAATTCGCCGAGGGCAGCAGGGCCGTGTAGTCGTTCTCGGTGATCCGCGCGCCGGGCAGCACGCCGGTGCTGTCGTCGGTGATCGTGACGTCGGTGGTCTCATAGCGAAGGCCCGCTTCCCAGCGACCCCAGTCCGCCTTGCCCGAAACCATCACGAACGGATCGAGACGGGTTTCCTCGATCGCCACGTCCGCGTCGTTCTGCAGGGTGAAGGCGCCCGGAGCCGGGAAGGTCGCGCCGCTGTTGACGCCGTTGGCGATCGTGAAGCGCGAGCGCGCCTCGATGACCCGGTTGTCGCGTTGCTTGCCGGCGTACTGCAGACCGAAGGTCAGCTTGGCGGCGCCGAGGTCACGCTCGTGCTCGAACGAGGCCTCGAGTTCGGAATCCTCAAGGTCGGTGTTGGTCTCGTCGCGCGTGAAACGGTCGGCGTCCGGGAAGGGCGTGGCGTCGCGCAGGAACTCGAGGTCGTTCTCGAACTCGAACTGGTCGTCGACCAGGGCCGAGTAGCCGAGCTTGAACTTGCTCTTGCCGCCCAGCATGTCGACCACGTACTTGCCGCGCAGCGACCAGCTGTCGGTGACGATGTCGCGATCGTTGTCGTTCAGGGTTTCCCAGTTGGCGTCGTTCTTGATGCCCGAGGCGTACTCCCAGGAGTCTTCGTCCTGGATCCGGTCGGTGCGAACGAAGTAGCCGTCGAGGGTCAGCTCGCCGCCGGCGACGTCGACGACATAGCTGGCGTTGAACGAGTAGTCCGTCCCGTCACGGACGTCGGTCTGCACTTCGATGTTGTCGAGCGTGCCGCCCGGTTCGTCATAACGCCGGCTGAACTTCTCCTTCGGGCTGAGGCGGCCCTGGACGTTCGCGCCGACCAGCAGACGGCCGCCGGCGAACTCGCCGCCCCAGTAGAAGCCGTAGTTCTCGGCGAACTCCTGGTCATTGTAGTAGGTCACGCCGCCGCGGACGTATCCGCCGTCGAGCGTGTAGGCGTCGCGCAGGACGATGTTCAGGGCGCCGGCGACGGCGTCGCCGCTGCGGTTGGCCGACGGCGCGCGGATGATCTCGATGCGCTCCAGCAGCTCGGCCGGAATGCGGTCGACGAAGAACGAGCGGTCGGCCAGGGCGCCCGGGACGCGGTCGCCGTTGATCAGGATCTGGGTGTAGCCGGGCGACAGGCCGCGCAGGCGGGCGCCGTCCGATTCCAGCACGTCCGACAGGAAGGTGACGCTGGGCACCCGCTTCATGGCGTCGCCGGCGGAAACGGGCTCGAAGCGCTGGAAATACTCCTGATCGTACGACAGCGTCGGCGCCGTCGCGTCCGTGCGGTCACGGTAGACGATCTCGCCGGTGACGATCAGTTCCTGGACGGTGGTCGGCGTTTCGGCGCCGGCGGCGGCGCCCTCGGCGGCCAGCGCCTGGCCCGCCATCATCATGGGCGCGAGCGCCACGAGCGCGAAGAGCGCGGTCTTTGTCATTGGATAGCCCCCTCAGGCCCCGCGCCTGAAGGAGACAGGCGACGGGTGTCGTTTTGACAGGGGGCGCATAGGGGGGCGGTGAGACGCCCACATGATACTTCGTCGACGCTTTTGTTTCACATGCGCCGTGGGCGGAGGGCTATGTCGACGTCCGCGTCCAGGCGAAGCGCAGGGCGCCTTCGCGGAAGGCGAAGCGGTTGAGATGCTCGGCCAAGACATCCTCCAGCCGGGTCAGGGCGGCCTCGTCCCGCGCCTCGATGACGACGCCCAGCCGGCCCGGCGCGGCCGTTAGCAGGCAGACGCCGGCCGGCGTCTCGATCCGCCCGGCGGTGGCGTCGAAGGCCACCGCGAAGCGGTGCGACCAGTGCTTGCACAACTGTGCCAGGTACTTGGCCGCGTTGGCGGTGGAGACGGAGGCCAGACTCCGCATCAGGCGCGCTCCACGGTCGCGGCGGCGGCGTCCAGGGCGTCGCAGATCGTCGCGATCTGTTCCTTGGTCAGGCCGCCGGCGGTCAGCTTGAGCTTGAGCGCCGTGCGCAGGTTCTCGCGGGCCCGCAGGATCTGCGGCGAGAAGGCGGCGCTCGACGCGGCGGCCTCGGCCATGCGCTGGAAGATGCCCGCCGCCTGGGCCTCATTGGCGCGCAGGTGGGCCTCGCCCTCGGTCGTGACGGTGTAGAGCTTGCGCCCGCCTGCCGCGTCGGCGGCGGTGACGAAGCCCATTTCCTCAAGCCAGGTCAGGGTCGGATAAACGACGCCGGGCGAGGGCGAATAGGCGCCGCCGGCCTGCTCCTCGATCTCCTTGATCAGCTCGTAGCCGTGGCGCGGCTTCTCGGCGATCAGGCGCAGGATGACCAGCTTCAGGTCGCCGTGGTCGAAGAAGCGGCCGAACCGCCCGCCGCGCCCGCCGCCGCGCGGCCCGTGATGTCCGCCCCAGCCGTGGCGGCCGAAGCGATGGTGCTTGTCGTGATGATGAAAGCCGAAATGGCGATGCATGGTTAGAGCCTTTCTAGATATATCGAAAATCAAGATATATCGAATTGGCCAGACGTCAAGGTCGATATATCGAAATTGTATCGAATAGCGGCATGCTCTGGTCCGCCCGCGCCCCGGGCTCAGAGTCCCCGCAGCACCTCCGCCAGCAGTCGCCCCTCGGCCGCGCGGCTCGACCCGGCGCGCCAGGCGACGACGATCTCGCGGCTGGGATGATCGGCCTGGAGGGGGCGGGTGGCGACGTTGACGTGGTCGGTCAGGCCCGCCGCCACCGCCATGGCCGGCAGGAAGGACACGCCCAGGCCGGAACCGACCATCTGGACGAGCGTCGGCAAGGATGTGGCCGCGAAGGTCTCCTCGTCGCTCGCCCTGGGCGGCTCGAGGCCACAGGCGGCGAGGGCGTGGTCGCGCAGGCAGTGGCCGTCTTCGAGCAGGATGAGGTCCTTGGGCGACAGACTCTCGGGATTGACCCTGCTGTCCTTCAGGATCCGGTGCCCGGCCGGCGCGGCGGCCAGGAGCTCATCATCCTCGACATGCGCCCACTTCAGGCCGGTCATATCGTAGGGCAGTGCGATCAGGGCGGCGTCCAGGGCGCCGGCCTTGAGCGCCGCGATGAGACGGTTCGTCAGGTCCTCGCGCAGGAACAGCCGCAGCTTCGGATACCGCTTGCGCAGCACAGGCAAGGCCTTGGGCAGCAGGAAGGGCGCGATGGTCGGGATGACGCCGAGCCGGAAACGGCCGCTGAGCGGCTGGCCGGCGCCCTGGGCCGCCTGCACGAGACCCTCGGCCTGGTCGAGGATGGCGCGGGCGCGGCGCACCGCCTCCTCCCCGGCCGCGGTGAGGATCACGCCCGAGCGGGCCCGGTCCACGACCGGCGCGCCCAGCACCTTCTCCAGCTCCGCGATGCCGGCGGACAGTGTCGGCTGGGTGACATGCGCCGCCTGGGCCGCGCGGCTGAACGAGCCGTGGTCGGCGAGATGGACCAGGTACTGGAGCTGGCGCAGGGACGGGAGCATCGCCCACCATAGAAAAAATCGATCCAATCGGAAAGAATTATCGATTGGAACAATGCTGCGGCGCACACTACCTAGCCCCCTGTCATGAGCGGGCGACCTGAAGGGAACCCGTTCGTTCCGCGCTCACCCTTCATCCGTTCAAGGAGTCGTTCAGTATGCTCGGCGTTGGTCAAAAGCTTCCGGAGTTCAAGGTCGTCGGCGTGAAGCCGGGCTTCAATCGTCACGAAGAGAACGGCGAGAGCGCGTTCGAGACCGTCACCAACGAGTCGTTCCCGGGCAAGTGGAAGGTCATCTTCTTCTATCCGAAGGACTTCACCTTCGTCTGCCCGACCGAGATCGCCGAGTTCGCCCGCCTCAACAAGGAATTCGCTGACCGCGACACGGTCGTCCTGGGCGGTTCGACCGACAACGAGCACAGCAAGCTCGGCTGGCGCCGTGAGCATCCGGATCTGGACAAGCTTCCGATCTGGAGCTTCGCCGACAACAGCGGCAAGTTCGCGCGCGCCCTCGGCGTCCTGGATGAGGAAGAAGGCGTCGCCCTGCGCGCCACCTTCGTGGTCGATCCGCACAACGTCGTGCAGCACGTCTACGTCACCAACCTGAACGTCGGCCGTGCGCCGGCCGACACGCTTCGCGTCCTGGACGCCCTGCAGACCGACGAGCTGTGCCCGTGCAACCGCGCGGTCGGCGGCGACGTTCTGAACCTGGCCGCCGAGTAAGGCCGACCAGAGAAGATCGCGGCCCACGCCCCCCGGGGCCGCACGGCCCGGGACCCCGCCTCAGTCTCCCTCCCCCTGACGGCGCGGGGTCCCGGACCCCTCCTTTCCAATTCAAACTGTTTCAACGGAGCGCCTCCATGTCGCTGGACGCCCTGCGCGATCTGCTGCCCGCCTACGCCAAGGACCTGAGCCTGAACCTGTCGTCGCTGAGCAACGAGACCCTGCTGACCGACCAGCAGAAGTGGGGGGCGTTCGTCGCGTCGGCCCACGCGGTCGGCGTTCCGGCGGTGGTGAAGAACCTTGAGGCGGCCGCCCGCGCCGCCGGGCTGTCGGAAGAGGCCCTGACCGCCGCCAAGGCCGCGGCCGCCATCATGGGCATGAACAACGTCTACTACCGCGCCCTGCACCTGATGAAGAACAAGGAGTACGGCACGCTGCCGGCGAAACTCCGCATGAACCTGCTGGCCAATCCGGGCGTGGAGAAGGTCGACTTCGAGCTGTGGTCGACCGCCGTCTCGGCGATCAACGGCTGCGGCATGTGCCTGGATGCGCACGAGGCGGAACTGAAGAAACACGGCGTGCCGAACACCAGCGTCCAGGCGGCGGTGCGCATCGCGGCCGTGGTCAACGCGGCCAGCGCCGTCATCGCGGGCGAAGCGGCGGCTCAATAGTCCTCGCCATCCTCGGGCTCGTCCCGAGGACCCCTCGCTCAGCTTCATTGTGAGAGAAAGATCACGCTCTCACCTGCGAACCGACACGGGGGTCCTCGCCACAAGGGCGAGGATGACGGATCAAGCTACTTCGTCGGCTGGCCCGTCTCGACGTAGCTCTTGAAGCGCGTCAGCTGCTCGCCGAACACGCTGTCGAACAGCGGGGCGGCCTTGACCATTTCCGGTCTCAGGCCGCCGATCGCGTAGGTCTGGACGACCTCGGTGCCGCCCTCGACCTTTTTCAGGTTGAAGGTCAGGGCTCCGCTTGCGCCCTCATCCTGCAGCGGCCCGAAGCCGCCCCGGATGCGGAGCGTCGTGCCTGGCCAGGCGAGGATGACCTCGCCGTGCATGACACCGCCGCCGGGCAGGGCCTCGCAGAAGCAGCCGCCGGGCTTGAGCTCGATGGTCATGTTGCGCGAGTCGCCCGAGTAGCTGTGTTCGCCGTTCCACCAGCGACCGATCTCGCCCAGCGCGAGGTAGACCTTCTCCGGCGGCGCGGCGACGACGACGCGGTTCTCCGTCCGCAAGCCGGCTTCCCAGGTCGATTTCACCTCCGCCGACGCCGCGCCGGCGACGAGCATCTGGGCGGCGCCGGCAAGGGCCGCGATCGCGGATTTCATAAGACGCCTCCCGCCTGTTGAGATGGGAAGGGAAGCACCGCTTGATTAAGCAATCAAGTGGTGGCGATCAAGAGTCGCTCACGCGGCTTCGAACCGGAGCGGGCCGCCCCAGAAGGTCGCGACCAGGCCGTTCTGTTCGCCCGGCGCGCCGGTGGTCAGGAACCGGCGCTTGCCGGAAGCCCCGAGATCATATTCCGGATGCCGTTCGAAGTAGCGCGACAGGGCGTCGGCGGTGGAGTCCGGCTGGTGGATCAGCGGCGTGCCCGCGGGCAGGGCGTCGCGGAACAGGTCGGCGACGATCTCGTAATGGGTGCAGCCCAGGATCGCCCGGTCCGGCGGCCGCCCGATGCGGCGCCGAAGGGCGTCGACATGGCCTGAGATTTCGGCGGCGAGCACCTCACGCGACGCGTCCTGCTCGATCAGCCGCGCCAGGTTCGGGCAGGGTTCGGAAAAGACGGCCAGATCCTGTTTGCGCTTGTCGATCTCGATCTCGAACACGCGGCTGCTGGCGGTGCCTGGGGTGGAAAAGACGCCCAGCACATCGACCTTCTGCACCTGCTCGCCGCGACGGTCGGCCTCATGTTCCCAGGGCAGGCCGGTGGCGGCCTCGATGGTCGGAACGATGATCCCCAGCACGTTCAGCGCCCGCCCGGTCTCGCGCCGGTAGCCCGGCAGCCAGGTCTGCTGCAGACGGCGCAGGGCGATGGCCGAGGCGGTGTTGCAGGCCAGGACGACGAGGTTGGCGCCCTCGTCGAACAGCCGCATGCAGCCGGCCCTGGTCAGCTCGACGATCTCCTCGCCCGGCCGCCCGCCGTAGGGGGCGTTGGCCTGGTCGGCGAGGTAGATGAAGTCGGCCGAGGGGAAGCGCTCGACGAGCGCTCTGTGGACGGTCAGGCCGCCCACGCCGGAATCGAAGACGCCGATGGACATGACTTTCGCTTTAGAGCGCGCCGGGTCCTGGCGAAAGGCGCCGCCTCCGATCCGTAAGCAGATTACAAGTGGTTCATGTGACGTACAGGGAAGGGGGAGCTAGGGTCCGCCGCAAACTTATCCTGGGAGCGAACCCTCCGTGCATCGTCGTAACTTCCTCGCCGCCACCGCGGCCACCGCGGCCCTTTCCGGCCTTGCCGGCAAGGCGCTCGCCGCCACCGCCGCCGGCAATCCCCTGACCCAGACCTGGACCGGGCCCTATGGCGGGGTTCCGGCTTTCGACAAGGTCAAGGTCTCCGACTTCGCCGCGGCCGCCGAGGAGGCCATGGCGAAGAACCTGGCCGAGATCGACGCGATCACCGCAAATCCTGAGGCGCCGACCTTCGAGAACACCATCGCGGCGCTGGAAGACAGCGGCCGCATGCTGACCGACTACTACACCTACTACGGCATCTGGGGCTCCAACATGAGCTCGCCGGAGTTCCAGCAGGTCGAGACCGTGCTGGACACCAAGCTGACCGCGTTCGGGGACAAGATCACCCAGAACGAGAAGCTCTTCGCCCGCATCGAGGCGGTCTACAACTCGCCGGCCAAGGCCGCGCTGACGCCCGAGCAGCAGCGCCTGACCTGGATCTACTACACCAACTTCGTGCGGTCCGGCGCCAAGCTGAGCCCCGAGGCCAAGAAGCGCGTCGCCGCGGTCAACGAGGAGCTGGCGGGCCTCTACACCAAGTTCAGCCAGAACCTGCTGGCCGACGAGAACACCTTCATCGAACTGACCGCCGCCGACCTGGTCGGCCTGCCGGAAGGCCTGAAGGCCAACGCCGCCTCCAGCGCCGAACAGCGCAAGATGCCGGGCAAGTTCATCATCGTGAACACGCGCTCCAGCGTCGATCCCTACCTGACCTACTCGCCGGTGCGCGCCACGCGCGAGAAGGTCTGGAGGGCCTTCGTGAACCGCGGCGACAACGGCGGCGCGACCGACAACAACGCCATCATCAGCCGGATTCTGAAGCTTCGCGTCGAGCGGGCCAACCTGCTCGGCTACAGGACCCATGCCCACTGGCGCCTCGAGAACGCCATGGCCAAGACGCCCGAGAACGCCATGGCGCTCATGGAGGCGGTGTGGCCGGCGGCCATCGCCCAGGTCGCCAAGGATGTCGCCGAAATGCAGGCGATCATCGACGCGGAGAAGGGCGGCTTCAAGCTGCAGCCCTGGGACTACCGCTTCTACGCCGAGAAGGTCCGCAAGGCGAAGTACGACCTCGATATGAACGAGGTGAAGCCGTACATGCAGCTGGAAAAGCTGCGCGAAGGCATGTTCTGGGCCGCCGGCCAGCTCTATGGCTTCGAGTTCAAGCAGATCAGCGGCGTGCCCGTTTATCACGAGGACATCCGCGTCTGGGAAGTGAACCGCGGCGGCCAGTTGGTCGGCCTGTGGTACTTCGATCCCTACGCCCGCGAGGGCAAGCGCTCGGGCGCCTGGATGAACGCCTACCGGAACCAGGAGCGGTTCCGGAACGACGTGAAGACCATCGTCAGCAACAACTCCAACTTCATCAAGGGCAAGCCCGGTGAACCGGTGCTGATCAGCTGGGACGACGCCGAGACCCTGTTCCACGAGTTCGGCCACGCCATTCACGGCCTGAATTCGAACGTCACCTACCCGGGCGTTTCCGGCACCGCTGTCGCGCGCGACTACGTCGAGTTCCCGAGCCAGCTGAACGAGCACTGGCTGCCGACGCCCGAGGTGCTGAACCGCTTCGCGCTGCACTACCAGACCGGCAAGCCGATCCCCGCAGAGCTGGTCGCCAAGATCGAGAAGGCCAGCAAGTTCGGCCAGGGCTTCGCCACCACCGAGTACCTCGCCAGCGCCCTGATCGACATGAAGCTGCACCTCGCCGGCGACGTCGACATCGATCCGGACGCGTTCGAGCGTGAGGAGCTGGCCAAGCTCGGCATGCCGTCCGAGATCGTCATGCGCCACCGCACCCCGCAGTTCGGCCATGTCTTCTCCGGCGACGGCTACTCGGCCGGCTACTACAGCTACCTGTGGTCGGACACCCTTACCGCCGACGTCGCCGAGGCCTTCAAGGAGGCCGGAGGCCTCTACGACAAGGCCACCGCCAAGCGCCTGCACGACGAGATTATGTCGCGCGGCAACAGCGTCGATCCGGCCGATCAGTTCCGCGCCTTCCGCGGACGCGATCCGAAGATCGGGGCGCTGATGCGCGATCGGGGCTTCCCCGTTCCGGCGGGCGCCTGATCAGACTGAGCGAAGGGCCGCGGCGGTCAGGGCGCCGCGGCCCTTTTTCTTTCACGGGGGAATCCATGGACCGTCGTAGCTTCCTGGCCACAGGCGCCGCCCTGGCCGTCGTCGCCACCGCCAGCCGCGCCCTGGCCGCGTCTGGCAATCCGCTGCTCCAGAAATGGGTCGGCGCCTATGAGGGCCTGCCGCCCTTCGACAAGGTGCGACTGCCCGACTTCGAGCCGGCCTTCCGCGAGTCGATGGACATGCAGCGGGCCGAGATCGCCGCCATCGTCGCCAACACGTCCGCGCCGACCTTCGCCAACACCATCGAGGCGCTGGAACGTTCGGGAGAGGCGTTCAACAACGTCTCGACGCTCTACTATGTGCACACCTCGGTGCTGATCACCCCGGAGATGCAGGCCATCGAGGCGCGGATGGCCCCGGTGCTGGCCGCCTACGCGGACGAGCTGACGCAGAACGGTCCGCTGTTCGCCCGCATCCAGGCCGTCTACGCCGCGCGCGAGCGCTCGGGCCTGACAGCGGAGCAGCAACGGCTGGTCTGGGTCTACCACAACAACTTCGTGCAATCGGGCGCGGCGCTGGATGCGGCGGGCAAGTCTCGTCTGGCGGCCATCAATCTGCGTCTCGCCGACCTCTACACGACGTTCGGCAAGAACCTGCTGGCGGACGAGCAGACCGATGTCCTGGTGCTCGACAAGGTCGAGGATCTGGCCGGCGTTCCGCAATCGGTGGTCGGCCAGGCGGCGGCCGCCGCCCAAGCTCGCGACCTGGCCGGCAAGTGGGTCATCGAGAACAACAGCTCGGCGATGAATCCCTTCCTCACCTTCGCCACGGAGCGGGCGCTACGGAAGAAGGCCTGGGACCTGCGCATGGGCCTGGGAAGCCACGCCGGCGCGCCGACCGACAACACGCCCGTCATCAAGGAAATCCTCAAGCTGCGCGCCGAGCGGAGCAAGCTGCTGGGCTTTCAGACCTTCGCCCACTGGCGGGTCGCCGACCGCATGGCCGGCAAGCCGGAGAACGCCGTCGCCCTGATGGAAGCCTTGCTTCGGCCGGCGATCGCCAGAATGGGCGAGGAGGTCGCCGACATGAAGGCCCTCGCCGCGGCCGAAGGCGACGCGGCGCAAGGGGCGGACAAGGACTTCGGTCCCTGGGACTACCGCTACTACGGCGAGAAGGTCCGCAAGGCGAAGTACGATATCGCCGAAGCCGAGGTGAAGCCCTACCTCCAGCTGGACAAGATGAAGGAGGCGATGTTCTGGGTCGCCGGCCAGGTCTATGGCCTCAGCTTCACACGACTGTCGGGCATCGCCATGCCCCATCCTGACGGCGAGGTCTGGGAGGTCAGGCGGGCCGACGGGACGCACCGCGGGCTCTGGTATTTCGACCCCTTCGCGCGACCGGGCAAGCAGTCGGGCGCCTGGGCCAATGTCTATCGCCAGCAGGGGCGGTTCCCGAGGGCGACAACCGTCATCTCGACCAACAACTGCAACTTCGCCAAGCCCGCCGCGGGCGAACCGACGCTGCTCAGCTGGAGCGACGCCACCGTCGCGCTGTTCCACGAGTTCGGGCACGCCATTCACCACCTGAACTCGAACGTCACCTACCCGACCCTGGCCGGCGCCAACGTCACCTGGGACTACGTCGAGTTCCCCAGCCAGATCTACGAGCGCTGGGCGATGACGCCGGAAGTGCTCGGTCGCTTCGCCGTTCACTACCAGACCGGCGAGCCCATGCCGGACGCGCTGGCCGACAAGCTGCGCAGGGCCAAGACCTTCAACCAGGGCTTCGCCACCGCGCGCCAGCTGTCGGCGGCGATGCTGGACATGCGCATCCACCTGGCCGGCGATGCGGACATCGACCTCGTCGATTTCTATGAGAAGGAGGTCGCCCGCATCGGCCTGCCGAAGGAGGGCGAGCTGGCGCCTCGGCTGGGCTGGTTCAGCCATGTCTTCGCGGGAGAGGCCTACGCGGCCGGCTACTACAGCTATGCCTGGGCCGAGGCCCTGACGGCCGACGCCTGGGAAGCGTTTCTGGAAGCCGGCGGCCCCTATGACCCCGTGGTCTGCAAACGTCTCTACGACACGGTGATGAGCGTCGGGAACACCGTCCCCGCGGCGGTCGCCTTCCGCAACTTCCGCGGCCGCGACGTGACGATCGACGCCCTGCTGCGGGATCGGGGTTTCCCGGTTTCCTAGCTGTCGGTCCTCGGGGTGGCGGTGATCCGGGTCAGGCCGCCGTCGTTGTCGATCGAGAACCGGATCGCCGCCCCGCCGATGCTCACGCCGCCGTAGTTGCCCCAGTAGTAGTTGAAGGCGTCGCCGGCTTCGAAACGGTGCTCGGCCGGGGCCTCCGGCGCGACGGCGGCGACCATTCGGCGCATCAGCCGCGCGGGCAGTTCGGAGTTCGAGCTGATCACGCCCTGGCGCGCGCCGACCGACACGCGGACGACGCGCTCGCCGACGCCGCAAACGGTCCAGGCCCAGCCGGTCGCCATGTCGCCGCGGTTCATCACCGAACAGCTCAGGCCGCTGGCGCTGGTCCCCGTCTCGGTCCAGTCGAACAGGCTGGCGCCGGGTTCATTGACGCTGATGCGGGCCATCACCTGCTTGCGGGTCAGGGCCGCCATGTTGGGGGCTGACTTCGCCTGTTCCGCGGTGCTGAAGGTCATCCAGTACCGGATCATCCGGTAGCCCATGTAGCCGCCGCCGAGCAGCACCGCGATCACCAGCGTGATGACCAGCATCAGTACCGGACTGGCGCCCTCGCGACGTCGTCCCGATTTCTGAAGATCGACCAAGGCCCCCTCCTGCACACCCCGCCGGGAGGCTAGAAGGGGCCTGTGACAACGGCAAGGAGCCGACATGCTGCGGATCGCCGGAATCGACCATCTCGTGCTCCGCGCCCGGGACCAGGAGGCCCTGGTCGCCTTCTACGTCGACGTTCTGGGACTGGCGGTCGAGCGGCGGCAGGACTCCATCGGCCTGGTCCAGCTGCGCGCGGGATCGAGCCTGATCGACATCGTCGGCGTCGACGGGAAGCTTGGCCAGATGGGCGGCGCGGCGCCGGGCGCGGAGGGGCGCAACCTCGACCACTTCTGCCTCAACGTCGCCGGCTTCGACATGGAGACGGTCCGGGCGCACCTTCTGGCCCACGGCGTCGAGGTCGGCGAGGAAGGCCTGCGCTACGGCGCCGGCGGCGAGGGGTTGTCGATCTACCTCAAGGACCCCGAAGGGAACGGGGTGGAGTTGAGGGGGTAGCGCTCTCAACAGTCATCCTGAGCAGCGCCGAAGGCGCGTGTCGAAGGACGCAGTGAGGCCGTGCGTGGTTCGACACGGCCCTGCGGGCCTGCTCACCATGACTGGATTGCGCGCCGACTCTCCTGCCTTGATTTCCTTCCCTTTTCCGCGCATAAGGCCCGCCTTCCGGCGCAGATGCAGTTCAGCGCCCTCCACCGTCACGACCCCGGCGCCCCTCTCATGGCCGGACGAGGACGGCGAGGCCCCCCGTCGACGTGATCGTCCACGGGGGCGAATTGCGTTTGCCCCTTCGACACTCCCGCCCTCGGCGGGCGGCTCAGGATGACGGTTTAGAACGCGAATGTTCGAAGGCCTTACAGAACGGCTCAGCGGCGTCTTCGACCGACTTTCCGGTCGCGGCGTGCTCGGCGAGAAGGACATCGACGAGGCGCTGCGCGAGGTCCGCGTCGCGCTGCTCGAGGCCGACGTCGCCCTGCCGGTGGTCAAGGACTTCATCGCCAAGGCCAAGGAGAGCGCCACCGGCGAGGCCGTGATCCGCTCGATCCGCCCCGCCGACCAGGTGGTGAAGATCGTCTACGACGGCCTGGTCGAGATGCTTGGCGGCGACGAGGCCGAGGGCCTCAAGCTGGCGCTGAACCCGCCGTCGATCATCCTGATGGCCGGCCTCCAGGGCTCGGGCAAGACGACGACCGCCGCCAAGCTGGCGCTGCGCCTCAGCAAGATGGACCGCAAGAAGGTCCTGATGGCTTCGCTCGACACCCGCCGCCCGGCGGCGATGGAGCAGCTGGCCACGCTGGGCAAGCAGATCGAGGTCGACACCCTGCCGATCGTCGCCGGCCAGAGCGCCGTCGACATCGCCCGCCGCGCGCTGCAGGCGGCCAAGCTGCAGGGCTATGACGTCCTGATCCTCGACACCGCCGGCCGCACCACGCTCGATGAGCAGATGATGGCCGAGGCGGCGCAGATCGCCCAGATCGCCGTCCCGACCGAGACCCTGCTCGTCGCCGACAGCCTGACCGGCCAGGACGCCGTCCGCACCGCCAAGGCCTTCCATGAGCGTCTGCCGCTGACCGGCCTGGTGCTGACTCGCGCCGACGGCGACGGGCGCGGCGGCGCGGCCCTGTCGATGCGGGCTGTCACCGGCCTGCCGATCAAGTTCCTCGGCGCGGGCGAAAAGGTCGAGGCGCTCGACGTCTTCGACGCGCGCCGCGTGGCCGGCCGCATCCTGGGCCAGGGCGACATCGTCGCCCTTGTCGAGAAAGCCGCCACCGACCTCGATCAGGCCAAGGCTGAGGCCATGGCCAAGAAGCTGGCCAAGGGCCAGTTCGACCTGGAGATGATGTCCGACCAGCTCGCCCAGATGGAGCGGATGGGCGGTATGGAAGGTCTGATGGGCATGCTGCCCGGCGTCCAGAAGATGAAGCGTCAGATCGCCGAGAGCGGCATCGACGACAAGGCGATCAAGCGCCAGCGCGCCATCATCGGCTCGATGACCAAGCAGGAGCGTCGCAAGCCCGACATCCTGGCCGCCTCGCGCAAGCGCCGCATCGCGGCCGGCGCGGGCGTGGACGTGGCCGAGGTCAACCGACTGCTCAAGCAGCACCGGCAGATGGCCGACGCGATGAAGATGATGACCCGCAACGGCGGCGCCGGCTTCGCCCGGATGGCCCAGATGCTGGGCGGCGGCGGCATGGACCGCCTCAAGACCCTCGGGGGCGGCAAGATGGCCGCGCCCGATCCCAAGGAACTCGAACAGCTGCAGCAGAAGCTTCAGGGCCTCGGCGGCGGCGCACCTACCCCGGGAGGCCTCCCCGGCCTTGGCGGCCCCTCGCTGCCTCCCGGTTTCAACCCCTTCAAGAAATAGACTTTAGACCAGAGGACTACCCCTAATGCTGAAGATCCGTCTCGCCCGTGGCGGCGCCAAGAAGCGCCCCTACTACTCGATCGTCGTCGCCGACAGCCATTCGCCCCGCGATGGCCGTTTCATCGAGAAGGTGGGCGCCTACAACCCGCTGCTGCCCAAGGACGGCCCGACCCCGCGCGTCACCCTGAAGCTCGACGCGATCAACGCCTGGATCGCCAAGGGCGCCCAGCCGACGGACCGCGTCGCCCGCTTCCTGGCCGCCGAAGGCGTCGGCCAGTGGAAGGCCGGCAACAACCCGACCAAGGGCAAGCCGGGCAAGAAGGCCGAGGAACGCGCCGCCGAGCGCGCCCAGCGTGAAGCTGACCGCGCCGAAGCCGCCGCCGCGGCCAAGGCCGAGGCTGAAGCCGCCGCCGCCGCTCCGGCTCCGGAACCTGAAGTCGAGGCCGCTCCGGCTGAAGAAGCTCCGGCCGTCGAGGCCGCCGCTGAAGAGGCCGCTCCGGAAGCCGCCGCTGAAGACGCTCCGGCCGCCGAAGCCACCGAAGAGCAAGCCTAAGCTCTTGCCGAGCGCCCCCGCGTAGGCGGGGGCCCAAGCTGCCTTCGGAGCACCGGCCATGGCTGCCGCAAACTCAGCTTGGGTTCCCGCCTTCGCGGGAAGGATCGGCTAGATGGGGCAAGTGCGCCTTCTCGCTGTCGGCCGTGTCGCGGGCGCCTTCGGCGTCCGCGGAGAGGTGCGGATCAGCACCTTCACCGAAGAGCCCCTGGCGCTCGCCCGCTTCGGCGAGCTCAAGCGCCAGGACGGTTCTCCGGCCCTGACCATCACGTCCGCGCGTGAGGCCAAGGGCGGGATCATCGCCCGCTGCCCCGGCGTCGAGACCAAGGAACAAGCCGACGCCCTGCGCGGCCTGCGCCTCTACATCGACCGGAACGCCCTGCCCGAGCCCGACGAGGACGAATTCTATCTCGCCGACCTCATCGGGCTGTCCGTCATCGACCCGTCCGGCGAGGCGATCGGCAAGGTGAAGTCCGTCCAGGACTTCGGCGCCGGCGACATCCTCGAGATCATCCCCGACGAGGGCGGCCCCACCTGGTACCTGCCCTTCACCCGCGAGGCCGTGCCCGAGGTCCGCCTCGCCGACGGTCTGATCGTCGCCGTGCGGCCGAACGAGGTGGAATAGGGTCTGGCCTTTCTCGCTGGAACGCCCATCTCCTGTCCTCAGCGTGGAGGCTGCATGAGCGAGCGTCAGATCAAGGTCCCCGGACCCGACCATCCCATCACCATCGCGCCCAACCCCGGACGCGTCATCGTCTCGGTGGGCGGCAAGCTGCTGGCGGACACGCGCGCGGCGCTAACCCTGCGCGAGGCGGGCTATCCGCCGGTGCAGTATGTGCCGCGCGAGGACGTCGACATGACCCGCCTGCAGCGCGGGCCGCACCATACCTACTGTCCCTACAAGGGCGACTGCGCCTATTTCAGCATCCCCGAAGCCGGGGCGCGCGGCGAGGCGGCGGTCTGGACCTATGAACAGCCGTTCGAGGCGGTGGCGCCGATCAAGGACTACCTGGCCTTCTATCCCGATCGCGCCGACATCCGCCTGGAGCCCTGACCGCGCCGCGCGCCCGGAGGCTCGCCGGTGACGCGCTTGAAGGCCCGACTGAAGGCCGCCTCGGACTCGTAGCCGACCTCCATGGCGATCTGCGCCACGGTCAGGGACCCCACGGCCAGCAGGCTGGAGGCGATCTGCATCCGCCAGTTTTGCAGATAGGTCATCGGCGGCGCGCCGAGGGCGGCCGTGAACCGTTCAGCCAGCACCGAGCGGGAAAGGCCCGTCTCCCGCGCCAGCGCCGCCAGTGTCCAGGCCCGGGCCGGCTCGGCGTGCAACAGGCGTAGTGCGCGGCCGACCTGCGGATCGCTCAGCGCGCCGAACCATCCCGACGCGCCGGTCGGCAGGCGCTCGGCGTATCGCCGCACGATCTCGATGAAGATCAGTTCGCTCAGGCGGGACAGGACGGACTCGCCGCCCAGTCGTCGGGAACGGCTCTCGGCCACCGCCGCCCTGATCAGCCCGGCCCAGCATGCCGTCGCCGCCGAAGCCATCGGCGATGTGTACGACCGGCGGCAGCGCCTCGATCACCGGGTTGAACGGCCGTGCGTCGCAGCCCAGGAAGCCGCAGATCAGCTGGGTCTCCTCGCCGCCATCGTCCTTGCGAAGGACATGTGGCAGGCGCTGGTCCTCGGTCGGCAGCCGGTATAGGTCCAGCTCCGGCCGCGCCCGCATTCCGGGGGCGCTGGACAGCACATGGCCGTGGCCGTGCGGGAAGATCACGATGCTGCCCGGCTCGAGCTTGACCGGCGGTTCGTTGTCGCCGCTCGACCGCGCCGCCCAGCAGGTTCCCGACAGGACCACATGGTACTCGATGACGTGCTCGGCCCCCGGGATGACCATCTCCGCGAGCTCGGCCGTCGGGGGCGCCACGGCCACCCATGGCGCGCGCGAGGTCACGTCGAAAAAGATGGCGCCGGTCAGACGCACTGTCCGCAGCACGTCCGAGAGGATCTCAGAGCTCATGTCGCGAGCCTAAAGTATTTCACATGCGAAAAAACGGACGATTGGCGGTCTTCGCCGGACGATCGGTCATTTCCCCGTTTCGGGCCAGTCCCTACTCCGTCGCCGCAAGGGGCCATCCCAAGTCAGACGCGCCGGACGGGCGCGACGGAGATCAACCATGGACATGAATGCACAGACCGACGTCGACCTGCGGAAGCTGGAGGCGCTGACGGGCAAGGTGATGACCGACGCGGCCGGCGCCGGCGCGGGCCTGCTGGCCTACATCGGCGACCAGACCGGCGTCTACCGCGCCATGGTCGCGCTCGGCCGCGCGTTGCCGGCCCAGATCGCCTCGGAGGCCGGAGTCGATGAACGCTACCTGCGTGAATGGCTCGGAGCACAGGCGGCGGCCGGCTACATAACCTTCCACGGCGAGGATGAGACCTGGTCGCTGTCACCCGAGCAGGCGCTGGTCTTCGCCGCCGAAGGGCATCCGGCCTGCATGCAGGGCTATTTCCAGCTCAACCTTTCGCTGGCCTCGACCTACGAGAAGGCGGTCGAGACCTTCCGCACCGGCGCCGGTCGCGGCTGGGGCGAACACAGCGACTGCCTGTTCTGCGGCGTCGGGCGGTTCTTCGAGACCGGCTACAAGACCTACCTGCTGGAAGACTGGATTCCCGCCCTCGATGGTGTCGCCGAGAAGCTGCAGCGCGGGGCGAAGGTCGCGGACGTCGGCTGCGGCCACGGGTCCTCGACCATCCTGATGGCCCAGGCCTGGCCGCTGTCGCGGTTCGAGGGGCTGGACTTCCATGCGCCGTCGATCGCCGCCGCCCGGGTTCATGCCGAAAAGGCCGGCGTCGCCCGCAACACCGTGTTCAAGACCGCCGGAGCGGCGGACTACGAGGGCGGCGGCTACGACCTGGTCTGTCTGTTCGACGCCCTGCACGACATGGGCGATCCGGTCGGCGCCGCGCGCCACATCCGCCAAAGCCTCAAGCCCGATGGCGCGCTGATGCTGGTCGAGCCGCTGGCCGGCGACAGCGTGGCGGAGAACCTGCATCTGATCGGGCAGATCTTCTACCAGGGCTCGACCCTGATCTGCACGCCCGCCGCCCGCGCCCAGGGCGAGCTGCAGCTCGGCGCCCAGGCCGGCGAGAAGCGGCTGACGGCGGTGCTTCTGGAAGCGGGCTTCACACGCGTCCGGCGCGCCACCCAGACGATGACCAACATGGTCCTCGAGGCGCGGCCGTAGGCGGATGCGGGTGGAGGCTAGGCCTTCACCCGCATCAGGCATTCCTGGGCCACGCTGGCCGCGAGGACGCCGTCCTGGGTGTACATCTCGCCGCGGATAAAGCCGCGCCCCTGACTGGTCGACGGGCAGTCCTGGTCGAACAGGATCCAGTCGTTGAAGTTGGTCGGGCGATGGAACCACATGGCGTGGTCCAGGCTGGCCGACTGCATGCCCTTCGTCCGCCAGGTCAGGCCGTGGACGCGCAGGGCGGTCTCCATGAAGGCCATGTCCGAGGCGTAGGCGAGGGCCGCCTGCTGCCACTTGGCCTCCGTGCCGAGCGGCGACTTGGCGCGCATCCAGACCTGCTTGCGGGGCGGCTTCGCCACCGGCTTGAACATGTTCTGCGGATCGGGCCAGCGCACCTCGACCGGGCGGCGCTTCATGTGCTCGATCATCGCCGGCGGCATGTCCTTGTTCTCGGCCAGGGCCTGCTCCATCTCGGTGGCCACCGATTCCGGCGAGGGATGGGCGGGCATGGGCGACTGGTGCTCGTAGCCCTCTTCCGGCACCTGGAACGAGGCGGCCAGGTTGAAGATCTGCTCGCCGTTCTGGATCGCCACCACGCGTCGGGTCGTGAAGCTGCCGCCGTCACGGGCGCGGTCGACCTGATAGAGCACCGGGATGCGCACGTCGCCCGGCCGGATGAAGTAGGCGTGCAGCGAGTGGCAGACGCGGTCCTCGACCGTCTCGTAGGCCGCCAGCAGCGCCTGGGCGATGACCAGGCCGCCGAAAATCCTGGGGAAGCCGTCGTTGGGCGAGCGCCCGCGGAACAGGTTCATCTCGATCGGCTCGAGCGCCAGGGTCTCGATCAGGTTTTCGCTCTCTTGCATGAAACCCGCATTAGGCCTGTGAGGGGGTGGGGGCAAGCGGCCTTGCTGTCGCCACGGGTTGCGGGGCAGTTTGCCCTGCCCTGGAGAGAACTGCCTTGATCCTTCCTGTCCTGTCCGCCGCCGCGTCCATCTTCTTCGCCGCCGCGCCCGACACCGCGCTCGCCTACGCCGAGGCTCTGGCCCGCGCCGAACGGTACGAGAAGGATCCGAAGGCCCAGATGTACCGCCTCAACCAACTGTACCCGCCGCTGGGCAAGGCGATGCCGGCCATCTTCCAGGCCTGCGCGCCGGGCGAGACGACCACGGGCCGGCCCAACTTCACCGTCGTGCTCAGCTTCAAGGCCGGCGCCTTCGACGCCATCCGCCACACCAGCGACCACCCGATCGCCCAGTGCGTGGCGGAGAGAATGGCCGCCCTGAAGTACGCTCCGCCGCCCTTCCCCGACTTCGCGGAAGAGATCCACCTGAAGATGAGCGGGGAATAGGAAGGCTGGCGATCCTCTCCCATTTGGGAGAGGGGGACCGCCCGGAGGGTGGTGGAGCGGGATGCGCTACGGTCCGACGTCAGGCCTCCGTCGGCAGATCGCCACCGCCTCCCGGATGCGGGTGAGCACACGGTCGATATCGTTCTCGACGACGTGCGCCGGGACGCGAAGGGTTCGCACGCCGCGGGCCGCCAGCCAGGCGCCGCGGTCAGCGTCCCGCTCCCGACGCCCCGGCATATCATGCACGCCGCCGTCGACCTCGATGGCCAGCTTCACGGACGCGCAGAAGAAGTCGAGCACATAGGAGCCAATCGGGTGCTGGCGGCGCATGTGCAGTCCGTCCAGCCGATTGGCGCGCAGCTCGGCCCAGAGCAGGGTCTGCGGACGGTTCATGCGGCGGCGCAAGCGCTTGGCGAGGTCGCGGGTCTTCTCGTCGGCTTGCATGGAAGGACTCCATCAGAACGGTCGCCCCACCGCTATGCAATTTACGCGAGCATTTTGCAAATAGTCAATCTCCGCACTTCCCTCTCCACCATGCTCCGCATGGTCCCCCTCTCCCAAATGGGAGAGGAAGGACGATGGGGAGAGGATTCGCGAATTGGACGCCTAGCCGCTACACACCCGCCCATGCCGTTCACCGCCACCGTCCTGACCATGTTCCCCGAGGCCTTCCCCGGGCCGCTCGGCGTGTCGCTCATCGGCACGGCCTGGCGCGAGCAGGACCTGTGGCGCCTTGAAACAGTGGACATTCGCGCCTTTTCCAAGGATAAGCGCGGCTTCCTCGACGACACCCCCGCGGGTGGCGGTCCTGGACAGGTGATGAAGGCGGACGTGATCGCGGCGGCGCTCGACAGTGTCGACCTCGCGGGACGGCCGCTTTTGTACATGAGCGCCCGGGGTCGGCCCCTGACCCAGGCGCGGGTGAAGCAGTGGGCCGAGGCGCCGGGGATCATCGTCCTCTGCGGCCGGTTCGAGGGGGTGGACCAGCGGGTGCTCGACGCCCGGGGGTTCGAGGAGGTCTCCGTCGGAGACGCGGTGCTCGCCGGTGGCGAGGCGGCGGCGATGGTGGCGATCGAGGCGTGCGTCCGACTGGTTCCGGGGGTTCTCGGGCAGCCGGAGTCGCTCAGTGAAGAGAGCTTCGAGGACGGCCTCCTCGAACATCCGCAGTACACGAGACCGCGGACGTTCGAAGGACTCGACATCCCCGAGGTGCTGTTGTCCGGCGACCACAAGAAGGTCGCGCAGTGGCGGCAGGAGATGCGTAACGAGACGACCCGCGAGCGGCGGCCCGACCTCTGGGAAGCCCACCTCGCCAACCGACAAGCAAAGGGCGAATGAAGCCCGACGAAAGGATGACGACTATGGCGAAGAACATCATCGCTGAACTGGAACAGGAAGAATCCGCGCGCCTCGCCGGTCTCCGCACCACCCCGGACTTCCAGCCGGGCGACACCGTCCGCGTGAACGTCAAGATCAAGGAAGGCGAGCGCGAGCGCGTCCAGGCCTATGAAGGCGTGGTCATCGCCATGGCCGGCGCCGGCCTCCATGCCAATTTCACGGTCCGCAAGATCAGCTTCGGCGAAGGCGTCGAGCGGGTCTTCCCGATCATGTCGCCGATGATCGAGTCGATCGAGGTGAAGCGCCGCGGCGTCGTCCGTCGCGCCAAGCTCTACTACCTGCGCGACCGTCGCGGTAAGTCGGCCCGCATCGCCGAGCGCCAGGTCCAGAAGGAAGCCGCCGCTTCGGACGAAGCGTAAGCTTCCGGCCCAGGCCGAAATGAAGAGCCCCGGATCGAAAGGTCCGGGGCTTTTTCGTTGCGTCCTTCGTGACGCTCGCTTGAGGCTCGCTCCTCAGGATGACGAACGGGGATGGGCTTCTACAAACTTCGTCATCCTGAGGAGCGGCGAAGCCGCGTCTCGAAGGACGCACCGCCTCACCGCCCCCGGAACACCGGCTCCCGTTTTTCCAGGAACGCCGCGACGCCTTCCTTGTGGTCCTCGGTCTTCATCAGGGCGCGGATGGTCTCGATGGCCCAGCCGCCGAGTTCGCGGGCGTCGCCGTAGGTTCCGCGGCGCAGGCCTTCCTTCATGTAGCGCAGGGCCAGCGGCGGGTTCACCGCGATACGCGCGGCCAGCGCCTTGGCGCGGGTCATCAGCTCAGCATGCGGCGTGACCTCCGACACCAGCCCGATGCGCAGCGCCTCTTCGGCGCCGATGACGTCGCCGGTGAACAGCAGCTCCGCTGCCTTGGCCGGCCCGACGATCGAGGGCAGGCGGTAGAAGCCGCCGACGTCGCAGACCAGGCCGCGCTTGATGAACAGCTCGGCGAACTTCGCCTTCTCCGAACAGATGCGGATGTCGGCGTAGAGGGCCAGCTCCATGCCCCAGCCGACGGCCGCGCCGTTGACCGCCGCGATCATCGGCTTGTCGCACTCCAGCGCCGCCATCGCCGCCGGCGTCGGCTTGTGGCGCACGACGGGCGAGGTGTCGGCGCTGACCGCCTTGGGCCCGGCCATGATCTCGCGCACGTCGTCGCCGGAGCAGAAGGCCGGGTCGGCGCCGGTGACGATCACGCAGCGCGCCTCGGTGTCGGTCACCGCCCGGCGCAGGTGTTGTTCGAGCCTGGCGTAGGCGTCCCAGTTCAGCGCGTTGCGCTGCTCGGGCCGGTTCAGGGTGATGATCGCGACGTGGTCTTCGACCGCGTAGGTGACGGTGTCCTGGCTCATCGGCGTCTCCCGAGGCGCTCTGCCGGCGCCGTCAGGAGGATCGTGCGGCAGGCGGGCAGGGGCGGCAATGGCGCCGTGGCGTCAAGAGACGCGCAATCCTCCCCAGCTTGCTGGGGAGGGGGACCG
>CALALX010000011.1 GCA_937925635.1 uncultured Caulobacter sp.
AGATCGTCCGCACCAGCCGCCAGATGCTGCACGAGATCGGCCGCGAGCCGACCCCCGAAGAGCTGGCCGAGAAGCTGGCCATGCCGCTGGAGAAGGTGCGCAAGGTCCTGAAGATCGCCAAGGAGCCGATCAGCCTCGAGACGCCGATCGGCGACGAGGAAGACAGCCACCTGGGCGACTTCATCGAGGACAAGAACGCCGTCCTGCCGATCGACGCCGCCATTCAGAGTAACCTGCGCGAGACCACCACCCGCGTGCTGGCGTCGCTGACGCCGCGCGAGGAACGCGTGCTGCGCATGCGTTTCGGCATCGGCATGAACACCGACCACACCCTCGAGGAGGTCGGCCAGCAGTTCAGCGTCACCCGCGAACGCATCCGCCAGATCGAGGCCAAGGCCCTGCGCAAGCTGAAGCACCCGTCGCGGAGCCGGAAGCTGCGCTCGTTCCTCGACAGCTAGGGTTCGGGGACAGACGCCCGCGGTGTCTGTCCCGATCCGCACCGCCGCTCCGGACATGGCCCGCAAGCACGTCAACCTCGGCGCCGCCCCGGCGAAGGGCGATCTGCCGAGCAAGACCTGCCAGGCTTGCGGCCGCCCCTTCACCTGGCGCCGCAAATGGGCCCGCGACTGGGAGAGCGTCCGCTACTGCTCCGATCGCTGCCGGGACGGCCAAGTCTGACAGTCAAAAGTTGTGTCTCGCATATCAAGTCTCTCTGAGTTGTGATAACCAGACGTCAGTGGCGTTCTGGACTCACACGAGGAGACACGCGATGCCCGAAAAACCTGATGCCGACCGCGGTTCGTTTCAGCTGGTCGTGGATGGACTTGGCGAGGCCGCGGTGCGGTTCGCCGACACCGTAATCGAAACCCTCAATCGCAGCGGACGATCCGACGACGCCGAAGTCGCGGCCGGCCTCCGCGACAGCCTCAAGGCCCAGGCCTCAGGCCTGACCCAGGGCGTGGCCGTCCTGATGCGGTCCGCCTCGAAGGAGGAACGCGAGACGGTCAATGCCCGCGCCGTCGACAGCGGCGGGGTCGCGCTGGTCGAAGCCGCCAAGCGCTTCACCGCCGGCTCGCAGACGGCCCGCATCGGCATCGTCGACATGATCGAGCCGATCAAGAAGATCATCCGGTTGATCCTCGAGGCCTTCGGAATCGATCTGCCCAAATGGATGCAGGCGCTGCTCGACATCCTGAACAACGTGATCGGCGGCCTGGGTGGGTTGCTGGGCCTGAAGGAGGCTCAGCGCGCGACTCAGGCGCGGACCCTGATGTACGGCCATCTGCGGGACATCTACCGCACCGATGCCGCGCAACGGCTTTCCCAGCGCGCCGGCCAAGGTCTGGATGGCGACGACGACGACGGGTAGTCGAAGACGCCGCCGCCTACACCTCCAGCAGCACCTCGAAGCCGCCGAAGATCATGCGCTTGCCATCGAAGGGCATGTCGAGCGCCCGCATGCGGTCGTCCTGCTCGATCTTCGCCCAGCCGGCGTCGCGGGCGGCCCGGTCGGGCCAGGTGATCCAGCCGAGCACGACGGTCTCCCCGGCCGTCGCCTGCACCGCGCGCCGGTAGTCGGTGACCTTGCCCTCGGGCACGTCGTCGCCCCAGGCCTCGATGATCCTTAGCGCTCCGGCCTCGATGAACAGCGGATCGACCCGGCACGCGAACGCCAGGTAGGCCTCCTTGTTCTGCGTCGGCACGGCGAGCACGGTTGCGTCGATATAGGCCATGGCGGTCTCCTTCCGGCTAGTCGCCCATCAGATCCGGCCGCGAAGCCAGGAAGGCCGCCCGCTCGACCGGGGTGAGCACCTTGGCCATCCGCCGCCGCGACACCTTCGGCGCCGGCGGCGCATAGGTCGGCGGCTTGGGCGGCGTTCTCATGGGCGAGGGCCTTTGCTGCGATCGCCGCAGGAGGCGACGGGTCCCGCGCCGGCGCAAGGAAAAAGCGAGACTCCCGAGACATATACTTCCGGGACAAGGCGGGACATTCGGCCCCAATCGACCCCTTTCCCCGACAGCGCGGCCGAGCGCTCGATCCACCCCCTCGCGGGCGGCCGTAGACTTGGCGGATGAGCAAGCCGCCGAACCCGAAAGCCCTTGCACTACTGACTGAAATCGAAGCCGAGCTGGCCTCGATGAGGGCGCGGTTGCGGACGGAGCGCCGCGATCGGTCCCCGCTTCGCGTCGCGCCGGCGCCGCTGGCGAAGGCCGAGGAAGACAGCCGGCCCACGCCGCCAACACTTCAGCAGTTGCTGAAGTTTTCGCTTGACGGCGATCCTGCGGCGATGACACTTAAGTCCATGCTTAACCAATCGCCCGCCACGCTCGACGCGCTATTCCACGCCCTGGCCGATCCCGCCCGCCGGGGCATGGTCGACCGTCTGTCGCGGGGACCGGCGTCGGTCAGCCAGCTGGCCGAACCGTTCGCCATGACCCTGCCGGCCGTGGTCCAGCACCTGGCCGTCCTTGAGAAATCGGGCCTCGTGAAGAGCGAGAAGGTCGGGCGGGTGCGAACCTGCACGCTGGATACGTCGGTGCTGACCCAGGCCGAGGTCTGGATCAACCAGCGCCGGACCTTCTGGGAGAAGAGCTTCGACCGGCTCGGCGCCTATCTGGCCGAGACCAAGCCGGAGGACGAGGCGTGATCCGCTCCGTCACCCACGCCACCTTGCACATCGACCGGGTGTTCGACTGCACGCCGGCGCGGCTGTGGCGGGCCTTTTCCGATCCCGCCCAGAAGGCGGCGTGGGCCTGCCACGAGACCTGGACGATGAAGGAGATGACCTTCGCCGTGGGCGGCCGCGAGATTTCGGGCGGCTCCGATCCGGGCGGACCGTACTGGGCGTTCGACGGGACCTATCTCGATATCGTGCCCGAGCAGCGGTTCGTCGTCGCCTACACGATGCGCCGGGACGGGGTTCCGGTATCCGCCTCGATCATCACTTGGCTGGTCGCGCCACATGCGCGCGGCTGCGTGCTGCGCTTCACTGACCAGGGCGCCTACCTCGACGGCCACGCCGATCCCGTCGAGCGCGAGGCGGGCTCAGGCGTCGGCCTCGATAATCTTGAACAGCTGCTGCGCGCCGAGCGCGACGCGGCGGCCTGAACCCGAAAGGACGCTCCCATGACCGCCGTCACCCACGCCACCTTCTGCCTCGAGCGCGTCTACGATGCCGCCCCGGCCCGTGTGTTCCACGCCTTCACCGACAAGGAGGCGCGCAGCCGCTGGTTCTTCCAGGTCGGCGCCTGGACGCTGCATCGACACTCGGGCGGCGCGCTGGGCGTGGGCGAGGCGGAGTCGAGCGCCTTCTCGCCGCCGGGCGCGGACGTCGTGATCACCAACGACAGCCTCTATATGGATGTCATCGAGAACCAGCGGCTGGTGTTCGCCTACCAGATGACGGTGGCCGGCAAGCCGATCTCGGCGTCGCTGGCGACGGTCGAGTTCCGGCCGCAGGGCGCCGGGACGCGGATCATCTTCACCGAGCAAGGCGCCTATTTCGACGATCCCGGCCAGGTCGCCGGGCGCGAGGAGGGCACGCGCGAACTGCTTGAGGCGTTGGCGGCGGAGCTGGAGGGGCGGGTGCGCGTCCGGATTCCGCAGGCCGATCGGACGATCGAGTCGTACGAGACCCCGGCCTGAGGTCGTGCGTCCAGAGCTGGGAAAGCCTCGACCAGAAGCCCTCCTCCTCGATGGAGGAGGGTTGGGTGGTGGTGTGGCCGCTGCATTCGGGGGAATGGCGACGAGGGCTCAGAGCCCGGCAGGCCCCTTTCCGAACAGCACTGCCCTCACCACCATCCCCGGCCCTTCCTCCATCGAGGAGGAAGGGAGATTTGGCGGGCCACCCTCGACTCCCTCACCCCGCCCGGTCATGGTTAAGCGGGACGGGGTGGAGGAGCTGGATGCTGAATTCCGAACAGTTGAAGACCCGCCTGAGCCAGTATGGCGCGGCCTGGCTGATCGCGTTCGCGACCTGCGCGGTCGTGTTCCTGGCCGGTCCCTGGCTCATGGGCTGGGACGTCATCGCGCTGGCCGACGCCGTTCTTCCCGTCGCCTTCACGGTCATCGGCCTGGGTCTGGTCGTCTTCCTGAGCCTGGCGCTGATTTCAGGCGAGACGCTGGGAACCAAGCTGGCCATCCTCCTGCTGACGGTGATCCTGGCGCTGCCGCTGCTCTGGTCGCCGGTGCTGGCGGCGGTCACGGGGGCCTGGGCCTTCGATCGTTCGATCGAGTACTCGACCGCCTACGCCCGTTTCCGAATCACGGTCGGCGACCTGGTCTATCCGCTGGTCCAGTCGGTGTTCAGCGGGGCGCTGTTCGAGACTGTCTGGCAGCTGATGCAGCTGTTCGCCGGCTTCGTGGGCTTCATCTCGGCGGCGGCCAAGGCCTGGCCCTGGATCCGGCGCGTCCTGGGGCGAGAGGAAGCGTCCGCGGTCTAGGCCCAAACACCGCTCATCACGGCATTCGCCGGGATGAGCGGATCAAGCGCTCAGGCCAGGATGTCCAGCAGCTTTCCGGTCAGCTCGTCGGCGGCGCGGATGACGGCGGTGTTGGCCTGGACCTCGATCTTGGCCTGGACACGCCGGACCGTTTCCTCGACCAGATTGTCGAGCGGGGCGACGGCTGTACGGCGGGCGCTGGCGTCGAAGCGGGCGGCCGCGTCGTTGAGGCCGGCGGCGGCGATGGGCAGAGCCTCCATGGCGGCGTCTCCGGGGATCGGAGCCCGCAGCCTGCCACGACGAGCCTAACCTCCGGTCTACGAACGTGGTGAACGGCGCGCCGTCAGGCCGCGAGGCGCTCGCGCAGCCAGTCCGCGGCCGCGTCGCTGGTCACGTGCAGGTGGCCTTCATTCATGCAGACGCGAAGCTCAGTCTCGGCCTTCAGGGCCTCGGGCAGGTCGGCGTACAGCGCGCGAGCCTCGTCGGGGGCCAGATCGAAAACCCAGACTCCCATCAGGCGGCGCTCCGCGGCGGAGGTACAGGACATGGTCAACTCACCTTTCACCCTCGATCCTGCGCCCGGAATTCTGAACCGTTCCTGAGCGTCCGGTTGGGATTCGGTGCAGAGGCCGCTACGGTCCAGCGCAGACACCGATCAGGGGAGCCCCGCGCATGACCACCGACCTGTTTTCACTGAAGGGGCGAACCGCCCTGATCACCGGCGGTTCGCGCGGGATCGGCAGGATGATCGCCGCCGGCTTCATCGCCGCCGGCGCACGCGTCTACATCTCCTCGCGCAAGGCCGGCGCCTGCGACGCCACGGCGGCTGAGCTGTCGGCGGACGGCGGAGTCTGCATCTCCCTGCCGCAGGACGTTTCGACCGTGGAGGGCTGCCGCGCCCTGGCCAACGCCTACGGCCAGTACGAGACCGGCGTCGACATCCTGGTCAACAACGCCGGCGCCGCCTGGCTGGCCGAGTTCGACAGCTTCCCGGAAAACGGCTGGGACAAGGTCGTGGATCTGAACCTCAAGTCCCCCTTCTTCCTGACCCAGGCCATGGCCCCGTTCCTGCGCGAGCGGGCGACCCGCGAACAGCCGGCCAAGGTGATCAACATCGCCTCGATCGACGGCATGCGGCCCAATCCGCAGGAGACCTACAGCTACCAGGCCAGCAAGGCGGGCCTGATCCACCTGACCCGGCGCATGGCGGCCCAGCTCATCGCCGACCACATCGTGGTCACCGCCATCTCCCCCGGCGCCTTCGCCTCGGACATGAACATTACGGCCCGCGACGAGAGCGAGGCCGTCGCGGCGCGCATTCCCTCGCGCCGTATCGGCACGGACGAGGACATGCAGGGCGTGGCCATCTACCTGGCGTCGCGCGCGGGCGACTATGCGGTCGGGATCACCATCGCGGTCGACGGCGGGGTGACCTACGCCAGCCTGGGAGTCTAGCGGCCGGATCGACAATCCGCACATGGGCGTTTCGTGTTAGGCTGCGTCAGGAGGACGATCGATGCGCCGTATCATGACCTTCCTCGCCATGGCCGCGGCGGCCTTGGCGACCTCGGCCGCGGCCGAGCCCGGCGCCTCGCCGACCAAGCCGGCGACCCGGGTCATCTGTCTTGATGTCGACGGCCAGAGCCGCCCGGCTGTCTGCCGATCGCCCGCCAGCCGCCTGGACGGCCGCGACGACATCTGCCTGTGCCGCTCGGCGCAGCGGGTCGAGGCGCCGGTCTGCGGCCCTGGCGATCATCCGCAAGCGGAGAATCGTGCGTTCGAGCTGGCCCGCAAGGCCGCCGCGCGGGACGGTTCGCTGGTCGGCGATCTCTACCAGGGGCGGCCGATGTGCGTCGCCCCGCGCAACCCCTAGGGGTCATGCGTTGACGCGGCGTCTCGTGCGCGCGAGCGTTGCGGGAATGAAATCGCAGGGGGAAGGCGATGCGCCTCGCATCACTGTTGCTCAAACTGGGCGTTCTGGTTCCGGTTCTCTACTACGGCGTGCTGATCGTCGGCGGCTACATGACGCCGGGCTACAACCACCTCACCCAGTACGCGAGTGAGCTGGGCATGGCCGGCAAGCCGGCCGCGCAGATCTTCAACTACGGCATCATGGCCGCGGGCGTCTGCGCCATCCTCGGCTCGCTCGGCGTCTTCGCGGGCATGCGAGCGCTCGGCTCGAACATCCTGTGGGCCCTGCTGACGATGATCTGTCTGGCCGCCTGGGGCGTGTCGATGGTGCTCGGAGGTCTGCATCCGATGCCGGATCCGATGCACAGCGGCTTCGGCCTGGGCCTGGCGGCGACGCCGGCGGCGCTGTTCATGTTCCTGGGCCTGGCCGGCCGGTCGGACATGGGCGGCCTCAAGGCCCTGTTGATCATCAGCTTCCTGGCGATGATCGCCCTGAACCTGATCATGTTCAATGTCGGCGACCTGAACCTGGTGCGGAAGGCCAATGTCGGCCTCTGGCAGCGGGGCTACGGCCTGGCCATGATCCCCTGGATCGGCCTCGCCTGCCTGGCCATCGACGGGGCGCTGTCGCGGCGCTCGAAGCGGTCACGCGATCCCATGCGCGACGTGGTGTTCGGCGACAACTAGGCCGGCTCAGCGCCAGCCGTAGTTGAAGCTGATGGAGATGCGGTCCGCCCTCGCTGTCGAGGGCGGCACCTCATGCCGTAGCCAGCTTTCCCACATCAGCAGGTCCCCGGCCGTCGGCTCGATCGTGACGAAGGCGCGCTGGTCGGCGGGCGCCTCGGCCGACCGCATCGGCGCCGCCATCATCATCGCCAGCCTGGGGTCCTCGAAACGGATGCCGGCCGCGCCCGGCGGCAGCGCGACATAGTAGGTGCCGCTGAGCACGCTGTGCGGGTGGATATGGCCGCTGTGGCCGCCGCCAGGCTTCAGCACGTTCACCCAGAAGCTCTCCATACGCAGGCGGCCGCCGCCAAGATCGAGCCCGAGCTCTCGGGCGAAGGCGGCCGCGTGGCGGTCGAGCCTGCGCTTGAGGTCGCCGAACGCGGTGGCCCGGGTCCACAGCTCACCGGGCGAGCTGTAGGAGGTGTAGCCGCGGTAGCCGTTGCGGCGGCTCCAGGCCCGACCGGCCTCGTCCTCGGCCTCCATCATCCGGCAGGCGTCCTCCAGGTCGGCGTGAAGAGCGGGAAAGCCCTTGTCCGCCGCCAGGCTGGCGCGGTGGATGCGGGTGGCGAAGAGGAGGTCGGTGGTCATGGTCTGGCGTTAGGCGCGACGGCCGGCCGTGTCAAAGCCGTGCGTCCTTCGACACGCGCCTCCGGCGCTGCTCAGGATGACTGGCTTGGGAGGCCATCGCTCATTGTCATGGCGAGCAGGCCCGAAGGGCCGTGTCGAACCACGCACCGCCTCAGGTCACCGCCTTGCGCGTGGCGGCGTAGGGATCGTCGACCACGCGGCAGGTCGTGTTGAACATCATCGTCGAGCGCTTGCCGGCTTCGTAGGGCGGCCAGCTGGGCAGGTCGCCGCTGTTGGGATCGCCGTACTTGGCGAAGGTCGCCCAGGCCTTGCTCATCTGCTTGGCCATCAGCTGCGGCTCCGGCCCTGGGCCGACCAGAACGCGGCTGCTGTCGACGTTGTCGAAGACCAGCGGCATCTCCAGCGTGTGAGGCGACCGGAACGGCCCGACCGGAGTCTCCCACTCGAGCACATAGAACCAGGTCTTGGCCCCGCCCTGCGCCGCATGTCGCTCGGCGATCTGCACCGACCCGGCGAACATTCGGCCGTAGGTGACCAGGTGGGTCGCCAGATAGGTCGGACTGTCCGCCGGGAAGTCCTTGCGCAGCGCGGCCAACACCTGCGGCGCCTTCGGCCCGTAGATCCCGGCCGCCATCGCGTTCAGGCCGGCGTCGTCCAGCTTTCCGAACCAGGGCGCCGACGCCATGAACAGGGTCATCTCGTCCTTGTTGACGCCGATCATCACCGGCACATGCCAGGCGGACGGCGGTCCCGCCGGATCCCAGGGGTGGACCGGCAGGATGGCGTCGTCCTCGACCGGCGAGAATCCCGAGCGATCGAAGCCGGCGCCGGGCTGCCTGGCCTCCGCCGCGGCGCAGGCCTGCTGAAGGCGCTCCGCCGGCACGGCGCGTAGGCTCTTCACGTCGCCCTCGACGAGGCCGAGCGTCTTGTAGAGGTCGGCGCGCAGGGCGGCGGCCCGATCGCGCGGCACGGCCTTCACGCCAGGTCCGCTCTGGATGATGGCGCGATGGAACAGCCCCTCGGCCCTGCGCATGGCCAGCAGGTAGCTGACCTTCGCGCCGCCGCCGGATTCGCCGAAGATGGTGACGTTGCAGTGGTCGCCGCCGAACTGGCGGATGTTGTCGCGGACCCATTCCAGCGCCGCCAACAGATCCAGCATGCCGGCGTTGCCCGAGCCCTCGACCTCCGGCAGGTCGAGATAGCCGAACACGTTGAGCCGGTGGTTCACGGTCACGACGACCACGTCCTGGTGCTCCGCCAGGTTGGTCCCGTCGTACATCGGCCAGCCGCCGGAGCCGTAGGCGAAACCGCCGCCGTGGAACCAGACCATGACCGGCCGGGGCGATCTGGGCGCCGCGGGGGCCCAGACGTTCAGGTACAGGCAGTCCTCGCTCTGGGCGGCCACCTCGGCCGCCACTGGGAAGACCTGCTGCAGCGCGCGGCCCAGGTCGGACGTCGGGTTCACCGAGGACGGCGAGGGGTTCTGGATCGCGGGCGCCCCCAGCGCCGAAGCGCGGGCCTCGGTCCAGGGTTTGGCGGGCTGCGGCGGCGCGAAACGCAGGTCTCCAACGGGCGGCGCGGCATAGGGAATGCCGAGCCAGGCGATCGAGGCCTCGGTCGGGGACCACAGGCCGCGGACCGGGCCCTTGTCGGTGGTCACGATCGGGGAAGGCTTCCGGCGGGCGAGCGCCGGACCGGCGGCGCCGAAGGCCGCGCCCGCGGCGCCGAGACCCAGCAGCCGTCGCCGTGAAAGGTTCGCTTCGTCCATCATCCCGCTCGCCTCCGGTCTCGAAACATCGGTATCCCAATCGCGCGGGTCAATCGAGATTCTTTCGAACAGCTGTTCGCCAGACCTTTCGCTTCACGGGTGAACGGCGATAACGTCCGGCCAACAAACGAAGGGGAGATCCGCCATGAAGGCCGCAGTCCTGCGCGAAGTCGGCAAGCCGCTGCAGATCGAGGACGTCCAGATCAGCAAGCCTGGTCCGCATGAAGTGCTGATCCGCACCGTCGCCGCCGGCGTCTGCCATTCGGACCTGCACTTCGTCGAAGGCTCCTACCCTCACCCGCTTCCCGCAGTGCTGGGCCACGAGAGCGCCGGCGTGGTCGAGCAGGTCGGTTCCGAGGTCCGCACCGTGAAGCCGGGCGACCACGTCATCACCTGCCTGTCGGCCTTCTGCGGTCACTGCGCCCACTGCGTCACCGGGCACATGGCGCGCTGCGTCAGCGGCGACGTCCGCCGCGCCAAGGATGACGCGCCGCGGCTCGGCAACGGCCTGAACCAGTTCCTGAACCTGTCCTCCTTCGCCGAGCAGATGCTGATCCACGAGCACGCCTGCGTAGCCATCCGCAAGGACATGCCGCTCGACCGCGCCGCCCTGATCGGCTGCTCGGTGACCACCGGCGTCGGCGCGGTGGTGCAGACCTCCAGCGTTCGCGCGGGCGAGACCGTGGCCGTCATCGGCTGCGGCGGCGTCGGCCTGGCCGCGGTCAATGGCGCGGCGATCGCCGGCGCCGGCCGGATCATCGCCATCGACATGCAGGGCTCGAAGCTGAACCTGGCCAAGGCGTTCGGGGCCACGGACGTGATCAACGCCAGCGAGGTCGACCCCGTCGCCGCGGTCATCGAGCTGACCAGAGGCGGCGTCCAGCACAGCTTCGAGGCCATCGGCCTGAAGAAGACCACCGAACAGGCCTTCAAGATGCTGGCCCGCGGCGGCACCGCCAATGTCATCGGCATGATCCCGGTCGGCACGATGATCGAGCTGCACGGCGCCGACTTCCTCGGCGAGAAGCGCATTCAGGGCTCGCTGATGGGCTCCAACCGCTTCCCGGTCGACATGCCGCGCCTGGTTGACTTCTACATGTCGGGCAAGCTGCACCTGGACCAGATGATCTCCCAGCGCCTGAAGCTGGAGCAGGTCAACGACGCTCTGGAGGAGCTGAAGCGGGGCGAGCTGGCCCGCTCGGTGATCACCTTCGACGCCTAGAGCACGATGGCATCAGACGGAATCGTCTGATGGCTGAATCGTGCTCTAGAATCAAAGATGTAGAGCCTGATTCAGGGTTCAGATTGTTCCATCTGAACCCATCAGGCTCTAGAGACCCCCGCAGCCGCTCGTTCGGGCAGGCCGCCCGGATGAGCGGCGCGACCTTCAAGCCTTCGTGGCCTGATAGCCATGGCGTCGCAGGGCGGCCACCAGTCGATTGAAGCTGGTGAAGGTCTCCTGATAGGCGGCGATCATCCTGGGCCCCGCGAGGCCGGCGTCGGTCACGATCACGCCGCTGCGCCCCTTGCGCTCGCAGAGCCCCTGCGCGACCAGCAGGTTCACGTAGCGCCGCGTGGTCTCGTAGGGCAGGCCGATCGAGCTCGCGACGGACATCACGCTGGCCGGTCGAGGTCCGGCCTGACCAGCGCTTGCGCCCTCCCGGTTCGCCACGGCGATCGCGGTGAAGATGATCCCTTTCAGGAGGTCGCCCTCATGCGCTCGCGCGATGATCTCGACGCCCCTGATGAAGAACTCACCCGCCAGCCGTGCGGCGACGTCGTACTCATTGACCGCTTCGATCTGGGGTTCCTCGATGCTCAAGCTCTTGCGGGAGTGTGACTCCCCTCCCTGACCCGCCTCCAGCCTTGTGGCGTCGCGCGGGGATTGCAACCGGATTCCTCAGGTTGGGTAATGGTTCCCGCCATGGCGAGCGGGGAGGCGTATGTTCGTCCGGGAGTTGCGGGTCCGGGCGGCCGGCCTGCCCCCCCCCGATGCGGCCGCCCGTGGGCGTCCCCGGCCCGTCAGGGTCGGGGACCGCTTCGCTCAGACGTTTCCGGTCGAGAGATCGACGCCGCCGTCGGTCAGATCGCGGAAGAGCGCGCGGAGATTCTCCAGGTTGCGCCGATGCGTGGCCACCATGGCGTCGCGGCTCAGAACCGCGGCCGGCGCGATGATTCCCGTGTCGGCGCGCACGCACAGCCCCTCCTTGATGAGCGCGTTCACATGCCGGCGCGTGGTCTCGTAGGGTAGCGCCAGCTCCAGCGCGAGGGCATGGACGCTGATCGGTCGTCGGATTTCGTCGGGCACCTGGCCCTCCGTCGCCGCATAGGCCTGGGCGACGGGATCGCTGGGCTTGAGGTGACGGGTATTGGCGTCGACGATGGCCAGGAAGATGACGCCGCGCAGGATGTCGCCATCCCCCACCGCGCGCGCCAGCAGGTCGACCGATTTCAGGAAGAAGCGCGTCGACGCCCGCAGCGCGAGCCGTCCGCGGTTCGATTCCAGTTCAGTCGACAAGGCCAAGTCCCCAGGCGCGTTGAAAATCAACGTTCTGCATACGCCAGGGTAACTAGCCCATGCACGGACCATATCGCCCCACTTTGGGTAGGGGGATTTGATTGAGGTCAACAATTTCCACGGCCGCGACATTAAGACGCTGGCGTTCAGGATGTGGGGCGCGAGCGGTCGATCGCGAGGCGGAGACCTACTCCGCGGCCTGCAGTTCGCCTGAGCGAGCCGCTTCGATCTCGGCGGCGCGCTTCTCGACCAGCTCGACGATGTGGTCGACCATGCCGTCGTTGTCCATCTTGTGGTCGGGCTTTCCGGCCACATAGATCATGCCCGAACCCTTGCCGCCGCCGGTGAAGCCGAGGTCGGTCATTAGGGCCTCGCCCGGTCCGTTCACGACGCAGCCGATGATCGACAGCGACAGCGGCGTCGACACATGCGCCAGGCGCTCTTCCAGCTTCTCGACCGTCGCGATGACGTTGAAGCCCTGCCGGGCGCAGGACGGACAGGCGATAATGTTCACGCCGCGGTGCCGCAGGCCCAGCGACTTCAGCATGTCGAAGCCGACCTTGATCTCCTCGACAGGATCGGCGGCCAGGCTGACGCGGATCGTGTCGCCGATGCCGGCCCACAGCAGGCTGCCCATGCCGATCGACGACTTGACGGTGCCGGTGCGCAGGGCGCCGGCCTCGGTGATGCCCAGGTGCAGCGGACAGTCGATGGCGTCGGCCAGTTGCTGGTAGGCGGCCACGGTCATGAAGATGTCCGAGGCCTTCACACTGATCTTGAAGTCGTGGAAGTCGTGGTCCTGCAGGATGCGGGCGTGGCTGAGCGCGCTCTCGACCATCGCGTCGGGACAGGGCTCGCCGTACTTTTCGAGCAGCTCGCGCTCCAGCGAACCGGCGTTGACGCCGATCCGCATCGAGCAGCCGTGGTCGCGGGCGGCCTGGATGACCTCGCGTACGCGGTCGGGGCTGCCGATGTTGCCCGGGTTGATGCGCAGGCAGGCCGCGCCCGCCTTGGCCGCTTCGACGCCGCGCTTGTAGTGAAAGTGAATGTCGGCCACGAGCGGAACCTTGGCGGCCTTCACGATCGCGCCGAAGGCCGCCGTCGACTCCTCGTCGGGACAGGAGACGCGGACGATGTCGGCCCCCGCCTCTTCGAGCTGGCGGATCTGGTCGATGGTCGCGGCGGCGTCGGCCGTCAGCGTATTGGTCATCGACTGCACGGCGATCGGCGCGTCGCCGCCGATCGGCACCGACCCGACATGAATCTGGCGAGACTTGCGCCGGTCGATCCGGCGCCAGGGGCGAACGTGGGTGTGATCGTCGTGGCTCATGCGGCGTCCAAGGTAAGCCCGGCGGGCCGGATTCCCAAGCCCGTCACGGAAGTTTCGCCATGGAAGAACGCCGAAGCCCGCTAGCCGACCAGGGCCGACACGGTCGACTTCGACGCGGGCATCACGCCCTTCAGACCGCCGGAGACGAAGACGTCGACCGCGGACGGATCGGTCACCTCGACGGCCACGCCCTTGATGTTGGGCAGCCGGAAGGCTTCGCCGGCGGCGAGCGGACCACCGAAGTAGATCGCGCCGTCGGCGCCGCTCACGGTCAGGAAGGTCTGGCGGCGGGCCTGCAAGGTCACGGTCGAAGCCGTGGCGGGCGCGCCGAAAATCTTGCCCTTCGGCGCGAACGGCGTGCCCACGGCGACGGCGGGTTCGGCCGGTCCGGCGGCGAGCTCGGCCGCCTTGCGGGCCTTGGCCGCGGCGGCGGCCGCGTCCGCCGATCCGCCGGCTTCGGCGGCGGCTTCCAATCCAGGGGTCTCGTAGACCGGCGGAGTCGAGGCTTCGGTGGGAGCGGGCAGCGGCGCGCCGATGCTGGTCGGGCCGGTCGGGCCGGCGACATCTGGCGCGGCCTGCGCGACCGCTTCCTGCGGAGCCTGCGACAGCGGGGCTTCCTCGCTGATGGCCCGCTGGGCGATGTTCCACAGGATGATCGCCGACACGATGAAGGCGCCCACGGCCATGATCGCGCCCATGCGGGGATCGCGCTCGCGGCGGACGCCGACCGGCGCGCGCAGCGGCTCGTCCGGATCGGGCGAGGTGTCCTTGAACCGGGCGACGGCCTCGTCGGGGTCCATGCCCAGCAGGGTGGCGTAAGCCTTGATGTAGCCGATGGTGAACGGCCGGGACGGCAGTTCATCCAGACGCATGTCCTCGACAGCGGCGAGGTAGGTGCGACGGATGCGGGTCTGGTCTGCGACGTCCTGCAGGGACAGGCCGCGGAACTCGCGCGCCGCCTTCAGGGCCGCGCCGATGTCGGGTCCGTAGTGCAGGGAAAGCTCCTCGGTCGGCGCGAATTGATCCGCCGGGTCGTGCTCCCCGGTGCGGTAGAGTTGCGTAACCCCGCCAGAATCGAGCGGCATGGCTAGCGACGCCCCCACGAACTCGCGCCGCACGCGAATGCGACGCCCCCTGCTTCCCTTACGCCGGGAAATCTTAACGTGGTCTTGTGGATATCAAAATAGTGCCCGGAATTCAATGTGCTAATCCGCCACACAAAGCTGTCGTCAGACGGCCACATACAATTTCCGGGCCAGGGTCTCGATCTCGTTCCTCACCGATCCTGACGCGCCCTTGAGCAGGGTCATGACGCCGCGTTGAGCGGCTTCTCTGTCCACGGACAGAACCATCTGCTTCACCGGCCCGATGCCGGCGGGCGGCATCGACAGACGGTCGAATCCGAGGGCCACCAGGGCGAAGGCCTCCAGCGGTCGGCCGGCCATCTCGCCGCACACGGACACCGGCGTGCCAGTGTCGGCGCAGGCCCGCTGAATCTGCTGCAGGGCGCGCAACGCCGGCGGCGACAGCGGATCGTACCGGTCCGCCACCCGCGGATTGCCACGATCGGCGGCGAACAGATACTGCATCAGGTCGTTGGTGCCGATCGACACGAAGTCCGTCATTGGCAGCAGCGCGTCCAGGTGCCACAGCAGCGACGGCGCCTCGATCATCGCGCCGACGTCCAGTCGCGACGGCGCCGGACGACCGCGACGCTGGGCCCAGGCCAACTCGGCGTCCACGAAGGCGCGGGCGGCGCGGAACTCGTCGACGCTGGCGACCAGTGGGAACATGATGCGCAGCGGCCGGCCGCGAGCGGCCCAGATCAGCGCCCGCAACTGGAGCCGCAGAAGGGCGGGCCGGTCCAGGCCCATGCGGACGGCGCGCCAACCCAGGGCCGGGTTCTCCTCCCGCTCCAGCTCCATGTAGGGCAGCAGCTTGTCGCCCCCCAGGTCGAGCGTGCGGAAGGTCACGGGCTGGCCGTCCGCGACATCGAGGACCTTCTCGTAGAGAGAGCGCTGGGCGTCGAGGCGCGGCATGTCCTCGGCGACCATGAACTGGAACTCGGTGCGGAACAGGCCGATGCCCTCGGCGCCGGTCTCGCCGAGGATGTCGAGGTCGACGGCCAGGCCCGCGTTCATCAGCAGGGTGATCTTGGCGCCGTCCTTGGTGAAGGCCGGCGTGTCGCGCAGGCGGGCGAACTCGGCCCTGCGCTGGGCGCGGACCTCAAGCCGGGCGGCCAGAGCCTTCACCACATCGGCGCGGGGCCGCAAGAACGCCTCGCCGGTCTCGGCGTCGACGATCACCGGATCGCCTTCGCTGACCCGGTCGCGCAATCCGGCCAGTCGCCCGACGCAGGGAATGTCCAGGGCTCGGGCGACGATCGCCGCGTGGCTGGCGGGCGACCCCTCCTCGAGCAGGAGCCCCTTCAGCTTGGTGCGGTCGTATTCCAGCAGATCGGCCGGGCCGAGATTTCGCGCGACCAGAATGGCGTCGTCGGGCAATTCGCGCGCCGCCTGGCCGTCCCCCGACAGGTGTCGCAGAAGCCGGTCATTGAGGTCTTCAAGGTCGTGCAGTCGCTCGCGCAGGTAGGGGTCGCGCGCCTGCCCGAGCCGCGCGCGATGTTCGGAGCGCACGCGCTCCACGGCGGCCTCGGCGGTCAGGCCGGAGCGCACGGCCTCTTCCAGGGACCGGTTCCAGCCGCGGTCGTGCGCGAACATCCGGTACGTCTCAAGCACTTCGTAGGGGGCGCCGACGAGGCCGTGATGGCCCTCCAGCATCTCGTCGATCTGCTTCTGCAGCGCCTCGACAGCGGCGCGCAGCCGGACTTCCTCGGCGGCGGAATCGTCGCTGAGCAGCTGCTCGGGCGCGACCGGTTGTTCATGCAGGACCACCCGACCGTAGGCGAGGCCGTCCGCGAAACGCGCGCCCTTCAGCCGTTCGGGCCGGTGGGGCGCGATCTCGACGTCCTTGAGCGCTTCCTGGCTGAGCAGATCGCCGGCGCCGACCATTTCGGCCAGCACCATGGCGATGATCTGCAGGTCCTCGACCTCTTCCTCGCCATAGCTGCGCTCGGTGCGGTTCTGGACGACCAGCACCCCGATCGGACGGCCGCCGCGCAACAGCGGCACGCCGAGGAAGGAGTGGTAGGGATCTTCGCCGGTTTCCGGACGATAGGAGAAGGCCGGGTGGTGCGGCGCGTCGCTGAGGTTCAGGGGCCGTCCCTGACGCACGATCTCGCCGACCAGGCCCTCCCCGGCCTTCAGCCGCGTGACGTGCACGGCGTCGGGCGACAGACCCTCGGTGGCGAACAGTTCAAGCTCCCCGCCGGCGCGGCGCAGGTAGATCGAACAGACCTCGGCGACCATCGAACCGGCGATGATCCGCACGACCATGTTCAGCTTGGCCTGGGCCGGCGCGTCCCCGGCCATGGCCTCGCGAATCTGCTTCAGCAGGCTGCGCGGGCCGCGGGTGGCGAAGCTCGACGTGACCATGGTCGTGGAATGTTCCTTCCCTGCGGGCGCCTATAGCAGATTTACGTGGGGGAACAGTGATCGAGCGCACGCCCTTCTGTCGATCACGCCGGATTCGCACACTTGCGCGCCGTTGGGCTCGACCTTAGGCTGCGAACCGCTGTCTTGGGAGTCTGAGCATGGCTTGGGGCGACTGGTTCATCGGGGGCGAGCTTGCGCACGACACGCTTGATTTTGGCGTGTCGCATTCGTTTCTGCCGAGCGATCTGCTCTCCGACGCCGATGGCCGTTTCACGACCCTTTCAAACCTGGGCTTCGAGTGGCGCCAGACCCTGGAGCTGTTCGGCGACGGCGGCGCGACTCCCAGCCCGTTCGATGTCGCGGACAATGGTTCCTTCCTGATCGTGGACACGCCGTTCGCCCTTGGCGACGAAGGGCTCGGCGGCGATGTGACGCTGACCATGCTGCTGGCCCAGGAGGGCGGTCCTCTCGCGATCGACGCGGGGGCGGAGCAAGGACTCGGCGACACCGGCCTGGCGCGCGGCGACCGGGCGATCCGGGCGCTGGACGACCTGCTCGGTTGGCAGCAGGACTGGGGGAATTTCGTCCTTTCGGTCGGCTGACCCGACTGGCCCTGAATGCGGAAAAGGCCGTCGCCCTGGGGGCGACGGCCTTTTCGTTGGGCGCGTCAACAGTCCGTCAGACCTTGTCCAGCTCATAGGCGGCGTGCAGCGCGCGTACGGCCAGCTCGGTATAGGCGGCGTCGATCAGTACGCTGATCTTGATCTCGCTGGTCGAGATGACCTGGATGTTCACACCCTTTTCGGCCAGGGCGGTGAACATCGTCTTGGCGACGCCCGCGTGGCTGCGCATGCCGACGCCGATGACGGAGACCTTAGCCACGTCCTCGTTCAGCTGGACGTCCTCGAAGCCGATCTCGGACTGAGCGGCGTGGAGGATCTCCACCGCGCGGGCGGCGTCGCGCTTGCCGACGGTGAATTCCATGTTGGCCGCGCCCTCGCTACGGGCGTGGCTCTGGACGATCATGTCGACGTTGACGTTGGCGTCGGCCAGCCGGCCGAAGATCTTCGAGGAGACGCCAGGGGTGTCGGGCAGGCCGAACAGGCTGATCTTGGCCTCGTCGCGGCTGTAGGCGACCCCGCTCACGATGCGCTTTTCCACGATCTCCTCCTCGTCGCAGACGATGGTGCCCTGCCCCGGCGCTTCCCCGGGCTCCACGAAGCTCGACAGCACGCGCAGCGGCACATGGTGCGCCATGGCGAGCTCGACAGAGCGCGTCTGCAGAACCTTGGCCCCCAGCGAGGCCATTTCCAGCATTTCCTCGTAGCTGATGCGGGCCAGCTTGCGGGCCTTGCTCTCGATACGGGGGTCGGTGGTGTAGACGCCGTCGACGTCGGTGTAGATGTCGCAGGCCCCGCCGACCGCGCCGGCGATGGCCACCGCGCTGGTGTCGGAGCCCCCGCGACCGAGGGTGGCGATGCGACCCTGGCGATCGACGCCCTGGAAGCCGGCGATCACCGCGATCTCACCTCGGCCCATCGCGGCCGACAGATTGTCGGGCGGAATGTCGTCGATGCGCGCCCGCCCGTGGGCGTCGTCGGTGATGATCGGGATCTGCCAACCCATCCACGACCGGGCGTTCAGGCCCATGTTGCGCAGGGTCATGGCCAGCAGGCCGGCGGTCACCTGTTCGCCGCTGGCGACGACGACGTCGTACTCGTCGTCCGAGGGGGGCAGGCCCTGGGCGGCCGCGCCGGCCCCGTCGGTCCAGGCGACCAGCTCGTTGGTCTTGCCGGCCATGGCGGACACGACGACGGCGACCTGCTTCCCGGTCGCGACCTCGGCGGCGACCAGCCGGCCGACGCGCCGGATGCGTTCCAGGTCGGCCACCGAGGTGCCGCCGAATTTCATCACCAGCCGTGACACGTCAGGCCGCTCGCCCCCTTGGTTTGGCGGTTTTTCCTGCCCCGAGCCCGCCCGAAACGGCGCTCAGCGGGGCAAGAGGCGCCCTTCTAGCGGGGTCCTACCGCTACCGCAATGCAGCACGGCCCCTCTATCGACGGCAAGGCCTGGCCGCACTAGATAGGTTCATGGCCACAGCCGCTTCCCTGACCAGCTCGATCGACCCCGAAGAGGTCGAACGCTTCTCCCGCATCGCCGCCGAATGGTGGAACCCGCACGGCAAGTTCGCGCCGCTGCACAAATTCAATCCAACCCGCCTGGCCTTCATCCGCGACCAGGCGGCGGCGCGGTTCGGGCGAGACCCGAAGGGGCGGCGGCCGTTCGAGGGCCTGCGGCTGCTCGACATCGGCTGCGGCGGCGGGCTGCTCAGCGAGCCGATGTGCCGGCTGGGCTTCCAGGTAACCGGCGCCGACGCGTCGGAGCGCAATATCGGCACGGCCTCGACCCATGCGGCCGAGCAGGGCCTCGACATCGACTACCGCGCCGCCACCGCCGAACAGCTGCTGGCCGAAGGAGGCGGCCCGTTCGACGTGGTGTTGAACATGGAGGTCATCGAACACGTCGCCGATCCCGGCGAATTCCTGCGCACGACGGCGAAGCTGCTGGCGCCCGGCGGCCTGATGATCGTCGCCACCCTCAATCGCACGTTGAAGGCGCTCGCCCTGGCCAAGATCGGCGCCGAGTACGTGCTGCGCTGGGTGCCGGCCGGCACGCACGACTGGCGCAAATTCCTGACGCCGGAGGAGCTGCGCGGCTTTCTCGAGGGGCACCCCTACGACATCGAGGGTCCTTTCGGCGTGACCTACAGTCCGCTCACCGGGAAGTGGGGTCCGTCGTCCGACAGCGACGTCAACTACATGATGACGGTCACGAAGCCGGCGAAGCGGTGACCATCCGGACGGCGCGACTGCGGCTGGAGCCCGCGCGACTTCCGGAGCTGCAGGCCTTTGGCGCGGGCGGCGAGCAGGCGCTGGCCGCCGCGCTCGGCGTGACGCTTGAGCCCGGCTGGGCAGGTCCTGACGCCCTTGAGGCCGTGGGGGCCAGCCTCGGCTTCCTGGCCGCGCATCCCGAGGCGGCGGACTGGTGGCTGCACTTCTTCTTCGACGCCGCCGACGGGAGGCTGATCGGCCTGGGCGGCTTCAAGGGCGCGCCGGCGGACGGTGGGCTGGAGATCGGCTACGAGTTCGCCCCCGCGCGGCGCGGGCTGGGGCTGGCGACCGAAGCGGCCCGCGGCATGGTCGCCCACGCCTTCGCCCGGCCGGACGTCGACCACGTGCTGGCCCACACCCTGCCGAACGAGAATGCCTCGACCAACGTGCTGCGCAAGGCTGGCTTCCGCTTCGACGGGGAGATCGTCGACCCGGATGATGGGCCCGTCTGGCGTTGGCGGCAGGATCGCTAAAGTCCCCAACTGATCCGCTCATCCTCGCGGCAAAGATGGGAGGATAGGGGGAATTCGATCCCCTCCGCTCAGGCCTCCAGCACGATTCGTCTCAACCCCGCCGCATCGGGGAGGGCGCATCGCGAGTGCTCTTTGCGGCGGCGGGGCCGATGTCCGCGGGGTCTCACGCCCCGCCGGAGTCCGATCGGCTAGGCGCAAACAGCGCTGCCGGCCTCCGAAGAATGGACGTCGCGGAGCGAACCCCCTTCGTCACGCCTGCCGGACTACCCCTTGCTGGACCTCGACGAGAGGTTCGGACGCACCGCACCCTCCCCCCCCCCTCGGCCCAAGCCATGTCTAGAACTCCCCCGCCTCGACCTCCCGTCGGCCGCTGTTGAGCGCCTCCGCGATCGCCTGGGCGGCCTCATAGTCCTCGTCGAGGTAGCCGGACTTCACGCGATAGGCCCCGCTCTCGAAGCAGCGGATGGCCGTGGCCAGCATCATCGAGACGCTGTCGAAGACCAGCTCCTGCTCCGCTTCACCGGGCAGATACTCGACCACCGCGCCCCAGTCGGCGTGATCAGGGTCGCAGATCACCGCCAGAAAGCCGCCGCCGCCGTCGGCCATGATCGGGAACCAGCAGGTCGGCCAGAGCTCGATCAGGCCATCGAAGCCGCGGTAGTGCTCCACCGCTTCGACCAGCGGCAGCCAATAGTAGCCGGGGATCAGATGGCCGTCGCCGAGCGTGCGGCCGACCGGCAGGTCGACGCCGTCGTGGCGGCCGTACATCGACACAAGGTCCTCGGGCGCGGTCCCGGCCGGAGCGATGGCGTCCTCGACATCGAACGGCGAAACGCCGGGCTTGAGCATGTCCACGCAGGGCCGCGACAACCGGCGCAGCTGGGCCGTCAGCGCGTCGACCTGGCCGAAGACGAAGGTCATGTCGCTCATGGCGGGCCTCCCCGGCGGATCATCCGCCTTCGGGCCGTTCTAGCCTGCGTCGCGCGCCCGCGAGAACAGGGCGTTGAGCTCGGCCTGCGGGATCTGGCCGGCCGCGAAGCCGATCGTGCCAGGCCCAAGCAGCTCCTCGGCGCAGCGGCGGACAAAGGCCAGGGCCGAGCGGGCGATCGAGCCGCCCAGGCTGATCCGCTGCACCCCCGCATCGAGCAGGGCGGCAGTGGTGTTTTCCGCGTTGCCCAGCCCCATGACGACGTTGATCGGGCCGTCGATCCCGGCGACCAGCGCGGCGATGTCGGCCGGGTCGGTGACGCCCGGGGCGTAGAGGCAGTCGGCCCCGGCCTCGCGGAAGCGGTTGGCGCGATGGATCGCCGCCGCGACGCTGCCGCCGTCGGTCATGAAGGCGTCGGTGCGGGCGCAGAGCACGAAGCCGCTGACCTTCGCCGCTTCCGCCGCCGCCGCGATCCGCTCGACGGCCAGGCCTTCGTCGTAGAGGCCGCCGGACTTCGCGTCGGCATCCTCGATGTTGCCGCCGGCCATCCCGGCTTCGACGGCCATGCGGATGGTCTGCGCGACGGCGTCGGGCGTGTCGCCCCAGCCGGCCTCAAGGTCGCCGTTCACCGGGACCCGGACCGCCTCGACGATCTCGCGCATGCGTTCGAACATCGCCTCGCGGCTGACCGCCAGCCGGCTGTCGGCGACCGAGTAGTCCGGCCGTCCCATCGAGAAGGCGATGCCCGCGCTGGTCGTGGCGATAGCCGGAAAGCCGGCCTCGGCGAGGATGATCGCGCTGCCCGCGTCCCAGGCGTTGGGCATGACGAACCCGCGCGGCGCGGCATGGAGGGCGGCGAAGGTCTGGATGGCGGACATGGAAGGTCTCCGGTTCCGATACCGCTGTTGTCGATGTTCGCGGTTTGTTCGTCAATGGGGCGGGAGTTCGGGGAAGGCCGAACGGTGATGGTCGCTCTCCCCGTGGGAGAGCTGTCATGGCGGAGTCATGACTGAGAGGGAGTCGCGGCGGTTCGTCGACCTGGCGGCGGC
>CALALX010000012.1 GCA_937925635.1 uncultured Caulobacter sp.
AGCCGCAGCTGTCGGCTGACATGGCGTTCAGCAAGCCCTACGGCTTTCGCCAGATCGGTTACCGTGTTGAATTCGCCAGCCTCCATGCGCCGCCGCCAGCCCCACGCCCGGCCGATGGCGCGCAGGATATGCGGATCCTGCGTCCGGTCTTCGCTGGGCAGATAGGTGGCGGGCGGCATGATCTTCGGCCGCCCGTTCTGCTTGCGGACCTTGAGCGGCACGAAGATCTGGATGGACTCGTCGGGTTTCATCATTCCGCCGCCACCTTCTTTCTTGGCGCCATCATGTCGCGCATGACGCCCGAGACGCCGTCGGTCCGGACATCGATCACCAGCCCCTCGGACGTCACGGTGACCCGGCGCACCAGCAACTGCACGATCCGGGTCTGCTCTGCAGGGAACAGCTGGCCCCAGACGTCATCGAACGTCTGCAGCGCGGAAATCACGTCGGCCTCGGCGAAGGCGTGACCCTCGCGCGCCAAATGGGCAATAACCTGTGCCGAGATCGAGGGTGCGCGCATCACCCGCCGCAACTCGGTCACCACTGCCGCTTCCACGAGGTCTGCAGGAAGCCGTCGCGGGATGCCCTCATCGCTGGGTTCGCGATTCTTGATGACGTCCATCGAGACGTAGTACCGGTACCGCCGCGCGCCCTTCTTCGTGCTGCTCGGGGTCATGGCGGCGCCCGTGGCCGTGAAGATCAGCCCCTTGAGCAAGGCAGGCGCCTGCGCGCGGGTGTTGTTGGCGCGCTTTCGCGGGTTCTGCCGCAAGATGGCATGGACCTGATCCCACAGCTGCTCGTCGATGATGGCCTGATGCTCGCCGGGATAGGCCTTGCCCTTGTGGACCGCGTCGCCGTGATAGACGCGGTTCATCAGCACCCTGTAGAGATATCCCTTGTCGACCAAGGTGCCCTGCTTGTTGCGGAGCCCTTTGCGGCGCAGTTCGCGGGCCAGCACGGTCGCTGAGCCGACCTCGACGAACCGTTCGAAGATGCCGCGCACGGTGGCGGCCTCTTCCTCGTTCACCACGAGCTTGCGGTCCTTCACATCGTACCCGAGCGGGACATAGCCGCCCATCCACATGCCCTTCATGCGGGAGGCGCGGACCTTGTCGCGGATGCGCTCGGCCGTGACCTCACGCTCGAACTGCGCGAACGAGAGCAGGATATTCAGCGTCAACCGCCCCATGGACGTTGTGGTGTTGAAGGACTGCGTGACCGAGACGAAGGTCACGCCGTTGCGGTCGAAGATCTCGACGAGCTTCGAGAAGTCCATCAGCGCGCGGCTCAGACGGTCGATCTTGTAAACCACGACCACGTCGATCAGCCCGGCCTCGATGTCGGCGATCAGCTGTGCCAGCGCGGGGCGATCCAGCGTACCGCCCGAGAAGCCGCCATCGTCATAGCGGTCGCGCAGCGCCACCCAACCCTCGGCACGCTGCGAGGCGATGTATGCCTCGCAGGCCTCGCGCTGAGCGTCGAGGCTGTTGAACTCCATGTCGAGCCCTTCCTCGCTCGACTTGCGGGTGTAGATGGCGCAGCGCAGGCGGCGGACCGGTTCGGGCTTGGTGCGGCTCATGGGCGGGCCTCCGCGCCATGGGCGAGCCCGAAGAATTTCCACCCGTTCCAGTGACTGCCGGTGATCGCGCGCACCGCGGCCGAAAGCGACTTGAAGCGCCGCCCCTGCCATTCGAAGCCATCGGTCAGGACGGTGACGACCTGCTCCTCACCCTGCCATTCGCGCACCAGCTTGGTGCCGGGGATCGGGCGGCGGGGATCCGCGATCAGCGGGCCCGGCGCACCCGAGGCGACCTCGGTCGCCAGCGCGTCCAGCGTGCGGCGCGTGGCGGGCTTGATGCCACCATGGGCGAGTTCCTGGATGCGGTAGCCGATCCGCAGCTCCAGGTTCCCGCGACTGGCGTTGGGGGCGTGCTCGCCGAACATCACCCGCCACCTGGCCTGAAGCTCCGGCACCGTCATCGCTTTTAGCGCCGCCAGTTCCGCCAGGACGTCAATCCCCGCCGCCTGGCGGGCGAGCGCAGCCTTTGGGCCTGATTTCCTTGTTTTTTTCCTCATGCGTCGTCTCCAACTCGGTTTTGCACCTGTCTCCGACGACGGCGTCTGAGGGCAAGAATGTCCAGCGAACTGTCTCCGTCGAGCGGAGAATTCTCGTTCGTTTCCCGTGGGTTGGTCCGCGCGATGGCGCTGGCGAGAATGGCGGCCAGTTCCGCCAGCCGCTCATCAGTCGTGAGCGTCTCGGCCGGCGGCGCGAAGGCGATGTCGTCTTGCATGGGGAGCGAACCTCGTGAGGCGGTTTGCCCCGTGTTCGCTGCTCGCGGCAGGCGAATTCAAGTCAAAACAAGGGGTTGTCGTAGCGGCGCGAAGCCGGGAGAAGTAAATCGTTGTCGGGGAAGCTGGTGTTGATCAATTGCAAGCTCGTTGCTGCCGGACCGGAGAAACTTCAATCTGTATCCTGAGAAGTCTCGTTCGCTTTGGGCAATGGGCGGGCAGGAAAATTCCGCTGCCAAGTCTCAATGAGGAAGAGCGCTGCCGTGCTTGCGGCATGAATGGCAAGCCTGGCAATTCTTGAGTCAATTCGAGCATAGCCCTTCTCCCGGCCGTGGGCATCGCCTCCGTGAGTACGAAGGGCGCCTACTCCGCTGACGACAGTAGCAAGGCCGGATAATATCTGACGCACATCATTCGCGATTATGGGGTCGATGTCGGATCGGTCAGTCGAAAGGCCGAGCGGCTGCTTTACGGCGTTGTAGAGCCCCTGCACATCCTTCTTTGCGGGCAGAGGCTGACCGAGCTCAATCAAGATGGAACGGCACACGCTCTCAATGGTGCTGCATGCCGCAGTAACGGCATCTTCAGGATCCGTTTGGCTACTCGCGAGGGCTCTGTCCAGATCACGGCTCACCGTGTCGAAATCGATAATCTCTGACAGCCCAGCTAGTTCTGTTAGAACCGGTACACCTTTGCCTGCCTCTATCAATCGCATCCTACCACCGTGATTCTGCAGTTCGAATCCGTCGAAGCGGAGCGCACGGTTTAGATAGTCGCAAACAGCTGAGTGGCGGTCAGGGTCATGCACGAAGTCGCGTGGGTCGGCGGCAGCTTCGATAATTCTCGGCAGAACCGTCGCCGCCTCGTGACCATTGTTCAGGCTGATCAAGCAATTGACCAGCGAAGGCACCCTAGAACCGTCGAGCTTGAAGGGAACGTTGCATGCACGCATGAACTTTTCGATCTGAGGACCACTACGGTAAAGCCCGACAGGAGGTGCCGCGTCAGCATAGGCAGCGCCTCCGCTGATAATCTCGGCTATGCCATCGATGCTCTGGGGTGAAAGCGGGAACGGCATTTGACCCACGCGCTCCTAGCGAACGATCTCGTTTGCGGACGTCCTGAGGAGGTCGGCAAGAATCGTCGCGCGGGTGCCGCCATTCATCCGTGTCTTGAGATAGTTACCCGCCTGCTGGACACGATTTACACCACGCCGCAATCCAGTGGGATGAAGAGCGCCCTGAGCTAGAACATCGTTGAGTCGATCAAGCGAGCTCTTGCTCCTGTGTGCAAGATTGTTCCGGAAAGCGATGGTCAGGTCGATGACTGACTTCTGCTGTGCCGTCAGCCGCGAAAAGCGTTCTACATGGGCAGCAACCAGCCATTGCTGGGCCCGCTCCTCAATAGCTATGTGGTTCGGAAATGATGTGTTGCGGCCTGAAGGGTCGAGGATGGCTTTCAGCTCATCTTTGGTAAGGTGTCGTCTGTGCTTGAATTCAGCAAAGCTGTCGAACGCGGCGGCCGCTTTTTGATTGCTCTGAAGCGTCTCTCGAACACTAGATTCAAGATGCTGCATCACCCTCGAGCAGTCCCGATTGGCGTAGGCGAAGATCAAGTCATTTACAAATCCCTCAAACAGCACGCCTAGCGTCAGGACATAGTTCTCCGTTGCCAGCTTTCTGTCGCTGGCATCGGTCAAAGCCTCCCAAGAGCGCTCATAAAAGGTGCCTTGCTCGTCAATTTGTTCAGCGAAATCTGTCCAAACGCCTTCGGGATCAATCTTTCTCATGTCGTGTCGACCATCAGTGAGGGCTTCCGCTCTGCGAGGAGCGTAGTCGGATCGGGAATTTCGAGCCAGAGCGAAGGTTGCACACGGTGATCATTGTACGCCAGCAAGGGCTATCTCGAGATCTCGTGGTTGCACTGTGACGGTCAATGCCGAGTCGCCCTCCCGACCACCCCGTCCGTCTCCAGCCTAAGCGCGGCCTGCCACAGCGGCGTCTTCATGAACACCGCTTCTTCGAAGCGATAGCTGGCTGTTCCACGCCCCTGCTGCAGCAGCCCCGCCCAACACAGCGGGCGCAGCACCTGGATGTAGAGTTGCCCCATCACCTCGTCATACCGCGGGATCGGACCCGTCTGGGGCGCGCCGAAGAGCACGCGGCGGAGGTGGGCTCCGGTGGCGCCGTCTTCTGTCTCGACGTTCAGCACGTTCAGGAACACGTCCCAGTTGCCGAGTATCGGTGCGTCGTCGAAGCGCGACATGCTGGCGTGGTTGATGCGGAACAGGAAGAACGGGACGACCGTGCCGAAGATCCGACCGGGATGGCCAACGAGCGCCTGGCCAGCCTTGGTTGGCCGGAATTCGCCCTTGTAGTGCCGCCCGAGCTTCATCGCGATCATCAGGTCGTGAAGCACCATCAGCGGGGCGAAGTCGGGCTCGTTCAGCACCTTGTTGACGGCGAAGAGGTCCGCCTCGGTGTGGCCGGGCCAGTCGAACGCGGCCGCGGCCCAGTGCACGAACACCCGCTTGAACCCTTTGGACGGCGTCAGGGGAATGCCGCCGTGTTCGCCGATCCAGGCGAAGGTCTTCTCGACCCCGCGCACCATGGGCGAGAACGCCAGCGCCGGATCGGCATCGTCGACCTCGCGGAACGCAATCACCTCAGATCTCCCGCGCGAACCAACGGATGCGGCCGACGATGTGGATCTCGTCGGCCGTTCTTTCGTATTCGGGGTAGTGCTTGTTGTCGGAAATGACGCGCACCGCGGGCGGGTCGCTGTTCGGGATGTGCTCGAGCCGCTTCGCCACCAGCCCCATTCCGTCGTCCAGCACGAAGATGCCGGGCGGGTTGGGCGCGCGGCGGGTCATGTCGACCAGCACCGCGTCGCCGCTCAGCAGCGTCGGCGCCATGCTGTCGCCCTCCACATGCATGATGCGCAGTTGAGACGGGCTGGCCTTAAGCTTGTGGCGGATCCACGACTGGCGGAAGTGATAGACACGGCCGGGCGTATCGCCGTCCCCGGTCACGACTGCGCCGCCGCCCATCGAGGGGCGCGGGGTGGCGTGCGCGATGGCCACGAAGGCATCGTCGGGATTGTCCACGAAGGGGGGCGTTCCCTCGACCTCGCCGATACCGTGGATCAGCCAGTCGCGGTCCACCTTCAGCACGCGCGCGACCTCGGCCAGTCGGTCGATGCCGGGGCGCGCGGAGCGGCCGCGCAGGATGTCGTAGACGAAGGAGCGGTTCACGCCGGCCATCTCGGCGACATGGGCAGGCGTCAGACCGAGCTGTTGGGCGCGGGCCCGCAGGCGGTCGGCCAGGGTGTGCTGCTCGGTCATGTTTTCCCTAAGGGTGTGTGGATGAAATAGGATAAAACAGGATTGATGCGGACCCGTCAAGCGATTAGAACAAAACCTAAACAATCGCACATGGGAATCGGGGGTCCGGATGGAGATCGAGAAGTCGTATTTCACCCTGCCGGAGATCCTCGAGCGCTGGACCATGTCCGAGGCGGACCTCGTCTACCTGGCCGAGAACGACCAGCTGCGGCTGTCGATCCGGGTGTTCAACCTGGCGGTCGAACTCGGTGACTACGAGGAGACGCCGGAGGGGGAGCGATTCTCCGTGCCCTTCGAGCGGGGCCCGTTCAACGGGCTCCTGGATCTCCACGCCCATGACGTTTTCCAGCTGTTCCGGCATGGCGAGGTGAAGCTCAGCCGCTTCCGCTCGCACAAGGCCGACTATGCTTGCCTGACAGGGGAGCGAGAGCTCATCACCTTGCGGCAGCGCGATCTTTTCCTTCGGCGCGAGGAGCGAGACCGCTTCGAGGCGGAGACGGGATTCGCCGGAGCGGCTACCGGACCACGGCCCGGCGCGTTCCATACCTCCTCCGACTACCAGGACGTCCGCTGCAACGGTCAGCACTTCCGGCTGGGTGCGATCCAGGCGCAGGTCGTGCGCGCGCTGCACGAGGCTGCCGGCCGCGGCGAGCCCTGGCAGAGCGGCAAGGCGATCCTCGCCGCCGTGGGCTCGCGCAGCCTCAAGATGTCCGACGTCTTCAAGTCGAAGAAGAACTGGCGCCTCCTGATCGAGTCGGATGGCCGCGGCGCCTATCGCCTGCTCGGGCTCTGATCTCGCGCCATCCCTCCCATCCGCGCGCCCTCCCGATCCCTGCGGTGGGATGTGCCGGGGGATGAGAGGGGGGTGGCGATCCCCCACAGAGCCATTCTCCCTTGGATTGAAAGGCTCCTGACGATCCCCCTCCGCATCCCACTCCAATCCTGACGACATCCCCTCGCGGGATTTCGCATCGTGCTCCCGACAAACGACATCGGGAGACGACGATGCAGCAGAAGACCTGCCTCACACAGAAGGAGCTCGCGCGGCGCTGGACAATCTCGCACCGCACGCTCGAGCGCTGGCGATGGGCCGGGGAAGGCCCCGCCTACATGAAACTCGGCGGCCGGGTGGTCTACCGGCTCGAGGACATCCTTGCCTTCGAGAAGGACCAGCTCACGCACACCGCCGACAGCGTTCGGGGGGCGGCATGATGGAGCGCCTTTCCACCATCCACGGCAGCCGGGTCGTGTCGATCTTCGGCGCCGCCGGTCCCGCGCTCGACGAGGTCGGGCTGTCCGCCTGGATCGCGCAGGCCGCCCCGGGCGAGGCGCTGGTCTATCACCGCGGGTTCCTCGTCGTCGACGCAACTGGGGCCGTCTCGAACCTCACGCCCGAGCGCCAGCGCACCCTGCGCGGTGTCGCCGCCGCTGCGCTGCGCGCCGCCGAGCAGCGGCTCGTCCACCTCGTGCAGGCCCGGCTCGGCCCCGACCACTTCGCCTACATCGCCGTCGCTCGGCCCAAGCCCGGTCCCGCCGGCGCCGCCCTTTCGATGCGCCTCCTCGAGGCCGCCTGACCCTATCCCCCATCACGGAGATCCCCATGCCGTTCCCTGAGAACACCCCCTCTATCGACGAGCTGATCAAACTGCCGGCGGGCGAGATCGCCCAGCTTCCGGTCGAGCTTCTGGCCGCAATGCAGTGCGAGATCGACGCTGCCGCGAAGCAGATGAAGGCCGTCACCGCGCGCTTTTCCACTGCGCTCGAGGTCCGCTACGCCACCCGCGCCGCCGAAGCCCGCCGCGCCTGCGGCAAGGACACCGGCACCGTTCGCCTCGCCGATGGCGATTTCACTGTGGTCGCCGATCTGCCGAAGCGCGTCGAATGGGACCAGACCCGGCTCGCCGCCATGGTCGAGCGCATCCGCGCCGCGGGCGACGATCCCTCCGAATACGTCGAGATCAGCTTCAAGGTGCCCGAGCGCGCTTATGCCGCCTGGCCCGAGGCGATCCGCCAGGGCTTCGAGCCCGCCCGCACGGTGAAGACCGGCGCGCTGAAGATCGCGATCCTGCCGCAGGAGGATCACGCGTGAGCCTCCCCATCATCACGGCCGATCAGCGACTGGCAGAGACGCGGGGCGTCAAAGGCGTGATCTTCGGTCCCTCCGGGATCGGCAAGACCAGCCTGCTTTGGACCCTCGAAGCCTCGACCACGCTGTTCTTCGACCTCGAGGCGGGTGACCTCGCCATCGAGGGGCTGCACATCGACGTGGTCCGGCCGCGGACCTGGAAGGAGTGTCGGGACTTCGCGGTCTTCATCGGAGGCCCGAACCCGGCGCTCCGGCCCGAACAGCCCTACAGCCAGGCGCATTTCGACGAGGTGTGCGGCCGGTTCGGCGATCCGCGCGTCCTCGCCAAATACGACACCGTTTTCATCGACTCGATCACCGTGGCGGGGCGGCTCTGCTTCCAGTGGTGCCGCGGGCAACCGGAGGCGCACTCGGAAAAGACCGGGAAACCCGATGTCCGCGGCGCCTACGGGCTGCACGGGCGCGAGATGATCGGCTGGCTGACCCACCTCCAGCACACGCGCGGCAAGAATGTCTGGTTCGTCGGGATCCTCGACGAGAAGCTCGACGACTTCAATCGCAAGGTCTTCGTCCCGCAGATCGACGGCTCGAAGACCGGGCTCGAGCTGCCCGGCATCGTCGATCAGGTCATCACGATGGCCAGCCTTCCGGACGAGCTGAACCGGCCACAGCGGGCTTTCGTCTGCCAGACGCTGAACCCGTGGGGCTACCCGGCCAAGGACCGCTCCGGCCGCCTCGACCTGGTCGAAGAGCCCCATCTCGGCCGGCTGATGGAGAAGATCCGCGGCCCGCTGATCCCTGCGGAACGGCGGCTGACCTATTCGCCGCCGCAGCTGCCCCCGCCGCCCGGTCCGACGGCGACCGGCTCCCATTCCTATCCCACCAACTGAAAGGACCCGAGCCATGTCCGGTCTCTGGAACGACTTCAACGATGCGCAGTCCAACACGAACCTCATCCCCAAGGGGACGCTCGCCAAGGTGCGGCTGACCATCCGCCCCGGCGGCTTCGACGACCCGTCGCAGGGCTGGACCGGGGGCTATGCCACCCGTGGCTCGACTGGGGCTGTCTACCTCAACGGCGAGTTCACGGTCACCGAGGGCCAATACGCCCGGCGCAAGATCTTCACCCTGATCGGTCTCTACAGCCCCAAAGGTCCGGACTGGGCCAACATGGGCCGCAGCCTCGTGCGCGGCATGCTGAACTCGGCGCGCGGGATCTCGGACAAGGACCAGTCCCCGCAGGCGCAGGCGGCGCGGCGGATCGGAGGCTTCGCCGATCTCGACGGGATCGAGTTCGTCGCCCGGATCGACGTCGGCAGCGACGCCATGGGCGAGGAGAAGAACGAGATCCGCGCCGCGGTCACGCCCGACCATCGCGACTATGCGCAGGTCATGGGGCTCGCTGCACAGCACGGCTACCAGCCGCCCGCGCAGACGGCGCCCCAGCAGGCGCCGGTCCAGCAGCCCGCAGCATCGCCGGTGCCGGGCCGTCCCGCATGGGCGCAGTGAGGGCGCGATGCTTCTCCGTCCCCGCCAGAAACTCTTCGTGGAGCGCAGCCTCGCTGCGCTCTCCGCCCGCGACAACACGCTGGGCGTGGCGCCCACAGGCGCGGGCAAGACGATCATGCTCTCGGCCGTCACCGGCAGGATGACCGGGGACGGCGCCAAGGCCTGCGTGCTCGCGCATCGTGACGAGCTGACCAGCCAGAACCGGGCGAAGTTCGCCCGGGTCAATCCCGACATGGAGACTTCCGTCGTCGATGCCACGACCAAGTCCTGGAACGGACAGGTCACCTTCGCCATGGCGCCGACGCTGTCACGCGCCGCCAATCTGCAGGCCATGCCGAAGCTCGATCTGCTGGTGATCGATGAGGCGCATCACGCGGTGGCCGAGAGCTACCGCCGCATCATCGACCGGGTGCGCGATGCCAACCCGGAGGCCCGCGTCTTCGGCGTCACCGCGACGCCGAACCGGGGCGACAGGAAGGGCTTGCGCGAGGTCTTCGACAACGTCGCCGACCAGGTCCGGCTGGGCGAGCTGATCGCGTCCGGTCACCTCGTGCCTCCGCGGACCTTCGTGATCGATGTCGGTGTGCACGACCAGCTACGCGCCGTCCGCAAGACCGCCGACGATTACGACATGGGCGCGGTCGCGGCGATCATGAACCGCGCGCCCATCACCGAGGAAGTGGTGCGGCACTGGCAGGAAAAGGCGGGCGACCGCCAGACCGTGGTCTTCTGCTCGACCGTCGCGCACGCGGTCGACGTCGCGGCAGCCTTCAATGAGGCCGGAAACCCGGCCGCCGTCGTCCTTGGCGACATGGGCTCCACTGAGCGGAAGATGGTGCTCGAAGCCTATGCGTCCGGGGAAGTACAAGTCATCGTCAATGTTGCGGTTCTGACCGAAGGTTGGGACCACCCGCCCACCTCCTGCGTCGTCCTGCTTCGCCCAAGCTCCTACAAGTCCACGATGATCCAGATGGTCGGGCGCGGCTTGCGCACCGTCGATCCGACCGAACATCCCGGCGTGGTGAAGACCGACTGCATCGTTCTGGATTTCGGGATCTCGAGCCTGACGCACGGAACGCTGGAGCAGGACGTCGATCTAGACGGTCGCGATCCGACACCGGGCGAAGCCCCGACGAAGACCTGTCCGGACTGCGAGGCGGAGATCCCGCTCGCGTCGCGGCAGTGCCCGATCTGCGGCCACGAATTCCAAGGCGGATCCGTGACGACGCCGCTCGAGAACGTCGTCATGTCCGAGATCGACCTTCTGAAGCGGTCGAGTTTCGTATGGGAGGATCTGTTCGGCGACGATGCAGCGCTGATGGCCAGCGGCTTCAGCGCCTGGGGCGGCGTGTTCTTCCTCGAAGGCCGCTGGCATGCCGTGGGCGGCGCCAGAGGGCAGCCGACCTGCCTTCTCGGCGTGGGGGATCGGACGGTCTGCCTCGCGCAGGCCGACGATTGGCTGAACGAACACGAGCGCGATGAGAGCGCCTTCAAGTCGAAGCGCTGGCTGACGCAGACGCCGACCGAGAAGCAGCTGCAATACCTCTCGCCCGCGCAGCGGCAGGATTACGGGCTGACCCGCTACCGCGCCTCGGCGCTGATCACCTTCCAGTTCAACCGGCGTGACATTCGCCGGCTCGTCATGTCGGCCGCGCCCGAGCGGAGGGCGGCGTGAACCATGTCGCGCAAATCCCATCCCCGCCCGCAGAGGCTCCGGATCGACCGGGCCGTGATCGGCTCTGGCATCCGCGCCCGGTGCTCTGCGCCGTTTGTACCGCGCGCACCCGCGGCTTCGGCTGGTTCGGCCCCCACCGGCCGCGCCCAACCCGCACCCGCCGCTGGTTCTGTTCCATGGGCTGCCAGGCGGCCTTCACCCGCAAAGCGAAAAGAGGGCTGAGAATGGTCGATTTCACCGAAGAGGAAACCCAGGCGCTGCCCGCCGTGATGCGCGCGCTTGCGCCCGAGATGGAGCGGATCGGCTGGGACCGCCCGCTGGGCCAGCTGACCCAGAACGACATGCACCGGCTGATCGCCCTGACCGTCGAGGCGTTCCGCGTCGAGATGGCAGAGATCGCCGCCGAGGCGGAGATCCCGTTCTGATGCTGGACTTCAACAAGCGCCCCGGCATCGCCGACCGGATCAATGCGGCCGTGGACGCCGCGCTCGAGGCTGAACGTGCTGCCACGCCGCCGCGCGACTATCTCGGGGCGTCCCGGCTCGGCCATGCCTGCGAGCGCGCGCTGCAGTTCGAGTTCGCGGGTGCGCCGAAGGACGAGGGCCAGGACTTCTCCGGCCGCTCGCTCCGGATCTTCGCGATCGGTCATCAGCTCGAGGATCTTGCCATCCGCTGGCTGCGGGCGACCGGGATCGATCTGGTGACCCAGAAGCGCGACGGCGGCCAGTTCGGCTTCTCGGTCGCGGCCGGGCGCATCCGTGGTCATGTCGACGGGATCATCGCCGCGGCCCCCGCGGCGCTGGGGCTGCGCACGCCCGCGCTCTGGGAATGCAAGACAATGAACGCGAAGAACTGGCGCGAGACGGTGGCCAAGGGCGTCACCGTCGCGAAGCCGGTCTATGCCGCGCAGATCGCGCTCTACCAGGCCTACATGGAAGCGACGGTGCCGGGCATCTCGGCCGCGCCCGCGCTGTTCACCGCGATCAACAAGGACACGGCCGAGCTGCACCACGAGCTCGTGCCCTTCGATGCCGACCTCGCGCAGCGCATGTCGGACCGGGGGGTGCGGATCCTGCGGGCGACCGATGCGGGCGAGCTTCTGCCGCGCATCGCCGCCAATCGCGACTTCTTCGAATGCCGGTTCTGCCCGTGGGCGGAACGCTGCTGGGGGCTACCGGCATGAGCGACGACAACATCATCCACTTCAACCCGTGGCGGGATTTCAACGATGCAGCCCCGCTGCACGATCCCTTCGCTGTCGAACCGGATGCGAGCCAGATCGCGCGCTTTGTCGATGTGGTCTTCGGCTATTCCGAAGGCCTGATCCCGGTCCGTGGCTTCGTGGACAAGGGTCAGGGCAAGGACGGCCGCCCGCACAACATCTGGATCGAAGCGGACGCGACAGCGCCGGAGAAGCTTGCCACCTTCGCAGGCTGGGCCGCGCGCGAGGGCGCGGCGGTCTATGTCATCCCCGGCACGGTGGCCGAGACCGGCCAGGCCCGCGCGGCGGACGTCCTGCAGATGCAGAGCCTTGTGGTCGATCTCGACTCGGGCGACATCCCGGCCAAGCTCGATCACCTCATCCACCATCTCGGCCGGCCGACCCTGATCGTCGAGAGCGGCGGGCGCACGTCCGAAGGCGCGACCAAGCTCCATATCTGGTGGAAGCTGACCGAGCCCGCGGAGGGTGCCGATCTCGCCCGGCTCTGCCAGCTCCGCGGCGAGATCGCGCTGAAGGTGGGCGGCGACACGCATTTCCGCTCGGCCCACCAGCCGATCCGCGTGCCCGGCACGGTCTATCACAAGGGCGGGCTCACCCGGCTGGTGCAGATCCGCGAGGCGACCGCGCTCGAGGTTGACCTCGCGGAGATGGCCGAGCGCGTCGCCGACATGCCGCCCATGCCAGGCGTCGGCATGGCGACGGCCGAGCCCCGCGACAAACCCGCCATCGGCGACGTGCTGGTGACGCCGGTGCACGAGGGCGGGACGGACGAGTGGTCCCGCTTCGAGGGCGCCTCGGCCGCCATCGGCTATTTTCTGCGGCTGGTCCACGAGGGCCGGATGTCGATGGACGAGGGCTGGACGGCGATCTGCGGCTACAACGCCGCGATGCTCCGCCCGTCGTGGCCGCTCGACAGGCTGAAGCGCGAGACGAACCGCCTCTGGGAGCGGCACATCAAGCGGCACGGGCCGCCGCTCATCCGCCTCGACAGCGGAGCGCCCACGCAGACGGACTTACCGACCTTCACTCTCGGCGCGTTGCTCGACGACACGAGCCCGATGCCGGACGACATCATCGGCCCGCGCCTGCTGACGCCGGGCGGGCTTCTGGTGTTGGGCGGCGCGCCCAAGGTCGGCAAGAGCGACCTGCTGATCGCATTGCTCGTGCACATGGCGGCGGGCGTGCCCTTCCTCGGCTTCACGCCGCCGCGGCCACTGCGGATCTTCTACCTTCAGGCCGAGATCCAGTATCACTACCTGCGCGAACGCATGCAGCAGATCGGCCTGCCGCCCGAGCTGATCGCCGCCGCGCGCGACAACCTGATCGTCACGCCGAAGCTGCGCATTCTGCTCGATGCCGAGGGCAGCGCCCGCGTGGCCGAGGCGATCAAGGCCGCGTTCCCCGACGAAGCTCTCGACATCCTTTGCATCGACCCAATCCGGAACCTCTTCGACGGCGGCCCCGACGGCGGCGGCGAGAACGACAACGCCGCGATGATGTTCTTCCTGAAGGACCGGGTCGAGGTGCTGCGCGACCACGTCAATCCCGACTGCGGCGTGATCCTCGTCCACCACACCAAGAAGCTCTCGAAGCACCAGGTGAAGGAGGATCCGTTTCTCGCCCTCTCGGGCGCCAGCGCGCTCCGGGGCTTCTACACCACCGGCCTGATCCTGCACCGGCCCGAGGAGGACTCGACCCAGCGCCGCCTCGAGATCGAACTCCGGAACGGCCCCGCGCTGCCGGCGAAGCTGGTGGACAAGATCAAGGGCAAGTGGGTCGAGATCAACCCGATGAACGAGCGACTGGTGCGGCCCGAGGTCGGTGCCAGACATGACGCCGAGCGTGATCGCAAGCGAGATGTGATCCTCTCGATCCTCCTCGACGAGGCCGCCGAGGGGCGGCTCTACACCATCAACCAGTTCGCCGAAGCCTTCGAGAACAAGGGCGGTCTGGGCGGCAAGGACACGATCCGCGACCGGATCGCCGTACAGGCCACCAAGGGCGCCATCAAGTTCATCCGCGACGGCGCGCCCTACGGGCTCGGGCCTTCGCGATCGCGCTTCGGGTACCTCTGCGTCGAAGGGATGGTCATGCCCACGGACGGCGAAGATGTCGATCCGGCGACCGGCGAGGTCACAGCCGCCAGCATCGCAGTGCTGCCCACCCACTACAAATCGCCGCAGACCGGGGCGCTGCTCGAGGTCGAGAACCCGCATGTCTGGGTCTATCCGGAGGGGGAACGGCCATGATCGCCCCCGCAGAGCGCTTCGCGCAGAATTGCGCAGCGGCCAGTTTGAACCAGATGCGGGGCCTTGCCGAAACTGCCCCGCCATCCGTTCGCGAACATGCGCAAACGCCCGCTGTGATCAGTTTCGGCCCGCTTCCGAAACTGCCCCTTCAGGATTGCGCTCGGACCGCAACGGCTACGCTGCACCCAGTTTCGGCCGGGGCGGCCGCAGTCGCAGTCCCGAAACTGGAATTCCCATTTCACGTCAGTGTGTTGCTGCGGTTTTCCAGTTTCGGGGGTGAAACCACCCCCTACGGGGGTGGGGGAGAACGCCGCAGGCGGGTTCTCCCACGCCCACCCCCAGGGGTTTCGCGCGCGAGGCCTGCCCACGCGCCAACCTTCCGATCCGACGACGGCGGCCCCGTACCGCCAAGCACCAGACCGCCGTCGTCTTCC
>CALALX010000013.1 GCA_937925635.1 uncultured Caulobacter sp.
GGCTTACGGCCGGTGCACTCATGGCCGCCGCATGTCGCGCCAGTCACCGGGATGAGCCGCTGCATCAAGAAAAACCTGGGTCCTCGCTTCCGCGAGGATGAGCGGGATTGGAAATCTAGGGCTTGGCCTTCCCCGCCTCGAAGGCCTTGATCCGTTCCGTCACCTCGTCGGCGACGTCGTTGGGGATCGGGAAGGTCAGGACGTACTGGCTCACCTTCCAGCCGGTGTCGGTCTTCAGCAGCACGCCGGTTCCGCGCGCGACGCCGTAGCTCTGGCTGTCCAGCAGCTCGTCGAACCAGGCCAGGCAGCGGCAATCAAGCGGCGCCAGGGTCACGTGCCGGTCGCGGGGGACGTAGGTCCAGCCCTTGCCCTTGCTGAAGTGCGGTTCGGCGTAGGCGCGGAACTGCGGCAGCGTCCAGCGCTCGGCGGCGTCCGTGCCGATGAAGACGGCGTCCGGCGTGTAGAGGGCGAAATAGGTCGGGCCATCCGCCTTCGCCGCGGCGGCGTGCAGCTGGTCGAGGACGACGCCGATGTCTTCCTCCGGCGTGGCCGCGAGGGCGGGCGTGGCGAGGGCCAGGGCGGCGGCGAACAGGACTACGCGCAGCATCTCTTCTCTCCGACTGTCCCCGCGAAGGCGGGGATCCAAGCGGACTCGCCGCTCTCCCGACTTCAGCTTGGGCCCCCGCCTTCGCGGGGGCAATCGGATTGGAGATATCCCTAGACGTCGAAGTCCAGGCCCATGGCCTCGTAGGCGCCGCGTTCCTCGGCCCAGGTCTCGCGGACCTTCACATGCAGGAACAGGTGCACCGTCCGCTCCAGCAGATCGGTCAGCTCCTCGCGCGAAGCCTTGCCGATCCACTTCAGGGTCTGGCCGTTCTGGCCGATGACGATGGCGCGCTGGCCCTCGCGCTCGACCAGGATGGTCTGCTCGATGCGCAGGCTGCCGTCCTTGCGCTCCTCGAACGCCGTGGTCTCGACGCTGGCTGCGTAGGGCAGTTCCTCGTGGACGCGCAGGTACAGCTTCTCGCGCGTGATCTCCGCGGCCAGCAGGCGCATCGGCAGGTCGGCGGTCTGGTCCTCGGGATAGAGCCAGGGACCGGCGGGCATCAGCTCAGCCAGCCGGGCCTTCAGGTCGTCCACGCCCGCGCCGGTGGCGGCGGAGATCATGAACACCTCGTCGTAGACGCCGGTGTCGAACAGCGCCTTGGCCACCGCCAGCAGGCGGTCGCGCTTGACGCCGTCGATCTTGTTGAGCGCCAGGATCGCCTTGCGGCCGGCGCCCTTGAGCCCCTCGATGATGGACTGGACGTCCTCGACCGCCTTCTTGTCGGCGCCCTTGGCGGCGCCGTCCTGGACGGCCAGCTCGGCCTGCACATCGACCAGGTGCACGACCGCCTCGGCCTCCTCGGCCCCCGCCCAGGCGGAGCGGACCATGGCGCGGTCGAGCCGGCGGCGCGGCTTGAAGATGCCGGGCGTGTCGACGAGCACGATCTGGGCGTCCCCGTGCATGGCCACGCCGCGTACGGGAAAGCGCGTCGTCTGCACCTTCTGGGTGACGATCGAGACCTTGGCGCCGACGAGGCGGTTGGTCAGGGTGGACTTGCCGGCGTTGGGCGCGCCGATGATGGCGGCGAAGCCGGCGCGGGTGTTGGTGGTTTCGGTCATTGCGCGCGCCTGTAGCACAAGGGCCCGTGACATGCACTTCAGTGCGTTTGGCGGTGCGTTCGGTGCAGATCGGTGACAGTTTGCGAATTGCGGCGGCGGGCCGGCTCTCAAGTCAATTCGCAAACTGTCACCGATCTCTGTAAACCCGCGCCGATGCTGCGACTGACCGAACTCAAGCTGCCCCTCGACCATCCGGCCGAGGCCCTGCCCGCGGCGATCGCCGAGCGGCTGGGCCTTCGTGAGGACGCGCTGATCTCCTGGACGATCTGGCGGCGAGCCAACGACGCGCGGAAGAAGTCGGCGATCCTGATGGTCTACACCGTCGACGTCGACGTGGCGGACGAAGCCGCGGTCCTGGCGCGGCTGGCCAGTGATCCGCGAGTGCAGCCGAGGCCGGACACGTCCTACCGGCATCCGGTGACGGCGCAGGCGGGCTTCAGCGGCCCACGGCCGGTCGTTGTCGGCGCGGGCCCTTGCGGCATGTTCGTCGGCCTGCTGCTGGCCGAGATGGGCTTCCGGCCGATCATCCTCGACCGCGGCAAGGTGGTGCGCGAGCGGACCAAGGACACGTGGGATCTCTGGCGGCGCGGCAGGCTTCATCCCGAGTCCAACGTCCAGTTCGGCGAAGGCGGCGCCGGCACCTTCTCGGACGGCAAGCTCTACAGCCAGATCAAGGACCCGCGCTTCCTGACGCGCAAGGTGCTGAACGAATTCGTGGCGGCCGGTGCGCCCGACGACATCCTGACCGAGGCGCACCCGCACATCGGCACCTTCCGGCTGGTCAGCATGGCCGAGGCGATCCGCTCCAAGATCGAAGGCCTGGGCGGCGAGTACCGCTGGTCCACGCGGGTGACCGACGTCGAGATCGAGCGCGGCGCCGACGGCCACGGCCGCCTGCGCGGCCTGCATCTCGAGGACGGATCGTTCCTGGAGACCGATCACGCCGTGTTCGCCATCGGGCATTCGTCGCGCGACACCTTCGCGGCGCTGCAGGCGCGCGGCGTCTTCGTCGAGGCCAAGCCGTTCTCGATCGGCTTCCGCATCGAGCATCCGCAGGGCTGGATCGACCGGGCGCGGTTCGGGGCCTGCGCCGGACATCCTGACCTGGGCGCGGCGGCCTACAGCCTGTCGCACCATTGCTCCAACGGGCGGACGGTCTACAGCTTCTGCATGTGCCCGGGCGGTACGGTGGTCGCGGCGACCTCGGAGGAAGGCCGCGTCGTCACCAACGGCATGAGTCAGTATTCGCGCAACGAGCGGAACGCCAACGCCGGCATCGTGGTCGGCATCACGCCCGCCGACTACGGCAGCGACGATCCGCTGGCTGGCATCGCCCTGCAGCGCGAGTTGGAGAGCCGCGCGTTCACGCTCGGCGGTTCAAACTATTTCGCGCCGGGCCAGCGGGTCGGCGACTTCCTGGCGGGCCAGGCCTCGACGGCGATCGGCGAGGTGGTTCCGTCTTATCGTCCGGGCGTCACCCCGACCGACCTGTCGACCGCCCTGCCCGACTACGCCATCGCCGCCCTGCGCGAGGCCCTGCCCGTCTTCGGCCGCCAGATCCCGCGCTACGACGACCCCGACGCCTTCCTGACCGGCGTCGAGACGCGGACCTCCTCGCCGGTGCGGTTCACGCGCGGCAAGGACTTCCAGAGCCTGAACACGACCGGCCTCTACCCGGCCGGCGAAGGCTGCGGCTACGCCGGCGGGATCCTCTCGGCGGCCGTGGACGGGATCAAGGTCGCGGAAGCGGTGGCGAAGAGCTTGGCGGGGTGAGACGGCTGCCGTACTAAACGACAGATTGCGCAATTCGTGGGCATGCGAGGGGGATATGGCAGACAAACGACGGGATTTGAGCCTTTGGCTCAGCGCAGCGGTCGCGCTTTTCTTGCCAGCGGCCTGCGCTCTCGATTCCCGAATGAACATGCCGGACCTGGCGCCCGAGGAGCAGACGGGGGCGGACACCGCCCTCATCTTCATCACGATCGCGATCAGCCTGGTCATCGCCCTGGCGATCTATCTCGTGCGGCGCTACCTCGTCCTCAAGAACGGCAAGAGTGATCGAGGCTGGGACACGTTCACCCTATTCTTCTTCCTGGCGCTCGTGGGAAGCGTTCTCGCCAGATTCGTTCCGCTGCCGGGGATGTGAGACGCGTTCGGAGACCCGCATGACCGACTGGCCGACCAAGGGCCCCGCGTCCTACTTCCCTTCGATGGAGAAGACGTACGGGCAACCGATCTCCCACTGGCAGACCCTGATCCGCGCCCGCCACCCCGCCAAGCACATGGAGCTGGTGGCGATGCTCAAGGACGAGCACGGCATGGGCCATGGCCACGCCAATGCGGTGGTTGCGTATACGCTGGCCGAGGATGGGCTGAAGTAACTCCCCCACACTCCGCTCATCCCGGCGAATGCCGGGACCCAGATGAGGGTCAGAGCGGTAGCCGTCCGGCCTCCAGATCGTCGTACAGATCACGCCAAGTGGGATTGCGATCTTCGATCAGCATCAGCTTCCAGGAGCGTCGCCATTCCTTCAGCCGCCGTTCGCGTCTGAAGGCTGCTTCCCGAGTTTCGTGAACCTCGTACCAGACCAGTAGCGTGCAGTCGTAGCGGCTGGTGAAGCCGGGTCTGACACGCTGCTTGTGCTCGAACACGCGCTTCACGATGTCGTCGGTCGAGCCGATGTAGATCGTGCCGTTCCGGCGGCTCGCGACAATATAGGTGTAGAACGACATGGCGCGATCATAACGCGCAATACCCCGCCGCGCAGCTTTGTCATCTGGGTCCCGGCATTCGCCGGGATGAGCGGAACAAGGGGGGAGTTACCCCCGTCCCTCCCGCTTGAGCAGCATCTGCTGGGCGGCGGACTTTTCCGCTTCCTGGCGCGACTTGCCCTCGGCGTCCTCGGGCGGAAAGCCCTGGATATGGACGGCGACGGTGAAGACCGGGGCGTGGTCGGGCCCCTTGCGGCCGACGACCTCGTAGCGCGGCAGGGGGAGCCCCCTCGCCTGGGCCCATTCCTGCAGCTGCGTCTTCGAGTCCTTGCCGCGCGGCGTGGCCGGGTCTGAGAATTCCTCGGACCAAGCGTCGAGGAAGAAGGCCCGCGCCGTCTCCAGCCCGCCGTCGATGTAGAGGGCCGCGATCAGCGCCTCACAGGCGTCGCCGAGCACCGCGTCGCTCTCGCGCGCGCCGATCTTGCTGGCCGAGCCCGACAACCGCAGCGCCTGGTCCAGGCCGATGCGGCGCGCCACCCGGGCGCAGGCCTTGCCGTTGACCAGCGCCGCCAGCCGCGGCGACAGCACACCTTCCTTGGCTTCGGCGTCCAGGGTCAGCAGCCGCTCGGCGGCCAGCAGGTTCAGCACCCGGTCGCCGAGGAACTCCAGCCGCTCGTTGTGGCGGACCTTTCGCGCGCCGTCGCCGACGCTGGCGTGGGTCAGGGCGCGTTCCAGCAGGTCGCGGTCGGCGAAGCTGTGGCCGATGCGGCGTTCGAGCGCGTCGACGGCCTGGGCCCGGGCGTTCATTTCAGGAGGTGGAAGAACCGGCTCGGACGGGCCTGGGTGATCCAGGTCCAGGGCTTCAGCAGTTCCGCTTCCTTGTGCCAGGACAGCAGGATGATCTGCGCCTTGCCTTCCAGGTTCTCGGCCGGCACGAAGCCCACGTCGGCGCGGCTGTCGGCCGAGTTGTCGCGATTGTCGCCCATGAAGAAGTAGTGGCCGGCGGGCACCAGGAACACCGGCGTGTCATCCAGGTCCCCGCCGGGGCCGCAGTCGTAGGTCTTGTAAGCGCGACCTTCCGGATTGGTCTCGCTGAAGCGGGCGACGTCCGCGCCGTTCCAGCAGACGCCCGCGGCGCCGACGCCGTCATAGACGCGCGGCACGGCCTTCTCGTTGATGTAGAGGATGCCGCCCTTCACCTGGATGCGGTCGCCGGGCAGGCCGACGAGGCGCTTGATGTAGTCGACGCCGGTGTCGCTGGGCAGCTTGAAGACGATGATGTCGCCGCGCTTCGGCTCGGAAGCCAGGATTCGTCCCTTGAACAGCGGCGGGCTGAAGGGAACGGAGTGCTTGCTGTAGCCGTAGCTGAACTTGCTGACGATGATGTAGTCGCCCTGCAGCAGGTTCGGCTCCATCGACGCCGACGGGATGGTGAACGGCTGGAACAGGAAGATGCGCAGGACCAGCGCGATCAGCAGCGCGTAGACCACGGTCTTGACGATCTCGACCGTCTCCTTGAGCGCGCCGTTGGGCTCAGCCACCGCCGTCTCGTCGGCGGGCGCGGTCTCGTGCGGCGTGTCGGCGGCGTCGGTCATGTCGGCGCGCGGCCCTCTTCTCTACGGATGACGCGGATCAGCTATACGGTGTCTGGTTAGTCTCCCATTACGACACCGGCAAGCGGAGCGCCTGTCTACTCGCCTTCATGGCGTATTGGAGGCGACGGCGAGCGCGCGGCGACAGGCCGCGGATCAGGACTCCGCCTCCTGGGCCTTCAGGGAGTGCAGGATGCGGCCCCAGCGCAGATCGAGCCAGGTCCAGGGCTTGAAGATCGCCGCGCCCTCGTTCCACGACAGAAGCACCGTCTCGGCCTTGCCGACCAGGTTCTCGGCCGGGACGTAGCCAACGCCGCCGACCTCGGGAATCACCCGGCTGTCGATGGAGTTGTCGCGATTGTCGCCCATGAAGAAGTAGTGGCCGTCCGGCACCAGGAAGACGTCGGTGTCGTCCAGATCGCCGCGTCCGCAGTCGTAGGTGACATAGGTGCGGCCGATCGTGTTGGTCTCCAGGAAGCGTTGCGGGATCGCTCCGTTGGGGCAGGACTCCGCCTCTCCCCGCCCGTCCGCGACCCGCTTGAGCGGCTGGCCGTTGACGTAGAGCGCGCCGCCCTGGACCTGGATGCGGTCGCCGGGCACGCCGATCAGCCGCTTGATCAGGTCCTTGTGGCCCTCGGCCGGCGTCTTGAAGACGATGACGTCTCCGCGCTTGGGCGCGCCCGCGAAGATCCGACCCTTGAACAGCGGCGGGCTGAACGGGATCGAATGTCGGCTGTAGCCGTAGCTGAACTTGCTGACGATCACATAGTCGCCGATCAGCAGGTTCGGCTTCATCGACGACGACGGGATGGTGAAGGGCTGGAACAGGAAGATGCGCAACACCAGGGCGACCAGCAGCGCATAGCCGACCGTCTTGACGATCTCGATCGTCTCTTCCCTGGCGCTCTTGACCGGTTCGGCGCCGTCAGCGGCTGTTTCCCCAGGCTGGTGCGCGACGGGTTGAACCGCTTCGGTCAGCTCGGCGGCCGGCGCTTCGGACGGCGTGTCGGCGTCGTCGGTCATCGGTCTTCCCACAAATCACGGGCGCCCCCGCCCGCCGGAATATCTAGGCTACGCGAGTTCGGCCCGCCCGTTAACTCGCCTTCATCCGACGGACGAGGCCGGCAGCGCTTCGATGACGACAAAGGCCTGGGCCCAGGGGTAGTCGTCGGTCATGGTCAGGTGGATCACCGGGACCATGCCCTCGGGAATGATCTCGGCCAAACGGGTCGCGGCGCCGCCGGTCAGGGCCATCGTCGGCTTGCCGCTGCGCAGGTTGACCACGCCCATGTCGGCCCAATGCACGCCCTGGCGCGGCACGCCGGTGCCGAGCGCCTTGGCGCAGGCCTCCTTGGCCGCGAATCGCTTGGCGTAGCTGGCGGCGCGGCCGCCGTTGGCGTTGACCTTGCGCTCCGAACGGTCCCGCTCGATGGCCGTGAACGTGCGGGCGATGAACCGGTCCGGAAAGCGCTCAAGCGTCTTCTCGATACGCCGGATGTCGGACAGGTCCGAGCCGATGCCGATGATCACGCGGCGACCTCGGCCACCGAATGCGCGAAGACGCATTCGGCGTTTTTAAGTTCGCAAGCAGCCTTACGCAAAACCGGCCTCCACTTTTGCGGGCTGCTTGCGCGCGGCGTCCATCAGCGCCCGCATCCGTTGGATCGCGGCGGTCAGGCCGATGAAGATCGCCTCGCCGATCAGGAAGTGGCCGATGTTCAGCTCCGCCACCTCGGGTATCGCGGCGATGGGCGAGACGGTGGCGTAGTCGATGCCGTGGCCGGCGTGGACCTCCAGGCCCAGCGAATGGGCCAGGGCCGCGCCGTCGCGCAGACGCTTCAGGATCGCCTCGGCGCGGCCGTGCTCGCCGGCCCGGGCGGCGTCGCACCAGGCGCCGGTGTGCAGCTCGACGACCTGAGCCCCGAGATCGGCGCTGGCGCGGATCTGGGCCGGGTCGGCCTCGATGAAGAGCGACACGCGGCTGCCGGCGTCGCGCAGGGTCTTCACGGCGGCGGCGACGCGGTTGTGGCCGGCGACGACATTGAGGCCGCCTTCAGTGGTCACCTCCTCGCGCCGCTCGGGCACCAGGCAGGCGGCATGGGGGCGATGGCTGACGGCGATGCCGATCATCTCGTCGGTCACCGCCATCTCGAAGTTCAGCGGCTTGCCGCGCTTGAGGCAGAGGTTGGCCAGCACGTCGATGTCGGCGTCGGAGATGTGCCGGCGATCTTCACGCAGGTGCGCGGTGATGCCGTCGGCGCCGGCGGCCAGAGCCAGCTCGGCCGCCCGCGCGGGCTCAGGATAGCTGGCGCCGCGGGCGTTCCGGATGGTCGCCACATGGTCGATATTCACGCCGAGGCGGAGGGGACGGGACATGGTCATTGCGTGGTTCGCGACGCTCGCCTGAGGGCTCGCTCCTCACCATGACGAATTCTGTGCAGGCCTTCCACCTTCGTCATCCTGAGGAGCGCGCAGCGCGTCTCGAAGGACGCAACAGTCCAGATGTAGTCAGCCCTTCAGCCGGCGGCTACCCGGGTCCTGCACAGGGATGGCGGCCAGGTCCGGCGGCAGCTTGTCGGCCTCGTACGCCGGCACATCGAGCGTCGCCAGCGCGACCAGCGGCACGCCGACGTCGGCCTTGCCGCCCGAGCGATCGACGATGCAGGCCGCCGCGATGACATCTCCGCCGGCGGCCTTGATGGCCTCGATGCACTCGCGGGAGCTGAGGCCAGTGGTGACGATGTCCTCGACCATCACCACCTTGGCGCCCGGCTCGATGTGGAAGCCGCGGCGCAGCTTGAAGGCGCCGCCTTCGCGCTCGACGTAGAAGGACTGGACGCCCAGGTGTCGCGCCGTCTCGTAACCAGGGATGATGCCGCCGACGGCGGGGCTGATCGCCACGTCGGGCCGGCCGACCGTGGCGACGATCTTCTCGGCCAGCGCCTTGCACAGCCGCTCGCAGCGGTCGGGCTGGGCGAAAACCAGGTTCTTCTGCAGGAAGACCGGGCTGTGCAGCCCGCTGGACAGCACGAAATGGCCTTCGCGCAGGGCCCCGCAGGCGCGGAATTCATCGAGGACGGCTTGGGTGTTCATGAGCGGCGTTGATAGCGGCCGCTTCCGGGGCGGGCTAGAGTTAGAATCCATGACCGACACCCCTCCCCGTCCCGGCATCGGCGTCGGCGCCTGTATCGTGCGCGACGGCGCCGTGCTGCTGGTGCTGCGCCTGCGCGAGCCGGAGGCGGGGTGCTGGGGCCTGCCGGGCGGCAAGGTCGACTGGGGCGAAGGGGTGCGCGCCGCCTGCGCCCGCGAGATCGCCGAGGAACTGGGCCTGGCCATCACGCCGGGCCGGCTGCTGTGCATGGCCGACACCATCGACGCCGGCGACGGCATGCACTGGACGGCGCCGGTCTATCTGGTCGAGGACTGCGAAGGCGATCCCATGGTGATGGAGCCCGACAAGCTGGGCGGCTGCGGCTGGTTCCCGCTGGACGCGCTGCCCGAGCGGGTGACGCGCGCGACGGTGGCGGCGGTGAAGGCGTTGCGTCCTTCGACACGGCCCTCCGGGCCTGCTCAGGATGACTGAGTCAGAAGCCTATCTTTAGTCGGCATGGTGAGCAGCGCCCGCAGAGCGCGTGTCGAACCACGCAGGGCCTACCCTTTCGCCCGCTCGACCGTCTCGATCATCGGATTGGCCCTGAGAGCCGCAACGATGTTGGTCGCGTGCTTCGCGTCGCGGACGTCGACGTCGAAGTCGACATCGAAATAGTCGTCCTGCCGGTGGTGCATGCGCAGATTGAAGATGTTGCCGCCGGCCTCGCCGATCACCACGCAAGCCTCGCCGAGCACGCCCGGCGCATTGCGGATGGTGGCGCGCAGCCGGGTGCGGGCCATGGTGTTGCGCTCGGCCTCGGGGGTCCAGTGCAGGTCGCGCCACAGATCCTGGCGCTCGTCGTACTGCTCCAGCGTCGGGCAATCGATGGTGTGAACGTCGAGCGCCTTGTCGCTGGCCGCGATGCCGACAATGCGATCGCCCGGCACCGGGCTGCAGCAGGTCGAGAACTGGATGGCCGCGCCGCTCGGAATGCCGCTGCCGCGCACATACTGGCGGGCTTCCTTGCCGCTCTCGATCTTCCGCCGGGCCAGAACGGCGGCCATGTCCGAGTCCTTCAGGCCGGGGAACAGCGCCTCCAGCAGGTCCGCGGCGGTGATCCGGCCGCGGCCGATGGCGTCGAACAGTTCCTCCTCGCTCGGAACCGCGAAGCGGTCGAGCGCCGGCCGCAGGGACACGCCGGTGCGGGTCTTGCCGACACGCGCGAAGGCCTGGTCCATGGCCGAGACGCCCAGGCGCTGGAACTCTTCCTTCTCGGTCTGCCGGATATGGCGACGGATGGCGCCGCGGGCCCGGCCGGTGATGGCGAGCGAACGCCAGTCCGGCGGCACCGCCGGCTTGGGTCCGCGCACGATCTCGACCACGTCGCCGTTCTGAAGTTGCGTCCGCAAGGGCTTGAGTTCGCCGTTGATCTTGGCCCCGACCGTGGTGTCGCCGACGTTTGTGTGGACGCCGTAGGCGAAGTCCAGCGGCATGGCCCCGCGCGGCAGGCTGATCAGCTTGCCCTTGGGCGTGAACACGAACACCTGATCGAGGAAAAGTTCGAGCTTGGCGTGCTCGACCAGATCCTCGGCGTCGCCGCCGTGCTCGAGCACCTGGAGCAGCTCACGCAGGTTGGCCAGCGGATCGCGGCCGCCGGCCGCCTCCATCGCCTCGCGGTCGAGGCCGTAGGATTGGTTCTTGTACTGCCAGTGCGCGGCGACGCCGTCCTCGGCCACGCGGTCCATGACCTCGGTGCGGATCTGCATCTCGATGCGCATGCCCTTGGGTCCGATCACCGTGGTGTGCAGGGAGCGGTAGTTGTTGCGCTTGGGCGTGGAGATGAAGTCCTTGAACCGCTCGGGCACACAGGGCCAGTGCCGGTGGATCAGGCCCAGCGCGCGATAGCAGTCCTCCTCGGAGTCGACGATCACGCGGAAGGCGTAGATGTCGCTCATCTGCGAGAAGCCGATCGACTTGCGCTGCAGCTTGCGCCAGATCGAGAAGGGGTGCTTCTCGCGGCCGAAGACTCGGGCCGGCAGGGCCTCCGCCTCGAGCAGCTTCATGATCTCGCCGCTGACGCGTTCAACGGCCCGCCCCTGGTCGACGCGCATCGCCTCCAGCCGGCGCAGGATGGCGTTGCGAGCGACCGGGTTGAGGTGCTCGAACGCCAGTTCCTCAAGCTCGGTGCAGATGCGATGGCAGCCGATGTTGCGGGCCAGCGGCGCGTAGATGTCCAGCGTCTCGCGGGCGATCCGCTCGCGCTTCGCCGGTTTGGAGATGAAGTGCAGCGTCCGCATGTTGTGCAGGCGGTCGGCCAGCTTGACCATCAGGACCCGCACGTCCTTGGAGATGGCCAGGATGAACTTGCGCAGATTTTCGGCCTGACGCGTGTGCTCGGCGGCGAGTTCAAGCTTGGACAGCTTGGTGACGCCCTCGACCAGCTCGGCCACCTCCGCGCCGAACAGCTCGGCGATGTCGGCGCTGGAGGCGTTGGTGTCCTCGATGACGTCGTGCAGCAGGGCGGTAACGATGGAGGCGGTGTCCAACCGGTACTCGGTCAGGATGCCGGCGACCTCGATCGGGTGCGCGAAATAGGGATCGCCCGAGGCTCGGGTCTGCGAGCCGTGCATGCGGACGGCGTAGACATAGGCGCGGTTCAGCAGCGCCTCGTCCGCGCCGGGGTCGTAGGCGCGGACCCGTTCGATCAGCTCGTACTGGCGAAGATAGCGGGGCCTCGCCGCGGCCTTGCCGGCCGCGGTCTGGGGTCTGGACGGCGCCTCAACAGGCGCGTCGATGTGAGGGGCGGCCTCGGCCGCCTCGATCGTGAGAGGTTCTGATCCTTCCGGACTCAGTACCGCTCCTCCTGACCGCCGTCGCGGTCGCTCTGCAGGGCGCGGATCAGTTCGGCCTCGCTCATCTGCATGTGGGTCGGATCCGACAGCAGGGCGACGGTTTCCGCCTCCTCCTCGGCCTCGGTCCGTTCATCGACGCGCTGCAGCGTGCCGATGAGGCTTTCCTTCAGCCCGTCGTTGTCGACGACGTCATCGGCGATCTCGCGCAGGGCCACGACCGGGTTCTTGTCGTTGTCGCGGTCGACGAGCAGAGCCGAGCCGGCCGAGATGGCGCGGGCGCGGTGAGCCGCGAGCAGCACGAGGCCGAAGCGGTTGGGGACCTTCTCGACGCAGTCTTCGACGGTGACGCGGGCCATGACTCTCTCGGGGCTGTCGGTAAGAACCGGCGTACATAGAGTTTTGCGCCCCATTGTGCAACGCCGCAAGGGCGGGGAACGGTGTCGCGGGGCAAATCAGCTTGATCTAGAGCGGCGCGGCATCCCGCCCGACGGTCGCCCCCGCCGCCAGCATCTTCGCCGTGCCGCCGTAGACCGGGTGCCGCCAGCCCGGCGCGATCTCGGCCAGCGGGCCCATGACGAACCGCCGTTCGTGGGCGCGCGGATGCGGCAGGACCAGGCCCGGCCCCTCCAGCACCGTGCGGCCATGGGCGATCAGGTCCAGGTCCAGAGTCCGGGGGGCGTTCGGCTCTCCCCTCGCCCGACCGAAGGCGCATTCGATGGCGTGGAGGGCGTCGAGCATCTCTGCCGGCGCCAGGTCTGGCGCGACCAGCGCCACGCCGTTCAGGTAGGCGGGCTGCGACGGGTCCGGCCAGGCGGCGGACTCCCACCAGCCCGAGCGCGCCAGCACGATCAGGCCCAGATCCGCGAAGCGGCGCAGCGCCGCCTCCAGCAAGGCCTCGCGGGAGCCGTAGTCGCCCGCTAGGCTGCCGCCCAGGGCGACGACCGCGGATTCGTCCGGACAGATTTGCGCAATTTCGATCAAGGATTTGATATCGTGAGCTTTTACCCGACCGATCGGTTGGCGTTGTTCATCGATGGCGCCAACCTCTATTCCCAGGCCAAGGCGCTGGGCTTCGACATCGACTACAAGAAGCTTCTCGACGAATTCGGCAAGCGCGGCGTGTTGATCCGCGCCTATTACTACACCGCCCTGGTCGAGAGCGGCGACGACTTTTCCCCCATCCGGCCGCTGGTCGACTGGCTCGACTACAATGGCTTCGCCGTGGTGACCAAGCCGGCCCGGGAATACGTCGACTCCACCGGCCGCAAGCGCTGGCGTGGCGACATGGACATCGAGATCGCCGTCGACATGATGGAGATGGCCGGCAAGGCCGATCATCTTGTGCTCTTCTCCGGCGACGGCGATTTCCGGGCCCTGGTCGAGGCGGTGCAGCGCAAGGGCGTCCGGGTGACGGTGGTCTCGACCGTCAAGTCGCAGCCGCCGATGTGCAGCGACGACCTGCGCCGGCAATGCGACAGCTTCGTCGACCTGCAGGACCTCTCGGGCATCATCGGCCGCCCGGCGCGCGCGCAGACGCCGCGTTTCCTCGAGACCCCGACCCGCACCCGCGCCGAGATCGAGGCGGACGATGAGGTTTGACCTTTTCTCCGCTCATCCCGGCGAATGCCGGGACCCAAATCCAAGTTCGCCGGATTCAGGTCGCCATCCTAAGGGCTCTGCCCCTCATCTGGGTCCCGGCATTCGCCGGGATGAGCGGTGGTTGGGATGAGCCTCGCCTCCGAACCGCCGCGTGACTGCCCGCTCTGCCCTCGGCTGGTCGCCTACCGGGCCGAGAACCAGGCGCAGAATCCGGGGTGGTGGAACGGCCCTGCCCCGTCGTTCGGCGATCCTGACGCACGGCTGCTGATCGCCGGTCTGGCGCCGGGTCGCACCGGCGCCAACCGCACGGGACGGCCGTTCACCGGCGACCATGCGGGCTGGCTGCTCTACGACACCCTGCGAAAGACCGGCTTCGCGGCCGGGGACTACGACCCCGATGGCCGCGACGACCTGCGGCTGGTCGACGCCATGATCACCAACGTCGTCCGCTGCGCGCCGCCGCTGAACAAGCCGGAGACGAGCGAGGAAAAGACCTGCAGTCCGTTCTTCGCGGCCAAGCTGAAAGAACTGAAGGGCCTGAAGGTGATCGTCACGCTCGGCGACGTCTCCCGGCGCAGCGTGCTGCGGGCCATGGGGCTGAAGGCCTCGCTCGGCTCGCCCGGCCACGGCTCGCAGTTCGAGGCCGGCGGCTACACCATCATCAACAGCTATCACTGCTCACGGCTGAACACGAACACCGGCCGGCTGACCGCGCCGATGTTCGAGGACATCTTCCTGCGGGCGAGGGCGCTGCTCGGCTGAGCCTCAGCCCCTGTCCCGCATCAGCCGCGCCTTGTCGCGCTGCCAGTCGCGCTCGGCGACGGCCTCGCGCTTGTCGTGGGTCTTCTTGCCCTTGGCCAGGCCGATCTCGAGCTTGGCGATGCCCTTTTCGTTCCAGTAGAGCTTGAGCGGAATGATCGTCCGCCCCTCCCGCTGGACCGCGCCGATCAGCTTGCCGATCTCCTTGCGGTGGAGCAGCAGCTTCCGGTGTCGCCGCGGCTCGTGGTTGAAGCGGTTGCCGCCGGCGTAGGGCGGGATGTCGGCGTTCACCAGCACGATGGAGTCGCCCTCCACCGCCGCGTACGACTCCGCGATGTTGGCCCGGCCGTTGCGCAGGCTCTTCACCTCGGTGCCGGTCAGCATGATGCCGGCCTCGACGACGTCTTCGATGAAGTAGTCGTAGCGGGCGCGGCGGTTCTCGGCGATCAGCTTGCCGACCTGGGCCATCAGTCGATGACCCCGGCCTCGCGCATGGCCGCCAGCACGACCGGCTTCACCGCGTCGGCGCAGGGCGCGATCGGCAGGCGGACCTCGTCGCTGCAGAGACCCAGCTGGGCCATCGCGAACTTGGTGGGCGACGGCGAGGCGTCGAGGAACAGCGCCTTGTGCAGCCGCACCAGGCGATCCTGCCAGTAGAGGGCGGTGTCCCAGTCCCGCGCCAGCGCGGCATTGAAGAACGAGGCCATCGCCTCGGGCGCGACGTTCGACGTCACGCTGATGCAGCCGACGCCGCCGTGGGCCACGTAGCCGAGCGCGGTCGGATCGTCGCCCGACAGCAGCACCCACTCCGGTCCGCAGGTCAGCCGCTGCATCGTGGCCCGGGTCATGTCGCCGGTGGCGTCCTTGATGCCGACGATGTTGGGCAGCTTCGACAGCCGCTCCAGAGTCTCGTTGGCGATGTCGACCACGGTGCGCCCAGGCACGTTGTAGGTGATCACAGGAATCTGCACAGCGTCGTTGATCGCCGCGTAGTGCCGATAGATGCCTTCCTGGCTCGGACGGTTGTAGTAGGGCGCGACGACGAGCACCGCGTCGGCGCCGACAGCCTTGGCGTGGGCGGCCAGCTCGATGGCCTCCGACGTGGCGTTGCTGCCCGCGCCGGCGATCACCGGCACCCGGCCGCGCGCCGTCTGGACGCAAAGCTCCACCACCCGCTTGTGTTCGGCATGACTCAGGGTCGAGGTCTCGCCCGTCGTGCCGGCGGGCACCAGGCCGTGGATCCCGGCCGCGATCTGGCGCTCGACCAAGGCGACGAACGCCTCCTCGTCGACCGCGCCGTCGCGGAATGGAGTGATGAGGGCGGTCAGCGCGCCCCGGAACGGAAGGTGGGCCATAACTTGCAAAATGCCGTGAGATCGCCGCTTTGAATTGCGGCTGTGTGTCGGGCGCGGACAATATGTCCGCCGATATGGGGTCCGCAATGGTCCGCGCACCTCGCGACGGCTTGGAGACGAAGGTTTGACGGCAGCTGGACGGAAAGTGCTGATCGGGGTGGGCGTCGCCGCGATTCTCGGGGGCGCCGCGCTCGCGCAAGTCGCCGGCGAAGCGCCGCAACTCGTGTCCACGCCTCAGACAGCGTACCGTCAGCCTCTGCCGGATACGGACGCCGCCAACCTGCGCAACGCGCTGTCCGGAACCTCCGCGGCGTCGATCCGCATGGCCATGGACTCGATCCAGGACCCGCTGGCTCGGAAGGTCGCGACCTGGGCCCTGGCCGATCGATTCCCCGAATCGCTGAGCTTCTTCGAAGCCGACGCCGCCCGCCGGGACCTGAACGGCTGGCCGCGCGGGGCCAAACGCCAGGCCGCGGCCGAAAAGCTGCTTGAGACCTCGGGCATGGCGCCGGACCGCATAATCGCCTGGTTCGGCGGCGCGGCGCCGGAGACGCCCGAGGGGGCCATGGCGCTGGCCGGCGCCTTCCGCGCTTCGGGCCGGGAGGCGGACGCCCGGCAGCTGATCCGCGGCTGGTGGCGCGAAAAGGTGTTCGACGCCGACCCGCAGCGATCGATGCGCGCGCGCTTCGGTCAGTACCTGACCGAGGACGATCACGATCGCCGCGCCAACCTGCTGCTCTACGGCCCGCAGGGCCCGGCGGCGAAGGAGATGGTCGCCTCCCTGACCGGGGACTACCGCATCGTGGCCAACGCGCGGCTGGCCCTGCGCGGCAACTCGATCATGGGCAACGACCTGATCGCCCAGATGACGCCGGAGCAGCGCCAGGACCCGGGCCTGATCTACGAGCAGGCGGCCTATTTCAAGCGCCGGGGCCTGGATAGCTCGGTCCGCCAGCTGGCGCGCGGCTTCAAGCCGGCCCCGACCAGCGAGCTGGGCAGCCGCATCTGGACCACCGACCTCAAGCGTATCACCGTCGACGCGCTGCAGGCCGGCGACTACCAGGCCGCCTACGGCGCCTCGGCCAACACCGGCGCGACCGTCGGCGCGGACGCCGCGGAGGCGGAGTTCTACGCCGGCTGGATCGCGTTGGCGAAACTGGGCCGTCCGCGCGACGCGGCGGACCACTTCGCCAAGCTGGCGGCGGCGGGCACCTCGCCGATCACCCAGGGCCGGGCGCTGTACTGGCAGGGCCGCGCGGCCGAGGCCCTCGGCGACAAGGCCTCGGCGCAGGTCTACTATGAGCGCGGCGCCCAGCACATCACGACCTTCTACGGCCAGCTCGCCGCCGAGCGGGCGGGGATCAAGGACCTGGTGCTCGGCCCTGACCCCGTGATCACCAGCGCCGACCGCGCCCGTTTCGAGGGCCGGGAACTGGTGCGCGTCGCGCGGATGCTGATCGAGACCGGCAACCGCGACACCTATCGCGTCTTCGTCCTCCACATCGACGACACCCTGCCGACGGCGGCCGAGGCGGCGCTGCTGGTCGACCTGGCGCGCGGATACCAGGACCCGGACACCGCCATGCGCGCCGTCCGCACGGCCGCCCAGCGCGGCATGATCCTGCCCGAGCGCGGCTATCCGATCCTGCGCCTGCCCTATGTCGACGGCGGCGCCGAGCCGGCTTTCGTGCACAGCATCTCGCGGCAGGAGAGCAACTTCGATCCGCGGGCCCAGTCCGGCCCCGGCGCCCGCGGCATGATGCAGTTGATGCCTTCCACGGCGGCCAGCGTGGCCCGAAAGATCGGCGAGCCCTACTCCGTCGACCGGCTGTTCGACCCCGAGTTCAACATGCGTCTGGGGTCACGCTATCTCGGCGACATGATCAACACCTTCAACGGGTCCTACATCATGGCCTCGGCCGCCTACAACGCCGGGCCCGGGCGGCCCGCGCAGTGGGTGACCCAGTGCGGCGACCCGCGCGGCGGCGGTACGGACGCGCTCGACTTCATCGAGTGCATCCCGTTCTCGGAGACGCGCAACTACGTCATGCGCACGGCCGAGACGATGCTGGTCTACCGCGCCCGGTTGAACGGCGGGAAGACGCCGCTGACCCTGTCGGCCGACATCAAGCGCGGCGGCTGGTCCGCCCTGCCCTCCGGCGGCGGCACGGCGCCCTACCTGCCGACCACGGCGCAGTCGGGCGGACGCCGCTAGCCGGCCCGGCGCGCGCTCAGGACCAGCTCGCCGTCGAGCTCGACCAGGCGTCCATCGAGACCGAACGTGGACCGCAGCAGCTCCGGCGTCAGCGCCTCGCGCGGCGCGGCGTCAGCGACCTGCTTGCCGTGGCTCATCACAACCAGCCGGTCGCAGGCGCGCGCCGCCAGCGCCAGGTCGTGCAGGGTGACGACCACCGCCGCCCCGCGCTTCGCCTCGCCGCGCAGCAGGTCGAGGGTCAGCAGCTGAGCGTCCGGATCGAGTCCGGCCGCCGGTTCGTCGGCGACCAGCAGCGGCGCGCGCGTGGCGAGCAGCCGGGCCAGCAGCACCCGGGCCCGTTCGCCGCCCGACATGTCGAGCACGCCCCGGCCCTCGAAGCCTGACAGCCCGACCCGCATCAAGCTGTCGGCCGCGATCTCCCGGGCTCGCGCCGGCGGCAGGTCGTGCGCGCCCAGGGCCGCGACCTCAAGCGCCGCCAGGTTCCAGCTCACCCGCCGCTCCTGGGGCAGATAGCCGGCCAGACGCGCCCGCCGGGCTTCGGTCAGGCGCTCCAGCGGCTCTCCGCCCAGCCGCACAGTCCCGGCCTCGATCCCCGTCAGGCCGAGCCCGGCCCGCAGCAGCGTGGTCTTGCCCGAGCCGTTGGGTCCCAGCACGCCGATCACCTCGCCCGGCTGGGCTTTGAGATTCGCGCCATCAACGGCGTTGCGGCCGCCCAGCCGGGCGACCAGGGCTTCGATCTCCCAGGCCAGCCCGCTCATGCGCGCCAGCTCCGCGCCGCGCGCCAGGCGATCAGGGCGAACACCGGCGCCCCGAACAGGGCGGTGACGACGCCCAGCTTCAGCTCCTGCTCGGTCGGGATCAGCCGCGAGGCCAGGTCCGCCAGCACCAGCAGAGTCGCGCCGGCCAGGGCCGAGGGCGCCAGGGTGCGGCCGGGATCGTCGCCCGCTCCGCGACGGACCAGATGCGGGGCGGCCAGGCCCACGAAGCCGATGACGCCGGAGGCCGCCACCGCCGCGCCGGTCAGGATGGCCGCGCCCGCCACCGCCGCGGCGCGCAGCCGCGCCATCGGCAGGCCGGACAGGGCGGCGGTCTCCTCGCCCAGGGTCAACATGCGCAGGCCTCGCGCCGACCAGGCGACGAGCGCCGCGCCCGCCGCCATCGGAGCCAGCGCCGTCAGGGCGTCAGGCCAGTCGCGATTGGCGACCGAGCCCAGCATCCAGGTCAGCACCTCTGTGGCCATGATCGGCGAGGCGGCGAAGTTGTAGACCAGGGCCGACAGGGCGCCCGCGAAGGCGGAAATGGAGACTCCCATCAGGATCAGCGCCTCCGGGGTGCGAAAGCGCGCCGCCAGCACGGTCACGGCCAGACCGCAGGCCAGGGCGCCGGCCAGGGCGGCCCCCTCGATGGCGAACGGCAGCGCCGCCAGGCCCAGCGAGATCGAAAGGCCGGCGCCGAGGCCAGCGCTGGCCGAAACTCCGAGCACGCCCGGATCGGCCAGCGGGTTGCGCAGCAGCCCTTGCAGCGCCGCGCCGGCCAGGCCCAGCGCCGCGCCGACCAGGGCGGCCATCACCGCGCGCGGGGCCCTGATGGTCCACAGGATCTCGCCAGGGGCCGAGGCGGGATCGCCAAGCGCCGCGCCATAGTCGGCCAGGCTCATCGTCGTCTCACCGACCAGCACCGCGGCGACCAGGGCGGCGATCAGAAGGACCGCCAGGGCGGGAAGGGTCTTCACGGCGCTCATCGCGGCGCCGCCCTGGCCAGGGTCTCGACGCTCTCGCCGATGAACCAGGCCGGGCAACCGATCTGGGACGCCGGCAGCGAGGCGACCGTGTGATCGGCCAGGCGCTTCTTCAGCGCCGCGTGCCGGCCGGGGCCCCAGCGGCTCATCAGGCTCGACATCCGGTTGAAGAAGCCCAGCACGAAGGCGGCGGGCGGATTGCGGACCATGGTCTCCAGCGGAATTGGCTCCCAGGCCGGACCGGTGACGACGTTGGTCAGGCCGGCGGCGCGCAACATGGCGTCCATCAACGTGCCGCCGCCTGAGCTGTAGCCGGTCGGCGTCAGATACATGGCCGGCCGGTTCTTCCAGGCGCCTTTCGAGCGGAGCAGCCGCGCGTCGAGTTCGGAGATCAGCGCCTCGCCCCGGGCGCGCTGGTCGAGACCGGCGGCGACGACGCGGACGTTGGCGCGCACCGCCTCGAAGTCCTGGGCGTCCTGGATGCGCACCACCTTGATCCCGCGTCGCTCCAGCGCCTCGGACAGTCGCGCGTCGCCGCCCCAATAGCGCACGACCACGTCGGGCCGCAGCGCCAGGACCGTCTCCGTCGTGGCGCGCCGCACCGGCAGGCCCCTCGCCTGCTCGCGCATGTAGCTGTCGGGATCGTCGGCCCGGGCCGAGACGCCGACGATGGCCTGGCGAGGGCTCAACGCGATGACGTACTGGTCCGCGCAGCTGTCGACCGACATCACGCGCGGCGCGGCCGAGGACTCGCCGGCCTGCGCCAGCACCGCCGCGAGGGCGGCGCCGAACGCGAGCCGTCTCATCGGCTCAGTCCGTGACCAGGCCGTAGAGCAGGCCGTCGAGCATGACGGTCTTCAGGTCGGCCGTCGGCGCCCATTCGAACTTGGGCCGGATCAGCAGCAGGGCGACCAGGCCATGACAGGCCGTCCAGAGCGTCTGAGCGGCGCTGTCGACCGTCCCGGTGCGCAGCCGGCCGGAGGCGCCGATCTCCCGCACCACGCCGACGAACTTGTCGTAGCAGCGGTCGGCGAGGTCGCGGGTCATGTCCTGCTTTTCCTCGCTGAGCAGTCCGGCCGGGCCGCAGAAGACGAGTTGGTAGGCGTTCGGGTTGCCCAGCCCGAAGTCGATGTAGGCGTCGAGCATCAGCCGGACCCGTGACACCGCGTCGATCGGCCGGGCCGCGATCTCGGTATTGATATTCAGCAGCTTCTCGATGGCGCCGTCGCAGATCTCGAGCAGGATTTCGTCCTTGTCCCGGAAATGCATGTAGAGCGCCGTCGACGAGACACCGACCTCGTCGGCGATCTTGCGGATCGTGGCTCCCTGATATCCTTCGGCCACGAAGATACGCTCGGCCGCCTGAAGGATCTCGCCGCGCCTCAGATGCCCGTCACCCTTGGGCTTCCGGGCCGAACGCTGCGGCTTTTTCAACGTCGTCGTCACGACTCGCCATTCCCCTGCGTTTCTGTTCCCCTGCGGACCACTAAACGGCAATCACCCACGAGCCGCAACCCGCGAGGATGCCGGAACGCTCGTTAAGGTTGCCATTGTGTTAATTTCCTCTTGACGGCGAGCTCTCGCCGCATGAGTGATTCCCGCGCCACACGGCGGGGATCCCATGAGCGAAGCGAGTCCAACCTCTGAACGCTTCCGATCGCCGAACGCCCGGCGGCCAGCGATCCACCACCCTACGCCGCGCCTGATCGACGGCAGCCAGGCGCTGAGCACCCGGGGCGCGGTCGTGCCGCCGACGGCCACGCAGTGGTTGTTCGTGGCGGCGGCGCTTCTCCTTCCAGCGGCGGCCCTGGCCCAATGGCCGCGCGAGACGGGCGTCGTCCTCCATCACGGCTTCTTCCTGCTGTTCGCCCTGGCCGCCTCCAGCCGGCTCGCGGCGGCGCTGACGCCTCAAGGCGACGCCGCGCCCGCGACGGTCGCGGACGACGACCTTCCCGGCTACAGCGTGATCCTGCCCCTCTATCGCGAGGCCGAGGTCGTTCCGCAGCTCGTCTCGGCGCTGGAGGCCATCGACTATCCTCGCGACCGCCTGCAGTTGATGTTCGTGGTCGAGGCCGACGACCCGGAGACCCGCGCCGCGCTCGCCGGCCTGGCTCTGCCCGATCATGCCGAGGTGGTGGTTGCGCCGCCGGGCCTGCCCCGCACCAAGCCGCGCGCCTGCAATATCGCCCTGGATCGGGCCACGGGCGCGCTGGTGACCATCTATGACGCCGAGGACCGCCCTGATCCCGGCCAGCTGCGCGAGGCCGCCACCGGCTTCGCGGCCGGTTCAGCGCGCCTCGCCTGCCTTCAGGCCCCTTTGCGGATCGAGCACGACCGTCGGTTCCTGCCGCGCCAGTTCGCGCTGGAGTACGCCATTCAGTTCGAAGTCTTACTGCCGATGCTGTCCAGGCTCGGCGCGCCCTTCCCGCTCGGCGGCACCAGCAATCACTTTCGCATGAGCGCGCTGCAGGCCGTCGGCGGCTGGGATCCCTGGAACGTCACCGAGGACGCTGACCTCGGCTTCCGTCTGGCCGCCGAAGGCTATGAACTCGGCGTCCTCCGCGCTCCAACCTACGAGAACGCGCCGGACAGCCTGGCGGTTTGGCTGCCGCAGCGGGCGCGCTGGACGAAGGGCTACATGCAGACCTTCGGCGTTCAGACCCGCCATCCGCCCCACTGGCGCACCGGCGTCATGGCGGCCTTCGCGATGACCCTGGGGGTCGCCATCCTCGCGGCCTTCGCCCATGCTCCGCTGCTGGCCTTCACTCTGGTCGGCCTAACGGCGGGTCTGGTCGCGGGCGAGGCGTGGCTGCAGCCCGCCGATGTCGTCCTCTTGATCACCGGCTGGCTCTGCACCATGGCCGCCGCAGCCGTTGCGGTGCGCCGCGCGGACGCCGGGCTGCGGCTTTCGGACCTGTTGCTGATGCCCCTTTATTGGCCGCTGCACAGCCTTGCGGCGGTCCATGCGTTGGTCCAGCTGATCCTCTGCCCGCACCACTGGGACAAGACGCGGCACGTTGCGCGCACTGGACAGGCCGCCGCCTGAGCCGTATCGCCCGGCCATGAGCGGTCCGACCATCGCCGAGGCCCCGAGCCTGATGCGCACCACCGGCTGGGAGGACTACGCCCTGCTGGACAGCGGCGGCGGCCGCAAGCTTGAGCGCTACGGTCCCTATACCGTCGTCCGACCCGAGCCGCAGTGCCTGTGGCGGCCGCGTCTTGACGCGAGCGTCTGGGACGGCGCCGACGCGGTCTTCGACCCCTCCGACGAGGACGAGGCCGGTCGCTGGCGGTTCAAGGGCAAGCCGGTCGATAGCTGGGAGCTTTCCTGGCGAAACGCCCGATTCCATGGCCGTTTCACCAACTTCCGGCACCTGGCGTTCTTCCCCGAACAGGCGGCCAACTGGCAATGGCTCGACGCCCGCCAGCGCGCGGCGGGGCGGCCGCTGAAGATCCTGAACCTGTTCGGCTATACCGGCGTCGCCAGCCTGGTCTGCGCCCTGGCCGGGGCGCAGGTGACCCACGTCGACGCCTCCAAGCAGTCGGTGCAGCGGGCCCGCGAAAACGCGGACCTGTCGGGCGTGACCAACGTGCGCTGGATCGTCGAGGACGCCCGTCGCTTCGTGCAGCGCGAGGATCGGCGCGGCAACCGCTACGACGGCATCATCCTGGACCCGCCGAAGTTCGGCCGCGGGCCCGACGGCGAGGTCTGGCGGCTGTTCGAGGATTTGCCGGAGATGATCCATCTCTGCGGCGGCCTGCTCGGCGAAGACGCCTCCTTCCTTATCCTGAACGCCTACGCCGCCCGTATCTCGGGCGCCTCGATGGCCGGACTGGTCGCCGAAGCCGTAGACCGGCCCGGCCGCGTCGACTGGGGCGAACTGGCCCTCGTCGAGGCGGCCGGCGAGCGTCAGGTGGGCCTCAGTTTCTTCGCGCGGTGGGCGTCGTGAGCCGGCTCGTCACCTCGCACGGCAATCCGACCGTCAAGGCGGTCAAGGCGCTGCACATGCGCAAGGCCCGAGCGGAGAGCGGCCAGTTCCTCGCCGAGGGCCTGAAGGTGGTCACCGAGGGCGTCGAACTCGGCCATTCGCCGAGAATCCTGCTCTACGGCAAGGATGCGGCCGACCATCCGCTGCTGCGCAAGGCCATTGTCGCCACCGAGGCCGCGCGAGGCGAGGTTATCGAGGTAACTCTCGAAATACTCGAAAAAATCGCGCGCCGAGATAACCCTCAAGCCGTGCTGGCCGTGTTCGACCAGATCCTCACGCCGCTGCAGGCGCTGGAGCCGCAATCGGCGGCGGTCTGGGTGGCGCTGCATAGGGTCCGCGACCCCGGCAACCTCGGGACCATCGTGCGCACCGCCGACGCGGCAGGCTGCGGCGGGGTCATCCTGGTCGGCGACTGCTGCGATCCCTGGTCGGTCGAGGCCGTGCGGGCGACCATGGGTTCAATCTTCGCGGTGCCGATCGTCAAGGCGACCGAGGCCGAGTTCATCGCCTGGCGCGGCGCCTGGCCGGGCTCGGTCGTCGGCACGCTGCTCACGGCGACGGTCGACCACAGGTCCGCGGACTATCGTCACCCGTCCCTCGTGCTGATGGGCAATGAACAGGCCGGCCTGACGCCCGAACTGGCCGCCCTCTGCGACGTCAACGTCAAGATCCCGATGCGCGGCCGCGCCGACAGCCTGAACCTGTCGGTGGCGACCGGGATCATGATCTACGCCGCGGGGGAGTGATTTTCGCGCGCCGCCAATGTCGGGCGGCCGGATGCGCCGGCGTCCTGCGGCCGTAGCCGCCCGTGCGGCCCGCTGAAAGGACGCTCCCATGCCCCGCTATATCCTGAGCATCATCCAGCCCGACGGCCCCGCGCCCTCGCCAGAGTTCCTCGCGCCGATCCTGAAGGACCTGTCCGCCGTCAACGCCGACATGACGGCCGCCGGCGTCCGCGTCATGGCCGCGGGATTGAAGCCGTCCGCCGAGGCGTTCGTCGTGCGCGGCGGTCGCGGCGCCGTCGCCGTCACCGACGGTCCGTTCGCCGAGAGCAAGGAGCACATCGGCGGCTTCACCCTCATCGAGGTCATGGGACCCGAACAGGCCCGCTACTGGGCCACGCGGCTGCATGAGGCGATCACCCTGCCGATCGAAGTGCGCGAACTGGTCGAGGCTGGCGGCTAACCCGCCGACCACACCCGCCGACCGCCGACCCAGGTCTCCAGCACCCGGATGTCGCGCAGCGTCTCCGGGGGCGCGGTCAGCGGGTCGCGATCAAGGATCACGAAGTCGGCCAGCTTGCCCGGCTCCAGCGAACCGATCTCGTGCTCCGAGCGGCACTGCCAGGCGGCGTCGCGAGTCAGGGCGATGATGGCCTGTTCGACCGTGACCCGTTCGGCGGGGTTGAGCACCTCGCCCGGCGCCTTCCAGAGGGTGCGGTTGACGGCATTGTCGATCATCCGAAAGGGGTCTGTCTCGGTGACCGGCTCGTCCGAGTGCATGGTCCAGCGAATTCCGGCGCGGCCGCAGGATCGTGCGCGTCCGAGGAGGCCGGCCTTGTCCAGTCCGAAGATCTCGTCCCGGAACGCCTTGCCCCAGTAGTGGACGTGGCCGATCAGGAAGCTGGGCGACACGCCCAGCCGCGCGATGCGGGCGATCTGCTCATCGTGCAGCACCGAACAGTGCTCGATCCGGAATCGGGCGTCAGCCGGGGCCCCGGCGTCCATGGCCGCCTCGATGGCGTCGAGAGCCCGATCGATGGCGAGGTCTCCGTTGGCGTGGATCACCACCTGCCAGCCCTGCAGCGCCCGTTTGACCACGATCCCGCGCAGGACGTCGGGCTCGACATAGGCCATGCCCGTCCCGCCCCCGAGGTAGGGTTCGCGCTGCAGACCCGTGCGGCCCTGGTTGGAACCGTCCGAGACGATCTTCCAGCCGATGGTGCGGACCATCGCGTCGCCGTCGCCCGGCTTCAGGTCCATGGCGTCCCAGGTTCGCTCGCCCGCCTGGATCAGCGAATTGCGCATGCGGACGGTCATGTGGCCGGACTCGGCGAAGCCTCGGAAGGCGGCCAGCTCGCCCTTGCCCTGGAAGCCGCCGGCGGCCTGGTCGCAAACCGTGGTGACGCCGACACGGTTGACCTTTTCGCAGACCCGGCGGCAGGCGAGCGCAAGGTCCTCGCCGGCCAGGGCCGCCAGGTTGTGGCCGAGCACCGTGAACATCGCCGCCTGCCCTTGCAGCACGCCGTTGGGCAGGCCATCGGCCCCGCGGGCGTAGGACGACCCCGGCGGGTTCGGCGTCGCGGCGGTGACGCGCGCGAGCTCCAGCGCGACGCTGTTGCAGTAGGCGATGTGCAGCGAGGCGTTGAACAGGAAGACGGGATTGGCCGGCGCGACCGCATCCAGCGTGCGCCGGGTGATGCGGTCCGCGCCGGGCTGGAGCGAAGGATCAAACTGGCGCGCGACGATCCAGGCGCCCGGCTCGGCCGCGGCGGCCATCTCGCCCAGGCGACGCAGGACCGCGTCCGCGTCCTCGCAGACCATGGCGCCGACGTCTGCGATGGCCCCGAACATGGCGATGGCGAAGAAGTGCAGGTGCGGCTCGATGAAGCCCGGCATCACCGTCCGGCCGTCGGCGTCGATCACCTCTGCGCCCTCGCCGGCGGCCGCGCGCACGGCCTCCAGCTCCCCGACCGCGACGATGCGGCCGTTCGAGAAGGCCAGCGCCTGGGCGGTGGAGAAGGCCTCGTCGACGGTCAGCACCCGGGCGTTGGCGATGACGGTCACCCCGCTATGCGCCGCCGGCCTCGGGCCGAAACGTCGCCAGCCTGACTCCCGCCCCGCCGCGGCCAGCTGCGGCAGCGTCAACAGGCCGAGGGTCCGAAGGGCCGGCGAGCAGCAGACACAGCCGTGCAGACCCGGATCGGCGGCCGTAAAGCGGCGCATGACCAGGGCCCCGGAGGCGCCCTTGTCGCCGTCAATCGTTGTCATCTTCCCTCCCCGCCGTCCGACGGACACGATCACCCGGAACCCTGCCCCGGCGCCAGCGGCGACCGCCCCCAGAACGGGGATCAGCTGACGCCCCTCGCGGTGCGGTCGCCTACTCGCGCAGCGTCGCCATGCGCTGGCGGTAAACCGACCAGTCGGGATCATACTCGGTGGAGTACTCCGGCTCGACCGGACCGGCGGCGGCGTCGATGTGTTCGACCGCCCGGTCGACATGGCTGGCGTAGCAGAAATAGCGGACACGGCCGTCGTGAGTCTCGACGAAGGCCAGCACGATGCGCACCCGCTCGCTCGGCCGTTCCAGCGCCTCGGCCTTGAATCGCTCGAGCATCTCGTCGTCGCCCTCGCCCGGCAGGGCGCTGTCGTCGACGGAGTCATAGAAGACGTCGACGACCAGCAGGTTGGGCAGCACCGGCAGCGGTTCCATCTCGCGCGCGCGGATCAGCACGGGCTTGCCGGCCATCTCCCCCTCCGCGAGCAACCACTTCTCGTTCGCCGGCATCCGCCGCCGCCCTCCATGTTCAGGTCGATCCATGGTCCGGGGGGACGCCGGACGCAACAGGGCGGGCGGGATTCGGTCGTACGGCAAGCTCACAAGTTCGAAAGCGCCGCGCGCCGATTTCAGGTCCCCCTCGGCTTGGCCCGAGTCGTCGCCTGGGCCAGCCAGGGCTCTTCCGGCCAGACATGGCGCGGGTAGCGGCCCTTCATCTCGGTGCGGACCTCCTTCCAGCTGCCGCGCCAGAAGCCCGGCAGGTCCTTCGTGACCTGGATCGGCCGATGAGCGGGCGACAGCAGCGCCAGGGTCAGCGGCACGCCGGCGGCCGTGGGGTGTTCGGAGAGACCGTAAAACTCCATCACCCGCCCTTCGACGCGCGGTCCGCCCTCGGCGGCGTAGTCGATCCGAAAGCGGCTGCCGGTCGGCGCTTCCCAGCGCGCCGGAGCCTCAGCGCCGAGACGCTGCTGCAACTCCCAGGGCAGCAGCGTCCGGAGGGCGTCTGCGACAGCGTCATCGGAGAGTTCGGACAGCGAGCGCCTGCCGTGCAGCAGCGGCTCCAGCCAGTCGGCGAGGCGCGCGATCAGGACTGGCTCGGACAGGTCAGGCCAGACGTCCGGGCGGTTGGCGTGCAGGAAGGCCAGTCGCTCGATGACCGAGGCCGTGCGCTCGCCGGCCTTCAGCGCCGCCAGCCCCTCGCGCCGGACACGGTCCGCCAGCGCGCGGACGATCATGTCCGGCTCAGGCCTTTCGATCAGCCGGTCCTCGACCGTGAGGCGGTCGAGCTTGAGCAGGCGGCGACCGCGCACCTTGCCATCGGCCTCGACCTCCAGCCGTTCCTCCCGCACCAGTCGGTCAGCGAAGGCTTCGCGCAGGGCCGCCTCGTCCAGCGGCGCGGCCAGCAGGATGCGGTCGCGCTGCGCGCCGCCGCCCAGTTCGCCGACGGCGATCCACTTCTCTCTAGCGAGCACGTCCGTGGGTTCGACATGGGCGCCGCGACCGGTGGCCAGCTGGAATTCGCCGGACGATCCGCGGGCCTTGGCGACCCGCTCGGGGAAGGCCTCGGCGAGCAGGAGGGCCTCATCGAGGGCCGGCTGCCTTGGTGGATGTCCGGCGGCGCGGGCCCAGCGCTCGGCAAGCTGGCGGGCGTCCTTCGCGCGCTGGGACCGGTCACGGTCGAAGGCCTCCAGCCGATGGCCCAGATGTACATCGCGACCGCCGAGACCGCGCTCGGTCAGCAGGGCGGCGATCTTCGCGGCCAGCAGGCCCTGCCCGCCCGCCGCGCCCCGTACGACCATGTGCGCCAGCCGCGGCGGCAGGGGCAGGTCGGCCAGCGCCTTGCCGTGGGCGGTCAGGGCGCCCTGCCCGTCCAGCGCCTGCAGCCGGACCAGCAGCGACCGCGCCTCGGCGAAGGCGGCGGCGGGCGGCGGGTCCAGGAATGACAGTTCGGACGGATCGCGCGCGCCCCAGCGGGCGAGGTCGAGCGCCAGGCCCGACAAGTCTGTCTCGAGGATCTCGGGCCGGCCGAAGGGAACCAGAGCCCGCGTCTCGGCCTCGTCCCATAGGCGGTAGCAGACGCCCGGCTCGGTCCGGCCGGCGCGGCCGCGACGCTGGTCGGCGGCGGCGCGGGAGACGCGGACCGTCTCCAGCCGCGTCAGGCCGCTAGCCGGGTCGAACCGCGGTACGCGGGCCAGGCCCGCATCGATGACCACGCGGACGCCGTCGATGGTCAGGCTGGTCTCGGCGATCGAGGTGGCGAGCACGACCTTCCGGCGGCCCGGCGGCGAGGCGGAGATGGCCAGATCCTGATCGCGACCCTCCATCGCGCCGTAGAGCGGGGCCAGATCGACCTCCGGCCGTCGCATCCGCTCGGCCAGCAGGTCGCGGACGCGCAGGATCTCGCCCTGGCCCGGCAGGAAGACAAGCAGGCTCCCCGCCTCCTCGGCCAGGGCCTTGTCGACCGCGCGGGCGACCTGCTCCTCCAGCCGCTTGCCGGGATCGCGGCCGAGGTAGCGGGTGTCGACGGGAAAGGCGCGCCCCTGACTTTCGATCACCGGCGCATCGTCGAGCAGCCGCGCGACGGCCGCGCCGTCCAGAGTCGCCGACATCACCAGGAGGCGCAGGTCCTCGCGCAACAGGCCCTGACTGTCCCGCGCGAGGGCGAGGCCGAGGTCAGCGTCGAGACTGCGCTCATGGAACTCGTCGAACAGCACGGCGGCCACGCCGTCCAGCGCCGGATCGTCCTGAATCATGCGGGTGAAGACGCCCTCGGTGACCACCTCGATTCGGGTCCGGGCCGAAATTTTTGACTGCAACCGGACGCGATAACCCACGGTTTCGCCAACGTTTTCGCCCAGCGTCGAAGCCATGCGCGCCGCCGCCGCCCGAGCCGCGAGCCGCCGGGGCTCCAGCACGATCAGCTTGCGACCGTCCGTCCACGGTTCGTCCTTCAGCGCCAAGGGCACGCGCGTGGTCTTCCCGGCGCCAGGGGGCGCGACCAGCACGGCGTTCACGCCGTCCGCCAGTGCGGCCCGCAGACGGGGCAGGTTTTCCTCGATCGGGAGCATCGGGGGCAGTCCTAGTGCGTGAAATCGGCCCCGTCACCGTAAGCCGTTGCGTCAACCGCCATTGCTGCCTAACGTCCCGGCCAATTCCGCCGACGGGGGTCGTCGGCCTTTGGGGGAGCGAGACGTAATGTCCGCATCAGATTCCGCGCCACGCGGGAACCGGCTTTTTCTCAAGAAGTCGATCGCCAACATCCAGAAAGAGGCGGCGCGAAGCGAGCTGAAGCGCTCGCTCGGCCCGATCAACCTGGTCAGCCTCGGCGTCGGGGCGATCATCGGCGCCGGCATCTTCGTGCTGACCGGCCAGGTGGCCTCGGCCAACGCCGGCCCGGCCATCATGATCTCGTTCGTGGTCGCGGGCATCGCCTGCGCCCTCGCCGGCCTGTGCTACGCCGAGCTGGCCTCCACCATGCCCGTGTCCGGCTCGGCCTACACCTACGCCTACGGCACGCTTGGCGAGGTTTTCGCCTGGATCATGGGCTGGCTGCTGGTTCTGGAGTACGGGATCGCGGCGTCCACAGTCGCCGTGGGCTGGTCCGGCTACGTCATCAGCATGCTGCATGATTTCGGGGTCCATCTGCCGACAATATCGGTGGCCGGCGCGGACGTCGCCAAGTGGGGCACGCCGTTGATCCAGGCTATTCCGGTCGAGTCCGGCGGCGTCACCTTCCAGATGACCGGCGGTCTCAACGTCATCGCCGCCATCGGCATCGCCCTGGTCACGCTGCTGCTGGTCATCGGCGTCAGCGAATCCGCGAACGTCAACAACGTCATCGTGGTCATCAAGGTCATCGTCCTGCTGACCTTCATTGGCGTCGGGATTTCGTACATCAACCCCGCCAACTGGTCGCCGTTCATCCCCGAAGCCACCGGTCAACCGGGCGAGTTTGGCTGGGGCGGCATCTTCCGCGGCGCGGCGATCATCTTCTTCGCCTATGTCGGCTTCGAAGCGGTCTCCACCGCGGCGGCCGAGGCCAAGAACCCGTCGAAGGACGTGCCGGTGGGCATCCTGGGCGCCCTGGTCATCTGCACCCTGATCTACATGGCCGTGGCCGCGGTGATGACCGGCGTTGTCCCCTACAAGGAACTGGCCAGCCCCGCGCCGATCGCCGTCGCCATCGACCGCATGGGCCTTGAGTGGGCGAACCTGCCCTTCAACAACGCCGACGGCGAGGCGTTCAACCTGATCAGCCTGATGATCAAAGTCGGCGCCATCACCGGCCTCAGCTCGGTGATGTTGGTGCTGTGCTACGGCCAGACGCGCATCTTCTACACCATGGCCCGCGACGGCCTGCTGCCGAAGGTGTTCGCCGCCATCCATCCGAAGTTCCGCACCCCGTGGATGGGCACCATCCTGCTGGGCGCGGTGATCGCGGTCACCGCCTCGTTCCTGCCCATCAGCCTGCTCGGCGACCTGGTCTCGCTGGGCACCGCAGTGGCCTTCTCGATCGTCTGTCTCTCGGTCATCTACCTGCGGGTGAAGCACCCTGAGATGGAACGTCCCTTCCGCGTTCCGGGCGGCGTCGTGACCGCCACGCTCGGCATCCTCGCCTGCCTGTTCCTGGCCTGGCAGAACTTCTCGCCGATGCTGGAGCACGCCATGAACGGCAATCCGCTGCCGCTGCGCATCCTCGGCGGCTACGCGGCGGTCGGCGCGATCGTCTACTTGGTCTATGGCTTCTGGAACTCGAAGCTGGCCAAGGGCATCGACATCACCGAGGACACCTCGATGTCGAGCCCGGCGGAAGCCTTCGCCCACGGCGTCGACGACGTGAAGGAGAAGTAGGCCTCAGGCCCGCGATCCTGAACAGTGGACAGGCCCGGGAGCGATCCCGGGCCTTCTTCTTTGCCGCGCCCCCTTTATTCCGAGCGCCTGAACGCCGATCATACGGCCATGACCGAACAGACCGCCGACACGCCCGAACCGCCCATCCGCGCCATGCTGGCGCCGGTGACGCCGCTGCAGCAGAACTGCACGATCGTCTGGTGCACGAAGACGATGAAGGCCGCGATCATCGATCCGGGCGGCGAAGTCGACCGCCTGTTGGCCGGCCTCAAACAGCACGGCCTGACGCTCGAGAAGATCTGGATCACCCACGGCCACCTCGACCACGCCGGCGGCACGGCGGCGCTGAAGGCGATGACCGGCGCGCCGATCGAGGGACCTCACCGCGACGACCAGTTCTGGATCGACCAGATCGAGGACAGCGGCGCGCGCTATGGCATGACCGACGCCCGCGGCTTCACGCCCGACCGCTGGCTGGAGGACGGCGATGTCGTCACCCTCGGCGAGACGCAGTTCGAGGTCATCCACTGCCCCGGCCACACGCCCGGCCACGTGATCTTCTTCCACCGGGAGACCGGCTTCGCCCAGGTCGGCGACGTGCTGTTCAAGGGCTCGATCGGCCGGACCGATTTCCCGAAGGGGAACTACGACCAGCTCATCGACTCGATCACGCGCAAGCTCTGGCCGCTAGGCGAGCATGTGGCCTTCGTGCCTGGCCACGGCCCGATGAGCACCTTCGGCGCCGAACGCAAGACCAACCCGTTCGTGGCCGATGTCATCGTCGGCGGCGGGCCGACGCCCCAGTCCGAGGGCGTGCCCAAGCGCTTCATGTGACCCCCGCCCCTCCACGTCATCTCACCGCGCCGCCGGTGTTGTTGCAGGGCTGAAATCCGCCCGCCATCTGCAACGGTCAGAAGGCGGCCATGGAGCTCGCAATGGACGGACCGGTGACGGACAACGGAGAGATCGGCGCCCGCATTCTCATCGTCGACGACGACGAGGGCATCCGTGACGTCATCGGGGATTTCCTCGTTCGCCACGGCTACCGGGTCGAGGAAGCGTCGGACGCGCGTTCGATGGAACAGGCGCTGTCGCGCACCCAGGTCGATCTGATCGTGCTGGACGTCATGATGCCCGGAGAGGACGGCCTGTCCCTCTGCCGCAGGATCTCCGGCGCCCCGGGCGCGCCCGGCATCGTCATGCTGTCGGCCATGGGCGAGGAAACCGACCGCATTGTCGGGCTGGAGCTGGGCGCTGACGACTACCTGCCCAAGCCCTGCAATCCGCGCGAGTTGCTGGCCCGCATCCGCGCCGTCCTCCGCCGCCGGCAGGAACCTCGGACCGGCGAGGAGCGGATGGCCGCCATCTGCGAGTTCGGGGGTTGGCGCCTCGATCTGGTCCGTCGCGAACTGCGCTCGACCCAGGGCGTCATCGTCAATCTATCCAGCGGCGAGTTCTCGCTGCTGCGCGCCTTCGTCGAGCGCCCGCAGCGGGTGCTGACCCGCGACCAGCTGCTGGACCTGGCTCGCGGCCCGGACACCGACGCCTACGACCGCGCCATCGACGTCCAGATCAGCCGACTGCGCAAGAAGCTCGAGGATGGCAGCGGCGCCGAGATCATCCGCACCATCCGGAGCGAGGGCTACATGTTCTCCCCGAAGGTGGTCCGCCTGTCATGAAGCCGTTCGGCAGGGGCGCGCCGCTGTTCGCCCAGGTGCTGGCCCTGGTGGTGCTCAGCATGGTGCTTGTGCACGTCGTGCTGGCCGTGCTCGTCTTCACCCTGCCGCCCCCGCCCCCGGAGCTCTATCGCCTGGCGGACATCGCCCAGGCGCTCCGCGCGCCCGGGGAGACCAAGGTCGAGGGCGCCCGTCCGCTGGTCGTGAAGGTGACCGCCCCCCCCCCCCATGGCCGGCCGCTGGCGCGACGACGTCCGTCAGAAGGTCGCCGAGGCCCTGCATGTTCGAGAGGCCGACGTCGTCGTCGCGACGGATGTTCGCCGGCGCCTGTTCCTGCGGGGCTTGGGCGGCGGGTTTCGCCAGCCGGGGCCTCCGCCGCCAAAGGGCGACGTCATCTTCCGCGAGCGTCCGCCGCCCGGAGGCGACGGCCTTGTGATCCGAGGCGAGGGCCCGGCGACGGCCATCGCTGGTCACGGCCCGCCCCCTGGGCCGGGTCGGGAGGAGGTCGTGGGGATGACAATCATCGGCGCCGGCGGGCCGGACGGCCCCGGACGGCCGGCCATGCGGATCTGGAACGAGCGGGTCATCTTCGCCCCCTTCAAGATCGCCGTGCGTCAGCCGGACGGCCGCTGGCTGGTCGCCCAGCCAAAGCCGTCGCTGCGGCTCGCCTCTTGGCAACTGCACATTCTGCTGACCATCGGACTGTCGGCGATAATCGTCGCGCCGATCGCCTGGCTGTTCGCGCGGCGAATGTCGGCGCCGATCGCCGTCTTCGCCGAGGCCGCCGACCGGCTCGGACGCGATCCGCGCGCCGCGCCGCTCGAGGTCACCGGCTCGCGCGAGGTGGTCGCCGCGACGGAGGCCTTCAACCGCATGCAGCAGCGGCTTCGGCGCTATGTAGAGGATCGCACGGCGATGGTCGGCGCGATCGCCCATGACCTGCGCACGCCGCTGACCCGGCTGCGCTTCCGGATCGAGGCGGCGCCCGATGAGGTGCGCGGCAAGCTGGCGGCCGAGATCGACCAGATGGACGCCATGATCTCGGCCACCCTGGCCTTCGTGCGCGACACCACGCGGGCCGGCGCGCGTGAGAAGCTGGAGCTGTCGTCACTGGTCGAGTCCGTCCTCGACGAGGCCGCCGAGACGGGGTCCGACGCCAGGGCCCTGCCGTCCGAGCGGCTCGTGATCGAGGGCGATCCGATCGGACTGCGCCGCCTGATCGGGAACCTGGTGGAAAACGCGCTCAAGTATGGCCAGAGGGCGCGCGGCCGGGTGTTCGCCGAGGACAGCTTCGCCATCGTCGAGATCGAGGACGACGGCCCGGGCGTGGCGCCTCTGGAGATCGAGCGACTGTTCGAGCCCTTCTACCGCGGCGAGCCGTCTCGCAGCCGCGAGACCGGCGGGGCGGGGCTGGGCCTGGCCGTGGTCCGCTCGATCGCCCGGGCGCACGGCGGCGACGTGACGCTGTACAACCGGTCGGGCGGCGGTCTGATCGCACGGGTGTCGCTGCCGCTCTGAGACATCAGAAATGTTGCGCGGCTGCAAAGCACGCGCCCTACTGGCGACGCCGCGCCGGGTCATCCTGCGGGCGTGATTCTGGAGCCCGCATGCGCCGTCGCGTCCTGACCTTCGTCCTGCTGCTCGCCGCCGGCGCGACAGCGGCCGCCGCACAGCCCGCCCCGCCGCCGCAGCCGACCGAGGCCGCGCCGCCGATCGATATGGGCGACGACGAGGCCCTCCCGCCCCCCGAACTGGTATTCATCAGCCCCGCCGGCGAGCCCTTCCGCTCGCCGATGGGCGCGCCCTACCCTGTCGCCGACTGGTTCGCCCTCGCCGACGCCGACCATGACGGCGCCCTGACGTCCGCGGAGTTCGCCGCCGACTCCGGCGCCTTCTTCGCGCGCCTCGACAGCGACAGGGACGGTCGCGTCGATGGCTTCGAGAACGCCGACTACGAGAAGGCCATCGCCCCGGAGATCACCGGCGTCATGCGCCGTCCGCCGGCCCGGCCGAGCGGCGGCGGAAGCAACTGGCGGCCCATGAGCCGCGCCGACGCGATGTGGGGGCGGATGCCGTTCCTGTCGCCAGGGCCGAATGGGCCCAAGGGGCCGCCCAAACGCCAGGGCGCGGCGCAGTATGGCTTGCTGAACGAGCCACATCCGGTGCGCGGCGCCGACGCGGATCTGGACGGCAAAGTCACCCGGGCCGAGGCCGAAGCCGCCGCCCGGCGCCGCTTCGCCCTGCTCGATCTCGATGGCGACGGTCGGCTTGTCCTCGCCGATCTGCCGAAAACGCCGGCGCAACTGGCCTTCGGGGAACCGGAAGCGCCGCCGCGACGGAAACCGTGAACCCGCGGGGTTGAAATGCGACTGCAACGCGCTGTCGCTATCGGCATTCCCCATTCAACGTCTTTCAGCGAACGATTCCCCAAGCCCATGAGCCTCAACACCGCAGCATCCCGCCGGCGGGGCCGCCTGCCCCGCCCCGTCGTCTACCTGCTCACGGCTCTGGTCGTGATCGTCGCCGCCTTCGCGGGATGGCAGCTGCTCAAGCCGAAGGCGCCCAAGGACCCGTATCGCACGGAGGCCGTGACGCGGGGCGACATCACGAAGTCGGTTTCCGCCTCTGGCTCGCTGCAGGCGCTGGTGACCGTCGATGTCGGTTCGCAGATCTCCGGGCAGATCCTGCAGGTGTTCGTCGACTTCAACGATCAGGTGCGCAAGGGTCAGGTGCTGGCGACCCTCGATCCGCAGACCTATGTCAGCCGGCTGCGCCAGGGACAGGCCGAGATCGTCGCGCAGCAGGCGCAGGTCGCCCAGGCCGACGCCAAGGTCGCCGAGGCCCGCGCCGCCTACAATCGCAGCAAGGCGCTATTCGACCAGGGCATCGTCGCGCCGGCGGCCCTGGAGACGACGCTGGCGACCCTGAAGTCCGCTCAGGCTTCGGCCCAGGCGGCCCGCGCCGGCGTCACCCAGTCGCGCGCGGCGCTGGCCAGCACCCAGACCGATCTCGGCCGTACCAAGATCGTCTCCCCGATCGACGGCGTGGTCATCAACCGCTCGATCGAACCCGGCAACACGGTGGCCGCCAGCCTGTCGGCCCCGGTGCTGTTCCAGATCGCCCAGGACCTCTCCAAGCTCGAGGTGAAGATTACCGTCGACGAGGCCGACATCGGTCAGGTCAGCGAAGGCCAGACCGTTCGCTTCACCGTCGACGCCTTCCCGGACGACACCTACAGCGGCGTCGTCACTCAGGTGCGCAAGCAGCCCGAAACCTCGTCCAATGTCGTGGCCTACGTCGTCATCGCCCAGGCCGACAATCCCGGCGGCAAGCTGATGCCGGGCATGACCGCCAACGCCGACATCGTCCTGGAGCGTCGCGCCAACGTGCTCAAGGTTCCGGCGGCGGCGCTGCGCTGGACGCCGCCCGACCAACAGGCCCAGACCGCGCGGCCCGGCGGCGCCGCGATGGGGCCCGGCGGCGGCCAGCGGCAGGGCGGCGCGCAGGGCGGCGGCGCTCGCCAGGGCGGCGGCATGATGCTGGCCCGCATCGTCGAGCAGCTCGACCTGGACAGCAGCCAGCAGAAGAAGGCCGAAGCCATCTTCGCCGAGGCCCGCGCCAAGGCCCAGACCGCCGCCTCGGGCGACCCCCAGGCGCGCCGCCAGGCCACGCGCGCCGCCATGCAGGCGGCGATGGCCAAGCTCGAACCGATCCTCAAGCCCGCCCAGAAGGAGAAGCTGGTCGCCCTGCGCGCCCGGATGGCCGCCGGAGGGGGACGCGGCCCGGGCGGCTTCACCAGCGGCGTGGTCTATGTCCTGCGCGACGACAAGCCGGTCGCCGTGCCGGTTCGGGTCGGCGCCACGGATGGCTCGTTCACCCAGGTCGTCGGCGACATCAAGGTCGGCGACCTGGTGATCATCGGCGGCGGCCCCAAGGCCAAGGTCCAGCCGCGCGGCGGTCCGATGGGCGGCGGGCCCGTCCGGGTGCGGATGTAGACATGATCGAGATCGGCGCCCTGGAGAAGATCTACCAGATGGGCGAGGAGACGGTGGCCGCGCTGGCCGGCGTCTCCCTGACCATCGATCGCGGGGAGCATGCCGCGATCATTGGTCCGTCCGGCTCGGGCAAGTCCTCGTTGATGAACATCCTCGGCGGCCTCGATCGGCCGACGCGGGGCGTCTATCGCTTCGAGGGCGAGGACGTCGGCCAGATGGACGATGACTCGCTGGCCGACTTCCGCAGTCGGCGCATCGGCTTCGTGTTCCAGTCCTTCCAGCTGCTGCCGCGACTGTCGGCGCTCCAGAATGTCGAGCTGCCGATGGTCTACGCCGGCCTGCCACCGCGCGAGCGGCGCGAAAGGGCGGCGGCCATGCTCGAACGAGTCGGCCTCGGCTCGCGCATGGGACACCGACCGACGCAGCTCAGCGGCGGCCAGCAACAGCGGGTGGCCATCGCCCGCGCCCTGGCCAACGCGCCGGATCTGTTGCTCGCTGACGAGCCGACCGGCGCGCTCGACACCCAGACCGGTCAGGAGGTCCTGGCCCTGTTTCGGCAGCTGAACGCAGAGGGCCTGACCATCGTCATCGTCACCCACGATCTGGACGTGGCCGCCCAGGCGGGACGGCGGATCACCTTCCGGGACGGCCTGGTCGTCTCGGACGACAAGACGGGGGCCAAGGCATGAGGCGCATCGACCTCGTCGGCTTCGCGGCCGGCGCCATCGCCGCCCACCCGATGCGCAGCGCCCTGACCTCGCTGGGCGTGGTCATCGGCGTCGCCGCCGTGGTCATGATGACCTCCATCGGCCTCGGCGCGCAGCAACGGGTGACCAGCGCCATCGGCGGCCTGGGCTCCAACCTCTTGATCGTCATGCCGGGGGCCTCGCGCGGGCCGGGCGGCGGCTTCGTCAGCCAGGGCGCCGGCAGCGGCATGTCCCTGAACGACGGCGACGCCAGGGCCATCGGCGAGCAGGTCGAGGGCGTCGTCGCCTCCGCGCCCGCCGTGCGCGGCGGCGCGCAGCTGTCGGCGGAGGGCGCCAACTGGAGCGCGCGGGTGGAAGGCGTCACGCCCGACTACCTCACCGCCCGGGACCTCGCCATCGCCAGCGGCCGGATGTTCGACGACACCGAGGCGCGGCAGGGCCGAAAGGTCGTGGTCATCGGCCAGACGGTGGCCACCGAACTGTTCGGCGAGGACGCCGACCCGATCGGCAAGCGCATCCGCGTCGGCGCCGTGCCGTTCGAAGTGATCGGGGTGCTCGCCTCCAAGGGTCAGAGCGGCTTCGGTCAGGACCAGGACGACATCGTTCTCGGACCGCTCCAGGCGGTGCGCTCGCGCGTCGTCGGCCGGCGGGTCAAGGGCGACCAGGTCCAGACCATCTACGTCAAGGCGGCCACCGCCGACGACCTGGACCGGGTGCAGGAGGACCTCTCCAACCTGCTGCGTGAACGCCACCGCATCCGCAACGGTCAGGACGACGACTTCAGCGTCCAGAACATGGCCTCGATCATGGAAGCCATGCAGGCCTCGGTGAAGACCTTCACCGGCCTGCTCGCCGCCGTCGCCGCCGTGTCTCTGGTCGTCGGCGGGGTCGGGATCATGAACATCATGCTGGTGGCGGTGACCGAACGGACACGGGAGATCGGCCTGCGCATGGCCGTGGGCGCCCGGCGCAACGACGTGCTGTTCCAGTTCGCCCTGGAAGCCATCACCCTGTCGGTGATCGGCGGGGCCATTGGCCTGCTGATCGGTCTCGGCGGCGGCGTGCTGATGGCCAAGCTGGGCGACTGGCCGGTGGCCATCGCCGCCTGGTCTATCCCGGTGTCGCTGGGATTCTCGCTGCTGGTCGGCCTGGTGTTCGGCGCCTACCCGAGCTGGCGCGCCGCGCGGCTGGACCCAATCGAGGCGCTGCGGCGGGAGTAGCGGCGGCCACGCCTTGATCAGGCTCAAAGACGTAGGCCGCCGGCGGAGCGCAGACTTTGAATGTCGGCTGGACTTGTCCGGCGCCGTTGGGGGAGTCGCCCGTGCGAGGCTGGGTTCACTGGACACCGCGCGTCCTTGGCCTCTTGTTCACCCTGTTCGTCGCCGTGTTCGCGCTCGACGTGTTCGATGGGCGTCGCGGGCTGGATCTGGCGGTGGCGCTCGGCGTCCATCTGACGCCGGCCGCCATGGTGCTGGCGGCGACGCTCGCCGGCTGGCGCTGGCCGGTCGCGGGCGGCCTCCTGTTCGTGCTTCTGGGCGGCGGCTACGTCCTGCTGGTCGGCCTGGATCGCCCCTGGAGCTGGTACCTTGCCATCCCGGCGCCGGCGGCCTTCATCGGCGCCCTGTTCCTGGCCACGCCGTTCCTCGCCCCGACACGCGCCGCGACCTAGACTGGCCGGTCCCCGACCACGGTCACCCGCTCCATCCGCCGCACGGCCGGGAAGTAGTCGCTGGCGGCGTAGTGCTGGCTGGCGCGGTTGTCCCAGAAGGCGATGGCGTTCTTCGACCAGCGGAAACGGCACTGATATTCCGGGATCGCCGCCTGGGCGTAGAGATGGGCCAGCAGGGCGTCGCTCTCGGCCTTGTCCATGCCGACGATGTGCTGGGTGAAGCCGGCGTTGACGTAGATCGCCTTGCGGCCGGTCTCCGGGTGTGTGCGGATCACCGGATGCTCGGCCTTGGGGTACTGGCGATCGAAGGCGGCGATCTCGGCCTCGGACATCCCCTTCTTGCGCATGCCCTTCCGGAAGTTGACGAAATCGTGGACGGCGACCCTGCCTTCGACCTTCGCCTTCACCTCGTCCGACAGGCCCTCGTAGGCGGCATACATGTCGGCGAACAGGGTGTCGCCGCCGACCGGCGGGATCTCCAGCGCCCGCAGGATCGACCCCAGCGACGGCTCCAGCCGCCATGTGACGTCGCTGTGCCAGGTGTTCTCCTTGCCCCGGCTGTTGGCGTCATGCGTGATGGCCAGCACCTCGGGATAGCCCGGCTTCTGGGGCGCGAACGGGTGCACCTCCAGGTCGCCGAAGTTCCGGGCGAAGGCCAGATGCTGCTCGGTGGTGATGTCCTGGTCGCGGAAGAACAGCACCTTCCAGTCCAGCAACGCATGGCGCAGGGCCGCGACGGTGCGCGCCTCCAGGGGCCGGGACAGGTCCACGCCCTCGACCTCCGCGCCGATGGTCGGCGTCATCGGCAGAAGGGTCAGGCGCTCGATCTCAAGACTGCGGACAAGCTGGTTCATGGCGTCCTCCGGGCGCGGCTCTGTGGCCGTCTGGCTTCGAGTATGTTACCCGTTGGTCTCATTCGGCAAGCGAAGTTCGATGAGCTACAGGACGGATATGGACGACGCCGCGCCGCTCCCCTCGCCTGCCCGTCGCAAGCCGCGGGTCGACCATGACGCGCGCCGGGCCGAGTACGTCTCCGTCGCCGCCAGAGTGCTGCTGGACAAGGGACTGCACACGGCCACCATGCGTGACATCGCCGAAGCCGCCGGCGCGGCCAAGGTTCTGTTCTACCGGCTGTTTCCCTCGCGCGAGGCGCTGGTCGAGGCGGTGTTCCGTCGGGTCGAGGCCTCCATCGAGGACGCCTTCGCCCAGCCTTGGGAGGGTTATGGCTCGATGGTCCGACACGTGCTGGCCACGGCGCGCGCCGAGCCGGCGCCCTTCCTGCTGGTCCTCAAGAACTGCCGCTCCGGCCAGCTCGATTGGGAGCCGCGCCTGCGGATCGCCCTGGCGAAGACGTCGATGCCGCTGTTCACGCCGGGCGCGGCGGCCGCCCCGGGCGCCGACGAGCGAGCCTTGCGGGCCTCGGGCGCCATGTTCGGCCTGTTCGTCGACAGCATGATCACCTGGCTCGAGGACCGCGACGGCCTGACCGACGAGGAGCGCATCCGCTGGTGGGGTCGGATCGTGAAGGCCTGGCGCGAGGCGGCGCGGGAAGCCTTCCGGCTGGATTGACAGACTTCGCCGCGCGCTGTTCCTGATCGGCAATCACACAAGAACAAGGAAACGCCCGTGATCCCCGGACTGATGCAGGACGTCCCGCTGCTGACGACCGCCATCCTCAACCACGTCGAGGCGGCGCATCCCCGCGTGGAGATCGTCTCGCGCACGGTCGAAGGGCGCATCCACCGCTATGACTACGCCGGCCTGGCGGCGCGGACCCGCCGGCTGGCCCGGGCGCTGCAGACGCTGGGGGTCAAGAGCGGCGACCGCATCGCCAGCCTGGCCTGGAACACCCACCGGCATCTGGAGCTCTTCTACGGGGTCCCGGGCCTGGGCGCGGTGCTCAATACGGTCAATCCGCGCCTCTTCGACGACCAGATCGTCTATGTGCTGGAGCACGCCGAGAGCACGGTGCTGTTCTATGATCGCACCTTCGCACCGCTGGTCGAGCGACTGGCCCCCCGCTTCACCACGGTGAAGGCCTTCGTGCTGCTGAGCGACGAGGACGCCCACGACGCCGGCGTGGTCGGCGCCCTGAATTACGAAGCGCTGCTGGCGGCGGAGAGCGACGAGGCCTTCGACTGGCCGCGCTTCGACGAAAACGCCGGCGCCTTCCTCTGCTACACCTCGGGCACCACGGGCGACCCCAAGGGCGTGCTCTACAGCCACCGGGCGGTGGTCATCCACGGCCTGGCGGCGGGCCTCGCCAGCGCCTTTGGCCTGACCGCCTTCGACGTGGTCATGCCCTGCTCCTCGCTCTACCACGCCACGGCCTGGGGCCTGCCGTTCATCGCCCCGATCAACGGCTGCAAGATCGTGCTGCCGGCGGAGAAGATGGATGGCGCCAGCCTGCAGGAACTGATCGTCGGCGAGGGCGTGACCTTCACCGGCGGGGTGCCGACCATCTGGACCATGTACCTCGACTGGCTGGACCAGAACGGCCAGGGCGTCGGCGATCTCAAGCGCGTCATCATCGGCGGCTCGGCCGTGCCGAGGGCGATGGCGGAGGCCTTCAAGCGCAAGCACGGCGTCCAGGTGCTGCAGATCTGGGGCATGACCGAGACCTGCCCGCTGGGCGTCGTCTCGACGCCGAGCCCGTCGATCGCGGCGCTGGGCGAGGACCAGGTCGACGAGATCCTCTGGACCCGCCAGGGCCGCCTGCAGTTCGGCATCGAGCTGAAGGTCGTCGACGACGACGGGAACGAGTGCCCCCGCGATGGCGAGACCAGCGGCGCCCTGATGGTGCGCGGGCCCTGGACGGTGAAGCGCTACTTCCGCAAGGACGCCGACGCCATCGACGACGGCGGCTGGTTCGACACCGGCGACATCGCCACGCTCGACGAGCATGGCTTCATGCGCATCACCGACCGCGCCAAGGACGTCATCAAGACCGGCGGCGAGTGGATCAGCTCCATCGACCTTGAGAACATCGCCGTCGCCTGCCCAGGCGTGAAGATCGCCGCCGTCATCGGCATCCCGCACCCCAAGTGGGAGGAACGCCCGCTGCTGGTCATCGAGACCCACGAGGGCCGGACGGTGACGAAGGAGGACGTGCTCGGCTTCCTGCAGGGCAAGATCGTCAAATGGTGGACGCCCGACGACGTGGTCTTCGCGCCGGTGCCGCTGACGGCGACGGGGAAGATCGACAAGAAGACGCTGCGCGCGGCCTGGAAGGATCACCTGCTGGAGTGAACTAGCCCCCGCTCATCCCGGCGAAGGCCGGGACCCAGATCAAAGATCGCAGGAATTGGGCGAGGATCCGAACCGCTCTGACCCTCATCTGGGTCCCGGCCTTCGCCGGGATGAGCGGTTCAGAGGTCAATCCACGCTCATCGCCAGCACGCGACTGATGTGGGCGAAGGGGCGGCCGCTCTCTTCGGCCCAGGCGTCGAACGCGGCCTGCGTCGCCCGCCGCGCCTTCTTCGTGTCCGGCGCGCCGTCGATGACGCCCTCGAGGACCAGCGCCTTGACCATGTCCGGCGAGGTCACCCAGCTGTCCTTGCCCATGAAGCGCAGGAACATCATCCCCGCCCCGCCGCCCAGCCGGTCGCCCCGCGCCTTGATGAGGTCCAGCAGGCCGACGTAGTCGCGCATCGGCCAGTCGGCGAAGGCCCGGGCCGCGCTGCCGTGCTCGGCCGCCAGGTCCATGATGAAGGCGGCGTTGTTCTGCACCGAGCGAACCTTGGCGCCGTTGCGGATGATCCGCGCGTCCTTGAGCAGGGCGTCGAATTCCTCGTCCGACATGGCGCGGCAGCGGGCCGGCGAGAAGGACCAGAAGGCCGCTTCGGTTCCCGGCCACTTCTTGTCGACCACGCTCCAGCTGAAGCCGGCCTGGAACACGCATTTGCTCATCATCGACAGCCAGCGGTCGTCGGGGATGGCGGCCAGTTCGGCCGGCGTCTTCAGGGTCGGCATCTGGGCCTCGACCGCCGCGGCGCCGCCCTTGCGAGCGGCGGCACGGTCGAAGATCTCGTCGAACGATCGCATGGCGGCTTCTAGAGGACGTGGGTCGCGGTGCCGGCGACGACGTACCAGGTCACCAGCGGACCGCAGATCAGGGCGCCCGGCACATGGCTGTCGGTCCGCCGCCAGGTGAACGTCGCGATGATCGCCACCACGGCCAGCAAAGGCGCGAACTGGATGGCGATCACCGTGCTCAGCGGGTCGAAGGCGGTGACCAGCCGCCCGGTCGCGAACAGCAGGCCGTAGACCGCCGCGAGCATCGCGACAAAGCCGCCGCTCATCGCCACGATCGCCCAGCCGTAGCGCGTCCCCGCGCTGTCGCCGGTCACCGTCAGGCCGGCGAGGCCTTTGAGCGCGACCAGGAAGAACAGGGTCAACGGAACCAGGTAGACCAGCGCCGACATCGCTTGGTCGGGACTGAACAGCTTCAGCGCCACCACCCAGAACCGGAAGTCGATCGTGAACAGTCGATCGGCCACGAACAGGGCGAAGTAGCCGACGCCGACGGTGATCAGGGCCGCGGCCGCCGACCGCAGCCAGCGCGGCGGCGCGGAGACGATCCTTGGCCCCAGCAGTCCGACCAGCAGGGTCAGCGCCGCGTTGACCAGGGCCCAGACCATCACCTGGTTGCTCACCGTCTGCGGCAGCAGGGCGCTCGGCGGCAGCTTCAGGGTCACGCCGATGAAGGCCGGGAAGAAGGTCAGCACCGGCAGCACCGCGGTCAGCAGCAGCGTGATCCACCAGCCGATCGTGCGGCGATCCCTGTCCGGGGCGGCCTCGGCCCGCAGGCCCGAGAGGAATGGCAGGCGGATCGCCAGGTCGAACGTGCCCAGCAGCAACACCACAAAGCCGATCAGCGCCACGCCTGTGCCGATCTCCTTCCAGATCCAGATCTGGTCCGACGCCGGCTTCGGCGTTCCCCCGTCCAGGGTCAGCGCGAACCAGTCGAGCGCATGGCCGATGGCGGCATGGGAGATGTGGTCGCCCGGATGGGTCACAGGCGGCGCATGCAGCACCCGGGCCGTCCCCTTCGCCACGTCGCCGTAGGGGCGATCGGCGACCACACCGGCCTTCGTCCCGAACAGCGCCTGGAGTTTCGGACTGGTCCCGACGTCGCCGGACCTGTCCACGCCCCACATGAACTTGCCAAACTCGTCATAGCGGCTGAACACCAGCGCCAGGTTGCGCGGCCAGGTCGGCGTGCCCTCGGCGGCGAACGGCTTGCCCGTCGAGGATCCCTCCAGCACCACGGATCGGTAGGCGTCAGGCTTGGCCGCCGCGGCGGCCAGCACCGTCCAGCCGCCCATGCTGTGACCTTCGAGACCGATGTTGCCCCTGTCGACGAACGGCAGTCTGCGCAGGTAGGTCAGGCCGTCCGGACCGCCGAAGCCGTGCGAAAAGGCGGCGCCGCCGCTGTAGCCGTGGCCGGTCTGGTCTAGCGCGAGAACCACGTAGCCCCGCCGCGCCAGCTCGATGGCGAAGCCGTTCTGGGTCTCGCGGCTGTTGATGTAGCCGTGCACGGCCAGCACGCCGGGCGCGGGCGTCTTCTCGGTCGCATTGCGCGGCACGTAGAGCAGGCCGCTCAGCGTGACGCCGCTGTCGCCCAGGAAGCGGACGTCGCGGACCTGGATCCCGCCGCTGGTCTGGATCGCCTTGGCCAGCGCGCCGCCGCCCAGCACCAGCGCCCAGCCGACCAGAAACAGCAGCCATCCCTTGCGCATCGTCTCACCCCGCCTCGCCGCGCGGCCATGCCGTCGCGGTCCCCTTTGCGGCAGCATCGGCCAGCCGGCGTCGCCCCGCAACCTTCGGCGCCGCGGGGCGGTCTCCAGCCAAGGAAGCCCCGACCGACGCTGCCGTGTCCGGGGCCGGCGAACGGCGATCTCCCGCCTGGCCGCCGCGCGACGAAATCACCACGATCGGCGCATTGCGAAGCAGCCGGCGCTTGGGTAATAGAGGCGTCCCGCGACGCGGGGGTCCAGGAGACGTGCCCGAGAGGCCGAAGGGACTCGTTTGCTAAATGAGCGTACCCCAAAAGGGTACCGTGGGTTCGAATCCCACCGTCTCCGCCACCCCGCCCCGACGCCGCGAGGCCATCGCATAGACCTTAGGAACCGCGCGCATCGCCGGTCCCGCCGCCACGGGACTCGGCGTGCAGGCGTTCGCGAGCCGAGCCCGGCAGGGCATCCGGCCGTCTCGATCTGTCGGAGGTCAGGACCGCTGGCGGCGACGTCGCCGAGGAGTCAGGACGGCTGGATGCGCCGTGCGGTTCGGCGCATCCAGCAGTCGGTCTTCTATCCGCCCAGTCCCAGGCACATCATCTTCAGCTCGAGATACTCGTCGAGTCCGAAGTGGGAGCCCTCGCGGCCGAGGCCGGACTCCTTGACCCCGCCGAAGGGCGCGACCTCGGTCGAGATCAGGCCGGTGTTGAGTCCGACCATGCCGTACTGCAGACCCTCGCCCATTCGCCAGGCGCGGTTCAGATCGCGGGTGAAAACGTAGGAGGCGAGGCCCGCGCGGGTGTCGTTGGCCAAGGCCAGGGCTTCCGCCTCGGTCGCGAAGCGCACGAGGCCGGCCAACGGTCCGAACGTTTCCTCCCGGTTCAGCAAGGCGTCGGCGGACACGTCGGCCAGGACGGTAGGCTGAAACCACGTTCCCGTGTCGCCGAGCCGCGCCCCGCCGGTGAGCACGCGGGCCCCGCCGGCCAGGGCCTCGGCGACATGGCGCTCGACCTTATCGACCGCCGCGCCGTTGATCAGCGGCCCCTGGTCGGTCGGCCCCTCCAGCCCGTCGCCGACCCGAAGGCCGTTGACCCGCTCGGTCAGCTTGGCCGCGAACGCGTCATAAACTCCAGCCTGGACCAGCAGGCGGTTGGCGCAGACGCAGGTCTGGCCGGTGTTGCGGAACTTGCTGGCGATGGCCCCCTCGACGGCGGCGTCCAGGTCGGCGTCGTCGAAGACGATGAACGGCGCGTTGCCCCCCAGCTCCAGCGACACCCGCTTGACCGTGCCCATACAGGCGGCCGCCAGCTTCTTCCCGACCGCGGTCGAGCCGGTGAAGGTGAACTTGGCCACGCGCGGGTCGCTGGTCAGCACCGCGCCAATCGGCGCCGGCGGCCCGGTGACGATGTTGAAGACCCCCGCCGGCAGCCCCGCCTCCTTGCCCAGGAGCGCGAGGGCAAGGGCCGAGAAGGGCGTCAGCTCCGAAGGCTTGAGCACCACGGTGCAGCCGGCGGCCAGGGCGGGGCCGACCTTGCGGGTGATCATGGCGGCCGGGAAGTTCCACGGCGTCACCGCCGCGACGACGCCGACCGGCTGCTTGAGCACGACGATCCGCTTGTCGGCCTGGTGGCCGGGGATGACCTCGCCGTAGGCCCGCTTGGCTTCCTCGCCGAACCACTCGATGAAGCCGGCGGCGTAGGCGATTTCGCCCTGGGCCTCGGCCAGCGGCTTGCCCTGCTCGGCGGTCATCAGCCGGGCGAGGTCGTCTCGGTGGGCCATGATCAGCTCGAACCAGCGCCGCAGGATCGCCGCCCGCTCCTTCGCGGCCCGCGCCGCCCAGCCCGGCTGGGCCGCCTTGGCCGCGGAGACGGCGGTCAGAGTCTCAGCCTCGCCCAGCGACGGGACATGGCCGAGCACCCTGCCGGTCGCGGGGTTGGCCACGGCGATCGACTCCGGGCCAGTCACCCAGACGCCGTCAATCCAGGCCGCCTCCCGCAGGAGGTCCGGCCGCTTCAACGCGAGCCGGGCGCGTTCCGCCGTATCGTGGGAGGGAGTCACGACTGACGCTCCAGGGCGGCTTCAAGGATATCCAGGCCTTCGTCGAGGATGGCGTCGGGCGTCGTCAGCGGCGCGAGCAGGCGGATCGTCTCGCCATAGACGCCGCAGGACAGCAGGATGAGGCCCTTGCTCAGCGCTCGCGCCGTGACCGCCTTGGCCTCGGCGCCGTCCGGCTCGCCGCCGCGGGCGCTCAGGATGTCGAATCCGACCATCGCCCCCGGACCGCGGATGTTGGCGATCGGGACCAGGTCGTTGCGCTGGCTCATGGCCTGCAGCCGGCCGCGGATGCGGGCGCCCTGGGCGTCGGCGCGGGCCATCAGGTTCTCCTCGGCGATCACGTCCAGCACCGCCAGGGCGGCGGCGCAGGCGATCGGCGGGCCGGCATAGGTGCCGCCCAGCCCTCCCGGCTCGGCCGCGTCCATGATCGACGCCTTGCCGATCACGCCCGACAGCGGAAAGCCGCCCGCCAGCGCCTTGGCCACGGTGACCAGGTCGGGCTGCACGCCGCTGTGCTCGATGCCGAACATCTTGCCGGTGCGGGCGAACCCGGCCTGGACCTCGTCGGAGATCAGCAGGATGCCGTGACGGTCGCAGATGTCGCGCAGCGCGCGCAGCAGCTCGGGCGGCGCGGGCTGGAAGCCGCCCTCCCCTTGCACGGGTTCGAGCACGATGGCCGCCACCCGTTCCGGCTCCACGTCGGCGCGGAACAGGAAGTCGAGCGCGCGCAGGCTGTCGGCGACGCTGACGCCATACTGTGGAATGGGGAATGGCGCATGAAAGACCTCGGCCGGCAGCGGGCCGAACAGGCGCTTGTAGGGTGCGACCTTGCCGGTCATGGCCATGGTCAGCATGGTCCGGCCGTGGAAGCCGCCGGTGAAGGCGATGACCGCGGATCGGCCCGTCGCCGCGCGAGCGATCTTCACGGCGTTCTCGACCGCCTCGGCGCCGGTGGTGAACAGGATGGTCTTGGCCGGTCCGTCGAACGGCGCCAGCGCGTTGAGCCGCTCGGCGAGCGCGACATAGGGCTCATAGGCCACCACCTGGAAGGCGGTGTGGGTGTAGGCGTCGAGCTGGTCGCGAACCGCGGCCAGGACCTTCGGATGCCGGTGGCCGGTGTTGAGCACGGCGATGCCGCCGGCGAAATCGACGTAGCGATTGCCGTCGGCGTCCCACAGCTCGGCGTTCTCGGCGCGGGCGGCGAAGATGGGGGTGGCGGTGGCGACGCCGCGAGGCACGGCGGCCGTGCGGCGAGACAACAGGTCAGCGTTGGCGGACATGGGAATGTACTCCTGAAGGCAGATGCGGAATGTCGGCCGCCGGGGCGGCCGGAGGGGATGGGGGTCAGCCGGGTGGGCGCTGTCGGTCGAGCGCCAGGGCCGGGGCGATCGACGCCAGCCCGCTGAGCGCCAGGCCGAGGACCGAGATGTTGATCAGGCCGTCATATTCGCCGCCGCCGGCGACGAAGGCGGCCATGGCGGGGCCCGACGCCAGCCCCATCTTCGAGAAGAAGCCGGCGAGCGCGGCCATCTGCCCGGCCTTGTCCAGGGCGGCGCTCATGCCGAGCAGATAGGGAATGACGAAGGCCCAGGTGATCGCCGTGCCGATGTTGGCGGCCAGGTAGACCCACGGCGCCTCGCTGAAATGGAAGGCCCAGGTGCCGGCGAGGGTCAGGGCGAGGCCCGCCACGACCGGCCACAGCCGGCCGAACCTGACGCCCATCACGACCACGAGCACAGAGCCGAGCGCGCCGATCCAGTTGGCCGCGCCCAGGGTGTCGGTAATGAAGCCCAGCTTCAGGCCCGCGCTCTTGCCCAGGCCGATGATATAGGCGGCCAGCCCCATATTGGCGGCCTGGAACAGGAAGATCGCGCCGAACACCAGGACCAGCGGCAGCCAGGGGGTCGGCGGCCGGGGCCCCGCCGTCACGACCTTGGGCGCGGCGGCGTAGGCGCCCAGGAAGGGCGTCATGAGCAGGGTCGCCAGGCTGAAGGCCGCCAGGGCGATGAACAGCACGCCAGGTCCGAACACCGGCACCAGCCGCGGAAGGAACATCAGTCCCAGCCCGCCGAGGCCGAACTGGACCACCAGCAGCATGCCGAAGGTGCGGTCCGGCGTCCGGGTGCGGGCGATCACCGCGAAGGCCACACCGACCAGCAGCCCGCCGATCAGGCCATGCAGGAAGCGCACCGCGATCAGGACCTCCGCCGCCTTCAAAAGCGGCGAGACCAGATCGATGGCGATCAGGCAGAGCAACACCGTCACGGCCGTCGGCCGCCAGGGCAATCTGCGGATGATGAACACCGCCGTCAGCGCGCCGACGGCGGCGCCATAGACGTTGGCCGAGGCCACCAGTCCCGCCTGCTTGGCGGAGAGCCCGCCGCTGGTCAGGCCGTCGACGAGCGCGGCCATGATGTTCACGTAGAACAGGCCGGCGGTGGCGAGAAAGGACAGCAGGACGCTGGCCAGCAGGCTGTCCTCGGGAACTGTCGGCAGACCTCGGCGCGCGACCGGCCCAGTGGAAGCGTGGTCGGTCATGGGCACATATCCTTGATGCGGGCCGCCTCGACCGCGGCCGGAGCCCAGTCGAACACGCCGCTGTCGCCGAAGTAGTAGTAGGTCACGCCGCCCGGCAGCAGCACGACGGAAATGCCGCCGAAGCCCGACATGAACGGCGTCCAGACGGGCGCCGGACACCCCAGCGGCCCGCCGATGTTCCGCGCCCAGAAGCCGCCCTTGTAGCGATAGTTGGGTCCGCCAGCCTGCAGCCCGGAGGGGGCCGGATCCTTCTGCAGCGCCGCGGTCAACAGCGCCGAGTCGAGCGCCGGCCGCCCGTCGATCACCGCGCCGCCCTCGAGCCAGCCGGCAATGCGCAAGATGTCGTCGCGATGATAGGTCAGACCCCAGCCGGTGAACGGCTGGCGGGCCGCGTCATAGGTCCGGCGCGTGCCCATGATGGTCGGGCTGAGCCGCAGCGCGCGCCACAGTGGTGCGACCAGATCGTCGTAGAGATCGCCCTCTCCGGCCCGGTCGAGCCGATCGGACATCGCCGCCCCCAGCAGATAGGTGGCGCTCGTCTGGTAGACGAAGGTCGTCCCGGGCGCGGCCCGGCGGCGGAATTGTCCGCAGGCGTAGGCCGCCTTGGCGGCATGGTCTTCGGCGTCGAAGAACACCCGGCCGGCCGGCGCGTTCTCATCGGCCTCGAAGGCCGCTGAACCATAGACGCCGGTCGCCATGTCGAGGGCGTCGGCGAGCGTCACCCCGGCCCAGTCGTTCCCCCGGACGCACGCCGGCACGTGATCGCGGATCAGGGCCGACGCGCTGCCGGGATGCAGGGCCTCGAGCCGCATCAGCCCCACGCCGCCCACGATCGACTTGGCCGTCGAGTAGGACGGCAGGTCGAGCACGTCGCAGACGGGATAGTCGCCGTGGCGGGTCCGGCAGGGACCGGCGTAATGAACGCCGTCGACGACCAGTCCCAAGGCCGAGGGCGGGTCGCCGTCGGTGGTCGCGCCCAGCGCCAGGGCGGCGAGGTTCACATCCGGACGCAGCCGCGCGAGTTCGGCAAGGGGACGGACCGGCAGCCGCGCCGCGATCTCCTCCCGCCAGGCGGCGACGATCGCGTCGGCTTCCGGAACGGCCGCCGGCGCAAGGCGCGCCGGGACCGTGGCCCAGGCGTCGAACTTCAGATAGGCGCAGGTCTCCGAGGCGATCTCCAGCGCCAGGCGGGACACCGAGCCATCGGGCTTGAAGAGGAAGGTCAGCATGCCGTTGTGCAGGCAGTTGGCGTTGCGCTCCTGGAGGGCGAACGGGACCGCCGCCCGCAGCCAGCCGCGATCCCCCGCTTCGCGCCAGACCCGCCCCGGCTCCACGACCCAATCCCAGGCCGGATGATCACCGACCACGACCCCGCGCCGGACCGGCAGCAGGTCGCCGCCATCCTGCACGAAGTCGACGTCCAACGGCGGCAGCGTCGCGCGCGCGGCCGCTTCCGCCGGACTGTCGCCGGTGTCGTCGTGAAGGACGTTCATGGCCAGCATCACGCCGGAGAGATCCAGGCCAAGGCGTCCCGTGAACCGTCCAGGCGCGGCTTCGGCGCCGGACGGCGGCGCGAAGGCGGACATGGGAACCGGCGCGGTCAACGCCGACCCCGTCATCAGGCTGTCGAAGGTCAGGTCGACCCTCGGCGCATCCGCCGCGACGGCGGCGCGCTCGCCGGTCACCGTCACCGCGTCCGCCCAACAGGTCGCCCGCTTGCCGCCCATCGCGCGAACCCGGATTGACAGCCGAGAGTTGTCATCCGCGCCGGCCGGCGCGATGGCGGCGCGGGTCAGGGTCACGCCGTCGTCGGCGCCGTCGTGGACCGCGACGACTTCGCGCCATGTCGCGCCGCCGTCCGTGGACGCTTCGATGAGGCAGGCGTCAGTTCGGCCCAGCGACATGGCGGCCAGCGATCCGGCGACCGAAACGCCCGCGAAGCCGCGCGTCGACACAGTCCTCAGCGCCATCGCCCCGCCCGTTACGCGAAGGGAAATGTTGTCCCCATAGGTGGTGAGGCGAACGTCGCCCGCCCCGGTCGCACCCCAGCCGTCGGCCTCGCCGTCCTGGAAGTCGTCGACCAGGATCGGCGCGGCCATGGCCGGCGCAACGGCGGCGAGCGACGCCGCCAGAGCGGCCGCCAGGAGTCCGGGAAAGCGCATCAGACCAGCTCGCGGGGGTCGACGCCGCCGGCGATCAGCGCCGCCCTCAACGGCTCCAGCTGCTCGGCGTAACGCCGCCAGAGGCCGACCGAGTTGGCGTGGATCGGCTGGCGCACCTGGGCCGCGCTGGCGGTGGCGGCCGGACTGGCGTTCTCGTGGAAGCGCAGGCAGGCCTCCTGCCACGCGAGCCCGCAATGGTCGATGATCCGTCGGCTGACCGCCTCCTGGTCGGCGATGAGCGCCTCGTAGTCGACGTCGAGGACCCGGCCCGGAAGCACGGCCCGCCAGTGCTCCATCAGGGCCCGGTGCGCCAGCTGGTAGGCGGCGATGTCCGCCAGGTCGTAGGAATAGGGACAGCCCATCCGGAACAGGGTCTTGTAGAGCGCGTAGCCGCTGTCCATCGGGTGGCGGCGCAGATGGATGATCCGGGCGTTGGGCAGGGCGCGGGCGATCAGGCCGATGTAGAGGAAGTTGACCGGCGTCTTGTCGATGAACAGCGGCGACGAGCCGCCGCGGCCGGCGACGCTGTCGAGGTAGGCGCGGCCGAGGGCCGCTGGATCGAGCGCCGCCGAGCGCCGGATCAGGTCCCCCTTGGCCTGCGACGGTCCGGCCTCGCGCATCAGAGCGAGCGCGAAGTCGTTGATCTCGCCCAGGCTCTCGACGTCGCTGTGGGAGCTGATGATGCGATCGACCAAGGTCGTGCCGCTGCGCGGCAGGCCCAGCACGAACACCGGACCGACGTCGAGGCGACCGGGCTCCGTCCGCTCGAACAGCGCACGGTCGAAGACCTTCGCGATCTCGGTCATGGCGGCGACATCGGCCGCGACCTGGTAGCTGAGCATCGACCGCCGGCGGTCGGCCCCGCGACGGAGCCAGGCGAAACTCGCCGCGTGCTCGCCGAGGTCCTCGAGCTCCTTGGCCAGGGCGTAGCTCAGCGCCACCTGGCCGGGGCCCGTCAGCCGCTGGCGCGTGGCCTGAAACAGCGCGGCGGTGTGATTGGATTGCGGGGTCTGGCGTCTCAGCGTCGAGCGGTTCTGCCAGGCGTCGTAGTCGTCGGGGTCGAGCTGGATGACCTTGTCCAGCAACCGCTCAGCCTCGCCGGTTTCACCCAAGGCGATTAGGGCGGTGGCGAGATTGTACAGCACCCGCGGATCGTTGGGCGCCAGCAACGCCGCCCGCCGGTAGCAGCGCGCGGCGTCGGCCGACCGACCGCAGTGGGTGTAGTGTTCGCCCAGGTGCTGGAGCAAACGACTGTCGTGGTCGGCGCTGGCCTCGAGAGAGGCCAGTCTGGCGAGGGCCTCGCCCATGCGACCGTCGCGGATGAGCGGAGCAATGCCGCCCAGCTCATCCATCGGATCGTCCCTCATCGCCAGACTGGCCATCCCGTGTCTAGAAGCTGAAGTCGAGCGACAGGCCGAGGGTTCTGGGCAGCGAGATGAACTCCTTGGACCCGTTGCCGTAGTAGCCGACGCTGGGCCGCGTGCCCATGTAGGCCTCGGTGAACTCGCCCGTCACCCCATCCTCGTTGAAGATGTTCTTCACGAAGAAGGTCGCCGCCCAGGATCCCTTCGTCAGGGTCGCCGACGTGTTCCAGATGGCGAAGCCCGACAGCTCGGTATTGAACTTCGGCCCGCCGATCGCATTGCGGGTCGAAGACTGGTAGTAGCCGCCCCCCCGAGCCACCAGCGTCATGTCTCCCGGCAGGGACCAGGTATAGTCCGCCGCCAAGGTGATCGCGTGTTCGGGCGTGCCGGGCAGATGGGACCCGTCCGCTCCCAGCACCGCGCCGAGCGGGCTGACGACGTCCTCGCTGAGCCGCGCGTTGGTGTAGGTGTAGCCCACCGTGTAGTGGAGCGCGTCGGTCGGGCGGCCGTCGATCGAGGTCTCGAGCCCGTAGGTTCGCGCCTTGCCGCCGTTCTGCACGACATAGAAGCCCCAGTTCGGCGTCGCCGTGTTCAGCTGGATGTCGTCCCAATCGACGTAGAACACCGCCGCGTCATAGACGAAGGCGCCCATGCGGCCCTTCACGCCGGCTTCGTAGTTCACGACGGAGTCGGATTTGTAGATCTGCCAGCGCGGATCCTCGGCGAAGTTGCCGGTCAGCGGCACGGCGTTGGAGCCGCCGCGGCGATAGCCCTGCGACACGGTCGCGTAGAAGAGGCCGTCGTCGCTGAAGCTCCAGGACAGGTTGCCCTTGAACAGCGCCTTGCTCTCCGAGGAGGTGAACCGGGCGGTCACCGGCTGGCTGAGCGAGGTGTACAGCGGCACGTCGATGAAGGTGGTGTTCACCGCCTCGTTGTCGAACCAGCGGACGCCGCCGGTCAGGGCCAGGCTGTCCGTCGCGTGCCAGGTCAGCTCACCGTAAGCGGCCCTCTCGGTGAAGTCCTCGTGACGGCGATACGCGAAGTCCTGGTCGCCGGAAACGGCCGACGGGAAGCCGCTCCAGATATCCCACCAGCGCTTGAAGCCGCGCAGGTAGCTCTCCTGCGTCGCGACCAGGGTGTTGTCGTTGAAGTAGAGACCGGCCACCCAGTCGAAGTCTCCGCCGGCCTTCGAGACCAGCCGGATTTCCTCGATGGTCGCCTCGTCCTTGTAGCCGCGAACGGCGGACGCCATCGGGCGGGGGTAGTTGTAGTAGAAGCTCAGGAAGCCGGCCTGGGCGTAGAAGCCGGTGTTCTCGCTGACGCTGTCACCCTCGTGGCTGTAGACCGATGTCGACGAGGTCAGGGTCGCGAAACCCAGGTCGATGTTCATTTCCAGAGCGGTCAGGCTGACGTCGCGCGACGACGGCTCCAGCTGCACCGAACCGTTCTCGTAGTCGCCGTAGCGGTTGCCGTAGCCGTCGAGCCCGCGCGTCACCTGACGTCGGCCGCCGACCTCGTCAGACTGCTGGCTGTAGGTCAGGGTGGCGTTGAAGGTGTCGTTCGGTTCGAACAGCAGGGCCGCGCGGGCGAAACTGATCTCGACCGTATCGGCGTCCTTCTTGCTGGTGTAGGCGGCGTCGGGGGACAGGATGCCGCTGGGGGCCGCCGGCGCGCCCGTGCCGTCGAGCACGTAGAGGTTCACGTAGTCGGTGAGACCGGGATAGTCGATCCGGCTGACGGTGGCGCGCAGGGCGAACATGTCCCCGAGCGGCAGGTTGACGGTCAGATCACCGGCCCAGCCGACGCTGCCGGAGCCCTCGACCTTGCTGGCCGTGAGGTTCGCCGCGCCGCTGAACTCTCCAAGCCGCGGCGCCCGGGTGATGTAGCGCACCGTGCCGCCGAGCGAGCCGGAGCCGTACAGCGTGCCCTGAGGTCCGCGCAGCACCTCAACCCGGTCGAGGTCCTTCAACAGGAAGCCGGCGAACAGCGGCGTATCGTTCTGGTAGGTCGACACCGGAGCGACGCTGGAGACCGCGTAGTCGCCCAGGGCGTTGCTGTCGACGTTGATCCCCCTGATCAGCACATTGTTGACGACGCCGCCGTTGCGATAGCCACGATCGACGACCGCGACGCCCGGAACGCCCCGCATCAGTTCAGCGGCGTCAAGCATCTTGCCGTCTTCGATCGCGTCCCCGGACACGGCCGAGATGTTGTAGGGCACGTCCAGCACGCTCTGTTCGCGCCGGTTCGCGGTGACCACGATCTCGCCCACCGTGGTGTCCGTGGCCTCCTGCGCGGCCGCGGCGCCGGCCGAGGCTAGCGCCACGACGAGCGCGCCGATCGATACCGCGCCTCTCAGAGTTGATTTCGTCATCTCTATCCCCCTGGTTTCAGGCAGCCTTGCTGCCGCTGTTGTCCGGACGCGCCAGGCGCCCTCTTCACGCCTACGTCTTGATCACCCTGAGGGCCGGAGCCGCCGCCCGTTCAGACCCGGGCTTCTGCAGCGGTCCCAATCCCGAGAAGGCCGGCGACGCGGCGAATCCGTCCCGATAGGGCGGAAATACGATCGGGTTGTCGCGCAGGCTCTTGAGCGGCTGTCCCAGACCATGCCAGCCGCGCTCGCGCACCCGCGTCACCTGATCCAGATCCAGCTCGACGGCGATGACCTCATGGCCCGTCCCCGCCTGGTGAAGAACCTCGCCGCCAGGGCCGAACACGCCCGACAGGCCGACTCCGAGCGAGCCGGCGGTGTTGATGTCGACGAAGAAGACCTGATTGGTCGCCGCGCTGGCCCGCGCTATGGCCAGCTCGGCCTCGCGGTCAATGGTATTGGTCATCCCGGGGTGGATGATCACCTCCGCGCCCATCCAGGCGAGGGTGCGCGTCGTCTCCGGGAACCACATGTCGTAGCAGATCGACAGACCAAAGCGGCCGACGCCGGGGACGTCGAAGGCGACGAACTCGTTGCCGGCGGTGACGCCCTGCTCATAAGGCAGAAAGGGATAGATCTTGCGATAGCGCGCCACGACCTGGCCGTTCGGGTCGATGACCGGCGCGGTGTTGTAGACCCGGCCGCCGTCGGCCTCGAAGAGCGAACCGGGCACCAGCCAGACGCCGGCGGCGCGGGCCGCCTCGCACATGCGGGCTTCCGCCTCGCCCGGCAGCGGCTGGGCGTTGGCGACCGCCGCCCCGAACATCGCCAGCTCGCCCAGCACCACCATGTCGACCCACGGAAGGCGCGCCTTCACGGCCGCGACCTCGGCGGCGATCCGCGCGCCGTTGTCTCCCTTGTCGAGCTGCAGTTGAAGACCGGCGATGCCAATGGGGCGCATGGGAACTCTCTAGGCGGGGCCACGAGCCCCTGTTCCTTGAGAGTGACGGCGGTTGAAACTGTCACATAGCGCCAGTCCGCAGCCCTTGATGGCGCCAGATTGGTTCCTTAATCACGTTCAGGTAGAAATCTGGACCCAGAGCCTCAACCAGCGTCAGCGCGGCGGATGACGGCCGAGTCGACCAGCCGCCCCCCCGCGTCGAACCAGCCGATGCGATCACCGACGATGGTGGTCATCAGGCTCGAGGTTTCGCCGTACGACCAGCGGTTCCACTGGCGGCGCCAGAAGTCGCCTTCCACCCACCAGCGCCCCTCGTCGCAATCCTCGCTGGCGTAACCGGCCCGACCAATCATCTGGCCGTCCGGGAGCAGTTCGATCGTGCAGGGATCGCCATAGACGGTCTTGCACAACAGCACGGCGCCCGACATCGCCGACCGCAGCGCCTCCCCCGACAGCCGCGCCTCGGCCGTTTCCGGAAAGGCGTGGGCCGTCTCCGGCAGATCCCGCATCAGGTCGGCCAGCACCGCCACGCCCTGCCGAATGCGGTCCAGCGGCAAGCTGGTCACCCCGAGGCGAAAGATGTTCTTCGGACCCTTGTTGTCGGCGTAGTAGGGCCCGACCGGCTCGATGAGCACGCCTCGGCGCTCGGCCTCGGCCGCGAAGGCCTCGACGTCCAGGTGCTGCGGTCCGCGAACCCAGTAGGTCGCCCCGCCCCTCAGCGGCGCGATGGCCACCGACTGCTGCAGATAGTGGTTCAGGGCGTCGCGCAGCGCGGTCCGGCGCTCGCGGAACAGCCGACCCAGCCGCATCATCGTCGCGTCATAGTGGCCCATGGCCAGGAAGTGGGCGGACGCGCGCTGATTGTTCAACGGCGGATGCCGGATGGCCAGATGTCGAAGCCGGCGCGCCTCGGCGATCACTTCCGCCGACGCGACCATGAAGCCCAGCCGCAGACCCGGCCCCAGCACTTTGGAGAAGCCGGCGACATAGATGACGCGGTCATCCCGATCCAGGCTGCGCAGGGCCGGACAGGCTTCGTCGAGGTAGTTTGTTTCGCAGGCGAAATCGTCCTCGACGATGATCAGGTCCCGCGCCGCGGCCTTTCGCAGCAGCGCCTCGCGCCGCTCGCGGGTCATCATCACGCCGGTGGGGAACTGGTGGCTGGGCGTGACATAGACCAGATCGCAGTCGTCGAGCCGCCGGTCGACGATCAGCCCCTCATCGTCGACGGGCTGGTGGACCAGGCGGGCGCCACGCTCCATGGCCAGGCCGCGCATGTCCGGATAGCCCGGATCTTCCATGGCCACGACGCTGGTCCGGTCGATCAGCATCCGGGTGACGAGCGACAGAGCCTGCTGGGCTCCGACCGTGACGAGGATCTCGTCCGATCGCGCATGAATGCCTCGCCGCGGCAGAACCTTGGTGCGGATTTCCTCGATCAGCATCGGATCGTCCGCATCGCCGCTGTCCATGGACCACTGACCGATGTCGCCGACCGCCAGCGCCTGGCGGCTGGCCTCCCGCCACTCGGCCACGGGAAACAGCGAAGCGTCGAATAGGCCGTCGATGAACGGATATGGGTACTGCCGCCAGTTGGGCATGCGACGCGCGAGCGGTTCGTCGCCCTCGCCGGACTTGAAACGACTCCGCCACCGAGACGACGGCGCCGGCTCGCGGCCGCCGGCCACGGACTGGATCGCGGTCAGGCCGCGCAGCATGTCGTGATCGGCATAGATGCCGCTGCGCTCGCGGCTGACGAAGAGCCCTTCGTCGATCAGCTTCTGATAGGCCAGCGTGACGGTGTTGCGGGCCACGCCCAGCTGCGCGGCCAGAGCCCTGGACGACGGCAACCGCTTGCCCGGCGGAAAGGCCCCGGCGCAGGCCGCGTCGACCAGCTTGCGGCGCACCTGATCCTGCAGGCTCAGGTCGCTGTCTGGATCGAGGAAGAGCAAAGGTCTGGACATGGCCCGATCCTTCTTACCTGAGACCATCGCTGTCCAGCGTCGCGAACTTCCGGCCTCCGCGACGAAGCGCGGCGCCCCGGCGCGACTGGCCGGAAGGCGCCGTCAGCGCCTCTACGCCGCCTTGCGGTCCGAAGAGTCAGGTGTCCGGCGCGGCCTCACGCCGAGCGCCGACCCGCGGCGACGTCGATCTCACGCTCGACGCCCCCCGCCTTGCCCCTTGACGCGGGTCAAGGCGCGGGTCCGACCCGGGGCTAGTCTGGCGTCAGGATCGCGCCGTCCGCGAAGGGACACCGCCCATGCCGCACCGTCAGACCCTCACCCCGGTGCTGGTCCCGCCGCTCGGACTTTCGGGAGATCTTCGCGCGCCCTCCGATCCCTCCGCCGTCGTCATCTTCGCGCACGGCAGCGGATCGAGCCGGTTCAGCCCCCGCAACCAGCAGGTGGCGGAGGCCCTGGCGGACGCGGGCATGGCCAGCCTCATGCTCGATCTTCTCACCGAGCGCGAGGCCCGTGACCGGAGCACCATCTTCGACATCGACCTGCTCGCCGCGCGCGTGGTGTCGGCCATCGACTGGGCCAGAGGCGAGCCGACGCTGCGCAACCTGCCGATTGGGCTGTTCGGCGCCAGCACCGGCGCGGCGGCGGCTCTCAAGGCCGCGGCGCTGCGGTCCGCGGACGTGGCCGCGGTGGTCTCGCGCGGAGGCCGGCCCGACCTCGCCGAGGACGCCCTGGACCGCGTGACGGCGCCAACGCTGCTCATCGTCGGCGGGGCCGACGAGCCTGTCCTGACCTGGAACCGGCAGGCGCGCCTGCGCCTCGCGGGACCGTCTCGGCTGAGCGTGGTGCCCGGGGCCACCCATCTCTTCGAGGAGCCCGGCGCGCTCGATCAGGTGATCAGGCTCGCGGCGATCTGGTTCGCCGAACATCTGCGACCGACGCCGGCGACGCGAGACGGCGCCCCGAACGGCTAGGCCGGTTCGAGCAGGGCCAGAACCTCGTCGTCCGACAGCTGGTGAAAGTCGAGGTAAAACGCTCCCACACCGGGGAACTCGGCCGGTTCCGCCAGGCAAATGACATCATCAACCTCGGAAGCGATCTCGGCGACGGTATCCGGCGGCGCCACGGGCACCGCGAGGATGAGCCGCGCGACGCCAAGCCCCTTCAATCCGCGGATCGCCGCCTTGGCGGTGGCGCCCGTCGCCAGGCCGTCGTCGACGACGACCACCGCCCTGCCCTTCGGGTCGGGCCGCTTGCGGCCGCCGAAGTAGAGGCGACGACGTCGCTCGATTTCGGCCAGTTCGCGCGCGGCTTCGCGCTCGAGCCATTCAGGCCCGGCGCCGCTCACGCGCAGCACGGTATCGTTGACCACCATCCGCGGATGGTCGCCGTCGATGACGGCCGCCACCGCGACCTCGGGATTTCCCGGCGCGCCGATCTTGCGGACCAGCGCCAGGTCGAGCGGCGCCTGGAGTCTGCGCGCGACCTCGGCCGCCACGGGCACGCCGCCTCGCGGCAGGGCGTAGACGATGACATCCTTCAGCCCCATGGTCGCCAACCGCTCCGCCAGGAGTCGCCCGGCTTCGGCGCGATCGGAGAAAAGCGGCGGCAACGTCGTCATGGTTCGGAATCTCCCTTGGCGCCTCGCCTGACCTCGTCGGGGGGCCAGGACGGGGCCGCATCCCCCTGGCCCTCCGACAAGCCGTCCGGGATCAGCACCGCGGCGCCGGTGAAAGCCCCGTCGCGCAGGTCGTCCAGCGCCTTGTTCGCCTGTGACAGGGGATAGGATGTGACCTGGGCGCGAACGCCCGACCGGTTCGCCAAGGCCAGATAGACCGCGGCGTCGGCGCGGGTGAGATTGGCGACCGAGACGACGCGGCGTTCCTCCCATAGGTCGGCATAGGGAAAGGCCGGAATGTCGCTCATATGGATGCCGCCGCAGACCACCGTTCCACCCTTGCGGACGGCGCGCAGGGCGGTCGGAACCAGGGCGCCGACCGGGGCGAAGATGATCGCCGCATCCAGCGGCTCCGGCGGCGTTTCGTCCGATCCTCCGGCCCATATGCAACCGAGTTCGCGCGCGAGGGCCTGGGCGGCCGTGTCGCCTGGCCGCGTCAGCGCGTAGATCTCCTGTCCCTCATGGATCGCGAGCTGGGCCAACAGGTGGGCGGCCGCCCCGAAGCCGTAGAGTCCCAGGCGGCGAACGGACCGGGCCTCGCAGGCCTTGCGCCAGGAGCGGTAGCCGATCAGGCCGGCGCACAATAGCGGCGCGCACTCGGCGTCGGAAAGGCCGTCCGGCAGGGGAAAGCAGAAGCGAGCGTCGGCGACCGCCTGTTCGGCGTAGCCACCGTCGCGGGTCCAGCCCGTGAACAGCGGTCGCTCACAGAGGTTCTCCGCCCCTTCGAGACAGTAGCGGCAGGCGCCGCAGGTGCGCCCCAGCCACGGCACGCCGACCCGGTCGCCAATCGCGAAGCCGCTGACGTCGGGCGCCATCGCCTCGACGACGCCAACGACCTCGTGCCCCGGGACGACGCCTTCCACCACGGCCGGAAGATCGCCGTCGACGATATGCAGATCCGTCCGGCAGACACCGCACGCCCGCACGCGGAGCAGCAGTTCGCCCGGCCCAGGCGCGAGATCGGGACGAATCGCCGGCTCAAGCCGACCGCCTTGTTGAGCGAGGACCATGGCGAACATGCGATACCTCCCACTCGCCGACTGACCGGGTCGGGCGATGAGCGCCAGCGACGTACAACACTCCAGCTCGGGGAATGCCGCATTGACGAAGGTCAACGTCGCCGCCCGTCGCGCCGTCTCACGCCGATGTCAGGCCCCCTTGGCCTTGGACCGATTGGCGTTCGATCCGCGCGCGACGCCTTGTCGCGCATCACCTTGCGCGGTGCGCCAAAGGACGGCCTTGGGCGCCCCGCTTGATGTTCGACAATCGCGTCGCGACGGGATCGCGCTAGGCAACGGCCATGACCCTGCTCATGCAACCTGCGCCGGCGGCGCGCGCCGTCGACCTTGAAGTCCTGTTCTTCGGCGCCATCGCCGACATCTTTGGCAGCCGCACGAGACTGGCGATCGGTCCGGAGGGCGCGAGTCTGGCCGAGCTGCGGCGCCGGCTGTCGCGGATCGGCGGCGACGCCATCCTGCGGTCTGACATCCGCGTGGCCGTCGACCAGACGCTCGTTCACGGCGAGGCGACGGTAAGGCCGGGTCAGGAAGTCGCCTTCATGTCCCCCTTCTCGGGAGGTTGAATTGACCGCCGCCCCCAACCCGGCCAGCAAGGCCAGGATCCAGGAAGACCTGCCGTTTCATCCGCTCGGCATCGCCGTCCTCACCATTTCCGACACGCGCACAGAGGCGACCGACACCTCCGGCGGCCTGCTGGCGGAGCGCCTGACTTCCGCCGGCCATTGGCTGCGCCACAAGGTCATCGTCGCGGACGACGTCGAAGCCATTCGCGACTGTGTCGGCGTCTTCGTCGAAGACCCTGACGTGGACGTGATCCTGACCACGGGCGGCACCGGCTTCTCACCCCGGGACGTCACGCCCGAGGCGGTGCGGCCGTTGTTGAGACGGGAAATGGACGGCTTTTCCGTCGTTTTCCACCAGGCGAGCTACGGATCCGTCGGTGTCTCGACGCTGCAGTCACGGGCCCTGGCCGGACAGATCGACGAGACCTTCATCTTCTGCGTCCCCGGCTCGACGGGCGCCTGCCGCGACGCTTGGGACCTGGTGCTGGCGCAAGAGCTCGACAGCCGGTTCCGCCCCTGCTCGCTGGTCGGTCAGGTGCCGCGCTACCGCGGTCTGTGCCCATGATCGACTTTGACGAGGCCTGCGCCGCGGTCGCCGCCCTGGCGCGCCCGCTCGGCGTTGAACGCGTCCCGCTGGACGACGCCTGGGGCCGGGTGCTCGCCGCGCCGGTCTTGGCCGCGCGCGACAGTCCGCCCCGCGCCGTCGCCGCTATGGACGGCTACGCCATGCGGGAAGAGGACGCGACCGTCGGGGCCCGCCTGGTCGTCGCCGGGTCGGTCTACCCCGGCTGCGAGACCGGGGCGGCGATCGATCCCGGCCACTGCGCCCGGATCTTCACCGGCGCGCCCGTCCCGCCAGGCGCGGATCGTGTCGTGATGCAGGAACACGTCAGCCGCGACGGCGATGTCGCCGTGATTGGCCCGGGCGTCGGCGCCGCGAGTCACGTTCGGGCGGCCGGGAGCGATTTCCGCGCCGGAGACAGCCTGCTCGAAGCCGGCGCCCTTCTGACGCCGGGCGCGCTTGTCGCCGCCGCAGCCGCCGATCAGGCGACCGTCGACGTGTACCTTCGACCCCGTGTCTCGATCCTCTGCACGGGCGACGAGCTGGTCGCGCCTGGCAGCGCCGCCGCCGGCCAGAGCGCCATCCCGGACAGCGTCTCGATCGGCGTCGCCGCCCTGGCGCGGGTCTGGAGCGCCCAGGTGGTCGGCCGCCGCCGGGTGGGAGACGATCCCGTCGCGATCGGCGACGCCGCCGCCGCCCTCGATGAAGCGGACGTCGTGGTGGTCACGGGCGGCGCCTCGGTCGGCGAACGCGACTATTCTCGGACCGTCTTCGAGGCGCTCGGCGTCGACATCCTGTTCGCCAAGGTCGCGATGAAGCCCGGCAAGCCTGTCTGGCTCGGCAGGGCGGACGGGCGGGCCGTCCTCGGCCTTCCGGGCAATCCGTCGGCGGCGATGGTGACCGCCCGCCTGTTCCTGGCGCCGCTGCTCGCTGGCCTGGGCGGACGGCCGGCGGACCATGCCCTGGGCTGGACCACCCTGCCCCTGGCCCAGGACCTGACCGCCGGCGGCGACCGGACCTCCTTCGTTCGCGCCCGCCGCTGCGACCAGGGCGTCCGGCCCCTGGCCAATCAGGACTCCAGCGGACAGGGCGTGCTGGCCGGGGCGGACCTGCTCATTCGCCAGCGGCCCGGCATGCCCGCGCGACCGGCCAGGTCGCTGGTGGACGTGCTGACCTTCTAGACCGGCGGCCGTCGCCGAGCGCCGCTCGCGCTATCGATCAAGAAAGCGTGGGAACAGGATCTCGTTCTCGATCCGCATATGCTCGCGCAGGTCATCGTCGATCTTCGAACAGAGCCGGTAAAGATCCCGCCAGAGGCCACAGGCGTCGGCGGGCGGCTGGAACGCGTCGGTAAGCGCCCTCAGGCGGCGGAGCTGGTCGTCCACCCCCTCGTGATCGGCGACCATCCTGCCAATCGGATGCCGGATCATCGGGGCGCCCCCGGCCAGCATCATCGGAAACAGGATCCGCTCCTCCTTTTGCTGATGCTCCTCGAGATCGGCCTGCATGATGGCGAGATGGTTGGTCAGACCGCGCGGTCGGCCGGGATGGTCGGCATGCGCGCCGTCCACACGCCGCGAGAGCCTGATCGCTTCTGGGAAATCGCGGCGGTGGACCTCGTGATAGCGGCGCAGGATGTGGCCGATCAGGTCCTGGTCGTCGAGGCGGGCCGGATCCTGCGGGCGGGGGCGGACCGACAGGAAATCGGCCCGGGGGAACAAAACGTCAGTCGGGATCATGATGTCGCACCTCCTGGCCGGAGCCTGCGCCCGGAGCCGCCGGAGGGCATTGACGCCGACGCCGCGGCGGCTTGATGAACAGCAGGTCGGCGCTTGTCGGGGATCGTGGCCGCGACCGATCGACTCGCCGGACGGTCGCGGTTCACCAACCGCGAGGCGTTCGTTCATGGCGTTCGACAACCCCCTGGCCGGAGAAATCTGGGCGACCAAGTACCGCTTCGCGTCAGAGGCCGGGGGCGACGCCTCGCTCGCCGCGACCTGGGACCGCGTCGCCGCGGCGCTGGCCCACGCCGAAGCGCCCGGTCAACAGGACCTCTGGCGCCGCCGCTTCGAGGAGGCGTTGGAGGACTTCCGGTTCCTGCCCGCCGGTCGGATCATCGCCGGCGCCGGGACCGATCGCTCGGTGACCCTGTTCAACTGCTTTGTCATGGGCGCGATTCCCGACAGCCTGGAGGGCATATTTGGCCACGTGCGAGAGGCGGCCCTGACGCTGCAGCAGGGCGGCGGCGTGGGCATGGACTTCTCGTCGATCCGGCCGGCCGGCGCGCCGGTGATGGGCGTCGCCGCCGACGCCTCCGGCCCGCTCAGCTTCATGGACGTCTGGGACAGCATGTGCCGGACCATCATGTCCGCCGGCCAGAGGCGTGGGGCCATGATGGGCTGTCTGCGCATCGACCACCCCGACATCGAGGCCTTCATCGACGCCAAGCGCGACCCCGGGCGGCTGCGGAACTTCAACCTCTCTGTGCTGGTCACCGACGCCTTCATGCAGGCCCTCGACCGCGGCGACGAGTGGTCGCTGATCTTCGACGGTCAGGTCGTGCGGACCGTGCCCGCGCCCGACCTCTGGCGGCGGCTGATGCAGGCCAACTACGACGCCGCCGAGCCGGGCGTGATCTTCATCGACCGCGTCAACGCCCTGAACAACCTCGGCTACTGCGAGACGATCCTGGCCAGCAATCCCTGCGGCGAGCAGATGCTGCCCGCCTACGGCGCCTGCCTGCTGGGCTCCATAAACCTCGCCCGGCTGGTGGCGGCGCCGTTCACGCCGGAGGCGGCGTTGGACGAGGCCGCGCTCGCCGCGCTGACGCGGACGGCGGTCCGGATGCTCGACAACGTCATCGACGTCTCCCGCTTTCCGCTCGAAGCCCAGGCGGCCGAGGCGCGCGGCAAGCGGCGCATCGGACTGGGCGTCACTGGGTTGGCCGATGCGCTGGTCTTCTGCGGCGCGGCCTACGGCGGCGACCGCGCGGCGGCCCTGACGGAGCAGTGGCTCGGCCTGTTGAAGCGCGAGGCCTACCGCGCCTCCGCCGAACTGGCGGCCGAGAAGGGCCCCTTCCCGCTCTATGACCCCGCGATCCTGGATCGGCCGAACCTGCGCTCGCTCGACGAGGAGACGCGATCGCTGATCGCGAAGCATGGCCTGCGCAACGGCTGCCTGACGTCGATCGCGCCGACCGGCACGACATCCCTGCTGGCCGGCAACGTCTCCTCCGGTGTCGAGCCGGTGTTCGCCTTCTCCTATCACCGCAAGGTGCGTCAGCCCGACGGGACCACGCGCGAGGAGCCGGTCGAGGACTACGCGCTGACCGTCTGGAAGCGTCTGCATGGCGAGGCGCCTCCGCCCGGAGACCTGTTCGTGACCGCCCAGACCCTGTCGCCGGCCGATCACGTGCGCATGCAGGCCGCGGCCCAGACGCTGGTCGACGCCTCGATCTCCAAGACCGTGAACTGCCCGGCGGACATCGACTTCGAGACCTTCGGGGCGATCTATCGCGATGGATACCGTGCCGGTTGCAAGGGGCTGACCACCTATCGCCCGAACGCGGTGACCGGGTCGGTGCTCAGCGTCGCGCCGCCGTCGCCCTCGCCCGAACCCCGATTGCCGCCGCGGCCGGACGCCCTCGAAGGCCGCACCTACAAGATCGCCTGGCCGGACAGCGCCCACGCCACCTATGTCACCCTGAACGATGTCGCCGATGGCGACGGTCGGCGGCCGTTCGAGATCTTCGTCAACTCCAAGAACATGGAGCACTACGCCTGGACCCTGGGCCTGACGCGGATGATCTCAGCCGTCTTCCGGCGGGGCGGCGACGTCAGCTTCGTGGCCGAAGAGCTGAAGGCCGTGTTCGACCCGCGCGGCGGGGCCTGGGTCAACGGCCGCTATGTGCCGTCGATGCTGGCCGCGATCGGCGCGGTGATCGAACGGCACCTGCAGTGCGAGCCCGTCGAGCCGGGCGCAACCAATCCCGCGCCTGTGGCTGTCGCAAGTCAGCCCAAGGCCTGCGCCTGTCCGCGTTGCGGTTCCTTCGACCTGGTTCGCAAGGAGGGCTGCGACACCTGCTTCGCCTGCGGCTACTCGAAATGCGGCTGAGGCTCCGGTTGATGATCATCAAGGCGGATCGCGCCGTCTCCGCGTAGGGATCCCGCCATGTCCACGGCAGAACGACGCCGCGCCTTCACGGGCCCGCCCCTCCTCACCTACGGCTTCCGACCCTTCTTCCTGTTCGGCGCCCTGTGGGGCGCGGCGGTCGTGCCGCTGTGGCTCTGGAGCCTGCTGGCGGGAGGCCCGGCCGCCTTCACGCGCGACTGGCATGTGCACGAGATGCTGTTCGGCTTTCTCGCCGCCATCGTCGCCGGCTTCCTGACCACCTCCGTCCCCAACTGGACCGGTCGGATGCCCGTCGTCGGCGCGCCGCTCGCGGGGCTGGTGATCCTGTGGGCGGCGGGCCGACTGGCCATGCTCTTGGCCGGTGTCCTCGGGCCATGGTCGAAGGCCGTCGACAGCCTGTTCCTGATCGTCTTCGCCGCCGTGATCTGGCGCGAGATTCTGGCGGGCCGCAACTGGCGCAACCTGCCCGTGGCGCTGCTGCTGACGGTGCTGGCGGCGGCCAATGTCGCCTTCCACGCGGGCGGCGGCGTCTCGCCGGTCGGCGAACGCGCCGCCCTGGCGGTCGGGTCGGTGCTGATCGCCCTGATCGGCGGCCGCATTGTGCCAAGCTTCACCCGCAACTGGATGAAGGCCCGCGACCTGGCGCCGCAGCCGGCAGGATTTGGCCTGGTCGACAGAACCGCGCTCGCCCTGACCGTCGGCGGAACCATCGCCTGGACAGTGCTTCCGGCCGCGCCGATCAGCGGCGCGCTGCTTCTGCTCGCCGGCGCGGCCCTGGCCGCCCGCCTCGCGCGCTGGCAGGGCTGGCGGACGATCGCCGAGCCGCTCGTCTGGATCCTCCACCTCGGCTACGGCTGGCTGGCGCTGGCCCTCGCCTTGACCGGCGCGGCGGCGCTCTGGCCCGGGACCGTTCCGCGCACCGCGGCGCTCCACGCCCTCACGGTCGGCGGCGTCGGCGTGATGACGTTGGCCGTGATGACCCGCGCCAGCCGCGGGCATACCGGCCGCCCCCTCCGCGCCGACAGATGGACAACGGGGCTCTACCTCCTCATCAACCTCGCCGCGTTCCTGCGTGTGGCGGCGCCGTTCACAGGCGAGGCCCAGCCTGCCCTGCTCGCCGCCTCGGCCGGGCTCTGGACGCTCGCGTTCGGTGGCTTCGCCGCCGTCTACGGCCGCATGTTGACCACCCGGCGCCCCGCCTCCGCTTGACGGTTGTCAATCGGGGTCGCGGCCGACGCGGCTATGATCATCGCGATCGGTCGACACGGCCGATCGAACGCTCCGAGCGTCCCGACCTTCGGCCCCGCGCCATGGACGGTCCGCCGCGCCGGATTTCCGGCAAGGGCTACGGGGGAAACGCCGTCGCCTCCCGTGCTTGGAAAGGGGCCAGCCTTGGGTCAACTCGCCGACGGCTTTGGCCGTCGCTTCCACTATCTCCGGCTCTCGATCACCGAGGTCTGCAACTTCCGTTGCACCTACTGTCTTCCCAACGGCTACCGGAAGGCCGGCTCGCAGAGCTTCCTCACGCCGCTCCAGTGCGAGCGGGTGGTGCGGGCCTTCGCCGACCTCGGGGTATCGAAGGTGCGGCTGACCGGCGGCGAGCCGACCGTGAGGCGCGACCTGGCGGACATCATCGGGCGCACGGCGGCCACCGCTGGAGTCGGCAAGATCTGCCTGACCACCAATGGCTGGAACCTGGAGCGGCAAGTCGCCGCCTGGCGGGCCGCGGGTCTGACCAATCTCAACGTCAGCATTGATTCCCTGGACGGCGAGACCTTCCACGCCATAACCGGACACGATCGCCTGGCCCGGGTCGTCGCCGGCGTCGACCGCGCGCTGGCCGAAGGGGTTCCGACGGTGAAGGTCAACAGCGTGCTCCTCAGGGACACCTGTGACCGGGGCTTTGACGCCTTCGCCGGGTTCGTGCGCGATCGCCCGGTCTCCGTGCGGTTTATCGAGCTCATGCGCACCGGCGACAACGCCGACTACTTCAACCGGCAACACATGGCGGGCGCAGTCCTCGCTGACTGGCTCGCGGCGCGCGGCTGGACGCCGATGGCCCGGGCCATCGACGCCGGCCCCGCCGTCGAGTTCAGCCATCCGGACCATGCCGGCCGGATCGGCCTGATCGCGCCCTATGCGCCGGGCTTCTGCGACAGCTGCAACAGGCTGCGTGTCACCGCCAAGGGCCAGTTGAGGCTCTGCCTGTTCGGGGACCTCGGCGTCGACCTTCGCGACCTCCTCGTCAACGATGAGCCAGAGGCGCTGCGCGGCCGCATCACGCGGGCCCTCGCAGCCAAGCCGGCCGGCCACAGGCTGCGCGAAGGCTTCACGGGCGGCACGCGTCAACTGGCCCAGTACGGCGGCTGACCCAGCGCTTCCACCGCCATCCGCGCGCCGCGGAGCCGTTCCGATCCCCCATGCAGGCGACCGCCCGCCGGACGTCCGGCGGCTCAGGCGGCGTCGGCGCCCACGGGCCAGCGCTCGCGCTGCGCCTCGCCGATCAGGCCGTCGGTCACGGGCTGATGGTTGTCGATCAGGGGATGCGGTTTGGCGATGCGCTCCAGGACAGCGGGTCGCGTGATCGACACGCGCGGTCCGGCGACCTCGACGCCGTAGTCGGCAAGCGCGGCGAAGGCGCGCGACAGGTTTTCCGGAGTCATGCCCAACAGCGAGGCGAGCACCCGCTTCTCGTGCGGCAGGACAAAGGTCGAGGCCCCGCCCTGGCGATGGCGTTGGGTGATCAGATAGTTGGCCAGGCGCTCCTGACCGGTGCGCAGCTTCTGACTCTTGAGCGTCCGCACCAGACCCCGATAGCAGCCGGCCAGTTCCTGAGCGACTGCAAGCCCGAATCGCGCGTCCTCGACCATCGCCCGGCGCAGGGCCTCGCCGGAAATCATGAGAATGTCCGACCGCTCCAGCGTGCGGGCGCTCATCAGGCCGTCGGCGTCGAGCACCACGGCCGCCAGAATGAAGGTCGAGACCGGCTTGAGCAGCGCCAGCGTGGTCTCCTTGTCGTTCCAGGTCCCCTCGAGTTCGACGAGGCCGTCCAGAAGCACATAGAGGAAGTCGACCCGGTCGCCCTCGAGCAGCAGCGTCGTTCCAGCCGGGAACCGTTGCAGGAAGGCGCCCGCCACCAGCGACCGGAAGGTCTCCGGCGCACAGTGGGAGAAGAGCGGCAGGCCGCGCACCCGTTCGAGATCGACATCGCGCATCGGCATGGCCAGCCCCCCGCATCGTACAGGCCGCCAGATTCGACTCCTCGCGGGTTCCGAGCCTTGATCCATGTCAAAAGCCCGGACGGTGGCCGCCCGAGACTTGATGCATATCAAGCGGCAAATAGAAATTGATCATACGCGAGCATGTTACTGATCACTTTCCGCATGATATTTATCTGATTACAGAAAAAACCGAGCAACATTCGGCTCGTCTTGACTTTCATCAAACGCAACGGCGCGCGAACGGGGCAATTCACTTCCCGCCGGATGACGTGATCCGGCGCAATCCGCTCCGGCCCGTCGTGACCAAGATCATCGCCCCCGCCCAACCCGGTTCCGGCTCCGCCCTTTGGGCCAGCACCTTCGCCTTCACCGCCTGCTTCGCGGTCTGGACGATCTTCTCGATCATCGGCGTGCAGATCAAACAGGAGCTGGGGCTTAGCGAAGCGCAGTTCGGCCTTCTGGCCGGCACGCCGATCCTGACCGGATCGCTCGTGCGCGTATTCCTGGGCGTCTGGACCGACCAGTACGGCGGCCGGCTGGTCAATCTGCTGGTGATGCTGTCGGCGGCCCTGGCCACCTGGCTGCTCTCCCACGCCCAGACCTATCCGCAGTTTCTGGTGGCCGCGCTCGGGGTCGGCCTGGCCGGCGGCTCGTTCGCGGTCGGCGTGGCCTATGTGTCCAAGTTCTTCCCGAAGGAACGGCAGGGCACGGCCCTCGGAATCTTCGGGGCCGGCAACGTCGGGGCGGCCGTGACCAAGTTCGCCGCGCCGTTCGTCATGGTCGCCTTCGGCTGGGAGACCGTCGCCCAGGTCTGGGCCGTCGCCCTTGCCGCCATCGCGATCGTCTTCTTCCTGGTGACGCGCGACGATCCGCAACTGGTCGAACGCCGCCGCACCGGAGCCAAACCCGTCCCCACCGCGATGCAGTTCACGCCGCTGATGCAGCTGCAGGTCTGGCGCTTCTCGCTCTACTACTTCTTCGTCTTCGGCGCCTTCGTGGCCCTGGCCCTGTGGCTGCCGCACTATCTGGTCGGCGTCTATGGCCTGGACATCAAGGTGGCCGGCATGGTCGCCGCCGCCTATTCGATCCCGGGCTCGCTGTTCCGGGTGTTCGGCGGCTGGCTCTCCGACCGCATCGGCGCCCGCCGGGTGATGTACATCACCTTCGGGGTCAGCGTGGCCTGCACCTTCCTGCTGTCCTACCCGCCGACCAGCTACGTCGTCGACGGCGTCGACGGACCGATCGCCTTCCGCCTCGCGACCGGTCTCGGCCCCTTCATCGTCCTGTTGTTCTGCCTCGGCTTCGCCATGAGCCTGGGCAAGGCGGCCGTCTACAAGCACATCCCCGTCTACTACCCCGACACGATCGGATCGGTCGGCGGCCTCGTCGGCATGGTCGGCGGTCTGGGCGGCTTCGTGCTGCCGATCACCTTCGGCCTGCTCAATGACCTCACCGGCGTCTGGACCAGCTGCTTCATGCTGCTCTTCCTGCTGGTCGCCTCGGCCCTGACCTGGATGCACTTCGCCATCCGGCGGATGGAGCGGGCGCGGACGCCGCAGCTGTCGCACCTGCCCGAGCTGCCGGAGATGTCCGGCCTTCACCCCAGCCCTTCCACCGGCCCCGCCGCCGTCGCCCCCGCGCCGGTCGCGGCGGCCGGCTGACCTCCAGGAGCGTTCGATGGCTTCCGCCTCGCCCCACAAGCACATCCTGACCGACTGGCGGCCGGAGGACCCCGACTTCTGGGCCTCGACCGGCAAGGCCATCGCCACGCGCAACCTGTGGATCTCGGTCCCCAACCTCCTCCTGGCCTTCTCGGTGTGGATGGTCTGGTCGATGGTCGTCGCCAAGCTGAAGCTGATCGGCTTCGCCTTCACCACCGATCAGCTGTTCTGGCTGGCCGCCCTGCCGGCCCTGTCGGGCGCCACCCTGCGCCTCTTCTACAGCTTCATCGTGCCGGTCTTCGGCGGCCGGATGTGGACGGTGCTCTCGACGCTGTCGCTGCTGGTGCCGTCGATCGGCATCGGGCTGGCCGTGCAGAATCCGCAGACGCCCTACGCCGCCTTCGTGATCCTCGCCCTGCTGTGCGGCTTCGGCGGCGGCAACTTCGCCTCCTCGATGTCGAACATCTCGTTCTTCTTCCCCAAGGCCGAGAAGGGCAACGCGCTCGCCATCAACGCCGGCTTCGGAAACCTCGGCGTCAGCGTGATGCAGTTCCTCATCCCGCTCGTGATCGCCATGGGGGCCTTCGCGCCCGTCGTCGGCGCGCCGCAGATCGCCGTCGAGAAGGGCGTCGAGAGCCAGATCTGGCTGCAGAACGCCGGCTTCGTCTGGGTTCCGTTCATCGTCGCCGCGGCCGCCGCCGCCTGGGTCGGCATGAACGACATCAGCTCGGCCAAGGCCTCCTTCGCGACCCAGGCGGTGGTGTTCCAGCGCAAACACAACTGGCTGATGTGCTACCTCTATGTCGGCACCTTCGGCTCGTTCATCGGCTTCTCGGCGGCCTTTCCCCTGCTGGCCAAGACGCTGTTCCCGACGGTCATGGTGCTGAAGATCGCCTTCCTCGGACCGCTGGTCGGCGCCCTGTCGCGCGCCCTGACCGGCTGGGTCTCCGACAGGTGGGGCGGCCAGCACGTCACCCACTGGGTGTTCCTGGCGCTGTCCGCGGGCGTGCTGGGCGTTCTCTACAGCATCGGCGCGACGGGTGCGGCCCCCTCGTTCCCCCTCTTCTTCGCGGCCTTCCTGTGGCTGTTCTTCTGGACCGGCGTGGGCAACGCCTCGACCTTCCAGATGATCCCCGCGATCGTCCGCAGCGACATGCCCCGGCTGATGCCGACGGCGGACGCCGCCGCCCGCCTGAAGGCCTCCGAGATGGAGGCGGCCGCGATCGTCGGCTTCAGCTCCGCCATCGGCGCCTACGGCGGCTTCTTCATTCCCAAGGCGTTCGGTGACTCGCTGAAGGCGACCGGAGACCCGGCCACCGCCCTGTACGTGTTCCTCGCCTTCTACCTGAGCTGCGTCGTCGTGAACTGGGCCTTCTACGCCCGCCGCTCGTCGCTGCTGCACGCCCCCCAAACCACCGTGAACAAGGCGGTCGCGTAATGAGCCATACCCTTGACAGGCTCGCGTTCTTCACCCGCAGGACCGAGCTCTTCTCCGACGGCCACGGCGTCACCAATGACGAGGATCGCGGCTGGGAGGAGGCCTACCGCTCCCGCTGGCGCCACGACAAGATCGTGCGCTCCACCCACGGCGTGAACTGCACCGGCTCCTGCTCCTGGAAGATCTACGTCAAGGGCGGGATCGTCACCTGGGAGACCCAGCAGACGGACTATCCGCGCACGCGGCCCGAACTGCCCAACCATGAGCCGCGCGGCTGCGCCCGGGGCGCCAGCTACAGCTGGTATCTCTACTCGGCCAACCGGGTGAAGCACCCGTTGGTCCGCTCGCGACTGCTGAGGCTCTGGCGCGAGGCGCGCAAGACCCTCTCCCCAGTTGCGGCCTGGGCCGCGATCCAGGACGACGCCGACAAGCGCGCCAGCTACATGCAGGTGCGCGGCTCCGGCGGCTTCGTGCGCGCCAGCTGGGATGAGGTGACCGAGATCGTCGCCGCCGCCAACGCCCATACCGTCAAGCGCTGGGGCCCGGACCGCGTGTTCGGCTTCTCGCCGATCCCGGCCATGTCGATGGTCTCCTACGCCGCCGGCGCGCGCTACCTGCAACTGCTCGGCGGGGCCTGCGGCTCCTTCTACGACTGGTACTGCGACCTGCCGCCGTCCTCGCCCCAGACCTGGGGCGAACAGACCGACGTCGCCGAGAGCGCCGACTGGTACAACTCCGGCTTCCTGATCCTGTGGGGCTCCAATGTCCCGCAGACCCGGACGCCGGACGCCCACTTCTACACCGAGGCCCGTTACCGCGGCGCCAAGTCGGTGGTCATCTGCCCAGACTACTCGGAAGCGTCGAAGTTCTCCGACCTCTGGCTGCCTGTGAAACAGGGCACGGACGCGGCCCTGGCCATGGCCTTCGGCCACGTGATCCTCAAGGAATTCCACGTCGACCGCCAGGTCCCCTACTTCCGCGACTACCTGCGCAAGTATTCCGACCTGCCGATGCTGGTCCGGCTGGTCCCGCAGGACGGCGGCCTGGTCCCCGAGCGACTGCTGCGCGCCGCCGACTTCAGCGACGCCCTGGGCGAGACCAACAACCCCGACTGGAAGACCGTCGCGGTCGACGAGTCGACCGGCGGCATCGTCGTCCCCAACGGCTCCATCGGCTTCCGTTGGGGCGAGGACGGCAAGTGGAACCTCGAGGAGCGGGATGCCCGGGGCCAGGAGACCACCCTGCGCCTGGGCCTCAAGGGCGCGCATGACGATGTGGTCGGCGTCCGCTTCCCCTACTTCGCCCACACCGCGACGAACGGCTTCGCCTCGACCGACCATCCGGACGTCCTGGTCCGCAACGTCCCCGTCAAGCGCCTGAGCCTGAAGGACGGCGAAGCGCTGGTCGCCAGCGTCTACGACCTGTTCCTCGCCAACTACGGCGTCGACCAGGGCTTTGGCGGCGATCACATGCCGACCAGCTTCGACGATCCCGAGCCCTACTCCCCGGCCTGGGCCGAGGCGATGACCTCCGTGCCGAAGGACCAGATCGTCGCCGTCGCCCGCGGTTTCGCCACCAACGCCGAGAAGACCGGCGGCAAGTCGATGGTGATCATCGGCGCGGCGATGAACCATTGGTTCCACATGGACATGAACTACCGCGGCGTCATCAACATGCTGGTGATGTGCG
>CALALX010000014.1 GCA_937925635.1 uncultured Caulobacter sp.
CCCGCCGCGCGCGCGCCGCCGTCAGATTGCCATTGGCGGCCCGGGCCGCCGCCTCGACCTGGTCGAGCCGCGCCTTGGCGTAGACGCCCTTTTCATAGAGGGTCCGGGTCCGGGCCAGATCGGCGTCGGCGCGCGCGGCCTCGCCGGCGGCGGCGCTGACCAGGGCGTCATAGGCCGAGGTCTCCATGCCCAGCCGCGCATCGGTGACGACGGCCACGACCTGGCCGGCGCGAACCATGTCGCCCTCACGCACCTTGAGCGTCGTCAGGGTTCCACCGATGCGGGCGCGGGCGTCGGCCAGATCTCGCGTCGTGATCTCGCCGGCGACCGGCTTCATCTCGGGCACGACGCGCTGCACGACCTGATACCGACCCTTGACCGGCGTGGACTTGACGCTGGCCGCGTCTTCGCCGCCGCCGCCACAGGCGGATAGCGTCATCGCCGCGAGCAGCGCGGGCAGGACTATGGTTCGAAGAGACTTCATCGGTCGCCGGTCCTCGGTCGGATACGTGCGCTTCAGGCCGGATCGCGCAGCCGGCCGGTGGCGGCATTGATATCGATCATATGAAGGCCGGCCGATTGCCAGGCATTAATGCCGCCGGCGAGGTGTCGCGTGACCGCGAAGCCCGCTTCCTGGCAGCGCGCCGCGGCCATCGCCGAGCGCTTGCCGGAGCCGCACTGGAGCACGACCGTGGCAGGATCGACCGTCGCCAGCAGCGCCTTCGGATCGAAGGTCGAGAGCGGGAAGTTGACGGCGCCGTGGATGCGGGAGACCGCGAATTCCGCGGGCTCTCGCACGTCCACGAGCAGGATATCGCCCGCGCGCAGCGCCTCATCCAGTTGCGAGGGGGTCATGTTGGTCAGGGAACCGGTCATCGCCTTGCCTCCTGTGGCGCCGAGCGCCCGCATCAGGGTTCGAAGAAAATTCATAATTGCGTATATGCGCAATCACGAATATATAGTCAAGACGAAGAGGCGCGGCGAACAGACCGCGGTCCATTCGAACGGAGGCTCGGAAGGAAAATGAACGGCAAGCCGCATATCGTCGTCCTCGGCGCCGGCCTTGGCGGAACGATCGCCGCCTACGAGATCAAGGCGGCCGTCGGCAATCGCGCCGACGTCAGCGTCGTGGCGAAGGAAGACCGCTTCCATTTCACCCCCTCCAACCCCTGGGTCGCTGTCCGCTGGCGGAAGCGCGACGCCATCGAAGTGCCGCTGGCGCCCGTGTTCGCCCGCAAGGACATCGGCTTCACCGCCGTCGGCGCCAAGCGCCTGCATCCCCAGGAGCGGCAGATCGAGCTGAACGACGGCCAGCGGATGGCCTACGACTACCTGGTGATCGCGACCGGCCCCGAGCTGGCCTTCGATGAGATCCAGGGCCTGGGTCCGCATGGCGGCTTCACCCAGTCCGTCTGCCATGTGGCGCACGCCGAGACGGCGGCCGACGCCTTCGACGCCCTGGCCGCCAAGCCGGGTCCGGTGATCGTCGGCGCCGTCCAGGGCGCCTCCTGCTTTGGACCGGCCTACGAGTTCGCGCTGATCCTCGACACCGAGCTGCGCCGCCGGAAGGTGCGCGACCGGGTGCCGATGACCTTCGTCACGTCCGAGCCCTACATCGGACATCTAGGCCTCGATGGCGTCGGCGACACGAAGGGCCTGCTTGAGAGCGAGATGCGCCAGCGTCACATCAAGTGGATCGTCAACGCCCGCGTGAAGGAAGTCGCCGACGGCAAGATGACGGTCGAGGAAGTCGCTCAGGACGGCTCCGTGGCCGCCACGCATGACCTGCCCTTCGTCTATTCGATGATGCTTCCGGCGTTCCGCGGGGTCGAGGCGGTTCGCGGCATCGAAGGCCTGACCAACCCGCGCGGCTTCATCCTCGCCGACAAGCACCAGCGCAATCCGACCTTCCCCGAGATCTACTCCGTCGGCGTCTGTGTCGCGATCCCGCCGATGGGCCCCACGCCCGTCCCGGTCGGCGTGCCGAAAACGGGCTTCATGATCGAGAGCATGGTCACCGCCGTGGCCCAGAACCTGCGCCAGGCGATAGGCGGCGAGGAACCGACCCACGAGGCGACCTGGAACGCCATCTGTCTCGCCGACTTCGGCGACGGCGGCGTCGCCTTCGTCGCCCAGCCCCAAATCCCGCCGCGCAACGTCAACTGGGCGGCCAGCGGCAAATGGGTCCACCTCGCCAAGGTCGCCTTCGAGAAGTACTTCCTGTCGAAGGTGAAGCGCGGCGAGAGCGAGCCCTTCTATGAGAAGCTCGCGCTCGACGTGATCGGCGCGCGCAAGATCAAGGACTGACCGTGCGCCAGGTCGCCTGTCCCCATTGCGCCGCCGCCAACCGGCTTCCGCCCGACCGGGACAGTCGGACCGGTCGGTGCGGCAAGTGCGGCGGCGCGCTGTTCGCCGGCGCGCCTATCGAGACGGACTCGGCGGGCCTAGAGCGGCGCATGCAGGGCAACCGCGGCATCGCGGTGCTGCTCGACGTCTGGGCGCCCTGGTGCGGCCCCTGCCGGGCCATGGCTCCGCAGTTCGCCGCCGCGGCGGCGACGCTCGAACCGGACGTGCAGCTGCTGAAGGTCAACGCCGACACGGAGCCGCAGGCCTGCGCCCGGCTGGGTGTCAGCGGCATCCCGGCGCTGTTCCTGTTTCTCGACGGCCGCGAGATCGCTCGCACCGCCGGAGCCATGTCCGCGGCACAACTCGTGACGTGGACCCGCCAGGCCCTTGAGAGGGCCGCCTGACCTCCTGGAGCTCAATCATGAACATCGATCGCGCTGTCTTCGCCTTCGCCGGTGTCGTCGTGCTGGCGGGCATCGCCCTCAGCCTCACGGTCCATCCCTGGTGGATCGCCCTGACCGCCTTCGCGGGCCTCAACATGCTGCAGGCGGCGTTCACGGGCTTCTGCCCCGCCGCCAAGGCGTTCAAGGCCCTCGGCCTGGCGCCGGGCAACGCCTTCCGCTGATCGCTTAGAAGATCATGCGGCCGGACAGCATGAGGTTGTAGAGGTCTTCGCCGTCGGCGGCTTCGTACTCTCCCTCGACGGCGAAATAGGACATCGCCGACCCGGCGCGCAGCGACACGCCGACGATCATCGCGCCGTCTCCGGCCTCGGCCGCCGGCAGCGTCACCCATTGGCCGCCGGTGAATCGGAAGACAGTGTCGCCGACGCCGCCGGACAGCACCTGGCGATAGCCGACACGCAGTTCCGGCCGCCACCAGACGTCGCGGCCATAGGCGGCGCCGAAGGTCAGGGCGGCGGTCGAGGACATGCGGGTGCTGGTGCGCGCCCGCACCGTCTGGTCGAAGCCGTCGCCGCCGCCATGTTCGTCCCGTTCGCCCTCGTTGAAGACGATATAGTCGGCGGCCAGCGACGGTCGCAGGTAATAACGCCCAGCCCGCGCCTCGTAGTCGAGGCTGGCGCTGGCCGCCGCGGTGTAGCCGGTCCAGCCCGAGTCGGCCTGGACGATCAGCGCGCTGTCCGGATCGATGAACACCCGGTCTCCGTCCAGCCAAGCCCAGGCCGCCGCGCCGCGCGCGTTGAAGGTCCAGCCGCCCACGGCGCGCCGCCAGTAGACGCCGGCCTCGAGCAGGGAGACCGAGGTCTCTTCGCCGACGCTGGCGATCTCGTCCTTCTCCTCCGCCGTGATGAAGGCCAGGGTCGCGCCGAGCGCGCCGCCGTCGCGGCCAAGGCTCTCGTAGCCGGCGATAAGACCGAACGCCTTGGTCTCCGAGCCGGCGGTCACCCCCGCCTCGCGCTGCACGGCGGTGTTGATCTCCTGGAACCACAGGCTGTCGGGTCCGTAGGTCGCGCCTCGGCTGGGCCGCGCCGCGGTCAGCCGCGCCGTGGTGCGGCTCAGGGCGTCGAGCGTCGAGAACAGGCCCTCGCCCTGGTCGGGCAGCATCTGCTCGTAGAGCGCCATGAAGTCGTCCCGACCCTCGGCCGCCAGGAAGGAGTCGCGGATGTCGTCGTCGCCCGAAAGCGCCGAGTAGACGGCATCCAGGGCCAGCGCCTGGCTTTGGGTCAGGTCCATCTCGTCGGCGGTGCGCTTGCGGACATCGACATAGACGTCCCCGGCCGCCGTGTCGGCGGACGCCGCGACGACGTACAGGTAGGGTGACTCGCCATCGAGGCTCGACTCGATATCACCGACCGTGAGGCCCCCGGTCGCATGGACGACCGTGTAGCGGGCGGCCTCTGGAAGCAGATCCTCGAATTCCAGCCGCAGCTTGGCGCCGGTCGCGATTGAGGCGGTGTCGACGTCGAAGCGGGTGACGGCGTCGGCGCCGGGATCGACAGTCAGGGTCAGCGTACCAGCGGCGCTGACGTTGAGCGCGGTCGCGGCGATCGTCTCGGCGTTGGTCACGGTCAGCTCGCCGTTGACCAGGTCGACGCTGAGCCGCCCGTCGCTGTCGGTAATGTCGCCGATCACCTGGGCCGCGCCGGTCGCCGAGCCGATGACGAGGCTGTCCGCGCCGTCGCCAAAGGCGATCGCGCCCGTCAAGCTGCCGTTCCTCAGGTCGACGAGGTCGTCTCCGGCGCCGAGCAGGACGTCGCCAGTGATCGACGGTTCCTGGCTGCTGACATAGCCGTCGCCGTCGAGGTCGCCGCCGTCCTCGTCGTCCTCGTCGTCGGGGATGCTGTCGTTGTCGAGGTCGTCGTCCTCGGCGTTGATCGTGCCGTCGCCGTCGACGTCGCCGTCAAGGGCGTCGAGGACGCCGTCACCGTCGCGGTCGGCCGCTTCGGAGAACTGGGTGATCGTCACACCCTGCAGAGCGGCGCGCAGGTCGAGGGCGATGGTCCGCCCGGTGATCGTCTCGTCGTCGGCGTCCTCGTTGTCGTCGTCGCCGTCGTCCTCGTCGTCCGTGGCCGTGATCGAGGCGGTGATCGACCCGGTGTTGCTGATCATGCTCAGGGTCCCGGCCAGGTCGCGGATCGCCACCGCATCGTTGGATTCGCCCGCAGTGGTGGCGGTGATGGCGCCGGTGTTGCCCAGGCTCGAGATGGTCGCCCCGGCGTCGATGCGGATCGCGACGGCCGTCGCGTCGACCTCCTCGGAAAGCGATCCGGAGCCGGTCTGGAGGACAGCAACGATCGCGCCGTCGTTGTCGAGACGCTCGATGTCGGCGCCGGCGGCCAGGTGCACGGCCTGGCTATCGGCGCCATAGGCCGAGGCGACAATCGAGCCGTCCAGGTGCATGCCGCCGGTCAGCAGGGTCTCGTAGCCGGCGCCGCCGCCAATCCTGAGCGCCGTTCCGGTGACGCCGTCATAGACGCCGGACGCCGTGACCGAGCCGCGCATGATGAAGCCGTAGGCGTCGTCGCCCGTCCCGACCGCGCCAAGGGCTATGGCCTGGGTGTCGGACCCGATCAGCAGGGCCGGCGATCCGCCGAACGCGGCGACGCTGCCGGTTCCCTCATAGCTGTCGATCCGCCCGTCCTGGTCGAGGTCGTTGTCCGGAACGCCATCCCCGTTGTCGTCCTCGTCGTAGACGCCGTCCTCGTCCTCGTCGTCGTCCTCAAGGCCGTCGTTGTCGTCGTCGTCGTCCTTGCTGTTGGCGATCCCATCGTCGTCGTAGTCATCGTCGGTGATGCCGTCGTCGTTGGCGTCCTCGTCATCGTCGTCGGCGATGCCGTCGTTGTCGTCGTCATCGTCGGCGCTGTCGGCGATCCCGTCGGCGTCGAAGTCGCTGATCGTCGAAGCCGCGCGGTCCATCAGGAAGCCGCCCGCGATGCTGGCCGTGATGCTGAGCGCCGGACCGCCCTGCAGCAGATCGTCCGCGTCGAGCGCGGCCAGTACGTCCTCGTCCGTTGGCCGGCTGGTGTAGCGATAGCCCGACGACAGCAACGAACCCTGCAAGTTGAAGAGTCCCGTGACCTCGTCTTCGATCGCCACGGCGACGGCGTTCTCGCCGCTCACGGAGACCGAGCCCATCAGGTCGACAGCGCCGTCGACCCTGGCCTGGACGTCAACGCCCCGGGCGTTGTCGCCCAGCACGTAGATGGCGCCGCGGTTGACCAGGTCGCCAACCAGGTCGGTCTCCAGGCTGACGCCCCACGAGTCGTTCCCTTCGATCGTGATCGAGCCGCCGTAGTCGTTGATGATGTCGCCGGTCACCGTTCCGGCGCCGGTCACCCGGATGCCGAAGCGACCAGAACCGGTCGCGAAATCCCCGTCGATGTCACCGTCGTCGTCGGTGTCGTTGTCGTCGTCCGACTCATCGAAGGAGTCGACGATCGTGATCACGCCGCTGTTGGTCACGGTGGTGGTCACCCCCCCCTGAACCAGGATGCCGAGCGAGCCGTCGACGTCCTCCGACCCGATCGTGCCCTCGTTCTCGACGGCGTTGTCGCTGTCGACGGTGATCGCCGCGCCGGCCGTGGTCAGCGCGATCTCGCCCTCTTCGGCGTCAACGCGGACGTCGTCGGGCGCGCCGCCGTTGGCCGTCGAGGTCACGATCGGCGTGGTCCGAGTGTCAGTGATCACCGTCTCCGCCCGGACCTCGCCGGCGAGCAGCAGCAGCGGCGCGAGCGACGCGGTGGCGAAGAAACGGATACGCATCATGACGCGGGCCCCGACCATTGGAGCCGACCGTCCTGAAGGCGCTCACCGGCGAAAATGCGCCGCGCTTGTTGCGGGACCGGACCGTCATGTGACGGCGCTGAAACCGTATTTCGCGCGCGTCGAACTTGGCCGGGCGCTCGATGGCCGCGGCAACACTGTGGGGCCTAACGCGCGTCTTCGACGATCATCCGGGCGGCCTTTTCGGCGATCATCATGGTCGGGGAGTTGGTGTTGCCCGAGGTTATGCGGGGCATCACCGAAGCGTCCGCGACGCGCAGGCCCTCGACGCCGAACACGCGCAGTCGCGCATCGACAACGGCCGTGGGGTCGGCGGCCAGACCCATCTTCGCCGTACCGACCGGATGGAAGATCGTCGTGCCCAGCGCGCGGGCCGCAGCGAGCAGGCCGGCGTCGTCATCAACCGCCTCCCCGGGCTTCATCTCGCGAGGTCGATAGCGCGCCATCGGCGCACGGCCGACGATCCGCCGGACCAGCCGCAGGGAGTCCATGGCCACCCGCTCGTCCTCCGGGGTCGACAGGTAGTCTGGCTGAATCAGCGGCGCGGCGCGGGCGTCGGGACTGCCCGCGTGGATCGAGCCGCGGCTCGTGGGGCGCAGGTTGCAGACGCTGACGGTGATCGCCGGAAACCGGTGAAGGGGCTCGCCGAAGCGGTCGAGCGACAGCGGCTGGACGTGGAACTGCAGGTTGGCCGTGGCCTGCTCCGGCGAGGATTTCGCGAACGCCCCCAACTGGGACGGCGCCATGGACATCGGCCCGCGCCGGAGGGCCGCGTATTCAAGGGCCATCAGCGGTCGCCGCCAGAGCGAGGCGTAGAGCGCGTTCATCGTCGGCACACCCTCGACCTCATAGACCGGCCGGATCTGCAGATGGTCCTGCAGGTTCTCGCCGACGCCGGGTCTGTGGCTGCGGGTCTCGATCCCCAGCGCCGAGAGCCGGCTCCCGTCACCCACGCCCGACAGCTCCAGCAACTGCGGCGTGCCCACAGCGCCGGCCGCCAGCACCACTCCAGCGCCTGCCCGCGCCGAAAAGAACTCGCCCCCGCACGCCCATTCCACCCCGACCGCCCGGCCGCCCTCGATCACCACGCGCGTCACATGGACGCCGGTCTCAAGCCTGAGATTCGGTCTCCGCAGCGCCGGCTTGAGGAAGCCCCGCGCCGCGCTCCAGCGACGGCCGGCGCGCTGGTTCACCTGAAAGTAGCCGGCCCCGAAGTTGTCGCCGCCGTTGAAGTCCGCCACTGTCGGAATGCCTTCCAGCGCCGCAGCCTCGGCGAAGGCGTCCAGCACGCGCCAGCGCATGCGCGGGTGCTCGACGCGCCATTCGCCGCCCGAGCGATGATGCTCGTTGGGCGGGGCGATGTGATCCTCCTGGGCCAGGAACAGCGGCAGGACATCGTCCCAGCCCCAACCGGGGAGTCCCAGTCCGCGCCAGCCGTCGTAGTCCGCCGCCTGGCCGCGCATGTAGATCATGGCGTTGATCGCCGACGAGCCGCCGATCACCTTGCCGCGCGGATATTTCAGGCTTCGGCCGTCCAGACCGGGGCTGGGCTGGGTCTCGAACATCCAGTCCGCGCGCGGGTTGCCGATCGAAAACAGGTAGCCGACGGGGATGTGAAACCAGATCCAGTCGTCCCGACCGCCCGCTTCCAGAACCAGGACGCGCCGGCGCGGATCGGCCGAGAGTCTGTTGGCCAGCACGCAGCCGGCCGAGCCGGCGCCGACGATGATGTGGTCAAAGGTCTCGATCATGAGCTCCAGAGCCGGCCGCCTTGCGAGCGAGAAGGCTGGTCACGGTTGGTGAACATATTGCGGTCAGGCTCGCGATTCGAAATCAACTGTCGCGTCCGGCGAAATCCATGACCACAGGCACGGCGTCCAAGCCCCTCCTGTCTCGGATCAACTTCGAGACGCTGTCCCTCGTGATCGTCGACGACAACCAGCAGTCGCTCGACATCCTCGTTCAGGTCATCTCCGGGTTCGGCGCCAAGAAGATCAGCCGGTGCCTTTCGGCCGAGGAAGCTCAGCGCGCGATCTCGGTCGGTGATGTCGACATGGTGGTCACCGATGCGCGAATGCCGGCCATGGACGGCTACGATCTGACCCGGTGGATCCGGCGGGAGGCGCCCGAACAGAACCGGATGATCCCGGTCATCGTCGTGACAGGTCACACGCCGCGCAATGAAGTGACCAAGGCCCGCGACTGCGGCGCCAATTTCATCATCGCCAAGCCGATCACGCCCAAGACCATGATGGACCGGTTCCTGTGGGTCGCCCGTGAGGACCGCATGGGCATCGAGTGCGACAACTACATCGGGCCGGACCGTCGTTTCCGCCGCGCCGGTCCGCCTCCCGGCATGGAGGGTCGCCGCAGGGACGACCTCAAGGGCGAGGTCGGCGATGCGCAGGAGCCGAATATGTCCCAGGATCAGATCGACTCGATCATGAAACCCCAGAAGGTGTCGGTGTGAGCGTCGTCCGCAAGTTCAAGATCCGCAATCGGCTGCGGGAAGCCCTGTTCGACGGAACGGGCAAGCGCATCGACGAAGCGGTGGCCGACGCCGACATCGCGCTGGCCGGGCTCGCCGAGGCCTGCATGGCGACGGTCAGGGCGTGCATCGCCGAGATGACGGCCGGATTCTCGGCCCAGGCCGCCGATCGCGACACGCGGTCGCCGGTCGAGCTGTACGAGATCTCGCTGCGCATCATCGACGCCTGCGCGCCGGTGGAGCCCAAGGCGCTGGCCGACGCCGCGCGGTGCCTTTGCGACCTGCTTGAGTCGTCGATGGAAACCGGAGTCTGGCGGTGGCCGGCGGTGGACGTCCACATCGACGCCCTGAATCTGCTTTCCAGCAACGTCCGGCTGGGTGAAGCTGGCGAGCCCAGTTGATCCGCAATTTGGCGAAGCTGATCCAGCATCAGGAAGCTGTCGCCTCCTGACGGACCGGCGAAGCCCCGGGGGTCGAGCCGTCATGCCGCTCCAGCGCACCGTCGTCGCGTTCAACACGGCGACCGCCAGCGAGAACCGTATTCACGCTGACGACGTCGCGAGTCGCTTCGGTTTCACCGGCGGCCTGGTGCCCGGGGTCGATGTCTTCGCCTACATGACCCACGCGCCATTGGAGGCCTGGGGCCGCGACTGGCTGAGCCGGGGCCGTATCCGCGCTCGGTTCAACCGGCCCGTCTACGACGGCGACGAGGCCACGCTGTCGGCGGCCGGCACGGCGGACGAGCTGGGCCTGGCCCTGGCAGCCCGGGGGGAGACCTGCGCCGTTGGCTCGGCCTGGCGCGGCGACGATACGCCGATGCCTGCGATCCAGCCGGAGGCGGAGCTGCCCCGCCCCGACGACCGCCCGCCGGCCTCGCCCGACAGCCTGCCGGCCGGCCGGGTGTTGGGATCGCTGAAGGAGATCTACTTCGCCGACGTCGGTCGCGCCCACATCGACAACACGCGCCAGGAACCTGGCTTCTTCGACGGCGGCGACATCGCCAACCCGGCCTACCTGCTGCGCCGCGCCAACTACGTGCTGGCCCAGAGCGTGCGGTTGGGACCGTGGATCCACCTGGAGAGCGACGCGCGGCTGCATGGCCTGATCCGCGACGGCGAGTGGCTTGAGACTCGCGCCGTGGTGGCTGAGAACATCGAAAGGAACGGCCACCGCATCGTCACGCTGGATTTTACGGTGTCGAGCCGCGGCCGCCTGGCGATGTCGGGGCGGCACTGGGCGATCTACGAGCCCCGCCAGGTGCGCGAGACGGGCTAACGGCTACGAGACAGTGACCACCTTCAGATCCGGCGAGCAGTTGGTGGCGGCCGCCACCACCAGGCCCTGGCGCACACGCTCGAACGACAGGTCGACCTGGCAGCCGCCGATCTGAAGCCCCTCGAGCGTCAGGCGGTTCACCCCGTCGGGCAGCCGCGGGCGCACGACGGCGACGGTGCGGTCAAAGGCGTCGACCGTCACGCCCAGCAGCGACTGCAGCACCAGGAAGGCCGAGCCCGCCGCCCAGGCCTGCGGCGAACAGCTGACCGGATAGGGCACCGGCGGCTCGCCCGGCCGCCGCGGGAAGCCGCACAGCAACTCGGGCAGTCGCATCTGCATATGCTGGGCCGTGCCGAACAGGTCGCGGAGCAGCTCGGCCACTCGATCACGATCGCCGTAGCGCGCCATGCCGGCGACGCAGACCGCGGTGTCGTGCGGCCACACCGAGCCGTTGTGATACGACATCGGATTGTAGCGGGCCTCGCCCCTGGCCAGGGTCCGAAGGCCCCAGCCCGTGCGGAACTCGGCCCCCGCCAGCCTCTGCATCACCCGCTCCGCCCGCTCGGGCGTAGGCAGGCCGCTGAACAACAGGTGGCCGGCGTTCGACGTCTTGGGCCGACACAGGCGGCCGTCGCCGTCGATGGCGACGCCGTAGTAGCCGTCGTCCTCCATCCAGAAGCGGTCCTCGACCGCCGCGCGCAAGGTCTCGGCCCGGAGCCCGTAGTCCTCGTCGCCGGCCTCATCCAGCCGACGCGACAGGTCAGCCATCGTTCGCCAGGCGGCGAAGGCGTAGCCCTGAACCTCGACCAGGGCGATCGGACCCTGTGGGAAGCGGCCATCGGCATGGAAGACGGAATCGTAGCTGTCCTTCCAGCCCTGATTGGCCAGGCCCGTCTCGGCCGCGCGGGCGTAGTCGATGAGCCCGTCGCCGTTGGAGTCGCCGTAGTCGCGAAGCCAGCCCGCCGCCCCCTCCAGCGCCGGCCAGAGCGTGCGGATGAAGTCCAGGTCCCCGGTCCTCCGCGCATAGGCGCCGGCCAACCCGATAAACAGCGGGGTGGTGTCCACCCCGCCGTAGTAGAGGCCGAAGGGCACTTCGCCGAGGGCGGCCATTTCGCCCTGCCGCGTCTCGTGCATGATCTTGCCAGGCTGGGCGTCGCGGAAGGCCGACGACTCCCGCGACTGGCGGGACGCGAGGTAGGCCAGCACGCCTCGGGCCAGTCCGGGATCGAACAGCAGCATCTGCCAGGCGCTGATGATCCCGTCCCGCCCGAACGGCGTCGAGAACCAGGGAATGCCAGCGTAGGGATAACGGCCGGTCGGCAGGTTGGTGGTCAAGAGCGCCAGATCGGCCCGCGACTGGGCGAGCCAGCGGTTCAGCGTCGGGCTGTCGCTCCGCGGTCGACAGCCGTGACGCCCCTTGGCCCGCATGAAGCGGCGCGCCTCTGCCGCCGCCCGCCGGAATCGGTGTTCATCCGGCGGCTCGTCCGCCGCCTCCGCCGCCTCGATGAAGAGGTCAAAATGGCCCTTGCGGGGAAACCAGGCCATGAACTCGGCGCGGTCGGCGGTCAGCCGCTGAGGCGGCTCGGAGAAGGCCACGACGCTCGTTCGCGTCACCCCGTCCAGCCCCTGGTAGGCGAAGGCGGCGGACCGGCCGTTGGTTACGGCCTGGCCGGCGTGACCGCGCCTGGACCGCGCCTCGCCCCGGACCTCGAACATGTCGCGGAAGTCTGCCGCGAACTCGACGGCCACCGGCGCCAGGATCTCGTCCAGGCCATGGTTGGTCAGGCGGATGTGCTCGTACAGCCTGCGTCGCCAGATCAGCCGGTTGCGCTCGACGTGGAGGACCCCGGGCGGCACCACCCTGCCGCCCGCCGGCGGCAGCGGTCGGTTGGCGCCGTGGAAGGTGAAGACGACGTTGTCCGCCGAGACGCCCGAGCTGAGCAGCGTGGGGCGCTTGCCTCCGATCAGCAGCCGCAGGCGCGACAGCAGCCGCGTGTCGGCGTCGAACAGGCCGTCCGGTCCGCCGGTGATGTCGCCATGGGAATCGGACACCACGAAGCAGTCGCCGTCCTTCAGCGCCCAGAACCTCAGCGCGCCTTCCTCGTGAGGGTCGTCCTTCACGGGCGCGATGACGGATTTCGCGTCGTCCATCCTCTCCAACGTCAGGCGATGACCGCCAGCTTGGGGTCGTCGTTCGGCTCGGCGATCGCGCCGAGATCGGGTCGCCGCCCACCGTATTGGCAATGCGCCAGGCGGTCGGCGTAGAGCTCGACGTAACGGCGCGCCATGGCCTGGGCGGAAAAGCGCAGCTCGAAGCGGGCGCGGATCGCGGCGCGGTCCAGGGCCGTGACCGCCAACACGGCGATCACCGCCTGTTCCATGCTGTCGACCAGCCTGCCGGTCTCGCCGGGCTCGATCACCTCGGGCGTCGAGCCGCATCTCCAGGCGACAACCGGCGTGCCGCAGGCCATGGCCTCGATCATCACCAGGCCGAAGGGCTCGGGCCAGTCGATCGGGAACAGCAGCGCCGCCGCGCCGCCGAGGAAGGCCGACTTCTGTTCGTCGCCGATCTCGCCGACGAACTCGATCAGCGGGTCGTCCAGCATCGGCTCGATGACCTCCGCGAAGTACTGTCGGTCGGCGCCATCGATCTTGGCCGCGATCTTGAGCGGCATTCCCAGAGCCCTGGCGATCTCGATGGCCCGGTCGGGCCGCTTCTCCGGCGAAATCCGGCCGAGGAAGGCGAGGTAGCCCTGGGATCTTGGCGAGAATTCGTACAGCCGGGTCGGCAGGCCGTGGTGGACGGTACCCGCCCAGTGGGCCAGCGGCAGGTCGCGTCGCTGGGCGTCCGAGATCGAGACCAGCGGATAGGCGGTCCAGCGGTCGTAGACCGCGGACAGATCCTTCAGATCCAGCCGGCCGTGCAAGGTCGTCAGCGTGCGGTCCGCGGTGTCCTCGAACAGCGGAAAGTGGATCATGTCGACGTGAAAGTGCAGGAGGTCGAACTCGTGCGCCCGGCGCCGAACCTCCCACAGCATGGCCAGGTGGGCGGCCAGATCGGACTTCAAGGGCGATGGATCGAGCCGGATCGCCTGGTCACGGACCGGCGCCAGCGTCGCCAGGGTCTGCGCCTCGGCGCTGGAGAACAGCGTGACCTCGTGGCCGAGTTCGACCAGCGCGTCGGATAGGTGGGCGACGACCCGTTCGGTGCCGCCATAGAGTTTGGGGGGGACCGCCTCGTACAGAGGCGCGATCTGGGCGATACGCACTGGGGAACTCCTCGGCCAGGCGGGCAGGACGCCGGACGAAGAGTGAAGTCGCTGCGCGGAGAAACGTTCCGCGCCGCGCCGCCACGGCGGCGCGGCGCCCGGCCCTATGCCGCCTTCGCGGTCACGCCGACAGGATTGGAGAACTCCATCACCCCGTCATCCACCTTGCCGTAGCGCAGGGCCATAAGGTCGCGCGCGTAGTTCTGGTGCAGCTTCCAGGGCGTGCGCGAGCCCTGTTTGGGGAACTTGTCGATCGAACGCTGAACATAGCCGGAGGAGAAGTCCAGCCACGGCTCCTCACCGATGGTCGGGTCGGTGTTGCGAGGCGTGCACTGGCGCATGCCGGTGCTGTCCATGTGGTTCAGCAGGCGCGTCACATACTCGCAGGTCAGGTCGCACTTCAGCGTCCAGGACGCGTTGGTGTAGCCGAACGACGAGGCCATGTTCGGCACGTCACTGTACATCATGCCCTTGTAGTTCAGGGTCCGGGAGGGATCGACGGGCTGACCGTCGACCGTGAACGTCACCCCGTTGAGCACCTGCAGGTTCAGGCCGGTGGCGGTCACGATGATGTCGGCGTCCAGCGTCGCGCCGGACTTCAGCTTCAGGCCAGTGGGCGTGAAGGTCTCGATCTGGTCGGTGACGACCGAGGCGGACCCGGCCTTGATGGCGTCGAACAGGTCGTTGTCCGGCACCAGGCACAGGCGCTGGTCCCAGGGATTGTAGCGCGGCGTGAAATGGGTATCGACGTCGTAGTCGGGGCCGAGGTGCTCGCGCACCATGCCGATGATCCGCTGCTTGGTCTTCTCGGGGTTCTTGCGGGCCATGCGGTAGAACAGCATGCCGAGCAGCACGTTCTTCCAGCGGGTGATGCGGTAGGCGGTCATCGGCTTGAACTTGCTGCGCAGCCAATTGGCGGCGGCGTCCTCGGCCGGCCGTGACACCACATAGGTCGGCGAGCGCTGCAGCATGACGACATGGGCGGCGTCCTTGGCCATCTCGGGCACCAGGGTCACGGCGGTGGCGCCGGAGCCGATCACGACGACCCTCTTGCCGCTGTAGTCGAGATCGTCCGGCCAGTGCTGCGGATGGACCAGCTTGCCCTGGAAGCTGTCCATGCCGGCCCAATCCGGCGTGTAGCCCTTGTCGTAGTTGTAGTAGCCGCCGCACAGGAACAGGAAATTGCAGGTGAAGCGCACGACCTCGCCTTCGCCGCGGGTCGCCTCGACGGTCCAGGCGGCGTCCTCGGTCGACCACGCGGCCTTGCTGACCCAGTGGCCATAGCGGATGTGCTTGTCGATGCCGTGGTCGGCGGCCGTCTCCTTGACGTACTTCAGGATCGAGGGACCGTCGGCGATCGCCTTGGCCTCCTTCCACGGCCGGAAGACGAAGCCCAGCGTGTACATGTCAGAGTCAGACCGGATGCCGGGATAGCGGAACAGGTCCCACGTGCCGCCCATGGACTGCCGGCCTTCCAGGATGACGTAGGACTTGCCCGGGCTCTTGTCCTGCAGGTGGTAGCCCGCGCCGACGCCGGACAGGCCGGCCCCGATGATCACCACGTCGAAATGCTCGGTCGGCTCCGCCGTGCCCATGTCGCTTATCCCTCCGGCCAGTTTCTTATGTTGACACTGATAATATATCGCAGCTGGACATTTGAACAGCCGTTTGGACCTAGCGTCACCCTGTTGCCGCCGCGGCGCCCTGCCTCTAACCAGTGAGCAGGGTTCTCAAGCTGGCTTTCTGGGGTGGCGTCATGCGTCCGGTCTCGTCGTTTCTGAAGCTTTGCGCGGCGGCGGCCGTCTTCCTGGCCGGTCCAACCCTGGCGCAGACGTCGCCGGTCGGCGCCGACGCCTACCAGCTGCCGCCGGCTCCGATCCCGCAGATCATCGATGCGCCGCCCACTCCCGGCATGGCGATCGACCCGACCCGGCGCACCATCGCGCTGCTGGGCCGCAGCAACCTGCCCTCGATCGCCGAGCTGGCCGAGCCGATGCTGCGGATCGGCGGCTACCGCATCAATCCGCGCAACAACGGCCAGGCCAACAGCCGGATCAGCTGGCTCACCGCCATCACCCTGCAGGACGTCGCCACCGGCACGTCTCGCGAGGTCGCCCTGCCCCAGGGGATGCGATTCACCTCGACCGCCTGGTCGCCCGACGGCGGCTCGCTGGCCCTGCTGGCCGACGCCCCGACCGGGCTGGAGCTGTGGGTCGTCGACGGCCAAACAGCCACGGCGCGCAAGCTGACTGGTCCGCGCGTCAACGGCGCCTTCGGCGGCGGCTACAGCTGGCTGCCCGACAGCTCCGGACTGCTCGTCCGCCTGACGCCCGAGGGCCGCGGCCCAGCGCCCGCGGATGACCCCACGCCCAAGGCGCCGCTAGTGCAGGAAAGCGCCGGTCGCCTGGCTCCGACCCGCACCTATCAGGACCTGCTGACCGATCCCGTCGGCGAGGCGCGGTTCGACCACTTCTTCACCGCCCAGCTCGCGATCCAGCCGGTGGCCGGCGGCGAGGCCCGCGCCATCGGCGCGCCCGGCCTGATCCTCGGCGCCAGCGTCTCGCCCGACGGCCGCTACATCCTACAGACGCGGATCAAGCGGCCGTTCAGCTACATCGTGCCGGCCTCGCTGTTCCCAGCCGACGTCATCGTCACGGACCTCGACGGCAAGGTCGTGCACACCGTCGCCGCCCTGCCGCTGCGCGACGACATCCCGCCGCCGTTCGACTCGGTCGCCAAGGGGCCCCGGGCCGCGCAGTGGCGCGATGACGCGCCCGCGACCCTGGCCTGGGTCGAGGCCCTCGACGGCGGCGACCCGCGCAACCCGGCCGAGGTCCGCGACCGGGTGTTCCTGCTCGACGCCCCCTTCACCGCCCAGCCGCGGGTCCTGATCGACCTGAAGGAGCGCTTTGGCGGCGTGCAATGGGGTCGCGACGATGTCGCCGTCGTCTATTCGCAATGGTGGAAGACCCGGCACGAGACCCGCTACCTGGTGAACCCCAAGGCGCCCTCGACCGCGCCCAAGGTCATCGTCGACCGCAACTATCAGGGCCGCTACGACGATCCCGGCGACCTGGTGACCCGCGCCAACGCCCAGGGACGGCAGGTCATCCAGTTCACCGCCGACGGCAAGGGAGTCTATCTGAGCGGGCCGGGGGCCAGTCGCGAGGGCGAGTTCCCGTTCCTCGACCGCCTTGACCTGGCCACCGGCAAGAAGACCCGCCTCTGGCAGGCCAGGGCGCCCTACTATGAGTATGTGGTGGGCCTGCTCGACGACGGCGCGCGCCGCTTCCTGACCCGGCGCGAAAGCCGCACGGAAGTCCCGCAGCTGTTCCTGCGCCGTCTGTCGGGTGGAACGCCCAGACAGCTGACCGCCTTCAAGGACCCGGCGCCGCAGTTCGCCGGCGTCACCCAGCGGCTGATCACCTACAGGCGCGCCGATGGCGTCGAGCTGAGCGGGACGCTGTATCTGCCGGCCGGCTATGACGCGAAGCGGGACGGGCCCCTGCCGCTGCTGATGTGGGCCTATCCAACCGAGTTCACCGACGCCAAGGTGGCGGCCGAGGTGGTCGGGACCGACAACCGCTTCACCCGGCCGGGCGGCGCCAGCCACCTGTTCATGCTGACCCAGGGCTACGCGGTGCTTGACGATCCGAGCATGCCGATCATTGGCGCGAACGGCGCCCAGGCGAACGACACCTATGTCGAGCAGCTGGTCGCCAGCGCCCAGGCGGCCGCCGACAAGGTGGTGGAGATGGGAGTCGCCGATCGCGACAGGCTGGCCGTCGGCGGCCACAGCTATGGCGCCTTCATGACCGCCAACCTGCTGATCCACTCGGACATCTTCCGGACCGGCGTGGCGCGCTCGGGCGCCTACAACCGCACCCTGACGCCCTTCGGCTTCCAGGCCGAGGAGCGCACCTATTGGGAGGCGACCCAGACCTACACCGAGATGAGCCCGTTCACGCACGTGAGGAAGCTCAACGAGCCGATCCTGATGATCCACGGCGAGGCCGACGACAACTCCGGCACCTTTCCGATCCAGAGCGAGCGCTTCTACGCGGCGCTGAAGGGCAACGGCGCCAACGTCCGCTATGTGGTGCTGCCGCTCGAGGCGCACGGCTATCGGGGTCGCGAGTCGGTGCTTCACACCCTCTGGGAAATGACGCGCTGGCTGGACATCCATGTGAAGGGCGCCAAGCCCCGGGAGACGAAATAACCATGGCCGGGCCCTATGCGGACGACAGCTGGATCGTCGGCCAGACCGATGAGGATGAGGACGGCGGCCTGATCATCCGCTGCCGGGCCCACCTGCCGGAGGCGTCATCGCGCCAGACCTGGAAGCACCTGATCCTGGTCGGCTGGACCTACGAGCCCGAGGAGACCGGCCTGCCGGCCAAGGCGGTCGACCGCCAGATGGAGACCTTCGAGGAGGCGGTCACCCGCTCGGTGCAGGACTCCGGCGCCGGCGTCCTCGCGGCCTCGATCACCGGCGCCGGCGTGCGGGAATGGCGGTTCTACACGATCGGCCCGGACGCCTTCATGGACGCGCTCAACACGGCGCTCGAAGGGCACGCGGAGTATCCGCTCGAGTTCGACGCCTTCGAGGATCCGGACTGGAACGCCCTGGCCGAGCTGCTGCCGGGCTAGGACCGGGCGGCGATCAATCGCATCTGGCGGCCGGAGAGTTCCGGCGTCGCGGGCCGGCGCGGGAAGGACACGCGGCTTGCCTGGCCTCCCCGACACCCGCCAGATAGATCCATGTCCGACGTTCGCGCCTATCGCGCCGCTCTCGTCCATTTCACCGCCGATCCACGCGACGCCGGCGAGGCGGCCTGCGTCCACCATGCGGACGGCCTGCTGTTGGTCGAGAACGGTCATGTCGCCGCCTGCGGAGCGTGGAGCGACCTGGCGCCGACCCTGGCCAGGGACATTCCCGTCGAGCACCTGCCGGGGCGCCTGCTGACGCCCGGCTTCGTCGACGCCCACGTCCATTTCCCGCAGACGGACATCATCGGCGCGGCGGGCGGGCCCCTGCTCGGGTGGCTGGAGCACAGCGCCTTTCCAGCCGAGCGTCGCTTCGCCGACCCCGCGCACGCGCGCGACACCGCCGAGGCTTTCCTCGACGAATTGCTGCGCAACGGCACGACCACCGCCATGGTGTTCGGCAGCGTCCATCGCGAGGCGACGGCCGTCCTGTTCGAGGCCGCCCTGACGCGGAACCTGCGGCTCATCGCCGGCAAGTCGATGATGGACCTCGGCCCCTCAGGCCTGGACGAGACCTGCGGAGCCGGTCGTGAGGATACCGAATGCCTGATCCGCGACTTCGGCCGGCGGGGTCGGCTCGGCTACGCCATCACGCCCCGCTTCGCCCTGTCGTCCAGCGATGAGCAGTTGGCCGCCGCCGGCGAACTGCTGGCGCGGCACGACCACGTCTGGATGCAAACCCACCTGGCCGAGAACCCGCGCGAACTGGCGCTGGTCGCCGAGCGCTTCCCGGACCGACGCGACTACCTCGACGTCTACGACCGCTTCGGCCTGGTCGGCCCGCGCTCGATGTTCGCCCACTGCATCCACATGACCGACCGCGCGCTGCACCGGATGGCCGAGGCCGGCGCCGCCGTCGCCCATTGCCCGACGTCGAACCTCTTCCTCGGCAGCGGGCTCTACGACCTGGCGCGGGCCGACGCCCATGGCGTGAGGACGGCCCTCGGGTCGGACGTCGGCGCCGGGACCAGCTTCTCGATCCCGCGCACCGCCGGGATCGCCGCCCAGGTCGCCCGGCTGCGCGGCGCGGATCTCGACCCGCTGCGGGCGCTCTACCTCTCGACGCTCGGCGGCGCGCGCGCATTGGGCCTGGCTGACCGGATCGGCAGCTTCCGGATCGGCGCCGAGGCCGACTTCGTGGCCCTGGACCCCGCGGCCACGCCCCTGCTGGCCCGCCGGACCCGGACGGCCGCCGGTCTTCCGGACCTGCTGATGGCCATGATGGCCCTCGGCGATGACCGGACGGTGGCGAACACCTGGGTGGGCGGCGTCCTTCGCCACCAACGCTGAATCAAGGTTGATTTCAGTTAAGCCTAATACTGTCTGCTCGGGCAAGGTTTACGCTCGTTCAGTGTATTCGTTGAATATATCTCAAGCCGCGACCCGATAACCTTGACTCAAGTTCGGGGAGAACGCCGAGAACCGGCGTTCGGTTTCTGGGGTCCGCAGCATGCGAGTCGCCACCATCGTCAGTCTTGGCGCGTCCGCCCTCCTGGGCGTCGGCGCGCTCTTCGTGGCCAAGGTCTGGCTGCCTAACGCCAACAGCGGCCCGTCCAAGGCCAGCGCGGCCACGGCGGTCTCGATGACCGCGATCGTCGCGGCCAACGGCGCCGTGCCGTACGGGACCAAGCTGGAGCCGAAGAACCTCACCCTCATCAAGGTGCCGGCGGGCTCGGTGCCCGAGGGCGCCTTCACGTCGATCGAACAGGTGACCGCCCATGACGGCGGCGCGCCGGTCACCCTGGCCGCCCTGTCGCCGCGCGAACCGATCCTGCCGACCCGCCTCAGCGGTCCCGGCGCCAAGGCCTCGGTGGCGGCGACCCTTACGGCCGGCATGCGGGCCTACACCATCAAGGTCAACGAGGTCGCCGGCGGCGGCGGGCACGTCCTGCCCGGCGACCATGTCGACGTCATCCTGACCCGCGCCCTGACCAATGCCGGCGTCGAGGGAGCCGAGGGCGACAGACTCTATGTTTCGACGCTGGTCCTGCAGAACGTGCGGGTGCTGGGCATGAACATGGTCGCCGACCCGGCCTCGACTGAGAAGTTCGAGCCTTCGACCACGACCCTCGAAGTCAGCGTCGAGGACGCCGGCAAACTGGCGGTCGCCGGTCAGGCCGGCGCCCTTTCGCTGGCCCTGCGCCGGCCAGGATCGACCGAGATCGTCGAACCGCGCCCGATCACCGCCCGCGAGGTCACCGCCCTCGTCGGCGGCGCCCCCGGGGCCGCGACCGCCACCCCCTCTCGGCGCGCCTCTGGCCCGCGGCCCGCGGTCCGTCCGGCGGCGTCGCGGGGCCTGGTCGTGACCCAGGGCGGCAAGTCGACCACCGTCACCGTGCCAGCCGAACGCCTCGGGAGCTGATCATGCGCCGCATCGCCCTTCTGTGCGCGGCAGCGCTCGTCTGCGCGCCCGCCCTGCCCGCCGCCGCCCAGACCGTCGTCACTTCGACCCTGATCGGCGAGATGGCCCCGAGCCGGCTCATCACCGTGCCGAAGGACAAGTCCTCGGCCTTCCGGCTGATGGCCGCCGCCGGCGAGATCGTCGTCGCCCAGCCGGACATCGCCGAGATCGTCGCCAACACCGACCGCAGCGTCTACGTCCGCGGCAAGGCGCTGGGGACGACCAACATCCTGATCTATGACGGCGCGCATCGCCTCATCGAGGTGATCGACGTTCGGGTCGCGCACGACATCGAGTCGCTGCAGGCCGACCTGGCCGCCGCCCTGCCCGGGCAGCCGATCCGCGTGTCGGCGATGGCCGGCGGCGTCATGCTGTCGGGCCAGGTCGCGACCAGCTCGGTCGCCGCCCGCGCCAAGGCCATCGCCGAGCGCTACGCCCCCGGCGGCGTCAGTTCCGAACTGACCGTCGAGGCCGCCCAGCAGGTGATGCTGGAGGTCCGCATCATCGAGGCCAGCCGCAGCGCCCTGAAGGACTTCGGCATCAATGTCGACATCCAGAACAACTCCGGCATCGTGTTCGGTTCGGGCAGCGGCCTGATCGGCGTCAGCGCTCCCCAGGGCACGCTGGGCCTGACCACCAACGTCGGCCCGACGACCATCGAGGCCACGCTGCGGGCGCTGGAGGAGAAGGGCGTCATCCGCACCCTGGCCCGGCCGAACCTGGCCGCCATCTCGGGCGAGGAGGCCACCTTCCTGGCCGGCGGCGAGTTCCCGGTGCCGGTGCCCAACGGCCAGGGCGACATCACCATCCAGTACAAGCCGTTCGGCGTGACCCTGAAGTTCACGCCCGCTGTCCAGGACAGCGGTCTCATCCGGCTGAAGGTCTCACCGGAGGTCAGCCAGCTCGACACCAGCGGCGGCCTGAGGCTCTCGGGGACGGAAGTGCCCGGCCTGCTGGTGCGACGGGCCGGCACCACCGTGGAGCTGAAGGACACCGAGACCTTCGCCATCGCGGGCCTGTTCCAGCAGGGCTACTCCACCTCGGTTCGTCAGATTCCCTGGGCCGGCGACGTTCCAGTACTCGGCGCCCTGTTCCGATCGTCGCGCTGGAAGAAGAACGAGACCGAGCTGGTGATCCTGGTCACGCCCCGCCTGACCACCGCCGCCGAAAGCCGGGTCCTGGCGCCTGATCCCTTCGCCGGTTCGGTCGAGCCCAGCGCCATCGATCTGATCCTGCAGGGCGTCGCCATCGATCGCGCCATGAAGCCCGCCCCCGCCGACGCCTACAGCCCCGCGCCTTGAGGCCCTGACATGAGTTTCGCAGGACGCCGCATTCTGATCGTCGGATCCGGCCTGGCCGACCTGGCCGGCCAGGTCTTCCGCGACGCCGTGATCGAGACCGGCGGGCTCGACCGCCTGCACGGGCGCTGGAGTTTCGGCGACGCGCCGGACCTGGTGCTGATCGAGGCCGGCGGTCTGGCGCCGGACGGGCTCTCCGCCGCCATCGCCGCCCTTTCCACGGCTTCGGCGCCGCCGCCGACCCTGTTGACCGGCGACCACCTTCCCGCGGGCCTGGTCCGCAACCTGATGCGTCTGCCGCGCTCGGACGTGCTTGAAGCGCCGTTCAGCGCCGCGGACCTTGCCGGAGCCGCCGCCCTCCTCATCGCTCCCGCGGCGGCTCCGGTCCTCAATGCCCCGTCGCGGTGCTGGACGGTCATGGGCGCGGTGGGCGGATGCGGCGCGACCACCATCGCGATCGAGACGGCCTGCGCCCTGGCCCAGCGTCTGCCGGGACCGCGCCGCGTCTGCCTGATCGACCTGAACCTGGCCGACGGCGCCGCCGCCGCCTACCTGGGCGCTCCGGCCAACATGTTGCTGAGCCGGGCCTCCCAGGCGCCCGATCGCATCGATCCCCAGTTGCTGGACGCCTTCGTGTCCGGCGCGCCGGGGGGCGTCGACCTGCTGGCCTCGGCCCGCGATCCCAATGCCTTTGACACGACGTCGGCGGACGCGGTCCTGAGGCTGCTGGAGGTCGCCTGCCAGGTCTATGACGCGGTCGTGGTCGACGCCCCCCGCCACCGTCGCGCCTGGTCGCTCGACGTACTGGCGGGATCGGACGAGCTGATGATCGTCTCGGAACTGACCGTGCCGGCCCTGCTGGCGACCCGGTCGCTGGCGAGTGAGATCGAGACCGACCTGCCGACCGGCCCGCCGCCGCGCATCGTGCTCAACCGGCTGGCCAAGCGGGTGTTCGGGCCGGCGCCGTCGCTGGGGGAAGCCGAGAAGGCCATGCAGCGCCGAGCGCTGGGCGGGGTGATGTCCGATTGGGAAGCGGCCGCCGCGTCCGTCAATCTGGGGGGGCCGATCAGCCAGCACCGACCCAAGTCGCGCATCGTCAAGGACATCGGCGATCTGGTCGACCGCTTGATCAGCGCGCCATCGCGGGCCGGCGACGCCGAACACCGGATCGCCTCATGAGCCGGTTCTCCCTGCGCCGCGCCGCGTCCCCCGCACCGGTCATCCCGACTGTCCCGGCCACGGAGGCGGCGGCGCCCGCTTTTGTCGCCCCCGCTCCGGAGCCCGTCTCGCCGATCCAGCCGGTGCACGACGACCTGCTGGACATGCGCCTGCGCCTGCACGCGCGGCTGATCGAGGAGATCGATCTCTCCAAGCTCGGCGAGCTGGACGAAAGCGAGATGCGCCGCCAGGTCCGCAAGCTGGTCGGCGACTTCGCGCGCGACAGCCGTCTGGCGCTGAACGCCGCGGAGCTGGACCAGCTGGGCGCCGAGGTGTTCGACGAGATGGTCGGCCTGGGCCCCATCGAACCGCTGCTGAAGGACGAGTCGATCAACGACATCCTGATCAACGGGCCGTTCCAGGTCTACGTCGAACGCCGCGGCGAACTTGAGCTCACCCCGATCCGGTTTCGCGACAACGATCACCTGCTGCGCATCGTCAACCGCATCGTCGCCGCCGTCGGCCGCCGGATCGACGAGAGCCAGCCGATGGTCGACGCCCGCCTCGCCGACGGCAGCCGGGTCAACGCCGCCATCGCCCCGATCGCCATCGACGGCGCCGCGGTGTCGATCCGCAAGTTCTCCAAGAAGCCGCTGAGCTTCGAGCGGCTGGTGGCGGTGGGCGCCATGCCGGCCTGCGTCGCCGAATTCCTGCACGGCGCCGTGCGCTCGCGGGTGTCCACGGTCATCAGCGGCGGCACCGGCTCGGGCAAGACGACCCTGCTCAACGCCTGTTCGGCCGCCATCAGCCACGGCGAGCGTCTGATCACCATCGAGGACGCCGCCGAACTGCAGCTGCAGCAACCGCATGTCGTGCGCATGGAGACCCGCCCCCCGAACATCGAGGGCAAGGGCGAGATCCGCCAGCGCGAGCTGGTCAAGAACGCCCTGCGGATGCGCCCCGATCGGGTCATCCTGGGCGAGGTCCGGGGCGAGGAAGCCTTCGACATGCTCCAGGCCATGAACACCGGCCATGAGGGCTCCATGGCCACCATCCACGCCAACAACCCGCGCGAGGCCATCACCCGCCTGGAGCAGATGGTGGCCATGGGCGGCATGAACCTGAGCAACGAGGCGGTGCGCGGCCAGATCGCGGCGGCGGTCGGCATGATCGTGCAGGTGATGCGGCTGTCGGACGGCAAGCGGAAGGTGATGGCGGTGACCGAGATCACCGGCATGGAAGGCAACGTCGTGCAGATGAAGGACATCTTCGTCTTCAACCGCACCCGCACCGATCCCGACGGCTCGGTGCATGGCGAGTTCCGCGCCACTGGCCTGCGGCCCAAGTGCCTCGACGAGATGATCCGCAAGGGCATCCACTACGACACCGCCAACTTCGACCCCCAAAGAGCACTGTAGGGAGGGCGCCACAGATGGCCGACGTCGATCCGCGCATCGTCTTCCTGATCCTGATTTTCGCGGCCGTGTTCACCGCAGGACAGGCCGTCTGGGGCCTGGTCCGGGTCGCGGGCGCCCGGCGCAAGGTCAACAAGCGGCTGGCCGTCGCCGAGGCCGCCGGATCGCTGGAGGCCCTGATCAGCGAGCTGCGCAAGCAGCGGGGTCTGGACGACAAGGGCGAGAGCCGCATCGTCGTGCGCTGGTTCTCCGACCTGGTGATCCGCTCAGGCGTCAACTACGAGCCGCGCCGCTGGGCGATCTACGCCCTCGGCCTGGCGACGGCCGCCTTCCTGGTCGGCTTCCTGGTCGGCAAGAGCTGGATCATCGGCGCCGCCGCCGCGCCGGTGGTCGGTTTCGGCCTGCCGCTGGCCTGGCTGAAGCTGAAGGCCGGCGCCCGGGCCAAGGGCATCGGCGCCCAGCTGCCCAACGCCCTGGAGATCATCGTCCGCAGCCTGGAGGCCGGGCACCCGGTGCCGACCGCGGTCGCCCTGGTCGGCCGCGAGATGCCGGACCCCCTGGGCAGCGAGTTCGGCATGCTGGCCGATGAGATCGCCTACGGCGCGACCCTGGAGCAGGGCGTCGCGCGCCTCGCCGACCGCTGCCGGCATCCGGACGTCGACCTTTTCGCGGCGACCATCCGACTGCAGGAGCGGGCCGGCGGCAATCTGACCGGTCTCCTCAAGATGAACGCCAAGGCGGTGCGCGAACGCGCCAAGATGCGGATGAAGATCAAGGCCGCCTCGAGCGAGGGTCGAGCCTCGGCCATCATTCTGACCTCCGCGCCGTTCGCGGTGATGGGCATCCTCGCCTTCGCCAGCCCGCAGTTCTACGGCGACGTCATCCACGAGCGCTTCATCCAGTACGGGCTCGCGGGCCTTGGGACCTGGATGTTCCTCGGCAACCTGGTCATGCGCCGCATGATCGACATGCGGATCTGAGCCATGGACCCGCTTCAGCTGCAAGTCATCCTGACCTGGACCGCCGTAGGCCTGATCACGCTTGGCGTCGGCGGCGTGGCCCTCCTCGGCCTGCGCGAGGCGCGGCTCGGCGCCCGGCGGCGGGCGCGCCTGGCCGGGAACACGGTCGCCACCGGCAAGCCCGAGCGCTCGGCCGCCGTGGCCGGCGTCGTCAGCGGCGTGATGCGTCTGGGCGACCGGATGGCCATCCAGGACCCGGCCCAGCTGTCGACCATCCGCGCCATGCTGGTCCAGGCCGGGTGGTACAGCCGCGAGGCCGTCGTCTTCTACCTGGGCGCCAAGGCCACGGCCCTTGCCGTGGCCGTGGTGGCGACACTGTTCACCGTGCCCTGGGCCCTGAAGGGCGGCGGCGGCATGCTGGCCATCTGCGCGGCGGCCTTCTTCGCCGCGGCCGCGATCATGGGCCCCGAGCAGGTGGTCAAGGCGCGCCGCCGCAAACTGGAGCTGGAGTATGTCGAGGGCTTTCCCGACCTCCTCGACCTGCTGGTCGCGTCCGTCGAGGCCGGCCTGTCGCTGGACGCCGCCGTCAGCCGGGTCGGCGATGAGATGATCCGCCGCTACCCGCACCTGGCCGAACACCTGAAGTTCCTGACGCTGGAGCTCCGCGCCGGCCGCGCCCGCAAGGACGCCTGGGCCGCCTTCGCCGAGCGGGTGGGCATCGATGACGCTCGGGCGCTGGCCACCATGCTGCGCCAGTCGGAGGAGATGGGCACCAGCCTGGGCGAGACGCTGACGGTCTTCTCCGATGACATGCGATCCAAGCGCATGCTGCGGGCCGAGGAGAAGGCCATGGCCCTGCCGGCCAAGCTGATGGTGCCGCTGATCCTGTTCATCTTCCCCTGCCTGATGGGCGTGCTGATCCTGCCGGCCGCCTTCCGCATCGCCGAGCAGTTCGCGAAATAGCCGGCCATTTGACCCGCGACGGACATGAAGTTACTCTGGAGTAACTGAAGGGCGCGACCAGTCGCCCGCGACGCCGGGGAAGAGACATGCGCGCAACGCCCGCCCGGACCCTCCGGTCCCTGATCGGCCTGTCGATGGCGGCGCTGACCGCATTGGCGCCGACCGCCTTCGCTGTCGCGCGGTCGCCGGCGGCGGAGGCCAGTCGTCCGAACATCGTGATGATCGTCGTCGACGACGCCGCCCTGATGGACTTCGGGGCGTTCGGCGGCGAGGCCCGCACGCCCAACATCGATCGTCTGGCCCGGTCGGGCGCGATGTTCACCGCCTACCACACCTCGCCGCTGTGCTCGCCGTCGCGGGCGATGCTGCTGACCGGCGTCGACAACCACCGGGCCGGCGTGGCGACGATCGAGGAGATCCTTCCGCCGGAACAGAAGGACAAGCCGGGCTACGGCCTGAGCTTCGCGCCCGGCGTCTGGACCGTGGCGAAGCGGCTGAAGGCGGACGGCTACCGCACGCTGATGGTCGGCAAGTGGCACCTCGGACACGGGCCCGGCGCGCTGCCGAACAGCCATGGCTTCGACCGCTCGCTGGCCCTGGACGCCTCGGGGGCCGACAACTGGGCGGCCAAGCCCTACATGCCCTACTACACCGAGGCGCCGTGGTTCGAGGACGGCAAGCCGGCGAAGATGCCGAAGGCCTACTACTCCTCGGACATGATGGTCGACCGGCTGACGGCCTACATCGACGAGAAGCCGGCCGGCGCGCAGCCGTTCTACGCCTACCTCGCCTTCCAGGCCGTCCATATCCCGGTGCAGGCCCCGAAGGAGTACTCCGACCGCTACAAGGGCCAGTTCGACGGCGGCTGGGACGTCGTGCGCCGCCAGCGGCTCGAGCGTGCCCGGGCGCTCGGCCTTCTGCCCCCGGAAGCCGCCGCCCGGCCGCTGCCCGCCGACGCCCGCGCCTGGGAGGCGCTGACGCCGAAGGAACGCGCCATCTACGCCCGATCGATGGAAGTCTACTCCGGCATGATCGAGGCGATGGACGCCAACATCGGCCGGCTGATGGCGCACCTGGAGGCGCGCGGCGAACTGGAAAACACCCTGTTCGTCGTCACCTCCGACAACGGGCCGGAACCGAGCGATCCTGTCCACGCGCCCGGCATGAACCTGTGGATGCTGCGCAACGGCTACCACTGGCGGCTGCGCGGCCTCGGCGAGAAGGGCAGCCTCGCCTATATCGGCAAGGAGTGGGCCTCAGCCCTGTCGGCGCCGGGCGCCCGCTACAAATTCTACGCCTCCGAGGGCGGCGTCCGCGTGCCGTTGGTGGTCTCCGGCCCGGGCGTGCACCCGGGGACGCGGGTCGCCTCGCCGGCCTTCGTCACCGACATCGTCCCGACCCTGATCGACTTCGCCGGCGCGAAGGACCAGCCCGGCGCGGCGGCCATGGACGGCGCCAGCCTGCGGCCGGTCCTCAGCGGCGCCGCCGCCCGGACCCACGCCGAGGACAAGCCCGTCGGCCTTGAGGTCTCGGGCAACGCCGCACTGTTCCGCGGCGACTTCAAGATCACCCGCGACATGCCGCCGGTCGGCGACGGCCAGTGGCGGCTCTACAACCTCGCCCGCGACCCGGGCGAGACGACGGACTTGGCGAAAGCCCAACCCGCGCTGTTCCAGCAGATGCTCGCCGACTACGCCGCCTATGAAAAGCGCGTCGGCGTCCAGCCGCTGCCGGAGGGCTACACGACCCAGAAGCAGCTGATGAGCAACGCCATGGATCGGCAGAAGGGCGCGATGGCGGTGATGGGACTGGCGCTTCTGGCCGTGGTCGCCGCCGCCGCCGGCGGGATATTCCTGCTCATTCGGAGGATGCGCCGTCGATGACGGAGCGCTGGGTCCTCCACGGCCTGAAGCTCTCCTACTTCACGGGCAAGCTCGAGGCCTATCTGCGCGCCAAGGGCGTGCCGTTCCGCTACGTGGAAATGGACATGGCCGATTTTCGCGCCTGCGGGCGGGCGACCGGCGTCTACCAGATGCCGCAGCTCCAGGCGCCGGACGGCGAATGGCTGACCGACACCACCGCCATCCTCCGACGGTTCGAGGCCGAGCAGCCGGAGCCCGCCTACCAGCCGGTCGCGGCCGACGCCGCCTTCCTCAGCCTGTTCCTCGAGGACGCCTTCGACGAATGGCTTTGGCGGCCGGCGCTCTACTACCGTTGGGCCTACCGTGAAGACGCGGCGCTGATGGGCAGTCAGATCGCGCGCACCATGATGCGCGACCTGCCAGGCCCGCTCTGGCTGCGCGCCGCGATCATCCGCCGGCGGCAGCAGCGCGTCTTCCTGAAGGAAGACGGCGTCACCGACCAGACGGCCCCGCTCGTGGACAATCTGTACCCGGAGGTCCTGGCTGTCCTGGAGCCGATCCTGGCGTCGCGCCCATTCCTGTTCGGGGAGCGTCCCGTGACCGCCGACTTCGGTCTGTTCGGCCCGATGTTCCGCCACTTCGCCTCGGACCCGACGCCGTCATCGGTGATGCGGGACATGGCGCCGAACGTGCTGGCCTGGACCGCACGGCTGTGGGCGCTGACGCCGGACCAGGTCGGACCGAGGCCGACCTCGGCGCCGGCCGACCTGGATCCGCTGCTGAAGCTGGCCGCGCGGGACCATCTCGTGGAGTTGGCCGTGAACGCCGAGGCCGTCGCGGCGGGTCGCCGGGAAGTCGCCTTCACCCATCGCGGCGCCCGCTGGCGGCTTCCGCCCTCGCCCTACCGCGCCCGCTGCCTGGCGGACCTGCGAACAGCGTTCGCTGCCCTGACCCCCGAGGACCGCAAGGCGGTCGCGGCGCGGCTCGGGCCGACGGCGAACGCCCTGGCGGGAACCTCCGTGAGCATACCGCCCGTGCCGCTCCCCGGCGGAAAGCCCACAAGCCGTCGCTGGGCCTGACGCAAAGACATCCCCGGAGCCTGATGGGATCAGGGGCGTCATCCGACCCCATCAGGCTGCGACCGCATGATCCTATAGCGCGAGCGCCAGCAGCGGCAGGATCGATCCCGCCACGAGCAGCATCAGGGTCGTGCGGCGCTGCCGGGCGTTGCTCACGGCCAGCCAAACGCCCAGCCCGCCGGAAGCGGCCATGCCAGCGCCCATAACGAGAAAGGTCCACTTGACCAGCGTCAGCCCGATCGGCGCGGCTTCAGCCGGGGGCGCGGCGGCGGGTGCGGCCGGTTGCGCGGGAGCCGCCGCCGGACGCCGCGCCGGACGCAGGGCGTACTTCTGGTGGATGTGCACCTGCCCGAGCTTCTCGATCACCCGCGGGATGTTTAGGCCACCACCGGCACGCCCGCGCGCCAGCTCCGGCTGAGCAGATTGCCGCCAAGCCAGTAGCTCAGCTCCGCCGGGCGTTCGATGTCCCAGCAGGCGAGGTCGGCCAGCTTGCCGGCTTCCAGCGTGCCGGTCTCGGCCGCCAGCCCCAGCGCCTTCGCGGCGTTCCTCGTTACGCCGGCCAGCGTCTCCTCCGGCGTCAGCCGGAACTGGGCGCAGGCCAGCATCATAGCCGCACGAAGCGACAGCAGCGGCGAGGTGCCGGGGTTGCAGTCGCTGGCCACCGCCATGTCGACGCCCGCGGCGCGCAGCGCCGCGACTGGCGGCTTCCGCGTCTCGGCCAGGGCCACGAAGGCGCCCGGCAGCAGGACGGCGACCGTCCCGGCCCTGGCCATCGCCTCGACGCCCGACTGCGAGGTGAATTCCAGATGGTCGGCCGACAGCGCACCATGGCTCGCGGCCAGCGCCGCCCCGCCGCCGTCGCTCAGCTGGTCGGCGTGCAGCCGCACCGGCAGGCCCAATGATCTCGCCTTGTCGAACAGCCGCGAGACCTCGGACGGGGTGAAGGCGATGCTCTCCAGATAGGCGTCGACGATGTCGACCAGACCGTGGGTCTTCGCGGCCGGCAGAGCCCGGTCGACGATCATGTCGATCCAGGCCTCGCGCGGCTGGTCCTTGGGCGCGGCGTGCAGGCCCAGGAAGCTGGTCACCACCCGCACGTCTCCGTCGAGGTAGCGGGCGACGCGCAGCATCTTCAACTCGGTCTCCAGGTCCAGGCCATAGCCGGACTTGATCTCGACCGTGGTCACGCCCTCGGCGACGAGGCTAGCGAGCCGGCGCCGGGCACGGCGGATCAGCGCCGGCTCGTCGGCCTCGCGCGTCGCCGCGACGGACGAACGGATGCCGCCGCCGGCCAGGGCGATCTCCTCGTAGGTCGCGCCGCCGAGCCGCGCCTCGAACTCGCCGACGCGGTCGCCGCCGAAGACCAGGTGGGTGTGGCAGTCGATCAGGCCGGGCGTCACCCAGCGCCGGCCCAGCCGCGTCACCGTCGCGGGGGCGAAGACCGGCGCCTGCGCGCGGGGACCGATCCAGGCGATGCGGCCGTCGCGAACGGCGATCTGAGCGTCCTCGATCGCGCCATAGGGCGTCTCCCCGGCGACCAGTGTCGCGGCGCGGCAGTCGGTGAGGAGGAGGTCGACGCGCTCCATGGTCCTGTCTTGCCACCCGTCGGCGTTCGTGGATAGAGTGCCGCTGTCTAGACAGGATTAGACAAGTGGCCAACACCCTTCATCTCGACCAGGCGCGACTGCCGGACGGCTGGGCGCGCGATGTCCGCCTGACCGTGGAGGACGGGGTCATCACCGCCGTCGAAGTCGGCGTCGCCACGAACGGGGCTGAGCGGCTCAGGGGCGCGGCGGCCCCGGCAATCACCAACCTGCACAGCCACGCCTTCCAGCGCGCCATGGCTGGACTCGCCGAACGGGCCAAGGCCGGGGTCGAGGACTTCTGGGCCTGGCGCGAGGCGATGTACCGCTTCCTCGACCGGATCACTCCGCCGCAGATGGAAGCCATCGCCGCCATGCTCTACGCCGAGCTGGCCGAGGGCGGCTATGGCGGCATCGTCGAGTTCCACTACCTGCACAACGACCCAGAGGGCCGCGCCTATGCCGACCCGGCCGAGACCGCCCACGCCCACCGCCGGGCGGCGGAGACGGCCGGCTTCGGTCTGACGCTGGCGCCGGTGCTCTACAGCCATTCCAGCTTCGGCGGCCTGCCGCCGAAGCCTGGTCAGCGGCGTTTCATCAAGACGACCGACCAGTTCCTGCGCCTGCTGGAGGCGTGCGGCGCCGAGGCGATGGCCTTCCACAGCCTGCGCGCGGTGACGCCCGAGCAGATCCGCGACGTGCTGGCGGCTGTCGGCCCCGCGACGCCGATCCACATCCACGCCGCCGAGCAGACCGGCGAGGTCGACGACTGCCTGGCGTGGTCGGGCGCGCGGCCGGTCGAATGGCTGCTGGCCAACGCGCCGATGTCGAGCCGCTGGACCCTGGTCCACGCGACGCACATGACAGACGCCGAGGCGGGCGGTCTGGCCAGCACCGGCGCCACGGTCGCACTCTGTCCGTCGACGGAGGGCAACCTGGGCGATGGCTTCTTCAACGCGGACGCCTTCCTGGGTGCGGGGGGGGCCTTCGGCATCGGTTCCGACAGCCATGTGACCACCATCGCCGCCGAGGAACTGCGCTGGTTCGAGTACGGCCGCCGGCTGCAGCATCGCAAACGGACCCTGAGCGGCGGCACGGGCGAGCATGTCGGCGCCGGCCTGTGGCTCTCCGCCGCCACGGCCGGGACTAACCCGACCGGCCGCCTCACGGGGGGGATCGCGGTCGGCGCCCGCTGCGACCTGGTTGTGCTCGACACGGACCATCCGGTGCTGGCCGGCCGCGCGGGCGACCTGATCCTCGACAGCCTGGTCTTCTCCGGCTCGGGCGCCATCGACCAGGTCTGGTCGGGCGGCAGGCGGATCGTCGAGGGCGGCCGCCACATTCGCCGTGACACGATCGCCGCCGCCTACCGCAAGGCCGTCGCCGAGCTCACCGCATGACCGCCGCCCGGGCCGCCCGCTACCAGGGCGTGAAGCGCCATGTGCTGGGCGCCATCCGCACCGGCCGCTGGCGCGCGGGCGACCGCATCGCCTCCGAGCACGAACTGGTCCGTGAACTGGGCGTCGCCCGCATGACCGTCCGCCGGGCGCTGGACGAACTGACCCGCGAGGGGCTGATCGTCCGCCGCGCGGGGGTCGGGGCCTTCGTCGCCGGCGAGCCTCTGGCCGAGAGCCACCCGTTGGAAATCCGCGACATCGCCGAGGAGGTCGCCGCGCGCGGCCATGTCTGGCGCGCGGAGGTCGTCGCGCTGGAAGCCGTGCGCGCCGACGCCGACCTCTCCGGCTGGTTCGCGGCCGAGGCCGGCGCGCTGCTCTATCGCTCCGAGGTCGTCCACTTCGAGGGCGAGACGCCGATTCAGCTGGAGCTTCGCTGGGTCTCGCCGGACATCTTCCCGGACTATCTGAACCAGGACTTTTCCGCCGCCACGCCCGCCGCCCATCTGCTCGCCGCCGCGCCGATCGAGGCGGGCGAACAGATCGTCCGGGCCGAGGCGGCCGATCCGCGGACGGCCGGACTGCTGCGTCTCGCCGAGGGCGCGCCGGTCCTGACCGTCGCCCGCCGAACCTGGAGCCGGGGGCAGGTCGCCTCCGCCGCCCGCCTGATCCACCCCGGCCACGCCTTCCAACTGGCCGGCCGCTTCGGAGACCTCGCCTGATGGCCAGCAACAGCCGCATCGTCCGCGCCGACCACGGCCCGGTGAAGACCGCGAAATCCTGGCAGACGGAAGCCGCCGTCCGCATGCTGATGAACAACCTCGACCCGGCCGTCGCCGAGCGGCCCGAGGACCTCGTCGTCTATGGCGGCATCGGCAAGGCGGCCCGCGACTGGGACAGCTTCGACCGCATCGTGGCGACCCTGCGCCGGCTGGAGGACGACCAGACCCTGCTGGTTCAGTCGGGCAAGCCGGTCGGCGTGTTCCGCACCCACCCCGACGCCCCCCGGGTGCTGATCGCCAACTCCAACCTGGTGCCCAAGTGGGCGACCTGGGACCACTTCCACGAGCTCGATAGGAAGGGCCTGGCCATGTATGGCCAGATGACCGCCGGCAGCTGGATCTACATCGGCACCCAGGGGATCGTTCAGGGCACCTACGAGACCTTCGCCGAGGCGGGCCGCCAGCACTACGGCGGAGACCTGACCGGCAGGTGGATCCTCACCGGGGGTCTCGGCGGCATGGGCGGCGCCCAGCCGCTGGCCGCGACGATGGCGGGCGCCAGCATGCTGGCCGTCGAATGTCAGCGCCGCTGCATCGAGCGCCGCCTGGAGACCCGCTACCTCGACGAGGCGACCGAGGACCTCGACGACGCCCTCGCCCGTCTCGACCGGGCGAAGGCCGAGGGCCGCGCCGTCTCCGTCGGCCTGCTCGGCAACGCCGCGGACGTCTTCCCGGAGCTCGTCCGCCGGGGCGTGCGGCCGGACATCGTCACGGACCAGACCAGCGCCCACGACACCGTCAACGGCTACCTGCCCAAGGGATGGACCGTCGAACAGTGGGAGAAGGCCCGCATCGCCGACCCCGCATCCGTCGACCGCGCCGCCCGGGCCTCGATCGTCGAGCATGTGCAGGCGATGCTGGACTTCCAGGCAATGGGCGCGCCGACCGTCGACTACGGCAACAACATCCGCCAGGTCGCCTTCGACGAAGGCCTGGAGACCGCCTTCAATTTCCCCGGCTTCGTTCCGGCCTATATCCGCCCGCTGTTCTGCCGCGGGATCGGTCCCTTCCGCTGGGCCGCCCTGTCCGGCGATCCGGAGGACATCCACCGCACCGATGCGGCGATGAAGCGCCTGTTCCCGGACAACGTCCACCTGCACCGCTGGCTGGACATGGCGAAGGAGCGGATCGCCTTTCAGGGCCTGCCGGCCCGCATCTGCTGGATCGGTCTGGGCGACCGCCACCGCGCGGGCCTGATGTTCAACGAGATGGTCGCCAGCGGCGAGCTGAAGGCGCCGATCGTCATTGGCCGCGACCACCTCGACAGCGGCTCCGTGGCCAGCCCCAACCGCGAGACCGAGGCCATGATCGACGGCAGCGACGCCGTCAGCGACTGGCCGCTGCTGAACGCCCTGCTCAACACGGCCGGCGGCGCGACCTGGGTGTCGCTGCACCACGGCGGCGGGGTCGGCATGGGCTACAGCCAGCATTCCGGCGTGGTCATCGTCGCCGACGGCACGCCGGAAGCGGCGAAGCGGCTCGAGCGCGTCCTCTGGAACGACCCGGCCACGGGCGTCATGCGCCATGCCGACGCCGGCTACGACATCGCTATCGACTGCGCCCGCGAACAGGGCCTCGATCTGCCGTCGCTGGGAGAGCGCTGATGCACGCGGTCACCCTCGGCGGACCGACCATCGGGCTCGACGACATCGGCGCCGTCCTGGCCGGACCCGTAAAGGCAGGCCTGTCGGCGGACGCTTCGGCGGCCGTGGCCGCGTCGCGGGCCACCATCGACGGCATCCTCAAAGCCGGGAAGACCGTCTACGGCGTCAACACCGGCTTCGGCCTGCTGGCCAGGCAGTCGATCGGGCCGGACCAGTTGGCCGAACTGCAGCGCAACCTGATCCTGTCGCACTGCTGCGGGGTCGGCGAACCGCTGCCGGACGACGTGGTCCGCCTGATCCTGCTGCTGAAGGCGGCGGGCCTGTCGCGCGGCCTGTCGGGCGTGCGGCCGCGGCTGATCGAGATGATGCTGCGTCTGCTGGAGACCGACATCCTGCCGGTGATCCCGTCGAAGGGCTCGGTCGGCGCCTCGGGCGATCTCGCGCCGCTCGCGCACCTGGCCTCGACCCTGCTCGGCGTCGGCGAGCTGCGCGTGAGCGGCAAGGCCGTGCCCGCGCTCGAAGGCTTGAAGGCGGCGGGGCTCGAGCCCATCGAACTCCAGGCCAAGGAGGGGTTGGCCCTCATCAACGGCACCCAGGCCTCGACCGCCCTGGCGCTGAAGGGCCTCGTCCTGAGCCGACGTATCTTCGAGGCCGCGTTGGTCGCTGGAGCGCTCAGCACCGACGCCATGTTGGGCAGCGACACGCCGTTCGACCCGCGCATCCACGCCGCCCGCGGCCAGCCGGGCCAGATCGCCGTCGCCGCCGCACTGCGCGGGCTGCTGGACGGCAGCGCCATCCGGCACAGCCATGACGACTGCGACCGGGTGCAGGATCCCTACAGCCTGCGCTGCCAGCCGCAGGTGATGGGCGCGGTGCTCGACCTGATCGACAACGCCCAGCGCACCCTGCTGATCGAGGCCGCGGCCGTGACCGACAACCCGCTGGTCTTCGCCGAGACGGGCGAGGCGCTGTCGGGCGGCAACTTCCATGCCGAGCCCGTAGCCTTCGCGGCCGACACCCTGGCGCTGGCGCTGGCCGAGATCGGCGCGCTGAGCGAGCGGCGCACGGCGCTGATGGTCGACCCGGCCATGAGCAACCTGCCCGCCTTCCTGGTCGCCGAGCCGGGGGTCAACTCCGGCTTCATGATCGCCCAGGTCACCGCCGCCGCCCTGGCCAGCGAGAACAAGGGCCTCAGCCACCCGTCCAGCACCGACAGCCTGCCGACCAGCGCCAATCAGGAGGACCATGTTTCGATGGCCACCTACGCGGCCCGGCGCCTGACACAGATGGCGGAGAACAGCGCCGCCATCGTCGCCATCGAACTGCTGGCCGCCGCCCAGGGGATCGAGTTCCGCCGGCCGCTGCGCTCCTCGCCCGGGCTGGAGACGGCCCATGCGCTGGTCCGCTCCGTCGCCGCGGCCTACGATCGCGACCGCTACTTCGCGCCCGACATCGCCGCCGTGACGGCGCTGGTGCTGGAGGGGTCGTTCGACGGGATCGTGTCGCTGTGAGGTCGTGCGTCCTTCGACACGGGCCTTCGGCCCTGCTCAGGATGACTGAGTTGGGAAGGCCCACTATTCAAGTCATCCTGAGCAGCCGCGAAGCGGCGTGTCGAAGGACGCAACGCCCATGACCGACGTCATCGTCACCCGAGGCTCCAGCCCGCTGATCGTCAGTTTCCCGCATGTCGGCACGGACGTCCCCGACGGCGTCGCCGCGCGGATGACGCCGGAGGCCCTGCGCCTCGACGACACGGACTTCGAGCAGCCGGCCCTCTACGACTTCGTGGCCGAGCTGGAGGCCTCGACCGTGCAGGCGCGCTGGTCGCGGCTGGTCGTCGACGTCAACCGGCCGCCGGACAACAAGCCGCTCTATCCCGGCCAGTGGGGCGCGGGCTTGGTCCCGACCGAGACCTTCCTCGGCGAGCCGGTCTACCTGGGCGCGCTCCCGGATGAGGCCGAGATCGCCGCCCGTCGCGACCGCTACTGGCGGCCCTACCACGACGCCCTTCGCTCGGCCCTGGACGCCGCGGTCGAGCGGCACGGCTTCGCGCTGCTGTGGGACGCCCACTCGATCAGCGCCGTCGTGCCCAAGCTTTTCGACGGCACGCTGCCGGACCTGAACATGGGAACCGCGGCGGGCGAGGCCTGCGGCGAGGACGCCCGCGCCGCGGCGTTCGGCGTCTGCCAGGCCAGCGGCTTTTCCGCCGTCCTCGACGGCCGGTTCAAGGGGGGCTTCATCACCCGCCACTATGGCGCGCCGGCCAGAGGCGTTCACGCCATCCAGATGGAACTGGCCAAGACCACCCACCTGGCCCCCGACAACCGCATCGACGAGGCGCTCGCGAGCCGCCTGCGGCCGGTTCTGGAGAGCGCCATGGAAGCGGCGCTCGATGCGCTGGGGGACGGGCTGGAGGCCTGAGGCTGGGACGGGTTCCGGCGTCGTCGGCGCCTGTCCCTCAACACCGTCTGACGCTGTGAGGGACAGCTACGCTTCGCGAAGCAGTCCCGATGCGACGACTCGAAACGCGAGACTCCCGGGACATATACTGCCAGGACAAAGCGGGACATTCCGCCCCTTCCGGAGACAATCCCACCTGGCGTGGACGCCCTTCGCATCCACGCTGCCGCTCACGGTCTCATACTGACCGCATGAGGCCGCACCACCATGAACACCGACCGCCACGGGCCCACAGCCTGCAAGGATCGGCGTCGATCGCGCCGCCGCGGCCGGCCGCTCTCGCGAGGCGCGACGACGGGCGCCTGTCCCCCCGTCGACGGCAGAGCGACCGCGCCGATGAAGGCGGCGAAGACCGCGTCGAGACTCCGGAGACGCTTCGACGTCCGCGTCGGCATCGCCCGACGCTTCAGCGATCGCTTAAGCGCCGGGCCCGACCGGGATCAGAGCTTGGCCAGGTTGCTGTTGCGCTGGGCCCAGACCAGGTAGATCGCCAGGCCGATGGCGTTCCAGATCACGAAGACGATCATCGTGAAAGTGTTCAGGCCCGCGAACAGGTAGGCGCAGCCGATGATCGCGAACGGGCCGACCAGCCACCACAGCGGCGTCTTGAACCGGCGCGGCCGAGCGGGCTGCTGAACCCGCAGAATCATCATCGACAGCGCCGTGGCGATGAAGGCGGCCAGGGTCCCGGCGTTGGCCACCGAGACGATGGTGTGCAGCGGCAGCACGCCCGCCAGCACGGCGGCGATGGCGCCGGTGAACAGGGTGACCACGACCGGCGTGCCGGTCCTGGCATTCACCCGCGACAGCACCTTGGGCAGCAGGCCGTCGCGGGCCATGGCGAAGAAGACCCGCGTCTGGCCGTACATGAAGACCATGATCACGGTCGGCATGGCGATGATGGCGGCCAGGCCGATCAGGTCGGCGGCGCGCGGGTGGCCCAGCGAGCGGATGATGTGGGCCAGCGGCTCCTTGCTGGTCGCGAACTCGGCCGGCGGCATGGCGCCGATCGCGGCGGCGGCGACGCCCATGTAGATCAGGGTGCAGAGCGCCATCGAGCCGACGATGCCGATGGTCAGGTCGCGGGCCGGGTTCTTGGTCTCCTCCGAGGCGGTCGAGATGGCGTCGAAGCCGTAGAAGGCGAAGAAGATGATCGAGGCGGCGCCCATCACCCCCATCTTCACGCCGTCGACTTCGTTGGCCCAGAAGCCGTGCGGCATGAAGGGCTGGAAGTGGGCGCCGTTGAAGGCGGGAACGGCCAGGGCGATGAAGCCCGCCAGGGCGATCAGCTTGACGATCACCAGCACGAAGTTGACCCGCGCGCTCTCCCGCGTGCCCAGCGCCAGAAGGCCCGCGACGGCCATGGCGATGAACACGGCGGGCAGGTTGACGGTCCCGCCGTCCTTGATGCTGGTCAGGAATTCCTTCGGCGCATCGGGCCACCACTGCAGGATCAGGCCGGACGCGTAGCCGGCCCAGCCGACCGACACCGCCGCGCAGACCACCGTGTATTCGAGGATCAGGCTCCAGCCGACCACCCAGCCGGTCGCCTCGCCCATCACCGCGTAGCTGTAGGTGTAGGCGCTGCCGGCGCGGGGCATCAGCGTCGCCATCTCGGCGTAGCAGAGGGCGGCGGCGGCGCAGACCGCCCCGGCGATCAGGAAGGACAGCATGGCGCCCGGACCGGCCAGGCCCGCCGCCTCGCCGGTCAGGGTGTAGATGCCGGTGCCGACAATGGCGCCGACGCCCAGCGCCACCAGGTGCGGCCAACCGAGGGTGGCCTTCAGGCCCGAACCCTCGACATGACCAACGTGGCCGTCAATGGGCGTGCGGCGCGTCAGGAAGCTCATGGGTCCCTCCCCCTGGGTCACTCTTCGGGCCGGACCATGAACCGCTCCGGACGGTTTCGCCAAGCCCCCCGCTTGCGGTCGCCGCGTGGCTGGGTCAGCGTGCCGGCCAATCCGTGGGGAGAGTATCGATGATGAACCGCACCACCGCCGCCCTGATGCTCGCCGCCGGCGTCCTGGCCCTGGGCTCCGCCTCGATGGCGCGCGAGGCCGCGCCGCCGCCGGCCGCCCTGACCCCGCCGCCGGGCGCCAACAGGGACCAGGCGATGCTCGCGACCTTGATGGCCGACTACGAGGCCTGGCGCATGGCCGAGGACCCGCTGTCGGCCGGGGCAAACGGCGACGCCGCCGCCCTGTCGAAGCTGCCTGACGTCACCCTCGCGGCCGACGCCCGGCGCAAGGTCGCGCTGGACGGCTTCGCCAAGCGGATCACCGCGATCGATCCCGCCGGCCTCAACGAGGATGGCAAGCTCAATCACGCCTTCCTCAAGCGGGTGGTCGGTGACCAGCTGCAGGCCATCCGCTTCGACACCGGGAGACTGGCCTTCTCAAGCGACGACTCCTGGGACGGCTACATCGCCTACATGGCCCAGGTCGCGCCGATGACGTCGAGGGCGGACGCCGAGGCCTGGCTGGCGCGGCTCGCCCAGCTGCCGACCTTCTACGCCAACAATACCGACAACGCTCGGCGGGGGGTGAGGAGCGGCTTCACGCAGCCGAGGCCGATCGCCGACATCGTGCTGAACCAGGCCCGCAAGGCCGCCGCTTCGCCGGTCGAGGCCGACCCGTCGATCGCCGCCCTGGACCGCCTGCCCAATAGCGTGTCGGCGGCGGACAAGGCGGCGCTGAAGGCGCGCGCGACGACGCTGGTGAAGGACGGCCTGCGCCCGGCCCAGAAGCGGTTCGTGACCTTCCTGGAGACCGAGTACCTGCCCGCCGCGCGGCCGGGCCTGGGCGCGTCGACCGTGCCGGACGGCAAGGCCTATTACGCCTGGCTCGCGCGCCGCTACACGACCACCGACCTGACCCCGGACGAGATCCACGAGATCGGGCTGAAGGAGGTCGCCCGCATCCGCGCCGAGATGGACGGCATTCGCGCCCAGACCGGCTTCACCGGCTCGCACGCCGAGTTCCTCGCCTACCTGCGCAGCGACCCCAGGTTCTACGCCCAGACGCCGGAGGACCTGCTCGAGAAGGCCAGCGAGATCTCCAAGCGGATCGACGACCAGTTGCCGCGCTACTTCGGCACGCTGCCCCGGCTGAGCTATGGCGTGCGGCCGGTGCCGGCCGAGATCGCCGAGAACTACACCACCGGCCGCTATTTCCCGGGCAGTCCGCGGCTGGGCGTGGCCGGCGGCTACATGGTCAACACCACCCACCTGGACCAGCGCGGCCTCTACGAGCTGCCGGCCCTGACACTGCACGAGGCGGTGCCAGGCCACCACCTGCAGATCGCGCTGTCGCAGGAGCTGGAGGACGTCCCGGCCTTCCGCCGCGACGCCGACATGACCGCCTTCACCGAGGGCTGGGGCCTCTACTCGGAAAAGCTCGGCATCGAGATGGGCATTTACCGCAACCCCTATGAGCGGTTCGGCCGCCTCAGCTACGAGATGTGGCGCGCCTGCCGGCTGGTGGCCGACACCGGCATCCACTGGAAGGGCTGGAGCCGTGAGCAAGCGGAGAAGTGCTTCACCGAGAACAGCGCCCTGTCGCCGCTGAACATCCGCGTCGAGCTGGACCGCTACATCTCCTGGCCCGGCCAGGCGCTGGCCTACAAGATCGGCGAGATGAAGATCGTCGAGGTCCGCGCCCGGGCCGAGGCGGCGCTGGGCGAGAAGTTCGACATCCGCCGATTCCACGACGCGGTGCTGCTGGCCGGCCCGCTGCCGATGGACCTGCTGGAAGCCCGCATCGACCGCTGGATCGCGGCGGAGAAGGGACGCTGAGCTGCTAGTCCTTCAGAAACTCGCAGCCGGCGTCCCAGATGATCTCGCCGGCCCGACTTCGCCGACGACCGCAGGATGGCGACTCGAACCGCGACTGTTCGTTGAAAACAGCCAGGGGCATGCGGGAGTTGATATCGGCCTTGTCCGGCAGGTAGGCCATGCTGCCCAGCGCGCGGGTCATCCCTGCCGACGAGCGAGCCTCGATTTCCAGGACCAACTCCTGTTCCCTTCCCCGGTCGAACACGAACAGACATCGGCCGGTCGCGTCACATTTCCGGAAGTAGGCGACGCAGCGCCCCTCGAAGCAGGCTTTCGACAGCCGGGTCGGGTTCAGGGCATTGATGTTGTCCGTCCCCCAGGTCACCGTCGCGGACCAGCCCTTCCCCGACAGCTCGCTGCTGGAGACCGGCCAGCTGGCGTCCATGGACGCTTTGATCTCAAGCCCATTGGGATCGCCCAGACAAAGCCGACCCGCCAGCACGACACCGCACAGGAAAAGCGGCGCCGGCACGGCCTAGACCCCCGAGCCTTCCCAATCGCCGGCGCCGTGCTGGGCGGGGCCGCGGCCGTTGATCTGGTGGTAGAGCGCCTTCACCGCGCGGCTGCCGGTGGTCTCGAACATCCACGGGAAGACGCCGTGCAGAACGGCCGCGACGCCGCCCGCGATCATGGTCACGCCAAACTTCGTCGCCACGCCGAAATGCTCGCCATAGCTTTCGCCGACGGCGTTCGGATGGTGGGTGAAGGGGTTCATGGCGGGCAGGCTCCGGCGTCCACGGGATGGATCAGTGATGCCGTGCTGCGCGGGGGCGGGTCAACCGCCGGCCGCCTACTCCGCCCAGATATCGGTGACGCCGCCCTTGCGGTTCAGCATGTGGGTGGCGCGCTTGATGACGGCCAGCAGCCGCTCGACGCGCTGGTCCCTGTCGTAGGTGATGTCCGCCCGAGCCATGCCCTCCAGCATGAACCGCGCGAGGTCGCGGCTGGCCTGGAAGCGCGGGCCGGCGCCGGCGTGCAGCATCTTCAGGAAGTGGTCGCCGATCTGGGCCCTGTCGAACTCCGCCTGGGCCGGGGCCAGCAGCTCGCGGATCATGGGATCGGTCCGCGCCGCCGCCTCGAGCTCGGCGAAGGCCATGAAGGGCTCGGTGTGGAGCAGCTCCCAGTAGCTCTCGATGGCGTGCTCGGTGACATCGCCGCCGGCGGGCAGGCTCTCGGTCGCCTGTTTGAACAGGAAGGAGCGCTGGCGCTGGATGTGTTCGATGGCGGCCTCAAGGAGACCTTCGCGGGTCGGGAAGTGATAGAGCATCGCGCCGCGGGTGATGCCCGCCGCCTCGGCCACCGCAGCGTTGGTCGTGGCCGCATAGCCGCTGCGGGCGATCACCCTGACCGCCTCGTCGAGGATGCGGGCGCGGGTGCGTCGCGACTTCGGCGTATCACGCAGGACTGCAGTCATCTCGGCCATGTCGGCGTTGATCTAGGCATTGCGATGTTGCGTCGCAACAGAGCCGGTCCCCAGTTCACGAGACTGACACGCAATCATCATAGCTCGGACCGGTTCGGCGCCTGCCGGGGGAGCGACGATGACGGCCGAAGCCCAAGTTTTGAGCTGCCGTACGGTGTTCATCAGCGACGTGCATCTGGGCACCCGAGGGTGCCAGGCCGAGATGCTGCTCGATTTCATCCGCAATCTCGACTGCGAGCAGATGTACCTGGTCGGCGACATCATCGACGGCTGGAAGCTGAAGAGCGGCTGGCATTGGCCCCAGGCGCACAACGACGTGGTCCAGAAGGTCCTGCGGATGGCCCGTAAGGGGGTGAAGGTCACCTATGTCCCCGGCAACCACGACGAAGTGGCGCGGGACTTCTGCGGCGTGCATTTCGGCGGCGTGGTCGTCGCGCGGGACGCCATCCATGAGACGATCGACGGCCGCCGGTTCCTGGTGGTGCACGGTGACGAGTTCGACGGCATCGTCCAGCACGCGCGCTGGCTCGCCTTCCTCGGCGATTGGTCCTATAGAACGCTCCTGATGCTGAACACTCTGGTGGCCCGCCTGCGCCACCGGCTGGGTTTGGGGTACTGGAGCTTTTCGGCCTATCTGAAGGTCAAGGTGAAGAACGCCCTGCAGTTCATCGAGAACTTCGAACAGGCCGTGACCGACGAAGCGCGTCGCCGCGGCGTGGACGGGGTGATCTGCGGCCACATCCACAAGGCCGAAATGCGGGACATGGACGGGATCCTCTACGTGAACGACGGCGATTGGGTCGAAAGCTGCACCGCTCTGGTCGAGCACCATGACGGCCGCCTCGAAATCATAGACTGGGCCCGGGTTCGCGCCGGGCGACGCGGCGGGCAGGCGCTTCCCGCCGACCTGGAGCCCGTCGCCGCCTGATGCGTATCCTTCTGGCCACGGACGCCTGGGAGCCCCAGGTTAACGGCGTCGTCCGCACGCTTACGCGCGTCGTCGACGAGATGCGCGCCATGGGCCACGAGGTCGAGGTCATCAGCCCCGACCAGTTCAATACCGTCCCGCTGCCAACCTACGCCGAGATCAAACTGGCGGTCGGCGCGTACGAGCCGGTGCAGGAGCGGTTCAAGTCCTTCGAGCCGGAGGCGATCCATATCGCCACCGAGGGACCGGTCGGCCTCGCCGCGCGGCGAGTCTGCCTGGAGTGGAAGCTGCCGTTCACGACCAGCTATCACACGCGCTTCCCGGAATACGTCTCGGCCCGGTTGCCGGTGCCTCTGGCCGCCGGCTACGCCTACATGAAGTGGTTCCACAAGCCGTCCGGCCGGATGATGGTGGCCACCGACACCATGCGCGAGGAGCTGGAGAGCCACGGCTTCCGCAACATCTCGGCCTGGTCGCGCGGCGTCGACACCGAGCTGTTCCATCCGCGCCGTCCAGTCGAGCCGGACGTCTTCGCCCATTTGAAGAAGCCGATATTCCTCAACGTCGGCCGCGTCGCCGTCGAGAAGAACATCGAGGCCTTCGCCTGTCTCGATCTGCCGGGCACCAAGGTTGTCGTCGGCGACGGACCGCAGAAGGCCGAGCTGGAAGCCAAGTATCCCGAGGTGGTCTTCACCGGCGCCAAGTTCGGCGAGGAGCTGGCGGCCCATTTCAACAGCGCCGACGTCTTCGTCTTCCCGTCGCTGACGGACACCTTCGGCCTGGTGATCCTCGAAGCCATGGCGACCGGCTCGCCGGTGGCCGGGTTCAACGCGCCCGGGCCGGCCGACATCATCCCCGGCTCCGGCGCCGGCGTCCTGGCGCCCGGCCGCACGGACGGCCTGCGCGAGGCGTGCCTCGCCTGCCTGGAGCTCGACCGGACCCGGGTCCGAAAGTTCGCAGAAGGCTTCAGCTGGCGCGCCTGCGCCGAGCAGTTCGTGAAGAACCTCGAACCCTATCCCGAGCCTGAGAAGACGCGCTTCTGGCGCCGCCTGCGCCGCTTGGCGAGGCTGCGGCGCAAGCCGGCGGCCTAGAGCCTGATGGGTTCAGATGGAACAATCTGAACCCTGAATCAGGCTCTACACCTTTGATTCTAGAGCACGATTCAGCCATCAGACGATTCCGTCTGATGCCATCGTGCTCTAGTCATTGCGTCCTTCGACACGGCCCTTTGGGCCTGCTCAGGAGGGCTAATCAGTAGGCTATCCATCCCCGTCATGCTGAGCAGCGCCGCAGGCGCGTGTCGAAGCAGGCACGGCGCGCAAGGCAAGGCGCCGCGGAGTCTCCTCCGCGGCGCCCGCTACGCTTAGTCTCTGGATCCGTTACGACGCGGGGCGCGCCATCACCGTGCCGGCCTTGAACGCGGCCTTGCCGGCTTCGTGCTGGGCGGGCGGCAGCGGAATGAGGCCCCGGCCCTGCAGATAGCCGCCACGGCCCGAAGCGGCGTCGGAGAGGTACTCCTCGACGAACTGCTTCAGTCCCGGCGTCACGCCGATGTTCGACTTCTTCACGTAGATGTAGAGCGAGCGCGACAGCGGGTAGGAGCCGTTGGCGATCGTCGTCGAGGTCGGGGCGATGCCATTGACCGTCGCGGCCTTCACCTTGTCGCCGTTCTCCTCAAGGAAGGAGTAGCCGAACACGCCCAAGGCGCCCGGGGTCCGGGTCAGGGTCTGGACGATGGCGTTGTCGTTCTCGCCGGCGTCGATCCAGCCGTCGCCGCGCAGGGGATCGACCAGACCCTTGAAGCTCTTCTCGTTGTTCGAGCGGATTTCGGCGAGCACCGGGAACTTCCGGGCCCCTTCCTCGATGCCGAGCTCAAGGAAGGCGTCACGGGTGCCCGAGGTCGGCGGCGGGCCGTAGACCACAATGCGGTTGCCCGGCAGGCCGGCGCCGATTTCGTCCCAGGTCTTGTAGGGGTTGGGCACGAACTTGCCGTAGCGCAGGACCTTGGACGACAGGCCCAGGTACAGGTGCTCGATCTTGAAATTGTAGTCCGCGCCATCCTTGTCGACCGCGACGACAATGCCGTCAAAGCCGATCTTCAAGGCGATGATGTCCTTGATGCCCTTGGCCGCGCAGGCGTCGAATTCCGACTTCTTCATCGGACGGGAGGCGTTGGCGATGTCCGGAAAACCCTCTCCCGTGCCCGAGCAGAACAGCTTGATGCCGCCGCCGGTGCCGAGGGATTCGACCTTCGGAGCCTTGGAGCCGGACTTCTTCGCGAAATTCTCCGCCACGCGGGTGGTGAACGGGAAAACGGTCGAGGAGCCGGCGGCCCAGACGTAGTCGCGGGCGGCATGGGCCTGGGAGGCGACGGCCATCACGGCGATGGCGGCCGCGGCGCCGAGAATCTTCTTCATGGTTTGGTCTCCTGGGGAGGAAGCGATCAGAAATCGAACTGGGCGCGGAACTGCAGGGTGTCGACGTCCACGTCAGCGCCAACGGCGGGGTTGTCGTTCTGCGCCTTGGTGTAGTTCGCCATGAAGCGAACGTACGGGAACGGGTACCAGTTGGCGCCAAGGGTCCAGGCCGAGTACTCGCCGGCCGTGGAGACGCCCGTGATGTCCGTCAGGTCGGTATTGTCGTAGCGAACAGCGAGTTCGATCGCGCCCGGCCCGCCGGCGGTGACGGGATTGAGGATCTTGGTGCGGCCGAATTCGCCCTTCTTGGCTTCCAGGTTGCGACTTTCGCCGGTCACGAACCAGCTCGCCGCCGCGTAGTAGCCCCGGGCGGATTGCTCAAGGCCATTGGTGCGATCGATCTCGATGTTGGCCCATTCGCCCTGCAGCGAGAACGGGCCCGCGAGCCAGGCGGCCTCAAGGCCGATCGCCGTGTCAGCGTCGCCGATGGCGCCCGAGGCGGTGTAGCGGGCTCCGTAGTTCGAGTTGTTGCGGACTTGGTAGGCGAAGCCGGCCTTGTCGCCGCGGTCGCGCTTTCGGCCCCAAAGGCCCAGGTGCACGGCCTGGGTGTCGGTGACCAGCGGCGACCAGGTGCCGCGCGCGACGACCGCGACGCTTTCGCTGCCGCCGTCATTGCCCGCCACCGTCGGATCGGGATCGTTGATCGAGTCGCCCGACAGGCCCGCCAGCAGGGTCCAGGTTTCGCCGTTGATCTTGCCGGCGATGTTCATGACGCGGCCGCCGTCGATCAGGTCGTTGTAGGCGCCGCGTTCCATGAAGGTCGTGTAGCGCGACGAGGTGATGTTCTCGAGCGAAACGGTCTTGAAGTTGCCGACCATGATCGAGGTCGTGTCGTTCGGCTTGTATTCGAGGATGAGGTCTTCCCAGGCGGCCGATCCGCCGACCAGCTGGAGCTCGGCCTTGTAGGCGAAATTGTAGTTCCACGAGCCTTCCACGCCCAGACGGGCGGTGCGGGTGCGGGTGACCTGCGAACTGAAGTCAGCGCCGGCCTCGCGATCGACTTCCTGATTGACGCCGTCGAGGTAGACTCGCCCACGGACCTTGAAGGTCAGGGTGTCGTTCTGGAACTGCGGCGCGCCCTTCCAGCTGGTGCTGGTCTCCTGGGCCACTGCTCCCGAAGCGAGCGTCAGCGCCGCCAGCGCGCCCAGCGCGGACCCGCACGCCAGCGTGGTCTTCGTCTTCATGGTCGATTCCCTGTCGAGTGATCCGTTGCTCCTCGTGGGGAGCGCGGTCATCGCTGTAGGGACGGTCGACGACGGTTCGGCGACGAGTGTTCGAATGTTTGGCGACACTCTGGCGTCAGATTTGTGACAGTCGCCCGGCCCGAACGATCAGGCGGGCCAGGACCGGGCTCCGCCGAGGACGACGCGCCCGAGCCGGGGGGCCGAAACCCGGTTACTTCTGTCAGAGAAGGCGGCTGCGGATGGCCTGCGACAGCAGGTCGATGCCAGACACGGCCACGATGATGACCAGGACGATGCAGCCGGTTTCGTCGTACTTGAAGGCCTGGGTGGAATCGACCAGCACCTGGCCGATGCCGCCTGCGCCGATCAGCCCGAGCACGGTGGCCGCGCGACTGTTGGATTCGAAGCGGTACAGCGCATAGCTGGTCCAGTGGGGCGCGACCTGCGGAATCACACCCCAGATGATCTCGGCCAGCCGCCTGGCGCCCGTGGCCCTGACGCCCTCGACGGGCCCCTTGTCGATTGCCTCGACCGATTCGGAGAACAGCTTGGCGAGCACGCCGCCGGTATTGAACATCATGGCCATGACGCCTGCGAACGGCCCCAGGCCGACCGCTGCGATGAACATGTAGGCCAGCACCAGGTCGGGGATCGACCGTACGATGTCCAGCACTCGGCGGACCGGTTGCTGGATCCAGGCCGGCGTGATGTTGCTGGCGCCCAACAGACCCAGCGGGATGGCCAGGATGATCGCCAGGAACGTGCCCCACAGCGCCATCTGGATGGTTTCCCACATCTTGGCGACATAGATGTTCCAGCTCTTGCCGGTGAAGTCGGTGGCCGCCCAGCTGTCGTCCCAAAAGCGGAAGGGTTTGAAAAAGTCGCTCACGAACTCGCCCATGCCGCTCTTCTCACTGAAGAGCATCGGGAACTTGTCGATCTCGGCGGCGCCGAAGCTGACCAGCAGCAGCACCGCGACGCCGCCAAAGATGGCGAAGTCGAAAAGGCGCGCCGACAGCGCGCGCTGGGGCGGAGAGAGAAGCGCTTCGGCGGCGGTCATCGGCGCGCTCGTCACTGCGCTGGCGCGACCGGCGCGGCGCCGGCCTTGGCGGTCGCCGCGGCGCGTTCGGCCTGGATGCCCGCCAGAGCCTTCTCGGCCGCGGCCGTCTTCGTCGCGTCGCCGCTTTCGCGCGCCAAGAGCAACGTTTCCGTGGCTTCCATCTCGCGCACGACAAGCAAGTGCGTGTCGTCCGCCGGCAGGAAGCCGCCGATGCTCAGCTTGGCCAGGTTGGCGCGTTGGCGCTCGGCCTCAGCCCCCTCGCCCTGGCCATAGGTCAGGAAGAACTGGCGCAGCTTCTCCTTGACCGCCGGGTCGAGGTCCTTGCGCCAGACCATCGGATCCTCCGGCAGGGTCGGCGATTCCCAGATCACCCGAACCTTGCCGGCCTGGCCCTGGCCTCGGTCGGCGTTGAGGCGAATGGCGGTGGAGTTGTTGGTGGCCGCGTCCAGCTGACCGGCCGCCACCGCGAACAGGTTGGCGGCGTGATTGGCGGTGAGCACGGTCTTGAAGCAGGTCTCCGGCTTCTTGCCCGCCGGAATGAAGACGTAGGTCATCGGCGCCAGGGTGCCTGACGTCGACTTCTTGTCGCCCATCCCGAAGTTCAGCGTGCCGTCGCACTTCAGCAGGTCGTCGATCGTCCGGATCGGGCTGCCGGAGGGGACGATGATCACCGACTTGTAGCCGTCGGTGCCCGACGGATCGAAGGTGCGCGCGAAGACCTCGCCGTTCGACCGCCGCACCGCCTCCAGGCCCGACTGGTTGGAGAACCAGCCCACATCGGTCTGTTTGAAGCGCATCGCCTCGATCAGGGCGCTGTAGTTGGACGAGAAGAACGGCTTCACCTTCAGTCCGGTCTGCTTCTCCATGTCCGCCAGGATCGGGGTCCAGTAGGACTCCATGTTCTGCGAGGACTCGGTCGAGAGGATCGAGAAGGTGACGGCGTCCTGGGCCTTGGACTCGTCGCCCTTTCCACCGCAGGCGGCAAGGGCCAGGGTCGCGACGGCGCCGAGGGCCAGCAGCGAACGACGGAGAATCATTGGGGGGCTCCTTCCCAGAAGACGTCCTCGAATTCCGGGCCGTAAATTTCGATCAGCTTGTCGCGCTTCAGGCCGGCGGCCGGTCCGTCATAGACCTTGTTGCCGGCCTTCAGGGCCACGACGCGATCGCAGTAGCGCAACGCGTAGTCGACCTGGTGCAGGGTGACGATGACGGTAAGGCCATCCTTGGTGTTCAGCTCGCGAAGGATCTCCATGACCTTGCGCGCGGAGACCGGGTCAAGCGAGGCGACCGGCTCGTCAGCCAGGATGATCTTGGCCTTCTGGACCAGCGCGCGGGCGATCGCGCCACGCTGTTGCTGGCCGCCGGACAGCGTGTTGGCCCGCTGGCCCGCATACTCGGACACGCCCACCCGCTGAAGAGCGGCCATCGCGGCCTGCTGAGTTTCCTGCGGCCAGCGACCGAAAACCCCGCGCAGGTAGCTGATGCGCCCGAGCGAGCCGAGCGCGACATTGGTGTAAAGGCTCAGGCGGCCGACGAGATTGAACTGCTGCGCGATGAAGCCGATGCGGATGCGAGCTTCGCGGACCTTGTCGCCGACCTTGCCCTTCGCCTGAGTCTTCACGCCGAACGCCTCGATGACGCCGGGGCCGTTGTCGATGGTCTGCAGGCCGTCGATCGAACGAAGCAGCGTCGACTTGCCGGAGCCCGAGGGACCAATCAGCGCCACCATCTCGCCGCGGGCGACGTCGAGCGACACCCCGTCGAGCGCGCGGCGGGGACCAAAGGTCTTGGAGACCTGGCGAATGGAGAGAACGGCGTCCGATGTCATGGCTTTTCGGGAAGAGTCCTTAACACAGATGCCCGGCCGTCATGGAAGGGACATGCGAAACTTTCATGACGCGAGGCAATTGTCTCCCCGCCTTGCGGGAAAGGCCGTCGCGGTCTTGCGCGCCATACACGAAAGTTCCGTGTGCGGCGAGTGTGACGGTCACGCGAAGCCGACCCCGCGCCACCCTTGGCCCGGCAAGGGAAATTTACCTCTTTACATGGGGGGCGTTCGACCCTAAATCGCGCGCTCCGGCGGACCCCGTAGGTCTGTTTGCTGCGCCGCTAACGCCGGTCTGGGTTTAACAATCAACAGGGGGTTACGTGAATTGCGCACGTACCATTTGCCCCTGGACCTGGTCCGTGAGCGGTCTCCGGAACGTCCTGTCGCCCTTGTGCGACGTGACGCCGTAGCCGCCGCAGCGCGCTGGTTCCAGACGAATTTCAAGGGCGACGTCCTCTACGCGGTGAAGGCCAACCCTTCGCCCTGGGTCATCAAGACTCTCGCGCAGAACGGCGTCACCGGGTTTGACGTGGCCTCGCTGAACGAGGTCGAGCTTGTCGCGGAGAACGCTCCCGGATCGCGCATGGCCTTCATGCATCCGGTGAAGTCGCGCGCCGCAATCTCGGCCGCCTACTTCGATCACGGCGTGAAGACCTTCTCGTTCGATACGGCCGAGGAGCTCGAGAAGATTCTCGACGCCACCGGCCGGGCCAAGGACCTGACCCTGATCGTCCGCATGGGCGTGTCGGCCGAAGGCGCCGCCTACAGCCTGTCGGGCAAGTTCGGCGTCGACCAGCACCAGGCGCCCGCCCTGATGCTCGCGGCCCGTCGCGCGACGCAGGATCTGATGGGCGTGTCGTTCCACGTCGGCAGTCAGTGCATGCGGCCGACCGCTTTCCAGGCCGCGATGGCCCAGACCGGTCGGGCCCTGGTGCGCGCGGGCGTGTTCGCGGACGTCATCGACGTCGGCGGCGGCTTCCCATCGGTCTACCCGGGTATGATTCCGCCCGACATGGCCGACTACATCGCCGCCATCGACCGAGGCTTCAACGAGATGCCCGTGTCGGAGACGACCGAGCTGTGGTGCGAACCCGGCCGGGCGCTGGTCGCCGAATCGACCTCGCTGATGACCCGCGTCGAGCTGCGCAAGGGCGACTCCCTCTACCTGAACGACGGCGCCTACGGCTCGCTGTTCGACGCCGCCCACGCCAAGTGGCCGTTCCCGGTGAAGGGCTATCGCGGCGGGGGCGAGGCTCGCGAGCTGACGGGCAATCTGCGCCCGTTCGAGTTCTACGGTCCGACCTGCGATTCCATCGACCACATGCCCGGTCCGTTCTGGCTGCCGGAGGACATTCGCGAGGGCGACTTCGTGGAGATCGGCATGCTGGGCGCCTACGGGGTGGCGATGCAGACCCGCTTCAACGGCTTTGGCTCCGTGGAAGAAGTCGAGGTCGGCGATGCGCCGATGGCCTCGATGTTCGGCCTCGCCCGCCGTTCGATCCCGGCTCCGCGCACGGCGATCGAGAACGTCGTGAAACTGCCGCGTCCAAAGAGCAGGAAGCGTCGCCGGAGATAATCCGAGCCTCACGCGTTTACAGCCCCAGCCCGTCGCTCCGTCCGGGCTGGGGACTAACTTTGTTGGACGGGCGCTCACTGTCAGGGAAACCGAAGCGATGAACGCTCCGACCAATATGAAGGCCCAGCTGCTCGGCACGACCGTCGAGCACATCGACATCGCCAGCTTCGACGCGCGTCCGATCATCGACAGCATGCGCAAGATGTCGTTCAGCTCGCGCGACACCGCCCGCGCGGCCGACATCTTCAACATGGCGCTGGAAGACAAGGACTGCTCGCCGTGGCTGATCCTGGCCGGCTCGACCTCGGCCGGCGGCTGCATGCACGTCTACCGGGACATGGTGAAGTTCGGCATGATCGACGCGGTGGTCGCCACCGGCGCCTCGATCGTCGACATGGATTTCTTTGAGGCCCTGGGCTTCAAACACTATCAGGCGGCCGGCCCGGTCGACGACAACGTCCTGCGCGACAACTACATCGACCGCATCTACGACACCTACATCGACGAGGAAGAACTCCAGGCCTGCGACCACACCATCCTGGAGATCGCCAATCGCCTGGAGCCGCGCGGCTACAGCTCGCGCGAGTTCATCTGGGAGATGGGCAAGTGGCTGAGCGAGGGCAACGCCAAGAAGCCCGGCAGCCTGATCCAGACCGCCTATGAAGAAGGCGTGCCGATCTTCTGTCCGGCCTTCGTCGACAGCTCGGCGGGCTTCGGCCTGGTCAAGCACCAGAAAGAGCGCGCCGCCGCCGGCAAGCCCTACCTGATGCTCGACGCCATCGCCGACTTCCGCGAGCTGACCGACATCAAGATCGCCGCCGGCGTCACCGGTCTGTTCATGGTCGGCGGCGGCGTGCCGAAGAACTTCGCTCAGGACACCGTCGTCTGCGCCGAGATCCTCGGCGTCGAGGCCGAGATGCACCGCTACGCCGTGCAGATCACCGTCGCCGATGTGCGGGACGGCGCCTGCAGTTCCTCGACGCTCAAGGAGGCCGCCTCCTGGGGCAAGGTGCAGACCACGCATGAGCAGATGGTCTTCGCCGAGGCGACGACGGTCGTTCCGCTGATCGGTTCGGACGCCTACCACCGGGGCGCCTGGAAGAGCCGCGAGAAGCGTCGCTGGCAGAAGCTGTTCGCCTGACGCGTCCCAGTTGCCAGACCGATCAAGCCGCGCGAGGGTTCTTCCCTCGTGCGGCTTTTTCATTTGGGACCCTAGAATGCGCCCTGTCATCGTCGTGCTGGCCGTCAGCGCCCTGTCGCTCGCCGCGTGCGGCAGGAAGGACGAGACGCCCAAGCCAGGCTTGAAGGTCGGCCCCGGCGGCTCTGTGACCATCACCGGCAAGGACGGCGCGGTCGTCCGCTCCGGGGCCAACGTCAAGGCGGACCTGCCCGACTTCGCGCCCCTCTACCCCGGCGCAGCGCCGTCGGGTTCGGTCACCAGTGTCGCGAGCGCCGAGGGCAAGGGCGGCATGTATGTCTACACTGCGGCGGCTTTCCCAGAGCAGGTGCTGGCCTTCTACCGCGACAAGGCGAAGGCGGCCGGCCTCGGCGAGGCCGCGGAGATGAACATGGGGGCGGCGCGAATGTTCAGCGCGACCGACGAGGCGAGCCGGCGTTCGCTGCAAGTGATCGTCACCGGAGAGGGCTCGGGTTCGAACGTCAGCCTGACCTGGAGCGTCCCGAAGGCTTGAGCCTTTGGGGCTTGCCAGGCTTTCGCCGGCTGGCGATGCTTGCAGCCGTCGGGAGGACTCACCAATGCAACGTACACGGAAGATGATCGTCGCCGCGGCGATGGTCGCGACGCTGGCCGCCGGCGCCGCCTGGGCCCAGCTGCCGTGGAAGGGCTACCTGGGCGACGCCGCCCCCGACACGACCTTCGTGGTGCCGCCCGCGCCGCAGGCCGGCTCGGCGGAAGCGGAGGCCGATCGCGCCATCTTCAAAGCGACCCGCGCCCTGCAGGGCACGCCGCGCTGGGACATGGCGATCGCAGACGCGAAGGAGCGTGAGGTCGGCAAGGCCTTCGCCTGCGCCGTCGGGGCGGAGGTCGGGTTCGTGTCGACTCCGAAGATCGGCAAGCTCCTGATGCGCGTCGCGCCGGACCTGACCAGGGCCGTCGATCGACCGAAATCCTACTACAGCCGCAAGCGCCCCTACCTGGTGGACGACGGCCCGATCTGCGTCGCCCGTGAGAAGGCGCTGGACGAGAGCCCCGACTATCCATCCGGGCATGCGAGCTGGGGCTGGGCGGTCGGACTCATCCTCGCCGAGCTGGCGCCGGATCGCGCCGACAGGATCCTCCTGCGCGCTCGCGCCTTCACCGAGAGCCGGGCGGTCTGCGGCGTGCACAACGCCAGCTCGGTCGCCGCGGGACGCGACAACGGCACGGCGGTCGTCGCCGCCCTGCACAGCTCGCCGGAATTCCGCGCGGACATGGAGGAGGCCCGCGCCGAACTCGCCGCCCTGCGCGCCAAGACCGGCCCAATCGAAGGCTGTGACGCCGAGGCCGCGCTGCTGGCGACACCGGCCTGGTGATCCCGCGCCGCTTGCCCTGACCGCCGCCCGCCTCTACCTGTCAGGCCATGGCTCATGCGCACGCCTGCGACCACGACCACGACCAGCCCGGGTTGACCGGGGGAGCGCTGTCGGCCGGGCTGGCCGCCGCTGAGGCGCGCTGCGACGCCGCGGGTCAGCGCCTCACCGCCCCGCGGCGCCGGGTGCTGGAGCTGCTGCTGCAGGCGGGTCAGCCCGTGAAGGCCTACGATCTGATCGCCGGCTTCGGCGCCGGCGGCGAGCCGGCCAAGCCGCCCACCGTCTACCGGGCGCTGGACTTCCTGTCGAAGCACGGCTTCGCGCACCGCATCGAGAGCCTCAACGCCTACATCGCCTGCGGCGGCGGCAGTGAGGGCCACGCGGCGGCCTTCCTGATCTGCGACTGCTGCGGCCGAACCCGCGAGATCGCGCCGGTCGGCACGTCCGAGATCGAGCGACTGGCCGCCGACCGAGGCTTCACCCTGACCGGCCTGACCGTGGAGGCCCACGGCCGCTGCGAGGATTGCCGCGCCTGATGTCCGACGACGGAATCGAGATCTGGCGCGGGGGCGTCAACACCTGGGAATGCGACGAGATGGGGCACATGAATGTGCGCTTCTACGTCGCCAAGGCGGCAGAGGGCCTGGTCGGAATGGCGGCCGCCCTGGGCCTGCCGCAGGCCTTCACCGTCCACGCCGAGTCGACCCTGCTGGTCCGCGAGCAGCACATCCGGTTCCTGCGGGAGGCCCACGCCGGCGCCGCCCTGCACATGACCGGCGGGGTGGTCGAAATGGGCGAGGACGAGGCGCGGCTTGTCCAGCTCCTCTGGCATAGCGAGACCGGCGTCCTGGCCGCGACCTTCCAGACCGTGGTCGCCCACGTCACGCCGCGCGACGGCCGCGCCTTTCCCTGGAGCCATCGCACGCGAGCGCTGGCGGCCGACCTGGCCCTCGCCGTGCCCGAGCCGGCCGCGGCGCGCAGCGTCTCGCTGGCTCCGGTCGAGTCGATGGCCAGCCTCGCGCGGGCCGACGAACTCGGCCTCGTCCGCATCGCCCAGGGGGCCGTCGCCCCCCAGGATTGCGACATTTTCGGCCGCATGCTGCCCGAGTTGTTCATCGGTCGGGTCTCGGACGGCATCGCCCGCCTCGTGCGCGGCTTCCGCGAGACGGTGACCAGCGACGCAGAGGAGAAGCCCAGACGGGTCGGTGGTGCGGTGCTTGAATACCGTCTCATCCACCTCGACTGGCCGCGCGCCGGTCAGCGGCTGGAGATCCGCTCGGGCCTGAAGACCGCCGACGCCCGAACCAAGACCATGGTCCACTGGATGGTCGATCCCGACACCGGAAAGCCGTGGGGCACGTCTGAGGCGGTTGCGATCACCTTCGACCTGGACGCCCGCAAGATCGTGCCGATCAGCGAGGCCGCCCGCGAGCAGCTGATGCGGCAGGCGACCCCGGGGCTGACGCTCTGACGGGACGCTTCATCCGGCCTGAGGCGACCCCGCCGCCTCCAGCAGCGCCTCACGCACCAGCTCGGGCCGCTCCATCGGCAGGAAGTGGCTGGTTCCCGGGACAAGGTCCAGCCGCACGCCCCGCGCCAGCACCGCCGCCTCGTGGAGGTCGAACTGGCAGGTCGAGGCATGCTCGGCCTTGAGGATGCGGATCGGGGCCGTCTCCGCGGCGAAGGCGCCGAGGGTGTCGTGGAACTGGGCGCCGAAGTTGGCGGCTTCCCACTCCGGCGCGCAGCAGAGGCGCAGGCCGCCCTGGCCATCCTCGACCAGGCCGTCGACGAGATAGTCGCGAAGGACTTCGTCCGGCCAGGTCTTGAACGCACCGCGGCCGTGGTAGGCCTCGAACGCCGCCTCGCGGCTTGGAAAGGTCGCGCGCCGACGTCGGGCGCCCTGGGCCAGCGGCGAATCGCGCAGGCCTTCGGGGCCGAAGCTCGCCACGCGTTCGGGGGTGATGATCACCGGGTCGAAAAGCACCAGCCGCCGGGCGGCGTCGACACGTTCACCGGCCGCCAGGAGGCAGGCCGTGCCGCCCATGGAATGGCCGGACAGAACCGTGGGCGTCTCTTCCAGGGCGTCGAGCAGCGCCAGCAGGTCATCGCGAAAGCCGAGCCAGGAATTCTTCGCGCCAGGGTCGGCGGGGAGCGTCGTGCGGCCGTGTCCGCGTTGATCGACGGCAAGCACGCGCAGCCGGTCAGCCAGCGGCGCGAGGATGGTGCGGTAGGTCGCGGCATTGAACCCATTGGCGTGGAGGAAGATCACGTCCAGGGGCCGGTCGGCCGGCCCGAACTCCAGGGCGGCGATCTCGCCGTCCGGAACAGCGATCATCCGGCGACGGACGGGCGAGAGGTCAGGCAGGGTCATCGTCCCTGCCTAGAGGGTTCCCCTTGCGTGAGTCGAGACATCCGAGGGTCCGATCGCGACCGAAGGCGCGATAACCTCTTGGCGCAACTTCCCGCCTGCGCCATGTGTTTCTCTAGGGACGAAAAACCGGGGCTGAAGCGTCGTTCGCGCGCCGCACGCCCCGCGCTGGAGTGAACGGCCATGAAGACCATCAAGGCGACCGCCCTGGCGGGACTGCTGGTCGCGGCGACCATGCTGACCGCCTGCGCGACCGCCACGCCCTATCAGCCCAACGTGCCGGGCCAGTCGGTATCCGGCGGCTTCTCCGAAAGCCGGCTCGAGACCAATCGTTTCCGGGTCTCGTTCGCGGGCAACAGCCTGACGTCACGCGAAACCGTCGAGCGCTACCTGCTCTACCGGGCGGCGGAGGTGACCGTCGGCGAGGGCTATGACTGGTTCACGCTGGTCGAACGGGACACCGACCGCAAGGCTCGGACCTATGTCGATCCGCCGTCCTATGGACCCTACGGGGCCTACGGGTGGTGGCGCCCGTCCTGGCGATACTATGGCCCGACCTGGGGCTGGCGGCGCTGGGATCCCTGGTACGGTGATCCGTTCTGGGCGGACCGCATGGATGTGCGCACCATCGAGAAGTTCGAGGCCACGGCCGAGATCGTGCTCGGTCGCGGCGCAAAGCCAGCCGACGACCCCCGAGCCTTCGACGCGCACGACGTGATGGCCAACCTCGGCCCGACCATCCAGCGGCCGGTCCCGAACTGACGGGGCAAAGAGAAAGGGCGGCCCTCACGAGCCGCCCTTCGTCTTCGATGATGGATCGCCTGCTACCGCGGCGCCATCCGGATCGAGCCGTCCAGACGGACGTCTTCACCGTTGAAGTAGCCGTTGCGGATCATCTCCAGCGCCAGCGAGGCGTACTCTTCGGCCTGGCCGAGACGCTTGGGGAACGGCACCTGAGCGCCAAGGGCCGCCTTGACGGCTTCCGGTGCGGCGGCAAGCAGCGGGGTGTTGAAGATGCCCGGCAGGATGGTGTTGACGCGGATGGCTTCACTGGAAAGGTCGCGGGCGATCGGCAGAGTCATGCCGACGACGCCGCCCTTCGACGCCGAATAGGCCGCCTGGCCGATCTGGCCGTCCTCGGCCGCAACCGAGGCGGTGTTGATGATCACGCCGCGGTCGCCATCCGGCAGGGGGTCCAGGGTCAGCATGCCGGCCGCCGACTTGGCGATGCAGCGGAACGTGCCGACCAGGTTGATCTGGATGATCATGTCGAAGTGCGACAGCGGGAAGTGCTTGATCTCGCCGCTGGTCTTGTCGCGGCTCGCCGTCTTGGCCGCGTTGCCGGTGCCGGCGCAGTTGACCAGGATGCGCTCCTGGCCGTTGGCGGCGCGGGCCTTCTCGAAGCCGGCGTCGACCTCGGCGTCGCTGGTGACGTTGACGGCGCAGAAGGTCACGCCCAGCTCTTTTTCAAGCGCGGCGCCTTTGTCGGCCTGGCGGTCGAGGTCGAAGATGGCGACCTTGACGCCCTGGGCGACCAGGGCGCGGACGGTGGCCTCGCCGAGGCCCGAGGCGCCGCCGGTGACGACGGCGGAAATGGAGGAATCAAGCTTCATGGACGGCTCCCCGTGCGTTGTGTTGAACTACAGTCGAACAGCGGTTTAGCCCCATGAGCGCCAAATCCAAGCCGTCACCCGACGTCAACGCGGTGATTGATCCATCGAACGCCCTGGTTCCGGAGACGGTCCGGGTCAACGAAGTCCGTGTGGAAAAGGGGTTCTGGCCCAAGATCCGCAGGGTCGCGACGCGGATTCCCTTCGCTGCCGACGCCCTTTCGGTCTGGTGGTGCGCGCGCGATCCGGAGACACCGACGGCGGCCAAGGGCATGATGCTGGCGGCGCTCGCCTACTTCGTGCTGCCGACGGACGCCATTCCCGACATCCTCGCCGGCATCGGCTTCACCGATGACGCGGCGGTGTTCGCGGCGCTGCTGGCGGTGGTGGGAAAGAACGTGAAGGCCAAGCACCGCGAGGCGGCGCGAGCGTTCCTCGACCGGTTCGCGGGCGACTGAGGCGGCAAATGGGGGCGGGGGAACGGCAATGATGGCGCCGCCGACGATCCACGGCCATGGCGGCAAGCTGGTTTGTCTCTACGACTGCGGGCCGAGTGATCCGGTCTACGGCGGCGTGTTTCTCCCTGGCCTGCTTTGCGCGCTGGTCTATGGGCTAGCCCTCGCTGGCCGATCGCCCTCGTGGCCGAGGACGGTGATTAAGACTATCCCAGTGGCGGCGCTGGCGATCTGCGCCGTGCTCTTGCGGGCGCCGCTTTTGCTGACGGTCGGCTTGGCCTTCTGCGCGGTCGGGGACGCCTTCCTGTCCCGCGACCCGCAGAAGTGGCTACCTTGGGGCCTAGTCGCCTTCCTGCTGGGCCACGCCGCCTACATTGCGCTGTTCGTGCAGTTCACCGATCCGATGCACGTCGACGGCCCGCCGCAGTTCGTGGCCTGGAGCCTTGTCGCGGTCGCCGCCTTTGCGCTGCTTGCCTTTGTCTGGAAGCACACGGGCCCGCTGCGGCCGGCGGTCGTGCTCTACGCCGTCGTTATCGCGGTGATGGTCGGCGCAAGCTTCCGCCTCACGCCCTACGAGTGGCCGGCCATGGCCGGCGCGGTCGCCTTCATGGCGTCGGACGCCATCCTCGCCATCAGCCTGTTTCGCGGTGAGGTGCTGTTCGGCTCGACGCGACTGACCAATTGGGCGGTCTGGTTCCTGTACTTCGGCGCCCAGCTCGCCATCTGGCGCACCGCGGTCATTTCGGGGCTGATGTAGCCTTCGCCCGCTTCGCCAGCTGCTGTTCGCGCAGGGTGATGAACAGGGTCGAGGCGACGACCAGGGCGGCGCCGGCGATGGTCGCCCAGGTCGGGATCTCGGCGAACAGCAGGAAGCCGACCGCGGCCGAGAACACCAGCCGGGTGTAGTCGATCGGGGCCATGGCGGCAGCGTCGCCGATCTGCATGCCCTTGATGTAACAGCCCTGAGTAATGGTCCCGAAGACGCCCATGGCCGCCAGCAGCAGCAGGTCCTGCGGCGCCGGCCAGCGCCAGACGAACAGCGCCGGCGGGATCGAAAACACCAGCCCCAGAACCGCCGACCAGACCAGGAGGGTGAAGGGGCTGTGGTCGCGGGTCATCACTTTCATGCCGGTGATGGTCATGGCGAAGCCGAAGGCCGCGCCCAGCGCCGCCGCCTGGCCCCAGCCGAAGCCATGCCCAGGCGCGCCCGGCTGCAGCATGACCAGAACCCCCGCGAACCCGACCAGCGCCGCGCCGATGCGCAATGGACCCAGCGGTTCGCGCAGCACGAAGAAGGCCAGCGGCACCAGCCACAGCGTCCGCGTGAAGGAGAGGGCGTTGGCCTCCGCCAGCGGCAGCACCTGGAAGGCGTAGAAGCTCAGGATCATCGAGACGGTGCCGACCGCCGAGCGGAAGAAAAGGATGCCCGGCCGCGTGGTATGAAACGCGCCGCGCCAGTCGCGCAGGATCATCGGGGCCAGAACCAGCAGGCCCGCCGCCTGGCGATAGAAGGTCTGCAGCGCGGCCGGATAGTCGTCGCCGAGGAACTTGATGAGGGTCGTCATGACCGTGAAGCCGAGCGCCGAGGCCAGCATCCACAGCGCGCCGCGTACGTTGGGGGCCAGCGCCGGGCGCGCCGGCAGGGGCGCGACGGGCGGGATCTCGTCAGGCACCGCTCACCTCGCCCGCACCCAGCCCGTGATCGACAGCCGGTCGGCGCCCGCGAACTCCCAGACCGGCGAGACGGCATGCGACTGGGGCACGCGGAACAGGTTCAGGGCGTTCCAGGCCGGGCTGTAGCCCTCCGCCACGTGGTTGTCTTCGTCGAAGAAGAGCAGCAGCCCGCCCCAGTCCGGGCGCCATGCCGGCGTGAAATTGAGGACAAAGGCGAAGAGCCGGTTCTGGCCCTCCATGCCGTCGCTGTGCGCGGTCAGGAAGTCGCCGGGGCGGTAGCGCGTGACCATGGCGTCGCAGAAGGCCGGCCGGTCATCGCCGGTCAGCGCGCGGATGAAGCCCAGGAAGGCCTCGCTGTTGACGAAGTCGTAGACCGCCTCGACCGGCGCCAGCGCGCCCCCGTGGCGGATCCCGGCCTCGATGTCGTTCGACAGTCGCCATTTGTCGAAGCGGTAGAGGAACCCGTCGACCGCCTCACGCTTCATCGCCGCGTTCATCTCGGCGCGCGCCTTGGCGTCAAGGGCGTCGTAGGCGTCCATATGGGCGTCGAGACCGTCCGAGCCGATCATCACCGACTTTGTCCACGGCGCCGGTCCGGTCAGGCCGGCATGGATGTCAGCGGCCCCGGAGCCGGCAAAGAAGCCGGGCAGGTGAATGCGGCCGTGCCGGCGAAAAACCGGTGCGATCTGGCCGGGATCGAGTCCCGGGTCGATGGCCAACGGCGGGTGCAAGGTCTTGCTCAACCCTTCTGCTGGGCCGCCATGGCCAAACGCATCTGCTCGGCCTGTTCTGGGCTGATGCCCAGGGCGTCGAGGATCGGATTTGGCGCGTTGGGATCCCAGGAGCCCCGACCGCCGATGGTCAGACCGCCGTCGACAACGATGTGGGTGCCGGTGACGAAGAGCGAATCGTCGCAGGCGAGGTACAGGGCCGCCCGGGCGATGTCATCCGGCAGGCCGGCCTTGGGGATCGGCTGGATCTTCGGCGCGATCTCCTCCATCCGCGCCGCCATCTGGTCGGCGACCTCGCGGGGCAGACCCATCGAGGCGCCGAAGATCGAGGTGGCGATCAGGCCCGGGCAGATGGCGTTGACGCGGATCTTCTGGGGCGAAAGCTCGGCCGCAGCGCACTTGGACATGTGGATCACCGCGCACTTGGCGGCCGAGTAGGCCAGCGGGCCGAAGCCCGCCTGCAGGCCGGCGATCGAGGCGGTGTTGATGATCGAGCCGCCGCCGCGCTTTAGCATCTCGGGCAGGGCGTGCTTCATGCCCAGAGCCGGCCCGCGCACCAGCAGGGCGAAGGTGTGGTCCCAGCCGGCGGCGTCGATCTCCGACACATTGCCCGGGGCGCCGCCATGGCCGGCGTTGTTGAACAGGATGTCCAGCCCGCCGAAGCTCTCGGCGGCCAGTTTGACCGCCTTGGCGATGTCGGTCTCGACGGTCACGTCGCAGTGGGCGTAGCGGACGCGATCGGGGAACCGCTTCTCGAGCATGGCCCCCTTCTCGTCCTGCAGGTCGGCGGCGACCACGCAGGCCCCCTCCGCCACGAACAGTTCCACCGTGCCCAGGCCGATGCCCGAGGCCCCGCCGGTGATCAGGGCGACCTTGCCCTCAAGACGTCCCGCCATTTCCTCTTCCCCTTATTCCGATTTCCCCTGCGTAGGCGGGGTTCCAAGCCGCGCTGGCCGCTTCTCCGGCGACCATGCTCCAGCATCAGTGTGTGTCCCCGCCTTCGCGGGGACACACGGATTTGGGCCGTCCTACGGAACCACGACCACCTTGCCCATCGCCTTGCGGCTGGCCAGGTGCGCGATCGCCTCGCCGGCGCGGGCCAGCGGGAAGGTCTCCGACACGTGCGGCCGGATCTTGCCTTCGGCGTACATCTGCATCAGCTGGCGCACGTTCTCCTGGTGCGCCTTGGGATCACGGGCCACGGCCGCGCCCCAGAACACGCCGACGATGTCGCAGGACTTAAGCAGCGTCAGGTTCAGCGGCACGGCGGGGATGCCGGCCGGGAAGCCGATGACCAGGAAACGGCCGCCCCAGCCGCTGGCGCGGATCGCCGCCTCGGCATAGTCGCCACCGACCGCGTCGTAGCAGACGTCCCAGCCGTTGGCGCCGCAGGCTTCCTTGAACAGATTGGCCAGTTCCTTCTTGCCGTCCTTGTCGAACGGCCCCTTCGGATAGACCACGCCGCTGTCGGCGCCGCGGGCGATGGCCAGATCGACCTTCTCCTGGCTGGAGGCGGCGGCGATCACCTTCGCGCCCATGGCCTTGCCCAGCTCGACGGCCGCCAGACCGACGCCGCCGGCCGCGCCCAACACCAGCAGGGTCTCCCCGGCCTTCAGGTGGCCGCGGTCCTTCAGGCCGTACCAGCTGGTGCCGTAGGTCATCATGAAGGCCGCCGCTTCCTCGAACGGCATGCTGTCGGGGATCGGGGTGACGCGATGCGCTTCCAGCGCCAGTTCCTCGGCCATGCCGCCCCAGCCGGTCGAGGCCAGCACGCGCTGGCCGACCTGCAGGTGACTGACGCCCTCGCCGACTGCCTTGACCACGCCGGCGACCTCGCCGCCCGGCGCGAACGGACGGTTCGGCTTGAACTGGTACTTGTCCTCGATGATCAGGACGTCAGGGTAGTTGACGCCGCAAGCCTTCACCGAAAGGACGACCTGGCCGGGACCGGCTTCGGGGCTGGGCAGCTCCTCGATCACCAGGGTCTCGGGTCCGCCCACGCTCTTGCTCAGCACCGCCTTCATGCCGTCTCTCCCGCGCTCTTTCATTGATCGGCCCGCAGGAGTATCGCGAGCCTGACCTAAGTCTATAGGCCGGAGTCCTCGCTTGGCGAACAATTGTTTGAGTCTCGTGGTCCATGGGGGCGCCGGCGCGAAGAAGGGCCGCGACTACAGCCGCGAGATCGCCCACATGCGCGCCCTGGTCGAGGCGGGCCGCGACCGTCTCCGGGCCGGGGCCCTGGCGCTGGACGTGGCCGAGGAGACCGTCCAGGCGCTGGAAGCCTCGGGCCTCTACGTCGCCGGACGGGGCGCCTCGCCCAACACCATCGGCCAGTACGAGCTGGACGCCTGCCTCATGGACGGCGCCACCGGTCGGGCCGGATCCGTCGCCGCCCTGCAGGGCTTCGAGAGCCCGGTCGCCGTCGCCCGGGCGGTCATGGACTGGACGCCCCACGTCATGCTGGCCGGCGAGGGCGCCGCCGCTTTCGCCGCGCGGCAGGACCACCTCGCCCGGATTGCCGATCCCGCCGCCTGGTTCACCCACGCGGGACTCGACGAATCCAACCATCCGCCGGGCGTGCTGGCCCACGGCACGGTCGGCTGCGTGGTCCGCGACGCCGAAGGCCGGCTGGCGGCGGCGACCTCCACCGGCGGCGTGTTCGGCAAGCTGCCGGGCCGGATCGGGGACTCGCCGCTGATCGGGGCCGGCGGCTGGGCCGACGCTGCCGTGGCGGTCAGCTGCACCGGCCAGGGCGAGTACTTCGTGCGCGTGGCGGCGGCGGTGCAGGTCGCCCACCGCATGAAGTACGGCGGCCAGTCGCTGGTCCAGGCCACCGACGCCGTCCTGGCCGAAATCCGGGCGCTTGGCGGCGAGGGCGGCCTGATCGCGGTGGACAAGGATGGGAACGTGGCGATGCCATTTGTGAGCGCGGGGATGAAGCGGGCCGCGTTGACGCCGGATGGGAACATCGTCTCGGCGGCGTTCTGATGGCGGCTTTCTAGCCCGCTGGCCGTCGATAACGAGCGTCTTCCGGCTCGGCCATGCGGGATATCGCGCCGCCGTCGACCCAGTAGACCCAGACGGTACCGCAGCTCTCGCATGGGCCAATCGCGGCGTAATTGTACCCATCGAGAAAAGTGTTCTCGGCCCGTACGCGCCCCGTTCCGCATGTAGGACAGCGAGGGCGAAGGTCGCTCTCGGCAGCAGACGCTTCAGCAAGGCGCTTCACACGACCCGGCAAGTGCCATAGGTCGACAGCACCTTTTGCTAGGCCGATCAGCCAGCCGAGCGGGGGCTTGGGCGTGTCCATGAACGCGTCTCTGCAGGTGGCCTTGTCGACTGTGGGGCGAAAGGCATAGCTGGATCAGAAAATGCAACCGAGTCGTTGATCGGCCGCAAGCCTCTATAGGCTGCTGATGCTCGGCCATTTCCTGCATGCCCACGCCGACCAAAGGCCCGTCCGCGGGAATGGCGGAAGGTCCCTATTTCTGCTATAGGGCCGACCCTCCACTCCTCACCCGGACCCTACCGCCTTGGGCGCGACCCTCGATCTGTCTCGCGCGACGCTTCCCGTCGCCCCCGTCAATCTCTCGGGCCTGACTCGCAAGCAACTGGCCGCCGCGCTGGTGGAGGCGGGCGTCGTGCCCGAGGGCAAGGCGAAGATGCGCGCCGGCCAGCTGTTCCGCTGGATCCACTTCCGGGGCGTCACCGACTTCGACCAGATGACCGACGTCGCCAAGGACCCACGGGCGGCGCTGAAGGAACACTTCACCCTGGCCCGGCCGGAGATCGTCGAGCGC
>CALALX010000015.1 GCA_937925635.1 uncultured Caulobacter sp.
GCCTTGTCCCAGCCAGGACACAAAAGGAAAGCCCCGGGACCGCGAGGTCCCGGGGCTTTTCGCATGGCCCGCGCCAACGGGGAGGCGGCGTGGAGCCGAGCAAAGGCGAAGACGGAGGCCCGTCGAAGCGGGCCTCCGCCAAGCTTCCTAGAGGCCGACGGCGAACGGGTTGCCGCCAGCGCCCAGGTCCGCGCCGGAACGGTCGCGCGACTTCAGGTCGCCGCCGAACGAGTAGCGCAGACCGATCGAGACGATGTCGGCGTCCAGGTCGACGTCATCCAGGGCGGCGTGCGAGTAACCGCCCGTCACGCTCCAGGGCGTGCCGGCGAACTGGTATTCGCCATCGACGCCGATGTTCCAACCGTCGATGTCCGCGCCCGCCACGTCGGCGCTGGCCCAGGCCAGGCCGGCGTCAACGCGGAAGTTGTCGGTGACGAAGTAGCGGACTTCGCCGCCGACCGACCAGATGTCGGCGTCCAGGTCGTCGATGTTGCCATAGGTGACGGCGCCCGAAAGGGTCACGTCGCCGAGGTGCTTCTGGGCGACGCCGCCCACGGCCCAGAGGCTTTCGCCGCCCGCGTCCGAGTAGGAAACGGTCGGGCCGACGCGCCAGTCCGCGCCGGCGTAGGTCAGGCCGGCGCCGACGGCGAAGGCGTCGTCGTCGCCCAGGTCGCCGTCGGTCGTGCCGGCGTTGCCCTGCAGGGTGACGGTCCAGGCGTCAGCGGCCTTGAAGGCGACCGAGCCATCGATCGCGTAGCTCTGACCATCGGCTTCGAGGCCGGCGAAATCGACTTCGGTCTGGGCGGCGGTGACGCCGATCGAACCGGTGGCGTCTTGGGCCAGGGCGGGGGCGGAAAGGGCGGCGGCGGCGACAGCGGCCGTCGCGAACAGACGGAGTTTCATAGTGGGTATCCCCTTGTGAGACTAACCGCCGGCGTCTTCGGCCGGTCGGGGAGGGCGCACCTATGGGTTGCCCGGAGTCCGCGCAAGGGATGCACGCGAAGATGGAGCCGAATTAATGGAAACCTCGTCGCCGAACGGCCGCCGGTGAAAAGGCCGTTCCCGCGCTTGACCTTCCCGAGTCGCTGACGTAAAGACCGCGCCTCTGTTGGACCGGCTGTGCACCTCGGTGCAGACGCGGCCCGCGGAACGAACCGACCTATGGCTTTCCCTTAAAGGAAAATCGCGGTTGGGGACCAGGTCCTCGCGGAAGTCCGCGTGGGCCGCATTCGTTTTTGCGGACGTCGCGTGTCCGGATGGTTTTCCCCGAGAGGGGCGGGTCGTTCGGGTTGGTCTTTGAAAAGTCTAAGCACGCGGGCGCCCGCCCACCTGGGAACCCTTTGGGAAACACGAGCGATATGGATCGTCAGAACATCCGCATCCGGCTCAAGGCCTTCGATCACCGCGTGCTGGATCATTCCACGCGCGAGATCGTGAATACGGCCAAGCGCACGGGCGCCACCGTCAGGGGGCCGATCCCCCTGCCCACGCTCATCGAGAAATTCACCGTCAACCGCTCGCCGCACGTCGACAAGAAGTCGCGCGAGCAGTTCGAGATCCGCACGCACAAGCGCGTGCTGGATATCGTCGACCCGACCCCGCAGACCGTGGACGCGCTGATGAAGCTCGACCTGTCGGCCGGCGTCGACGTCGAGATCAAGCTGTAGGGAGCCGGCTGACTATGACTCTCCCCGCAAACCGCACCGGCGTGATCGCGAAGAAGGTCGGCATGACCCGCTTCTTCGACGAGGCCGGCCAGCATGTTCCGGTCACCGTCCTCAGCCTCGACGGCTGCCAGGTGACGGGCCAGCGCACCGTCGAGAAGGACGGTTACACCGCCCTTCAGCTCGGCGCCGGCGCCAAGAAGGCCAAGAACACCTCGAACGCCATGCGTGGCCACTTCGCCAAGGCTCAGGTCGAGCCCAAGCGCGTCGTGACCGAGTTCCGCGTGACGCAAGACGCTCTGATCGACGTGGGCGCGGAACTGACCGCCGACCACTTCGTCGCCGGCCAGAAGGTCGACATCCAGGGCGTCACCGTCGGTAAGGGCTTCGCCGGCGCCATGAAGCGCTGGAACTTCGGCGGCATGCGCGCCACGCACGGCGTCTCGGTCTCGCACCGGGCCCACGGTTCGACCGGCAACCGCCAGGATCCGGGCCGCACGTTCCCGGGCAAGAAGATGGCCGGTCACCTCGGCCAAGAGACCGTCACCACCATGAACCTCACGGTCTGGAAGGTGGATGTCGAGCGCGGCCTGATCCTGATCAAGGGCGCCGTTCCGGGCGCCGAGGGTTCCTACGTGAAGGTCCGCGACGCGATCAAGAAGGCCGCTCCGGCCGACCTGCCGCGTCCGGGCGCCTTCCGCAAGGCCGGCGAAACGCCGGTCGCCGCCGCCGCTGAAGCGCCGGCGGTCGAGGAAGCCCCCGCGACGGAAGCTCCGGCTGCCGAAGCCACGCAAGAGGGCGCTGAATAATGAAACTCGACGTCATCAAGCTTGACGGCGCCAAGGCCGGTTCGGTCGATCTCGACGACGCCATCTTCGGCATCGACGAGATCCGCGGGGACATCCTGCAGCGCGTCGTCACCTGGCAGCTGGCCAAGCGCCGCTCCGGGAACCACAAGATCCAGGTCCGCAACGAGGTCTCTCGTACGGGCAAGAAGATGTACAAGCAGAAGGGCACCGGCGGCGCCCGTCACGGCTCGCGCCGTGCGGCCCAGTTCGTCGGCGGCGCCAAGGCCCACGGTCCCGTGGTCCGCAGCCATGCCTTCGACCTGCCGAAGAAGGTCCGCGCCCTGGCCCTGCGCCACGCGCTGTCCTCGAAGGCCAAGGCCGGCTCGCTCGTCGTCCTCGACGCCGCGGAGCTGAACGAGCCGAAGACGGCCGCCCTGCGCGCCAACTTCGACAAGATCGGTCTGAAGAACGCCCTGATCATCGCCGGGCCGGAAGTGGACGCCAACTTCAAGCTGGCCGCCCGCAACATTCCGAACGTCGATGTGCTGCCGAACGCCGGCCTGAACGTCTACGACGTGCTGCGCCGCGGGACCCTGGTCCTGACCAAGTCGGCCATCGAGGGCATCTCGGCCCGCTTCGCTGAGAAGGAAGCCGCGTAATGTCCGCCACCGCTCGTCATTACGACACCATCCTGGCCCCCGTGATCACGGAAAAGGCGACCATTCTGTCTGAACAGAACAAGGTCGTGTTCCGGGTCGCCGAGGACGCCACGAAGGACGAGATCGCCGCCGCCGTCGAGGCGCTGTTCAAGGTCAACGTCACCAAGGTCAACACCCTGAACGTCAAGGGCAAGACCAAGCGTTTCCGTGGCCGCGCCGGTCGTCGCTCGGACGTTAAGAAAGCGATCGTGACGCTGGCCGACGGCCAGTCGATCGACATCACCACGGGGCTCTGACCAGATGGCTCTGAAGCAATTCAATCCGACCTCGCCGGGCCGTCGCGGCCTCGTGCTGGTCGACCGCAGCGAGCTTCACAAGGGTAAGCCCGAGAAGAAGCTCGTCGAAGGCCTGACCAAGTCGGGCGGTCGCGGCGGCAATGGCCGCATCGCCGTCCGTTTCCGTGGCGGCGGCGCCAAGCGCCTGTACCGCCTGGTCGACTTCAAGCGTCGCAAGTGGAACGTTCCGGCCACGGTCGAGCGTCTCGAATACGACCCGAACCGCACCGCGTTCATCGCGCTGATCAAGTACCAGGACGGCGAACTCGCCTACATCCTGGCGCCGCAGCGCCTGAAGGCCGGCGACACGGTCATCGCCTCCGAGAAGGTCGACGTGAAGCCGGGCAACGCCGCCCCGCTGAGTGGCCTGCCGATCGGCACGATCGTCCACAACGTCGAGCTGAAGCCCTTGAAGGGCGGCCAGATCGCCCGCTCGGCCGGCGCCTACGCCCAGCTGGTCGGCCGTGACGGCGGCTACGCCCAGATCCGCCTCGGCTCGGGCGAGCTGCGCATGGTCCAGGACAGCTGCATGGCCACGGTCGGCGCCGTCTCGAACCCGGATCACATGAACCAGGTTCTGGGCAAGGCCGGCCGCGTCCGCCACATGGGCTTCCGCCCGCACGTGCGCGGCGTCGCCATGAACCCGATCGACCACCCGCACGGCGGCGGCGAAGGCCGCACCTCGGGCGGCCGGACCCCGGTCACCCCGTGGGGCAAGGACACCAAGGGTTCGAAGACCCGCACCAACAAGGCCACGGACAAGTTCATCATCCGGTCGCGCCACAAAGCGAAGAAGGGCCGCTAAGCCATGACCCGCTCAGTCTGGAAGGGCCCGTTTGTCGACGGCTACCTGCTGAAGAAGGCAGAAGTCGCGCAAGGCAGCGGCCGCAAGGATGTCATCAAGACCTGGTCGCGTCGCTCGACGATCATGCCGCAGTTCGTCGGCCTGACCTTCGGCGTCCACAACGGTCAGAAGCACGTGCCCGTCTCCGTGTCGGAAGACATGGTCGGCCACAAGCTCGGCGAGTTCGCCCCGACCCGGAACTTCCCGGGCCACGCGGCGGACAAGAAAGCCAAGAGGAAGTAGGTCATGTCGAAGCAAGCGAAAGCCCGCCGACTGCCCGCGACCGAGGTCCAGGCCAAGCTGCGCACCCTGCGCACCTCGGCCCGGAAGCTCAACCTCGTGGCCCAGTCGATCCGCGGCCTGAAGGTGCAGCGCGCGCTGAACGAACTCGAGTTCAGCCACAAGCGTATCGCCAAGGACGTCCGGAAGGCCCTCTACAGCGCCATCTCGAACGCCGAGAACAACCACAACCTCGACATCGACTCCCTGGTCGTCGCCGAGGCCTTCGTGGGCAAGAACCTGATTATGAAGCGTTTTTCGGCCCGCGCTCGCGGCCGTTCCTCGCGCATCGAGAAGCCGTTCAGCGAGATCACCATCGTGGTCCGCGAACTGGGTGAGGCCGCCTGATGGGTCAGAAAGTCAATCCGGTCGGGCTCCGGCTCGGCGTCAACCGCACCTGGGACAGCCGCTGGTTCGCCGACGGCAAGGACTACGGTCGCCTGCTGCACGAGGACATCAAGGTCCGTCGCGAGCTGAAGAAGCGCCTCGGCGCCGCCGGCATCTCGCGCATCGTGATCGAGCGTCCGCACAAGAAGTGCCGCGTGACCATCTACGCCGCCCGTCCCGGCGTGATCATCGGCAAGAAGGGCGCCGACATCGACAAGCTCCGCAAGGACCTGTCGGCGATGACCGATGGCGAGGTTCACCTGAACATCGTCGAGGTCCGCAAGCCCGAGACCGACGCCCAGCTGGTGGCCGAGAACATCGCCCAGCAGCTCGAGCGCCGCGTCGCCTTCCGTCGCGCCATGAAGCGCACCATGCAGTCGACCATGCGTCTGGGCGCCAAGGGCGTTCGGATCAACGTGTCGGGCCGCCTGGGCGGCGCCGAAATCGCCCGCATGGAATGGTACCGCGAAGGTCGCGTGCCGCTGCACACCCTGCGCGCCGACATCGACTACGGCTTCGCGGAAGCCAAGACCACCTACGGCATCATCGGCGTGAAGACCTGGATCTTCAAAGGCGAGGTGCTGGAGCACGACCCGATGGCGCTGGACAAGCGTCTGGCCACCGAATCCGGCCCGGCCGGCGAAGGCGGCGGTCGTGACCGTGACGATCGTGGACCCCGCGGCCCGCGCCGCGACCGCGGTCGTGGAGCTGAGGCCTAACGATCATGCTGTCTCCGAAGAAAACCAAGTACCGGAAGGCCTTCAAGGGCCGCATCCACGGGACCGCCAAGGGCGGCACCCTGCTGAACTTCGGGTCCTATGGCCTGAAGACGGTGGAACCCGAGCGCATCACGGCGCGTCAGATCGAGGCGGCCCGCCGCGCGATCACCCGCCACATGAAGCGCCAGGGCCGCGTCTGGATCCGGATCTTCCCGGACCTGCCGGTCACCGACAAGCCGGCCGAAGTCCGGATGGGTAAGGGCAAGGGCGCCGTCGACTACTGGGCGGCGCGCGTTCACCCGGGCCGCATCATGTTCGAGATCGACGGCGTCGCCGACGATATCGCCCGTGAGGCCCTGAAGCTGGGCGCCGCGAAGCTGCCGGTGAAGACGCGCATCGTCACGCGCATCGACGCTGGCGTGGCGACGGAGCACTGAAGATGAAGATCGATGAAGTCCGGGCCAAGACGCCCGACCAACTCGCCGAAGCCCTGCTGAACCTGAAGAAGGAGCAGTTCAACCTGCGCTTCCAGGCCGCCACGGGTCAGGTCGAGAAGACCCACCGCGTGAACGAGATCCGCAAGGATATCGCGCGGATCAAGACCGTGCTGCGCGCCAAGAAGACCGCGTAGGGGAGAACGATATGCCGAAACGTATTCTCGAAGGCGTTGTCGTCTCCGACAAGGGCGACAAGACGGTGATCGTGAAGGTCGAACGGACCTTCCTGCATCCGCTGCTGAAGAAGACCGTCCGCCGGTCGAAGAAGTATCACGCTCACGACGAATCCAACGCCTACAAGGCGGGGGAAGTCGCCAAGATCGTCGAGTGCGCGCCGAAGTCCAAGCTGAAGACCTGGGAAGTGCTTCCCAAGGCCTCGGCCTAAGAGTCTGGAAGGTTAAGCCATGATCCAGATGCAAACTAACCTGGACGTCGCCGATAATTCGGGCGCTCGCCGGGTCATGTGCATCAAGGTGCTGGGCGGCGCCAAGCGTCGCTACGCCCACGTCGGGGACAAGATCGTCGTCTCCGTGAAGGAAGCCATTCCGCGCGGCCGCGTGAAGAAGGGCGATGTGCTGCAAGCCATCGTCGTTCGCACGTCGCAGGCCATCAAGCGCAAGGACGGCTCGGTCATCCGCTTCGACAAGAACGCGGCCGTGATCGTCAACAAGTCGAGCGAGCCGATCGGCACGCGGATCTTCGGCCCGGTTCCCCGCGAACTGCGCGCCAAGAACCACATGAAGATCATCTCTCTGGCTCCGGAGGTCCTGTAGTCATGGCCGCCAAGATCAAGACCGGCGACAACGTCGTGGTGCTCACGGGCAAGGACAAGGGCCGCACCGGCAAGGTGACCAAGGTCCTGCCCGCCACCAACCGCGTCATGGTGCAGGGGATCAACATGGTCCAGCGCCACACCCGCCCGACCCAGGCCGACCCCCAGGGCGGCATCAAGAACAAGGAAGCGTCGCTTCACCTGTCGAACGTCGCGATCGCCGACGCCAACGGCAAGGCGGCCCGCGTCGGCTTCCGCATGGAAGGCGACAAGAAGGTCCGCTTCGCCAAGACGACGGGAGACGTCATCTAATGGCCGACACCAAATATACCCCGCGCCTCAAGAGCGAGTACAACGACCGCATCAAGGGCGTGCTGACCGAGAAGTTCGGCTACACCAACCCGATGCAGATGCCCAAGCTGGACAAGATCGTCCTCAACATGGGCATCGGTGAAGCTGTCGCCGACTCCAAGAAGGCCACCGCGGCCCTCAAGGATCTGGCCGCCATCGCCGGTCAGAAGCCCGTCGCCACCAAGGCCCGTAACTCCATCGCCGGCTTCAAGCTGCGTGAAGGCATGGTCATCGGCGGCAAGGTCACGCTGCGCGGCGACCAGATGTACGAGTTCCTCGACCGCCTGATCACGATCGCGCTGCCGCGCGTGAAGGATTTCCGCGGCCTCAACGGCAACAGCTTCGACGGCCGTGGCAACTACGCCATGGGCCTGAAGGAACACATCGTGTTCCCGGAAATCAACTATGACCAGATCGATCAGATCTGGGGCATGGATATCGTTGTCGCCACCACTGCGAAGACCGATGATGAAGCGCGCGCGCTTCTCAAGGAATTCCAGTTCCCGTTCAACAACGTCTAGAGCGGGACAAGGACAAAGACATGGCCAAGAAAAGCGCCGTCAACCGTAACGAGATGGTCAAGAAGCTCGTCAAGCAACTCGCCGCCAAGCGCGCCGAGCTGAAGGCGACCGCCAACAACGAGGCTCTTCCGCTCGAAGAACGTTTTGAAGCCCGGCTGAAGCTCGCGAAGCTGCCGCGCAACTCCGCCGCCACCCGCATCCGCAACCGGTGCGAAGTGACGGGGCGTCCGCGCGCCTACTATCGCAAGCTGAAGATGAGCCGGATCGCCCTGCGGGAGCTCGGCTCCCAGGGTCTGATCCCCGGCCTCGTCAAGTCGAGCTGGTAAGGGAGGGTCTGATGGTCAACGACCCCATCGGCGATATGATCGCCCGCATCAAGAACGCCGCCATGCGCAAGCGGGCGAAGGTTTCCACGCCGGCCTCGAAGATGCGCGCGCGCGTCCTCGACGTGCTCGCGTCGGAAGGCTACATCCGCGGCTACTCGCTGGTCGAGAAGCCCGGTGCGTTCCCCGAATTCGAGATCGAGCTCAAGTACTTCGACAACGAGCCCGTGATCGTCGAGATCCGCCGCGTGTCCAAGCCGGGCCGTCGCGTCTACTCCTCGATCAAGGACCTGAAGCCGGTGAAGAACGGCCTCGGCATCTCGATCCTGTCGACGCCCCAAGGCGTGATGTCGGACACGGCCGCCCGCGACGCGAACGTCGGCGGCGAAGTCCTCTGCCGGGTGTACTGATATGAGCCGTATCGGAAAGAAAGCCGTGGCGATCCCCTCCGGGGCGACCGTCACCCTCGACGGCCAGACGGTCACGGTGAAGGGCCCCAAGGGGCAACTCTCCTGGACGGTCTCCGAAGAGATCGAGGTCAAGCAGGAAGGCGCCGAGCTGACGCTCTCGCCGCGCAACGACACCGCCCGCGCCCGCGGCATGTGGGGTCTGTCGCGCACCCTGGTGAACAACATGGTCGTGGGCGTCACCGCCGGCTACGAGGAAACCCTCGAGCTGGTGGGCGTCGGCTACCGCGCCGCGCTGAAGGGTTCGGCCCTGTCGATGCAGCTCGGCTTCAGCCACGAAGTGGACTTCCCGGCGCCGTCGGGCATCACCTTCGCCGTGCCGAAGCAGACCGAGATCAAGATCGCCGGGATCGACAAGCAGCTGGTCGGTGAAACCGCGGCCAAGATCCGCCGTATCCGTCCGCCGGAGCCCTACAAGGGCAAGGGCGTCCGGTACCAGGGCGAAAATGTCCGCCGCAAGGAAGGCAAGAAGAAGTAGTCATGGCGCTCTCTCCTCGCGAATCCCACACGCGCCGCGCCCAGCGCACGCGTACGCGCCTCAAGGCGCTGTCGAACGGCCGCCCGCGTCTGTCGGTCTTCCGCTCGAGCAAGAACATCTACGCCCAGATCATCGACGACGAGAACGGCGTGACCCTGGCTTCGGCTTCCACTCTGGAAGGCGAGAAGAAGGCCAAGGGCGCGGACAAGGACGCCGCCGCCCTCGTGGGCAAGCTCGTCGCCGAACGTGCGATCGAGAAGGGCGTCAAGGACGTCGTCTTCGATCGGGGCGGCTACATCTATCATGGTCGGGTGAAGGCGCTGGCGGATGCCGCGCGTGAAGCCGGCCTGAACTTCTAAGGAGCGCCCAGATGGCTCGTGAACCCCGTGGCGGTGGCGACGGTCAACGCCGTGACCGGCGTGACCGCAACGCCCCGGCCGAAGACCGCGCCGACAGCGACATCGTCGAGAAGCTGGTCCACATCAACCGCGTCGCCGCCACCGTGAAGGGCGGCCGTCGCTTCAGCTTCGCCGCTCTGATGGTCGTCGGCGACCAGAAGGGCCGCGTCGGCTTCGGTCATGGCAAGGCGCGTGAAGTGCCGGAAGCCATCCGCAAGGCGACCGAAGAAGCCAAGAAGTCGATGATCCGCGTCCCGCTGCGCGAGTCCCGCACGCTGCACCACGACGGCAACGGCCGTTGGGGCGCCGGCAAGGTGATGGTCCGCGCGGCGCCTCCGGGCACCGGCGTCATCGCCGGCGGTCCGATGCGCGCGGTGCTGGAAACCCTCGGCGTCCAGGACGTCGTCGGCAAGTCCAGCGGCTCGTCGAACCCCTACAACATGGTCCGCGCGACGTTTGAGGCGCTGAAGGCCCAGAGCTCGCCCCGCCAGATCGCCGCCAAGCGTGGCAAGAAGGTCGGCGATCTCCTGGGCCGCCGGGCCGATGGCGCTTCGGCGCCGGACGCGATCGAGGGCTAACCCATGGCCGAGAAGAAGACCGTCACCGTCCGTCAGACGGCGAGCCCGATCCGCCGCAAGGCCGATCAGCGCGCCACGCTGCAGGGCCTGGGCCTCAACCGCGTCGGCCGCGTCCGCACGCTGGAGGACACCCCTTCCATCCGCGGGATGATCGCCAAGGTCGCCCACATGGTGGAAGTGGTCGAGTAGAGACCGTATACCGCTCATCCCGGCCAATGCCGGGACCCAGATCCAGTCTGAGCAATCAGGCTGGATTTGAGCGTTCTGAGACCCCGACTGGGTCCCGGCAGTCGCCGGGATGAGCCGGACTGAAAATCAAGCCGAGTCGGGGGCAGGGGCCTCCGGCGCCAGATCTCCAAGGAGAGGCACAGATGACGAAGCTGAACGAACTCGCCCCGCGCGAAGGCTCCACCAAGGGCCGCATGCGCGTCGGCCGCGGCCCGGGCTCGGGCAAGGGTAAGACCAGCGGCCGCGGCGTGAAGGGCCAGAAGTCCCGCACCGGCGTCGCGATCGGCGGTTTCGAGGGCGGCCAGATGCCGCTGCACATGCGCATGCCCAAGCGCGGCTTCAACAACCCCTTCGCCAAGGCGTTCGTCGAGGTGAACTTCTGGCGCATCGAGCAGGCCATCGCCGCCGGCAAGATCGACGCCAAGAAGGCCATTGACGCCGACGTCCTGCTGGCCGCCGGCGTCATTCGCCGCAAGAAGGACGGCGTCAAGCTGCTGGGCAAGGGCGAGCTGAAGTCGAAGATCGACATCACCGTCTACCACGCCTCGGACGCGGCCCGCGCGGCCGTCGAGAAGGCCGGCGGCAAGCTGACGACCACCCGTCCGGCCAAGGCCGAAGCCGAAGCCTAAGCGACGGAAGGGCGCGCGCCGGGTGACAAGGCCTGGCGCCGCCCCTATCTGTGTCGCTCACTGAAGAGTCGCGGGGAAGTCCATGGCCTCGGCCGCCGAGCAGCTAGCCGCCAATATCAACTTCGGCGCCTTCCAGAAGGCGACGGAGCTGCAGAAGCGCATCGGGTTCACCCTGATCGCCCTGATCATCTATCGCCTCGGGACCTACATTCCGATCCCCGGCATCGACGCGGCCCAGTACGCGGCCTCGTTCCAGCAGAACAGCCAGGGCATCCTGGGCCTGTTCAACATGTTCTCGGGCGGCGCCGTCGAACGGATGGCCATCTTCGCCCTGAACGTGATGCCCTACATCTCGGCCTCGATCATCGTTCAGCTTCTGCAGACGGTTTATCCGCCCTGGGAGAAGCTGAAGAAGGAAGGCGGCGAGGCCGGCCGCAAGCAGCTCAACCAGTACACCCGCTACCTGACCGTGGCGCTGGCGTTGGTGCAGTCGTTCGGCACGGCCATGGGCATGCAGGCGGTCGCCTACGAGCCCGGCCTGTTCTTCATCGTTTCGACAGTCGTCACCCTGACCGGCGGCACCATGTTCCTCATGTGGCTTGGCGAGCAGATCACCAGCCGCGGCGTGGGCAACGGCATCAGCCTGCTGATCTTCGCCGGCATCGTCGCGGTCCTGCCGCGCAGCGTCTGGCAGCTGTTCCAGCAGGCCCAGGTCGGCTCGGTTCCGGGCTGGCACCTGGGGCTGCTGGTGCTCATGGCGGCCGCCGTGATCCTGTTCATCGTCTTCATGGAACGCTCGCAGCGCCGGCTGCTGATCCAGTACCCCAAGCGCCAGCAGGGCAACCGGATGGTCGGGGGCGAAAGCTCGTTCCTGCCGCTGAAGGTCAACACCTCGGGCGTCATTCCGCCGATCTTCGCTTCGTCGCTGCTGCTGCTGCCGACGACTGTCATCACCATGATGGCGAGCCAGCAAAACCCGCCGGAGTGGATGCAGACGGTTCAGCCGCTGCTCACCCAGCTGCAGCACGGCCAGCCGCTGTTCATGGCGCTCTACGCCGCCCTGATCATCTTCTTCTGCTTCTTCTACACCTCGATCGTGTTCAACCCCGAGGAAACGGCGGAGAACCTGCGCAAGTACGGCGGCTTCATGCCGGGCATTCGTCCCGGCAAGCGGACCGCCGAGTACCTCGACTTCGTGCTGACCCGACTGACGGTGGTGGGCGCGGCCTACATCACCGCCGTCTGCCTGCTGCCTGAACTGATGGTGTCGTTCCTGAACGCGCCGCAGAACGCCCGGTCCCTGGGCGGCACCTCGATCCTGATCGTCGTGTCGGTGACCATGGACACCGTGGCGCAGATCCAGTCGCACCTTCTGGCGCACCAGTACGAGGGCCTGATCAAGAAGTCGAAGCTGCGCGGCGGTAAACGCTAGGGCGGGACACAAGCCTGGCCGCCAGAGCCGGGCGAGGGGAGAGCTGGTATGAACCTGATCCTGTTCGGACCGCCGGGGAGCGGCAAGGGCACCCAGGCCAAGCGCCTGGTCGAGGAGCGCGGCATGGTCCAGCTCTCGACCGGCGACATGCTGCGAGCGGCCATCGCCTCCGGCTCCGAGCTTGGCAAGCAGGTGAAGGACGTTCTGGCGCGCGGGGACCTGGTCACCGACGAGATCGTCATCGCCCTGATCGAGGACCGTCTGCCCGAGGCCGAGGCCGCCGGCGGCGCCATCTTCGACGGTTTTCCGCGGACCGTGGCCCAGGCCCAGGCGCTCGACGCCATGCTGGCCAGCCGCGGAGCCCGAATCGACACTGTCGTCCGCCTGCTCGTCGACGACGCCGCGCTGCTTCAGCGCGTGACGGGCCGGTTCGAGGAACAGGGGCGCGCCGACGACAACCCCGAAACCTTCAAGACCCGTCTCGCCGCCTACAACGCCCAGACCGCGCCGCTGCTCCCGTACTACGAAGGACAGGGGAAGCTTCGGGCGGTGGACGGCATGGGTTCGCCGGACGAGGTTTCGAACGCCATCCGGGCTTCGCTGGAGACAGTCGAAGCCTGATTGTGATTGGTCCGTAAAAGGCCCAATCCGCCATTGACGGAAGCGCAACGATCCCTATAACGGTGCGCTTCCGCGAAAGGCGCGACTCCCGCGCCGGCTCGAAGTGCAAGCTGAGGGCCGGGCGCGCGTGTCGCGTTTCGTTATGCGCATGCGCCGTTGGCGCGGCAGGAGAGATTAAGACGTGGCCCGTATCGCAGGCGTCAACATTCCGACGAACAAGCGCGTGCTCATCGCGCTTCAGTACATCCACGGCATCGGTCCGAAGTCGGCCAAGGACATCATCGCCAAGGTGGGCATCGACGAAGCCCGTCGGGTGAACCAGCTGACCGACCAGGAAGTGCTGCACATCCGTGAAGCCATCGACAAGGACTACACCGTCGAAGGCGACCTGCGTCGCGAGACCTCGGTCAACATCAAGCGCCTGATGGATCTGGCCTGCTACCGCGGCCTTCGTCACCGCAAGGGCCTGCCGGTCCGCGGTCAGCGCACGCACACGAACGCCCGCACCCGCAAGGGTCCGGCCAAGCCGATCGCCGGCAAGAAGAAGTAAGAGAGAGCCTGATGGCCAAGGAACCGGCTCGCGTAAAAAAGCGCGAACGCAAGAACATCACGTCGGGCGTGGCGCATGTGAACGCCTCGTTCAACAACACGATGATCACCATCACCGACGCCCAGGGCAACACCATCTCCTGGTCGAGCGCCGGCATGATGGGCTTCAAGGGCTCGCGCAAGTCGACCCCGTACGCCGCCCAGATGGCCGCCGAAGACGCGGGCAAGAAGGCTGCGGAGCACGGCGTGAAGACTCTCGAAGTCAACGTCTCCGGTCCGGGTTCGGGCCGCGAGTCCGCTCTGCGCGCCCTCCAGGCCGTCGGCATGACCATCACCACCATTCGTGACGTGACCCCCATCCCGCACAATGGCTGCCGGCCGCCCAAGCGCCGGCGCGTCTGAGTAAGACGAACCGACCTTCAAGCCGCCGGCCGCGCTTCTCGTGGCCGGCGTACCCGCGTTCCAAGGACATCCGCCCGTGATCGAAAGAAACTGGAACGAGCTCACCAAGCCGGAAAAGCCGCTGATCGAAGCCGGCGTCGACGCGAGCCGCAAGGCCCGCATCGTCGCCGAGCCTCTGGAGCGCGGTTTCGGGGTGACGCTCGGCAACGCCCTTCGTCGTGTCCTCCTCTCGTCGCTGCAAGGCGCCGCCGTCACCGCCGTCCAGATCGACGGCGTGGTCCACGAGTTCTCCTCGCTGGAAGGTGTGCGTGAGGACGTCGTCGACATCGTTCTGAACATCAAGCAACTGGCGCTGCGCATGCACGCCGAAGGCCCCAAGCGCATGACCCTGCGCGCCAAGGGCCCCGGCGCCGTCACCGCCAGCCAGATCGACGCCCCGTCGGACATCGAAATCCTCAACGGCGACCACGTGCTCTGCACGCTGGACGACGGCGCGGAAGTCCGCATGGAGTTCACGGTCAACAACGGCAAGGGCTACGTCCCGGCCGAGCGCAACCGTCCGGAAGACGCGCCGATCGGCCTGATCGCCGTCGACGCGCTCTACAGCCCGGTCAAGCGCGTCGCCTATCGCGTCGAGCCGACCCGTCAGGGCCAGTCGCTCGACTACGACAAGCTCGTGCTGGAAGTCGAAACCAACGGCGCCGTCGGCCCGGTGGACGCGGTGGCCTACGCCGCCCGTATCCTCCAGGACCAGCTGCAGATCTTCATCACCTTCGAAGAGCCGAAGGCGAAGAGCGACAGCGAGTCGAAGCCGGAACTGCCGTTCAATCCGGCGCTGCTGAAGAAGGTCGACGAGCTGGAGCTCTCGGTCCGTTCGGCCAACTGCCTGAAGAACGACAACATCGTCTACATCGGCGACCTGATCCAGAAGACCGAGGCGGAGATGCTCCGCACCCCGAACTTCGGCCGCAAGTCGCTGAACGAGATCAAGGAAGTGCTCGCGGGCATGAACCTGCATCTCGGCATGGACGTGCCGAACTGGCCGCCCGAAAACATCGAAGATCTGGCCAAGAAGTTCGAAGACCAGATCTAGTCGCCTATCCGCGCCGCCTCCCGAACCGGTCCGCCGGTTCGGGGTCCGCTGACGCCGCCAACGCGGTCGAGGGCCCCGGCGCTTCCGTTCTGACCCGGCAGGGAGCTGTGCCGGGATTGGTGATGACACTGCGGGCCTCGGCCCAGGAGAGACAAAGATGCGTCACGGTAAAGCCCACCGTAAACTGGGTCGTACGACCAGCCACCGCCTCGCCATGTTCGCGAACATGTCGGCCTCGCTGATCAAGCACGAGCAGATCGTCACCACCCTTCCCAAGGCGAAGGAACTGCGTCCGATCGTCGAGAAGCTGATCACGCTCGGCAAGCGCGGCGACCTCCACGCCCGTCGCCAAGCGATCAGCCAGGTCCGCGACATCGAACAGGTCGGCAAGCTCTTCTCGGTGCTGGGCCCGCGCTACAAGGACCGCAACGGCGGCTACATCCGCGTGCTGAAGGCCGGCTTCCGTCATGGCGACAACGCCCCGATGGCGGTCATCGAGCTGGTCGATCGCGACGTCAGCGAAAAGGGCAAGGACTCCGGTCCGGTCCAGGCGTCCTTCGGCGGCGAAGAGTAATCCTCGCCCCATCCTGAATACGAAAGGCCCCGGAGCGATCCGGGGTCTTTTGCTTTGGCGATTATATACTTTGCAAACGAGCCTAGTAGGCGGGCTCGGGCTCTCGGCTTTCGAGTTCGTCGATCCGGGCCTCTAGGTCATCAATCCTGCCTTCTAGCTCTGACACCTTCGCTGAGTCGCCAATGGCGTCGTGAGCTTCTGCCGACGCGATATCGGACACCTCATCGCGTTGGCGATCACTCAGCTTCGGCCCGCCGCACCCGGCTACAAACAGGAGAGCCACCAAGAGAAGCAGCCTCATTCGTCGGCGGCCTTCTCAGGCTTAGGCGCCTGGACGATCTTCTTCACCGTTTCCTCGAAGCGCGCTTCGTCTTCGTCGGCTTCAAGCTCGCGGGCTAGGTCACGGAACTTGTCGGCTTGGGTCTTGGGGTCGTCAGGCATGGCGATCTCCGTGCCATAGGGTCAGCTTCACTTTCGCCATGATACTCGACTATATAGGTAGTGGTGGACCTAGAGGGACTTGCACCCTCGGGGCGACAGGTGGGTAGCCGACACCCCGCACTATGCTAGGCCCAACACCGGAGCGCCCCGCCCTAGTGGCGGGGCGGTTTCCGTTCAGAAAGGTATTTCGTCGTCCAGGTCCGCGCTGAAGCTATGAGACGCTTTGGGCGCCCCTGGCTCCGGCTGCGAAGCCGTCGTGTAGACGCCCTTCTTTCCGGGAACTTGGTGGATGAGCCCCTTCTGGACCATCCGGTAGCACTTGTTGTTGAGGAAGCGCCGCTCATGCACGTCGCCGTGGCGGCGGAATAGTTCGATGAGCAGGCGATCGAGTTCGATTTCTTCGCCGGCAGCTTTCACGGCCGCGTAAATCTGATCTTCGAGTTCGTCCGTTTTGACGCCGCTCAGCTGGGCGAGCAGCTCGTCGGGCAAATCGGAGAGGTCGCCGTACGCGGCGGGAACGGGGCGTCGCCACCGGCGAAGCTCTTTAAGTTCGGCAACGACCGCCTCGATGGCGGCGGCCCGGTCACGATGAAGAGAGGCGGTGCGCAGCTCGCCCCGCTCGTCTCGCTCGTTCGCCCACTTATGAAACAGGCGAGCGACTTCGTTGACCGACTCCAACGGATCAGCCATTATGGGCTCCTTACCAGTGGGGCGACCGCGACCGGCAAGTTTTGGTCGACCCCGATCTTAGGCCCGGCGAGCGAATAGCTTTCCGGGCCTTTTCCTTGTGCCTGCCGCGCGCGAGATTCGCAAGCCCCTCTTCATCCACTCTCGCGTTTTCTCGCGCCCTACGCTCGGGATCGCTTTGTTCGCCATCGCGAACAACGCCTCCGCGCCGCACTCTTCCGGTTTGGCTTCTCAAAAGTTTCTGAAAAGTTAACGTACGACGTTAGCGCGCCCGTAGGTCAGTCTCTTGCCAACGACGCCTTGCAGTGCCCGGTGAGCGCGCTCGGTATCGTCCACACCGAGGGCGGCGCGGTTGCTGTAGCGGAAATCGAACTCCGCCAGATAGCGGTGCATGTGGCGCTTGGAGGCGTGCTGGTACACGCCCTTCATGCCGCGCTTGAAGATCGAGAAGAAGCCTTCAACCGTGTTCGTGTGAATGGTCGCATCGAAGCGCGAGACGTACTCGCCCTTGGAGTGGTTCGTGTAGCTGTGAGCCGAGAAGCCACGGCCCAGCTTGTCGTAGTAGCGGGCTTCGTCGGTCATCAGGTGCGCCTCGCGGGAGAGGTTCGCCACCACGACCTTGCCGATCTCATGCGAGGTCAGGTGTTCGATCACCTGTGACTTGGCGCGACCCGTCTCGCGGTCGATCAGGCTCAAAATCTTGATCTTGTGGCCGACGCCAGCCTTGCGGTGCGGCTCTTCCGGGTCACGGCCAATGAAGGTCTCGTCGGCCTCCACGACGGTGCCGTTGCCGCCGAAGGGGGCAAGCTCGCCAGAGCGCATGGCTTCGCGGATGCGATGGGCCAGGAACCACGCGGTCTTGTAGGTGGTCTCCAGAGTGCGGTGCAGCTGGTGAGCGGAGACGCCCTTCTTGCTGGCGGTCATCAGGAAAATGGCCTGAAGCCACTTCGTCATGGGGAGCTTGGACTCCTCGAAGATCGTACCCATGCGAACCGTGAACTGGCCCTTGCACTGGCCGCAACGCTTCAGGCCGAAGCGAACGCGCTTGGCCGGGTTCGGCTTGATGGCCGTGATGCGCTCGAAGCCGCCGCAATGCGGGCAGACGGGACCGTTCGGCCAGATCGTCGCTTCAACGAACTTGAAGGCTTCGGCTTCGTCGTGGAAATAGGGGCGGCTGAGAACGGACATGGCGTTGGATTCCTTATGGAATCTTTCTACCCGATCTCACCGTGTTTGCAAAGTATATAATCACCTTTGCTTTTGGGGCGTCAGGGCTTTCGGCGACGTGCGCCGTGGCGTACCTCGGCGATCACGACGCGGTTCTCGCGAACATAGTACCGGATGAGATATGGCCTCACGGTCGTTAGTTCACGCATGCCGCTTGCTGTGGGCTTCCCGCGCTCCGGTTTCTCGCTCAGGCCTTGGCCGGCAGCCCACAGTCGATCGACGAACCGCACCGCAGCCACAGGTCGATCCCTGGCGATCCTCCGTTCAATGGCGTTGAGATTGCGCAACGCCACCGGTGACCAGACTACTTCAGCCACGCCTTGGGCATCGGCTTGTAGTCGGGCGTGCCCCACGTCTTGAGCCAGAGGGCTACGTCTTCATGCGGAACACAGCGCCCGGCAGCGAAGTCAGCTTCCGCCTCGGCGATAAGCGCGGCGTCGTACTCCTCCTCGGTAAGGTGAGAGAAGTCGGGCGTGGGGCCTTCCGAGAAGCCTGATGGGCTCTTGCTCATATGATTACCATAGCGCGAATGTTACGCATGCGCCACCATAATTCTACTCTCGCGTGAGGTCCTGGCGCTTGAACAGGAACACGGCCAGCGCCGACAGGCCGACGATCCAGGCGATCAGGATGAGGGCCGCGAGGGGCGCGTTGGAGGGCGCGATGTCCATCGGACCGGTAAGGATCGCGTTGCGCACCGTGTTGCTGCACAGGCCCGGCATGAAGGCCAGGAACTTCAGCGGCGGGTTGGTCGGGTCCGGCATGGGCAGCTGGCCCATGATGACGCCCTCGAAGATCGCGACGCCCAGCGTGGCCAGGATCGCCCCCACCTGCGAGCGGGTGATCACCGCCAGGCAGGCGGCCAGCGCGGCCATCCACATCACGTCGGCCCATGCCGTCAGGAACAGGCCGGCGAAGAGCTTCGGGAAGCCGGGCGTCTCGCTGACCACGATCGGGTGGCCGTTGATCAACGCTCCGGCGAGGCCCGAAAGCACGCCGGCGACCATCAGCAACACCAGGCCCGCCGCCGCGGCGCCCCCGACCGTCATCAGCTTGGCGATGACCAGGTTGGCGCGCGTGTTGCGCGGCGTGAGCAGCCGCCAGGTCTCCCAGCGGTAGTCGCTGGCCAGCACCGAGACCGCGCCGACGGTGAAAAAGGCGAGGGCGACGATGAACCCGCCGCCTTGCAGCGCCTCTAGCGCCTGGCGTCCCAGATCCATCGGCGCGCGCGCCATATCGGCCGCCGCGCCCGACTTGCGGATCATGTGGTTGAAGAAGAGGTGGGTCCCGACGCCGCTGAGCAACACCAGGATCGGCCAGAAGGCGTAGGCCCAGAACAGCGTCCATCGCGCCTTCAGGAGGCGCAGCTGCTCAGCGGCAAAGGCGTCAAGCAGCATCGGGCTCTCCCGTCAGGCTGAGAAAGACCTTCTCCAGGTCGCCGCCGACCCAGCGGGCCTCGGTGACGTCCACGCCGGCCTTGACCAGCGCCTTGATCAGCGCCGGGGCGTCCTTCCGGTCGATGGCGGCCAACACCGCCTCGCTGTCGGCCCGGCCCTTGTCGCCGAGCACGGCCAAAGCCTTGTCGACCGGCGTCACGGTCAGCCGAAGCTGCTCGTGCACGGCGGTGAGGTCGCTGACCGCGCCCTCGCGGACAAGCTTGCCCCGATCGAGGAAGGCGACCCGGTCGCAGACCCGCTGCACCTCGTCGAGCTGGTGACTGGCCAGGATGACGGTGACGCCGTCCTTGTCGGCGAGTTCGCGGATCAGCCCTCGAATCTCCAGGATGCCGGCCGGATCCATGCCGCTGGTCGGCTCGTCGAGGATCAGCACTTCCGGTTTGGTCAGCAAGGCGGCGGCCAGGGCCAGGCGCTGCTTCATGCCGACCGAAAAGCCATGGACCTTGCGGTCGGCCGCCTCGGTCAGGCCGACGCGGGATAGCCAGGCGTCGATGTCCGGGGCCTTCTCGCCCGACTCCAAGGCCAGGGTCCTCAGGGTGTCCCGGGCGGTCAGCCAGGGCAGGAACCGCGGCGTCTCGATCACCGCGCCGATGCGGCGCAGGGCGCTGATGTCGCCGGCCTTGGCGCCCAGCAGCCGCGTCTCGCCCTGGGTCGGCCGGACCAGGCCCAGCACGATGCGAAACAGCGTGCTCTTGCCGGCTCCGTTCGGGCCAAGGATGCCGTAGACGCCGCCCTTGGGGATTTGCAGCGAGAAGGCGTCAAGCGCCTTGACCGTCCCGAATGTTTTGCCGACGTCGACGGCCTCAAGGGCGAAACTCATAGGGTCATCCGGTTTGTCCGCCCCCGGTCATCGATCCGCGACATGGCCGGACTATGACGAGCGTCGTTGAGTCCGCCAAGCAGGCAGGAGACAAGGCAACCATGATCACACGACGGCTCTTCGCCGGCCTCGCGGCCCTCTTCATCCTGTGCGCGGCGGCGCCCGCCGCGACGGCCACGGAGCGGACGCCGCTGATCCTGGTCTCGATCGACGGGTTTCGCGCCGAGTACCTGACGCGCGGCTCGACGCCAAATCTGCGGCGGCTGGCCGAGGAGGGCGCGTGGGCGGAGGCGGGCATGCGCCCATCCTTTCCCAGCAACACCTTCCCCAATCACTATACCCTCGTCACCGGCTTGCGCCCGGACCACCATGGCCTGGTCGACAACACCATGTTTGACGCCGCCCGCCCCGGCGTGAAGTTCAGCATGGGCGCGCGCGATCAGGTCCAGGACCGTTTCTGGTGGGACGGCGGCGAGCCGATCTGGGTCACGGCCGAACGGGCCGGTCTGCGCACCGCGACCATGTTCTGGCCCGGGTCCGAAGCGGACGTTCATGGCGTTCGACCCTGGAGCTGGTCGATCTACGACGAGGCGCTGACCGCCGTTGATCGCGTCGACCGCCTGCTCGGCTGGCTCGACCTTCCGCAAGCGCAGCGGCCCGCCTTCATGACCCTCTACTTCGAGGCGGTGGACTCCGCGGGTCACCGTTCGGGGCCCCATGGGGACGAGTTGGTCCGCGCGCTCGAGTCCGTCGACGCGGCCGTCGCCCGTCTGGTCGAAGGGCTGAAGGCCCGCGGCCTGTATGATGCGGTCAACATCGTCATTGTCGCCGACCACGGCATGGCGGAGGTCAGTCCGGAACGGGTCGACTTCCTCGACGACATCGCGCCGATGGAGGACGTCGCCATCGTCACGCTTGGCTGGACCACCACGCTGATTCCGCAAACGCCGCAGGCCGAGGCGAGGCTCGTCGGCAAGCACGGTCACTTCGAATGCTGGCGCAAGGCGCAGATGCCGGCGCGCTTCGTGTACGGAACCCATCCCCGCATTCCGCCAGTGGTCTGTCTCGCCGAGACCGGCTGGCTGATCACCACCCGCGCGCGCTTCGCGGAGCGGCCGGTCAAGGCGGTGGGCGGGTCGCACGGCGCCGACCCCTTCGACCCGCAGATGCGGGCCCTGTTTCTCGCCCACGGCCCCGGCGTCCGTCCCGGCGCCAGGCTGGCGACATTCGACAACGTTTCGGTCTATCCGCTGCTCATGCGCCTGCTGGCCCTGACTCCGGCGCCGAACGACGGACGGTTCGAGGACGTGGCCCCGGCCCTACGGTAGCGCCGCTGGCGGTTGATCCTCGCGTCGGCGAAGCGGAAGGCGGGCTGCCGCCGGTCCGCCGAGGCGCTTGACGATATGATTGCGATATGAGTTAAATATTATCGTGCTGGGAAATAAACTCATCGCGAGCGCGCGGTGGAGCGCATCCGCTCAAGGGAGGCCGCCATGGCTACTCATCCGTCCCTGTCGTCCGCCGTGGTCTACAAGGACCCGAAGGCGGCGCTGAAGTTCCTCGAGGAAGCCTTCGGCTTCGAGACGACGCTGCTGATCGAGGATGCCGACGGCAATCTGGCCCACTCGCAGATGAGCTGGCGGGGCGGCGTCGTCATGGTCGGCAACGAGTGGACCGATGCGCACCGCAGCCCGGCCTCGATCGGCGGCCTGATGACGCAGACGGTCCATATCCAGATTCCGGAAGGCGAGGGGACGGTCGACGCGCACTGCGAGCGGGCCCGCAGGGCGGGCGCCGAGATCATCGTCGCGCCGGAAACCCAGTTCTACGGCGACCGCACCTACCGCTGCAAAGACCCTGAAGGTCACATCTGGACGGTGAGTCAGACGGTGCAGGCGATGACGCCCCAGGAGTGGGACGCCAAGGACATGGGCCTGAAGACCACCATCTATAAGGAATGAGCGCCGTCGCCTCCCTGGATGACACCCTGGCGGCCCTGGCCGATCCACACCGCCGACATGTCGTCGAACTGCTGCGGGAGCGGCCCCGGCGGGCGGGGGAGCTGGCCGAGGCGGCCGGCCTCACCGCTCCGGCCATGAGCCGCCACCTGCGCACCCTGCGCCGCTGCGGCCTGGTCGAGGAGACCAGCCCCGCGTTCGACGCCCGCGTGCGCGTCTATCAGCTGAGGCCCGAGCCCATGGTTCATCTGCTGCGCTGGCTGGAAGAAACCGAGCGGATGTGGTCGGCCCAGCTGGCCGCCTTCAAGGCGCACGTGGAGTCCTGATGGCCAGCCGCGTCGTCGTCGCCCTGCGGGTCAAGGCCTCGCCACAGCGCGCCTTCGAGGCCTTCACGGCCGAGATCGGCGCCTGGTGGGCGCCCAACGATCTGTTCGCCTTCACCCCGCGCGCGCCGGGCGTGCTGTCCTTCGAGGCGGACGCCCACGGCCGGAGGCTGATCGAGACGCGCGAAGGCGGCAAGGTCTTCGAGATCGGCGAGGTTTCGGTCTGGGAGCCGGGCGCCCGTCTGGTCGTCGGCTGGCGCCAGGCGACCTTCGCACCGGAGATGGCCACCGAGGTCGAGGTGACCTTCGAGCCGGTCGGCGAGGATGAGACGCGCGTCACGGTCCTTCACACCGGCTGGGACAGTGTTCCCCAGGAACATGTCGCCCGCCACGGCTTCCCGCTGACCGTGTTCCAGACCCGCCATGGCGAATGGTGGCGGGCGCTGCTCGAGCGGCTTGGGGAGCATGTGAGGTGAGGCCCCATCCTTGTCATCCCGGACGCCGCAGGCGATCCGGGACCCAGATCAAATCCCGGCCGCTGGGTGTGCTGGGTCCCGGCTCTCCGCTTCGCTCCGGCCGGGATGACAGTCGGGGGCGGTCCTTGGGGAGCTGACCATGACCCACGACGACATCCGCGCGCTCGCGCTCAGCCTTCCGGAAGCCGAGGAGCATCCGCATTTCGACCGCGCCTCGTTCCGCGTGCGCGGCAAGATCTTCGTGACCCTGCCGCCGATCAGCGAGGACGGGGCGCACAAGGTGGTCCTGAAGCTGCCGCAGCTGGTGAAGGAGTCGCTGCAACAGACCGATCCAGAGGCCATCGTGTCGCTGGGCGGCTGGGACAAGGGCGGCTGGACGCAGCTCGATATCGAGCGCATGGACAGCGCAAAGCTGGCCGACTTGATCAGGCTGGCGTGGCGCCAGGTTGCGCCGAAAAAGCTGCAGGCTGGGGAGCCGCTATGACCGACGAACAGCAGACGGCGCCGAAGGGACGCCGGGCCGGCTTCGGCTTCATCTTCGCTTCGTCGGTGATGAACAGCGTCTCCTTCGGGATCATGATCCCGATCCTGCCCAACCTGATCGTGCAGTTCGCGGGCGGCGACACCGCCGGAGCGGCGCTGTGGAACATGCTGTTCATGGTCACCTGGGGCCTGATGCAGTTCTTCATCGGGCCGGTCCTGGGCATGATGTCGGACCGCTTCGGCCGCCGGCCGGTGCTGCTGCTGTCGCTGTTTGGCCTGGCCGTCGACTTCCTGTTCATGGCCTTCGCGCCGACCCTGATGTGGCTGCTGGTGGGCCGCATCCTCAACGGCATGACGGCCGCCAGCTTCTCGACGGCCAACGCCTATGTCGCCGACGTCACGCCGCCGCAGGATCGCGCCAAGGTGTTCGGCTGGATGGGGTCGGCCTTCAGCTTCGGCTTCCTGGTCGGCCCGATGATCGGCGGCGGGCTGGGCGAGATCGACCTGCGTCTGCCGTTCCTGGTCGCCGCCGGCCTAACCCTGGTCAACTTCCTGTACGGAGTGTTCGTGCTGCCGGAGTCCCTTGAGCCGGCAAAGCGCGCCAAGCGGTTCGAGTGGATGAAGGCCAACCCGGTCGGGTCGCTGAAGTTGCTGCGCTCCCACCACGAGCTGCTCGGACTGGCCGGGGTGCTGTTCCTGTTCCAGCTCGCCCACATGGTCCTGCCGAGCATCTTCGTCCTCTACACGGGCCACCGCTATCACTGGACGCCGCTGTTCATGGGCATGACGATGGGCGTCACCGGCGCGCTCGGAATCATTGTCTCGATCTTTCTGGTCGGGCCCGTCGTGAAGCGCGTCGGCGAGCGCGGCGCGGTGCTGATCGGCGCGGCCTGCGGCGCCGCGGGCTTCGCCATCTACGGCCTGGCGCCCACCACCCTGTGGTACCTGGTCGGCATGCCGGTCTTCGCGGGCATGGGCTTTCTGACGCCTGGCCTGATGGGCCTGATGAGCCGCCGCGTCGCCCCGCACGAGCAGGGCCAGCTGCAGGGGTCCAACCAGAGCATCCAGGGCATCGCCTCGATCCTCGGACCGGTCATCTTCAACGGCATCTTCTCCTGGTCGATCCGGAACGAGGCGCAGGTGCATCTGCCCGGCCTGGCCATCTGGGTCGCGGCCAGCCTGCTGCTGCTGGCCTGGATGATCAGCCTGGCGGTCGCCAGGCCGACGACGGAGGCGGAACCGCTCGCCGCCTGAACCCTTCTTGCCTTGAATACGCCCGAAAGCCTTTGTGAGTTCGGGCGGGGGCAAACCAGGACCTGAAAGACCTCATGCGCGTCGCGAAACTGCTCATCCCGACCCTGGCGATTCTCGCCGCCTGTTCCGATCCCGTCTCGACCTCCACGGCGCAGCAGGCGCTGCCGCAGCCGACCAAGGCTCCGCCGCTCAGCGCCGCGGCCATGAAGACCTCGTTCGCGCCGGTCGTGAAACGCGCCGCGCCGGCCGTGGTCAACGTCGGCAGCCGCCGCGTCGTGCGTCAGCGGGTCGATCCGTTCTGGGACCTGTTCATCGGCGGCGGCGTGCCGCGCGAGCGGGTGGCCCAGTCGCTGGGCAGCGGCGCCATCGTCCGCGCCGACGGCGTCATCCTGACCAACAATCACAACATCGAGGGCGCCGACGAGGTCATGGTCCAGCTCGCCGACAAGCGCGAGTTCCCGGCCAGGGTGCTGCTGGCCGATCCCAAGTCCGACCTGGCGGTGCTGAAGATCGACGTCGGCTCGGAGAAGCTGCCGGTCATCGCCATCGACGATCAGGAGCAACTTGAGGTCGGCGACCTGGTGCTGGCCATCGGCAATCCGTTCGGGGTCGGCCAGACGGTGACCAACGGCATTGTCTCGGCGACGGCCCGGTCCAACACCGGCATCACCGACTTCGGCTTCTTCATTCAGACCGATGCGGCCATCAATCCGGGCAATTCCGGCGGACCGCTGGTGGACATGGACGGCGACCTGATCGGGGTGAACACCGCCATCCTGTCGCGCTCGGGCCAATCGTCGGGCGTCGGCTTCGCCATCCCGGCCGCCACGGCGCGCCAGGTGGTCGGCGCGGCCCTGGGCGGCAGTCACGCGGTCGTGCGGCCCTGGCTGGGCGTCAAGGCGATGACCGTCAACGGCGATGTCGCCCGCAGCCTGGGCATGTCCGTCCCGCGCGGCGCGGCCGTCACCGACGTCTGGCCTGGCGGGGCCGCCGCCCGCGCCGGGGTCGAGCCGGGCGACGTCATCCTGACGATCGCGGGCCAGCCGGTCACCGACCAGGGCGGCGCGACCTATCTGTTCGGCGCGCGCCGCGTCGGCGAGACCGTGCCCGTCACGGTCCTGCGCGACGGCCGCGAACTGCTCCTGTCGGTGAAGGCCGAGACGGCGCCCTCAAGCCCCTCGCGGGACGAGCGCGTCATCAAGGGGGCCAATCCGTTCGCGGGCGCGGCGGTGGCCAACCTCTCCCCGGCGGTGGCCGACGAGATCGGCGCCGACCCGTTCGCCGGCCGGGGCGTGGTCGTGTTGCGCGCCGCCGGCGCCGCCCAGGGCGTGGGCCTGCGCCCCGGCGACATCGTGCGGGCGGTCAACGGCAAGGAGATCCGCTCCGTCGGCGACCTGCAGTCGGCGGTGACAGTCCGCGCCCGGGTCTGGCAGGTGACCATCGAGCGCGACGGCCAGCGGATCACGGCCCAGTTCCGGGGCTGATGGGGACTGCTTCCGGTGTCCCTCCTTCGGGGACATCGGTAGCTGTCCCCGAGGACGGCGCTCAAAGGGTCGGGGACAGCTACCGGCTATCGCCGGAAGCAGTCCCCAGGCCCGTCCCCAGCGGCTTCAAGCGGCGGGGGACACGCACTGAAGGGCATGTCCCCAGGCTGTGCAGGTGCTACATCCACCCCGATGAGCGATCTGTTCGAAGCCGCCGGTCTGACGCCCCATGCCCCAGCGCCTCTGGCCGAACGGCTGCGGCCGCGCACCATCGACGAGGTCGTCGGCCAGGAGCACCTGCTGGGCGAGCATGGGCCGATCCGGCGGATGATCGGGAGCGGCCGGCTGGGCTCGATGATCCTCTGGGGTCCGCCGGGCACGGGCAAGACGACCATCGCCCGGCTGCTGGCCAAGGCGGCCGGCTACGAATTCCAGCAGATCAGCGCCGTGTTCTCCGGCGTCGCCGACCTGAAGAAGGCCTTCGAGCAGGCGAAGATGCGCCGCGCCGCCGGCCAGTCGACCCTGCTGTTCGTCGACGAGATCCACCGCTTCAACCGCGCCCAGCAGGATGGCTTCCTGCCGTTCGTGGAAGAGGGGGTCGTCACCCTGGTCGGCGCCACGACCGAGAACCCCAGCTTCGAGCTGAACGGCGCGCTGCTATCGCGGGCCCAGGTCTATGTGCTGCGCAGGCTGGACGAGGCGGCGCTCGAGAGCCTGCTGGCCAAGGCCGAGGCGGAGGAGGGGACGCCCCTGCCGCTCGATGCCGCCGCGCGCGAGGCGATGATCGCCATGGCCGACGGCGACGGCCGCTATCTGCTGACCCTGGCCGAGACCCTGTTCAACATCGGCGCGCCCAAGCCGCTGACTCCGGCCGAGCTGGGCCAGGTGCTGCAGAAGCGCAGCCCGGCCTATGACAAGGACCGCGAGGAGCACTACAACCTCATCAGCGCGCTCCATAAGTCGGTGCGCGGCAGCGATCCGGACGCGGCGCTCTATTGGCTGGCCCGGATGCTGGAGGGCGGCGAGGACCCGATGTTCATCGCCCGCCGCCTGACCCGCATGGCCAGCGAGGACATCGGCGCCGCCGATCCGATGAGCCTGCTGCTCTGCAACGCCGCGCGGGACACCTACGAAATGCTCGGCAGTCCCGAGGGCGAGCTGGCGCTGGCCCAGGCCTGCGTGCACATGGCCTGCGCCCCCAAGTCGGTGGCGGTCTACAAGGCCTTCGGCGCGGCGCGGAAGGCGGCGCGGGAGACTGGCTCCCTGGCCCCGCCCTCGCACATCCTCAACGCCCCGACCCGGCTGATGAAGGACCTCGGCTACGGCAAGGGCTACGCCTACGACCCCGACACCGAGGACGGCTTCAGCGGCCAGAACTACTTCCCGGACGGCATGGAGCGGCGGACCTTCTACAAGCCGAAAGGCGACGGCCACGAGGCGAAGGTGCGCGAGCGGCTGGAGCGCTGGTCGGAAATGCGGAAGGGGAAGAAGAGTGACTGATCCTCTCCCTCTTGGGAGAGGGGGACCACCCGAAGGGTGGTGGAGAGGGACGCTCTCCCGGCGAGGGGCTGGCCGCCGATCCACGGCGTCGCAGAGCCCGACGCTACCGCCCGCCTTGCTTCCCGCTCCACCATGCTTCGCAGGGTCCCCCACTCCCAAGAGGGAGAGGACGTCATGAGTCCCCGTCCGCCCCGCAAGCCCAAGGCCCACGAGACGCCGATCACCCTCACGCCGGAGGAAATCGCCTTCACGCGCGGACTGGTGATCCATCAGGACCCGCATGTCATCGCGCTGAACAAGCCGCCGGGGCTCTCGAGCCAGGGCGGGCGGATCAACGCCAATACGCTGGACGAACTGCTCTGGGCCTTCGCCACGGCGGGCGGAAACCGGCCGCGGCTGGTGCACCGGCTGGACCGCGACACCTCGGGCGTGATCCTCACCGCCCGCACCAAGCCGGCCGCGAGTTTTCTCGGCAAGGCCATGATCGCCAAGCGCTTTCGGAAAACCTATCTGGCCATCGTCGCGCCGGGCGCGCCCTCGCCGAAGGGGGGCGTCATCGAGGCCGCCCTGCGCCGCGAGAGCATCGGCCGGGAGGCCTATATGCGCGTCACCGACCCCGAGCACCCCGATGCCGAGAGCGCGAAGACCCGCTACCGCACCCTGGCCGCCACGCCCGAGGCGGCGCTGATGGAGCTGTCGCCGGAGACCGGGCGCATGCACCAGCTGCGCGTCCACATGGCGAGTCTCGGCCGGCCCATCGTCGGCGACGTGCGCTACGGCGGGGCCCTGACCGTCGGCGGCCATCCGGTTCCGCGCCTGATGCTGCACGCGGTGAAGCTCAGCTATCCGCACCCGGACGGCCAGACCGCGACGGTGGAAGCGCCGATGCCGGAGGACATGGCGAGCCTGGTGCGCGCCCTGGGCCTTGCGGGAACCAACCCGACGGGCGCAGCTTAGACAGGTCGAAGGAGAACGCCATGAAACGGGCCCTGATCGTCGTCGCGGCCGGCCTGAGCCTCGCGGCCTGCGCCACGCCCACCGTCTACGCCCCGTCGACGGGCGCGCGGACCAGCGTCGGCTTCAGCGACTATCGCATCGAGACCGGCCGCTATCGCGTCACCTACACCGGCGGCGGAGGCGCGCCGATGACCCAGGTCGCCGACTACGCGCTGTTGCGGGCGGCCGAGGTGTCGGTCCGCGACGGCTATGACTGGTTCCGGGTCGTCGAGCGGAAGGACGAACGGGTCGGCGGCGGCTCCGGCGGCGGCCCGCGCGTGGGCGTCGGCGTCGGCGGCGGCTCCGGCGGCTGGCGCACCAGCGGCGTCCGCGTCGGCGTCGGCGTCGGGACCAGCTTTGACCTGTCGGGCGGACCGGCCTGGTCACGCACCCTGGAGATCATGGCGGGCAAGGGACCGGTTCCAACGGACAAGGACGTCTATGACGCGCGCGACATCATCCGGGTGATCGGACGCGGCGAGGGACGGTAGCCTTCATTCTCCGCCACGGAGGAAGCAGATCCGGGCGCGGTCGGGTGAGCCTAGGCCGCTGCTGTCGCCGGGGCGCATCTCAGGGCGGCGTGGGTCAGGCCGGCGGTCTCGGCGATGGCGAACATCACTTGCGACGAAAGGCCCCGGACGGCGATCGAGGGGGCTAGACCCTTGGCCTGGCGGCCGAAGTCGAGGATCAGGGCGGCCAGGCGCCCGTCCTCCGCGGGCAGGTCCGTGGCGTCGAGCGTGATGCCGGCCAGTCGTGCGTCCCGGAGGGGGGCCATGGAATCGCGGCCCGGCTGGGCGCGGGCGAACACGCCTCGGCACACGCTGCGCAGCAGCCCGCAGACCTCGATCAGACGCCCCTGCGGCGTGCCGCGGTCGACATCCACGAGTTCGATGATCAGTCCTGTCTTCAGTCGGGCCGGCGCATCGGCCGCGCAGGCGATCAGGGCCTGCCGCCCCTTGCTGGCGGCCATGGTGCGGAAGGACACCGGCACGATCAGCGGCGGCGCGCCGGGGGCGTCGCCCTTGGCCAGATAGAGGGCGGCGTAGTCGAGCGTGGCCTGGTCGACCACGGCCAGGTCGGCGTCGGACAGCCTGGCGAAGGCGCGGACCGGGATCACGCGGCCGGTGGCCGACTCCGTCACGGTCGGCTCGATGCGCAACGCCGCCGGCACGCCGTGCCTGAGGCTGATCATGGGTTCGACCGCGAAGTCGATGCGCAGGTTCAGGCCCGAACCCGTGACGAATAGATACGGGTTTCGGCGCTTTTCCTCGGCCGGGTCGACATCGGTTGCGGACAGGTGCGGCGCGGCGGAGGGCGCGGGCTTGCGGGCCTGGAGGATCGCGCGAGGATCGAGCGGGGCGCAGGATACCTCGCCGCCGGCAAGTCCGGTGACCGCCTGAACGCGCATGTCGCCGGGATCCGCCGCGCCCAGGAAGTGGAGCAGCACCTCCTCAAGCACCTTCAGCGCCAGCGCCTGAGCGGCCAGGCCCTCCTCGCTGGTCATCGCCAACAGGTAATCGGTCTCGCCGACGCGCTGGGACAGGTCCTGGAAGGTCAGGTGCTCGGCCAGCTTGCGCTCGGCGTAGGCCCAGACGTCGGGTCGCCGGCGTGGCCAGCGTTCGCCGGCGCGGTCGCGGATCGCGGCCAGGCTGATGATGTTGACGGCGCCGCGCGCCAGCAGGTCCTGCCCGCCGAACCTGTCCAGCACGGCGGCGACGTCGGCGGCATTGAGGCGCTCGTTGGCGGACATGGCGGTCACGAAATCAGGGTCCCCATTCTGGGGTGCTCGCCTTAACGGTGTATTGAGGCGCGACCTTTGCGTCAGACGCCAGGGCGTCGCATAAGGGCGCATGGATAAACTGCTTCTCGTGGCCGCCGGCGGCGCGATCGGCGCGGCGGCCCGCTATCTGACAGGCGGCTGGACGCTGCGCCTGCTGGGCGGCGCCTGGCCTTGGGGCACGCTGACGGTCAACATCGTCGGCGGCCTGGCCATGGGCCTGCTGGTCGCGACCCTGGCTCTGAAGGGCGGCGCCGACCAGGAACGCTGGCGGTTGCTGCTCGGCGTCGGGGTTCTCGGCGGCTTCACCACCTTCTCGGCCTTCTCGCTCGAGGTCGCGCTGATGATCGAACGGCGCGAATGGCTGTCGGCCTTCGCCTACTCAATGGTGTCCGTGATCGCGTCGGTGGCGGCTCTGTTCGCCGGCCTGGTGCTGGTGCGCAAGGTCGTGGCCCCATGAGCTCGCGGGAGGTCAAGACGATCTATGTCGACGCCGGCGAGGCCGGGGACGGCGGCGTGCGGCTGGACCGCTGGTTCCGGCGGCGGTGGCCGCATCTGACCCAGATCCAGATCCAGAAGCTGGCCCGGTCCGGCCAGATCCGGGTCGACGGCGCCCGGGCCAAGGCGGACACGCGGCTGCAGGCCGGTTCGCAGGTGCGCGTGCCGCCGTTGCCGAACGCGCCGGATCCGGCCGAGCGCAGGGCCCTGTCGCCGCGTGACGCCGCCTTCGCCCGCTCGCTGGTGCTCTACGAGGACGACGAGGTCCTGATCCTGAACAAGCCCGCCGGCCTCGCCGTCCAGGGCGGCACGAAGACCACGCATCATGTCGACAAGCTGCTGTCGGCCTGGGGCGAGGGGCTGGAGCGGCCACGCCTCGTGCACCGGCTCGACCGCGACACTTCCGGCGTGCTGGTTCTGGGCAAGACCCCCGCGGCCGCGGCCAAGCTCTCGGGCGCCTTCGCGCGGCGCAAGGCTGAGAAGACCTACTGGGCGCTGGTCGTCGGCAATCCGACGCCGGAGCACGGCTGGATCGACGCGCCGCTGGCCAAGAAGGGCATCAACGATCGCGAGATGGTCGTGGTGGTCGACGCCAACGATCCCAAGGGCGAGCCCGCCGAGACGCAGTACGCGACCATCAGCCGGGCGGGGCCTCGCCTCACCTGGGTGGCCCTGCGGCCGCACACCGGCCGCACCCACCAGCTGCGCGCCCATATGAAGGCCATCGGTCATCCGATCCTGGGCGATCCCAAGTACGGCGATGAGAAGAGCGCGGCGCTGTCCGAGGGCCTGCCGCTGCAGCTCCACGCGCGCCGGCTGGTCATTCCGCACCCCTCGGCGGGGATGATCGCGGTGGAGGCGCCGCTCAGCCGCGAAATGAAGGAAGGATTCCGGCGGTACGGCTTCGACGAGCATGAGGCCGATCCCGAGCCGTTCGCGAAGAAGGGCGGCCGGTCGAGCCGGCGGTAAGTCGGGCACGCGCCGAAGGGCTTGTCCCCGGGTCGGCGTCAGACCAGCCCGCGCACCGGCTCCACCCCGGCGCTGTCAGGGAACACCGTGCGGTCCAGCGCCGCGCGGTCCAGGCCCAGGTGGTCGCCGAGCACGCCCTTGAACAGGCCGCGCAGGTCCAGGGTCGGGCGCGTGTCGCGACCTTCGAACAGCGCGCCGGCCTTGAGGGTCGGCCAGTCGCCGATGACGCCGCCGGGCTTCAGCGCGCCGCCGAGCAGCAGGGCCGTCGAGCCGGTGCCATGGTCGGTGCCGCCGGTGCCGTTGATCCGGGCCGTGCGGCCGAACTCGGTGGCGACCACGACGACGGTGTCCCGCCAGTCCGCCGCCAATCCGTCGTGCAGGCCCGTGAGCAGGGCGTCGAGATAGAGCAGGCGGGTGGCCAGCTGGCCCTGGGCGGCGCCCTGGTTGGCGTGGGTGTCCCAGCCGTCGACGGAGATGGCGACGACCTGGGGTCCATTCGCCTGGCGCATGAAGCCGGCGACGGTCTGGCCGATGGATCGGGCCGCGGCCTGTCCCTGGCGCACGAAGCCCTGCACCCCGCCGCCCATGGCGGCCGGCGTCGGGGCGGGGACGCCCTGCATGGCGGTGGCGGCCATCGCTTCGGTCTGCAGGCCTCGCGCGAAGGCGGGTCCGAGCAGCGGGTCGGAGGCGTAGAGATCGGTCAGGATGGCGGGCAGGCGCGGGCTGCCCTCGCCGGCGGCGCCGGGCGACCAGGACCCGGCCGGGGCCTTGCCGCGCAGGATCAGCGGCGCCGTGGCGCCGACCGAGAGCGCCTCCACCCGGCCGGGCATGGCCTCCAGCGCCCGGTTGAGGAAGCCGGACGTTGCGCCGTAGACCGTCGCGCCGCCGCTTTCGAGCACGTCCTGAGCCTCGAAGTGCGAGCGGGCGCGGTCGGAACTGGCGATGGCCGGAGCGATGCGGGCCTGACCCTTCAACGCCAGGGCGTGGACGCCGGCCAGCGCCGGATGGAGGCCGAAGGTCCCGTCCAGCTTCAGGGCCTGATCGGCGGGAATGGCGATGCGGCCGCGCAGGCCGGCGTAGTCCGGGTCGCCGATCGGCGGGGACACGGACAGGCCGTCCATGCCGCCGCGGGCGATGACGGTGACGAACTTCTTGCGCGCCATCGTGCTGTCGGCGTGGGCCGCGCGGCCCATGAAGCCGATCGACAGGCCGAAGCCGCCGGCGGCGGCGAGCAGGCCGCGTCTGGAAAGGTCGGGACGGGTCATCGGCGCTGGAACTCCGGAGACATCAGCAGGACGGACAGGGCCTCTTCGCGGGACTCGGCCCTGGCGACGGCCTTCCGCACGGCTGGGCTGAGCCGCGCGCCGAGAGCGCCGGCCGCGACGGCGTTGGGATCGAGGTCGGCGGCGACGACGGCGGAGAAGCCCTCGGCCCAGGTCATCCGCTTGATGATCGCGTCCGGAGCCGCCCAGGTGAGCGCGACGTCGTCCCAGCCCTTCGGCGAGGGGGGCGAGAAGGCCCGTTGGCCCAGGGCGTTCAGCGGCGGCGCCAGGTGCTCGATGGCGCCTGGCTGGCCGCCGATCGCGCGCCAGCTGGAGATCAGGAACTCGTAGGGCGTCTTGAACTTGGCCGGCGTCGGGTCCCAGGCCTCGGGCGCCTCGATCAGGGCGCGGGCCACGACGGCGAGGTCGCCGCCCGAGCCGAGCCAGGCCTTCTCCAGCCGGGCGACCAGGGCGGGGGAGGGCTCGTCGGCCGTGAAGTGCCGCGCGATCTTGCGGCTCAGATGGCGGGCGGTGGCCGGGTGGGCGGCCAGGTCCTTGAGGATGGCGCCGGCCTGCATCGCCTCGTCCGGCGCGTAGGTCTTGCCCATCACCGAGCGGGACCCCGGCTCATGGGCGGCGACCCGGAACACGAACCGGCCGCGCCGCGCCTCCGCCTCGCGCAGGCCGCCGACGCTCCAGCCGGTCAGGGCGCGCGCGAACTCGGTCACGTCAGCCTGGCTGTAGCCGCCGTCGACGCCGACCGTGTGCAGTTCCAGAATCTCGCGGGCGAGGTTCTCGTTCAGGCCCCCGCCGACGCCGGGGACCGCGTTCGGCCGTCGGCGCAGGTAGCCGGCGGCCGGGCTGCCGGGGCCGACCGACTGCGCCTGGTCGAGGTAGAGCAGCATGCCCGGGTGCATGGTCGAGCTGATCAGCAGGTCTTCGAACCGGCCGAACACCCGCGGCCGGATCGCCTCCTGCTCGAACGGGCCGACGACCGAGGCGGTGACCAGCTTCACGCCCGAAACCGTGAAGTGGTTCGCCCAGAACAGCGCCCAGCGCTCACGAAAGCCCGCCGGCGTCGTCGCGGCCAGCTGGGCGCGGGCCAGGAAGTCGACCGCCGCGCCTTCGCGCAGCATGCGCGCGGCGATGCGGACCGGATCCCGATCGGGCGGGGTGTCGCCGCCGTCGTCGCCCGCCATGCCTCGGCGCATCGCCCGGCGATCCTGCTGGTAGACGCGGAAGTCGGCGATGCGCTGGGCCGCGGTCGCCGGGTCCGCCTGCGGCTGGTCGGCGCCGGCGGGCCGGATCTGGGCCCGCAGCCATCCCTTCGGATCCTTCGCGACCTCCGCCAGCTCGCCCGGGCGGGCGCCGAGGCCGAAGCGGGTGACGGCGATGGCCGCCTGCAGATCTGTGTCGGAGGGTGAAGCCACGTCGGCGGTCCTTGAAACTGCGAGGCCGTTCGGTCACTTCAACGCCGTGCGGCGGCCTGTCCGTCGCGAGAGACTTCGAAGGGAAATTCCGGTGACCGGCAAGGGTGACGGCGTCCAGAAGCCGCGACGGTTCTACAAGGCGGCCACCGCGGGCGAGGCGGAGGGCGGCTTCGCCGTGCTGCTCGACGGCCGCGCGCCCAGGACCCCGGCCGGCGCCCGTCTGGTCCTGCCGACCCTGTCGCTGGCGGCGCTGGTCGCCGCCGAATGGGACGCGCAGGCGAGCGAGATCGACAGCGCTCTCATGCCCGCCACGCGGCTGGCCGCCACCGCCATCGACCGCGTCTCCGCTGTCCGCGACGAGGTCGCCGACGAGGTGGCCCGCTACGCCGGCTCGGATCTGCTCTGCTACCGCGCCGAGGCGCCGACGGGCCTGGTCGCGGCGCAGGCGGCCGCCTGGGACCCGCTGCTGGGCTGGGCGGACGAGACGCTGGGTCTGACGTTGACGGCGGTTTCGGGGATCATCCACAAGGCGCAGCCGGACGCGTCGCTGGCCCGGGCGAGGGCGCTGGCCCTAGAGCTGGACGACTTCGGACTGACGGGGCTGGCCCAGGCGGCGGGACTGTTCGGCTCCGCCGTGCTGGCCTTCGCCGTGCAGCGCGGCCGGATGAGCGGCCAGGAGGCCCACGCGCTCGCCCGCTTCGACGAGGCCTGGCAGGAGGAGCGCTGGGGCGTCGACGACGAGGCCGCCGACCGCACGGCGGCGCGGCTGGACGAGGCGCTGCTGCTGGAACGATGGTTCGCGGCCTTGACGGACCGGGCAGGGGACGCGCGCTGAACGGCGCCGCCCCGACGGGCGCCGACCTCACGTCACGTCAGCCAAATCAACGCCTTGTCACGCCCCCGTCACGGCTTTAACCCGGTGCCGACTTCGTCAAGGGGACACCGGCGTGCAGCACATTCTGGAAGAGCTCGAGAAGCGGCGCGATCAGGCGCGGGCCGGCGGCGGCGAGAAGCGCGTGGCCAGCCAGCATGCCAAGGGCAAGCTGACGGCCCGCGAGCGGATCGATCTGCTGCTGGACGAGGGCTCCTTCGAGGAGTTCGACATGTTCGTCGAGCACCGCAGCCACGACTTCGGCATGCAGGACCAGCGCGTCCCGGGCGACGGCGTCGTCACCGGCTGGGGCACGATCAACGGCAAGGTCGTCTACGTCTTTTCCAAGGATTTCACGGTGTTCGGCGGCTCTCTGAGCAACGCCCACGCCCAGAAGATCGTCAAGATTCAGCGCCAGGCCATGAAGGTCGGGGCGCCGATCATCGGCCTGTTCGACGCCGGCGGCGCCCGCATCCAGGAAGGCGTCGACAGCCTCGCCGGCTACGCCGACATCTTCCTTGAGAACGTGCTGGCCTCGGGCGTGGTGCCGCAGATCAGCGTGATCATGGGCCCTTGCGCCGGGGGCGACGTCTATTCGCCGGCCATGACCGACTTCATCTTCATGGTGAAGGACACGAGCTACATGTTCGTGACCGGCCCCGATGTGGTGAAGACGGTGACCAACGAGATCGTCACCGCCGAGGAACTGGGCGGAGCCCGCGTGCACGCGGCCAAATCCGGGGTCGCCGAGGGCGCGTTCGAGAACGATCTGGAGGCCCTGACGCAGGTCCGCCGCCTGGTCGACTTCCTGCCCTCGTCCAACCGCCAGAAGGCGCCGATCCGCGCCAGCTTCGACGACCCGGCCCGCGAGGAGCGCAGCCTCGACACCCTGGTGCCGGCCAATCCGAACAAGCCCTACGACATGAAGGAGCTGATCCTCAAGATTGTCGACGAGGCGGATTTCTTTGAAATTTCAAGCGAATGGGCGAAAAACATCGTCGTCGGCTTCGCGCGCATCGACGGCGAGAGCGTCGGCATCGTCGCCAACCAGCCGCAGGTGCTGGCCGGGGTCCTGGACATCGACTCCAGCCGTAAGGCCGCGCGCTTCGTGCGCTTCTGCGACGCCTTCAACATCCCGATCGTGACCCTGGTCGACGTCCCGGGCTTCATGCCGGGGACCAAGCAGGAGTACGGCGGCCTGATCAAGCACGGCGCCAAGCTGCTGTTCGCCTATGCCGAGGCCACCGTGCCCAAGGTGACGCTGATCACCCGCAAGGCCTATGGCGGCGCCTATGACGTGATGAGCTCCAAGCACCTGCGCGGCGACGTCAACTACGCCTGGCCGACCGCCGAGATCGCGGTCATGGGCGCCAAGGGGGCGGTGGAGATCATCTTCCGCGCCGAGATGAACGACCCCGAGAAGCTGGCCGAGCGGGAAGCCGAGTACAAGGACCGCTTCGCCAACCCGTTCGTCGCCGCCAGCCGCGGCTACATCGACGATGTGATCATGCCCCACGGCACCCGCCGCCGCATCGCCCGGGCCCTGAAATCCCTGCGCGGCAAGGAACTGAAGAACCCCGACAAGAAGCACGACAACATCCCGCTCTGAGCTGCTGGGAGCATCCGCCATGCGGAAGGGCGACGGCAGCGTCGAGGAGCCTTGCGATTGGCGACAGGCTGAGTTTTTCTGCTCCCGAAATGGCAGTGGGGTCTGAGATGCGCGGATTGGCGGCTGTGGGTATGTCCGTGACCTTCGCCGCTGTGCTGTTGTCAGCGGGGCAGGCTTTCGCGGAGCCAGAGCGCGGCGAGTTTGCCTATGCGAGCCAGGACTTCGAAGACGTAATGGTGTTCTTCGACATGGGCCGGAAGGTCTCGTTGTTCGGCCGGCGCGACGCCAAGTCCATCGGGATGGGCGATCCAGATCAGATTCTGCCATGTGACTTGGGTCGCTACTGCGTCAAGCTGCTCAGCCAGGATGTTCCCCTGATCGTCTTGGGAGAAGGCGAGACTCTCGATGTTCCCGGCCTTCGTGCGAGGGTTGATCAGGTGACTTTCGGCGATTCTGCTCCTTGCAATCGGACGCGAGTTTGGGCCGACAACGGCGACTACAGCGAAAACGTCCACTGCAGCGTCATCGGCATGGTCACGATCAAGTTCCAGTCGAAGGACTGGGAGGATCAGGATCTCTTCCTGAAGAGCTGGCATGGCTTCGGCGCGACAGATACGCGCTAGCGCTGCTCAACTTCTTCTCCGAAGTGCAGCGCTTGAGGAGGACAGATCACATTCGATCCACCCCCTCCCGGGCCCGCCGCATACTTGCGTCGTTCCATCGCACGGGGAGGGCGCTCGGCCGGCGACCTTGCGGCGGCGGGATGGAGTTCGAGCGGGGACAGGGATGAGGGGGTTACTCATCCGGTCCGGGGAAGCCTTGCCAGGCTCCCGCCCGTCGGAGGCGTTCCGGCTAAGCCCTAACGAAGGCTGCCGAGCGGAAGCTTCCGGATAACGAGCTTCGCGGAGCGTCACGGACTTTCCCACTCTTGCACCTTGCACACACAGACATCCGGGCAAGACCGGAGCGCTCCGCACCACCTCCCCAACCTTCACGGGCCAAGGCCTGTGAGGCGGCGAAGCCGCGCCACGATGGAGGAGATCCGCAATGAGCAGACCCAGACCCCGCCGACCCGGGCGGGAGGAGCTTCCCGAAGAGTATTTCTACCACTCGCGTCCGGACGTGCTGGAGGCCAAGCATCGCGAGATCGACGAGAAGCTCGCTCGCCTCAAGGCGTGCGACGAAGCCGCCGCCGCCGAACGCAACGGGGGCACGGGCGTCGCCGCCCATGCCCCCGCACGGTTTTCGGAGATCGAGAAAGGAGCCTAACGCACCTAGTGCGACGGCTTGGGCGGCGCGGCGAACGGATCGCCGGCCGGGGCCGAGGGCGCGTGCGACACCGGCTGCGGGGCCGGGCTGTGGTGCGGCGCGGACGGCCGCTGGAACTTCAGGCTGCGGCCCTGGAAGAAGGCGCCGGTTTCCATGGCCAGCTGTTCGTGGGTGATGTCCCCGTCGACGTAGGATGTCCCATAAAGGCGCACCTGCTTGGCGGTGACCGAGCCGATCACGCGGCCGCGGACCTCGGCGGCTTCGGCGTAGACCGAGCCCTCGATGTGGCCAGTGTCGCCGACCGTCAGGCGGCCGACGCGGACGTCGCCGCGGACGGTGCCGTCGATCTGCAGTTCACCGTCGCCGGTGACCCCGCCCTCGATGGTGATCCCGTCGCTGATAAGGGATGCGACGCGCGGACGGGCCTTGGGAGCCTCCGGCGCCGAAGGGGCCGGCGCGCTCGCCACGGGCGTGGCGGCGGGGGCGGACTTGGGCTGGGGCTTAGTCGGTTTGCTGAACATATTCGCCGGCCTTCAGATAACGGTTCGGGTTCTGAGCCCGGCCATTGACCCACACTTCGTAGTGCAAATGTGGGCCAGTCGACCGGCCTGTCGAACCCATCGATGCAATACGCTGGCCAACTGCGACGCGCTGTCCGACGGAGACGCTGAAAGCGGCGAGGTGAGCGTAACGGGTCTTGAATCCGGAGCCGTGGTCGATCTCCACGGTGTTGCCGTAGCCCGAGCGGACGCCGGCGTAGGACACGACGCCCGGCGCCGTGGCGTAGATCGGCGTGAAGGAGGCGCCGGGGAAGTCGAGGCCGGAGTGGAAGGCCGGCCGCCGCGTGAACGGATCGAGCCGCACGCCATAGCTCGACGACTGCGCGGCCGCGCCGGTCGGGCGGAAGAAGGGCAGGCCCCTGGCCGCCTGCTGCAGGGCGCGCATGTCCGACATGTTGTTGGCCGCGCGCTGGATGCGCATGGCGAAGCCTTCGTCCACGTCGAGCACGGCCGCCAGGGCGCGCGGATCCTTGGCCTCGATCAGCGGACCGCCCAGCGAGCCGCCGCGGCCGCGGTAGCCCTGCGGGTCGAGCCCGGCGAGGCGGAAGGCCAGGCGCAGGCGTTCGGCGCGACTGCGGGCGTAGCCCTCGGCGGCCGTGATCATACGCTCCTGGTCGATCAGGGTGTTCTGGATGCGCTGCACCGGCGTGGTCGCGTTCAGGCGCGGCTTGGCCGGAGCCAGCGCGGCCTGGGCGCCGGGCGCGCCCTTGAATTCCTTGAGCAGTTCGGCGAGCGCCGCGTGCCGGCTTTCCACGGACGAGGCGAGTTCGTCGAACGAGCCGTTGGTGGTCGACAGCTGGGCGATGGCGCTGTTGAGGCGCGCCTGGCGGTCAGCGGTGATCCGCTCCCAGTAGCGCTGCTGCTTGATCAGTTCCTGGTCGGCGGCGCTGACCGACAGCGCGCTGACCATCATGGCGGCGGTGGAGACGCCCATCCACAGGGCGGCGGCGGCGATCAGGCCCGCGCCCATCATCTGCTTGCCGGTGGACAGAACGAAGCCGCGCATCTCGCCGCCCGAGCGGATGTAGAGATGCCGTTCTGGGAAGAGCTCCTCCAGAGCCCGCCGAAGTCGCCGTACGCGCGTTACAGCCATAGCCCCCGAACCCGATTTTTTCGGTTTCGGCGATATGCCGCGAGATTGGAGAAACACGCAAGGGGCTTCGCGCTACAGGTGTGCGCGATGCCTTGATTTCGACCTCTGCAGATCGAGCGTTAACCAGATCGGGTGACTTCCGCCACCAGAACCGACGTCTTGACGCTCCGGGCGCGATTATTGCGGGGCATTCGCGACCTTTTGGCAACACTTGTGGTTACTCTTCGGTCACGGCCCTCGCCGCGACCGAATGTCGCCCGCCGGCCTTTACCCTACAAGGCCCGGGCGGCTTCGAGCACCTGCTCGACGTGGCCCTTGACCTTCACCTTTCGCCAGATCTTCCGGACCACGCCGGCCTTGTCGATCAGGAAGGTCGAGCGGTCGATGCCCATGTACTCGCGGCCGTAGAGGCTCTTCTGAACCCAGGAGCCGTAGCGTTCGATGACGTCGCTCTCGGCGTCCGAGCCAAGCTCGACGGTCAGGCCGTGCTTGGCGCGGAACTTCCCGTGCTTCGCCGCCGTATCCTTCGAGACGCCGATCACGACCGCGCCGGCGGCCTCGAAATCGGCCTTCGCCTGGGAGAAGCCGATGCTCTCGGTGGTGCAGCCGGGCGTGTCGTCCTTCGGATAGAAGAACAGCACCACCGTCTTTCCCCGCAGGTCCGCCAGCGACACCCGGCCGGTGTCGGTCGGCAGGTCGAAGTCGGGGGCCTTGTCGCCTTCGGCGGGTCCGGTCATGTGCGCCTCCAATTTTCCGAGCATCCCCGCGAAGGCGGGGACCCAAGCTGAGTCCGATACGTCCCGAGGCCGCATGGACCCCCGCCTTCGCGGGGGCCCTCGGACAAGGGATCAGACCGGCTTCACGAGCACGATCTTCTTCTTGCCCTGGCTCAGCTTGATCACGCCGTCGACGAGGTCGGCCTCGGTGATCACGCGGTCGCCGTTCTGCTCCTGGACGTCGTTCAAGCGCAGGCCGCCGCCCTGGGCCAGGCGTCGGGCCTCGCCACGGGAAGCGGTGAGGCCGGCGTCGACCGCGAGGGCCGCCAGCGTCGCCCCGAACACGCCCGCGGACGGAAGCTCGACCGTCGGCAGGTCGGCCGACAGCGCGCCCTGTTCGAAGGCCTTCTCCGCCGCGTCGCGGGCGGCCTTCGCGGCATCTTCGCCGTGCAGCATGGTGGTGGCCGCGTCGGCGAGGGCCTTCTTGGCCTCGTTGATCGACGCGCCCTGCATGGCCTCCCACCTCGCCACCTCGTCCAACGGCATGTCGGTGAACAGGCGCAGGAAACGGCCGACGTCGGCGTCCTCGGCGTTGCGCCAGAACTGCCAGTAGTCGTACGGGCTGCGCATGTCGGGGTTCAGCCAGACCGCGCCCTGCGCCGTCTTGCCCATCTTGGCGCCCGAGGCGGTCGACAGCAGCGGCGTGGTCAGGCCAAAGGCCGGCTTGTGGTCGACGCGGCGGATCAGCTCCACGCCGTTGAGGATGTTGCCCCACTGGTCGGACCCGCCCATCTGCAGCAGGCAGCCGCGCGACCGCGACAGCTCCAGGAAGTCCACCGACTGCATCAGCATGTAGTTGAACTCAAGGAAGGTCATCGGCTGCTCGCGCTCGAGCCGCTGCTTGACCGAGTCGAAGGCCAGCATGCGGTTGACCGTGAAGTGCACGCCGTAGTCGCGCAGGAACTGGACGTAGCCGAACTTCGAAAGCCACTCGTCGTTGTCGACCATCACCGCGTCGGTGGGCCCGTCGCCGAAGGTCAGGAACTTGGCGAACACCGTCTGGATCGAGGCGATGTTGGCCTTGATGTCGTCTTCGCTGAGCAGCTTGCGCGACTCGTCCTTGCCGGTGGGATCGCCGACCTTGGTCGTGCCGCCGCCCATCAGGACGATCGGCTTGTGGCCGGCCTGCTGCAGGCGGCGCAGCATCATGATCTGGATCAGGCTGCCGACGTGCAGGCTGGGCGCGGTGGCGTCGAAGCCGATGTAGGCCGCGATCGGTCCCTTGGCGCAGGCTTCGTCCAGCTCCTCCGGATGGGTGATCTGGTGGATGAAGCCGCGGTCCCGCAGCGTGCGCAGGAACTCGGACTTGAAGGCGGCGTCGGTCATCGGAAGCGGATCTCCTTGCGCCGTCGCCTCTAGCACGGCGGGCGGGGAGGGGTTCAAGGTCATGAGCATACGGAGGTCTCCTTAAGGGGGACCGGCGACCGTGTGCTGGGTGATGGAGTCACATGCCGCCGGGAGGTGGGCGGCATGCGATCGCAACGCCGCTCGTCAGAACGAGCGGGCGTAATAGAGGGCGGCGAGGGCGGCCTTGGCGATCATGGGCCGATCAGATGCCTGCGCGGTTGACCCGCGTCAACCGCCCGCTATCGAAGGACGGATGAGGCTGACCCTTGCGCCACACCCCCTGACGCCCTGCGACGCGATCGAGACCATCGAGGTCGATGTGGCGCGCGGGAAAGGCGGGGCCCTGGCGCTTCGTTTCGTGGCGAAGGGCGATATCGCCCGCCTGCGCCTGCCCCCGCCGCGGGATCGCGCCCGCGCCGACGAACTCTGGCAGGAAACCTGCTTCGAGGCCTTCGTGAAGCCGGAGGGCGGCGAGGCCTATCACGAGTTCAACCTGTCGCCCTCGAACCGCTGGGCCGGCTACCGTTTCGACGGCTATCGCGAGGGGATGGCGTCGGCGGGCGGCGTGGCCCTGGCCCATCTGACGCGACGGGCGTCTGAAGACCTCTATGAACTGGTCGCCACCCTGGCTTTCGACGCCGAGGCCGGCCTGGATCCCGACCGGACCTGGCGCCTCGGCCTGTCCGCCGTCATCGAGGAGGCGTCCGGCGCCAAGTCCTACTGGGCGCTGGCCCATGCGCCGGGTAAGCCTGACTTCCACCATCCCGACACCTTTGCCCTGGATCTGCCCGCATGAAGTTCGGCATCGACCGCCTGATCTCGGAACCCGAGCTGCGCAAGGCGCTGGCCGGCAAACGCGTGGCGCTGCTGGCCCACCCGGCCTCGGTGACGGCCGACCTGACCCATTCGATGGACGCTCTTGCCGCCTGCGGCGACGTCAAGCTCAGCGCCGCCTTCGGACCGCAGCACGGCATGCGCGGCGACCTGCAGGACAACATGATGGAGTCCGAGGACTTCACCGATCCGGTCCACGGCGTGCCGGTGTTCAGTCTCTATGGCGAGGTCCGCCGCCCGACGGGCCAGTCGATGGGCACGTTCGACGTCATCCTGATCGACCTGCAGGATCTCGGCTGCCGCATCTACACCTTCATCACCACGCTGCTGTACGTGCTGGAAGCCGCCGCCGAGCACGGCAAGGAAGTCTGGGTGCTGGACCGTCCCAACCCCGCCGGCCGGCCGATCGAGGGCCTGACCCTGCGGCGCGGCTGGGAGAGCTTCGTCGGCGCCGGTCCGATGCCGATGCGGCACGGCCTGACCCTGGGCGAGCTCGGCCGCTGGTTCATCGCGAAGAACAACCTGACCGTCGACTACCGCGTCATCGAGATGGACGGCTATGACCCCGCCGCGGCGCCGGGCTACGGCTGGCCGCTCGGCGAGCGGGCCTGGGTCAATCCTTCGCCCAACGCGCCGAACCTCTGGATGGCCCGCGCCTATGCCGGCACGGTGATGCTGGAGGGCACGACGCTCAGCGAGGGCAGGGGCACGACCCGGCCGCTGGAGCTGTTCGGCGCGCCTGACATCGACGCCCGCAAGGTCATCGCGAAGATGCAGGCGCTGGCGCCGCAGTGGCTGAACGGCTGCCGCCTCCGCGACTGCTGGTTCCAGCCGACCTTCCACAAGCACCTCGGCAAGCTGAACAGCGGCGTGCAGATCCATGTCGAGGACCCCAGCTACGACCACGAGGCGTTCAGGCCCTGGCGGGTCCAGGCGCTGGGCTTCAAGGCCATCCGGGCGCTGTATCCGGACTACGACCTGTGGCGCGACTTCCCGTACGAGTACGTGTTCGACAGGCTGGCCATCGACGTCATCAACGGCGGTCCCGGCCTGCGCGAATGGGTCGACGACGGCGAGGCCGCGCCGGGCGACCTGGACGCGATCACCACGCCGGACGAGACGGCCTGGGCCGAAGAGCGCCGGCCGTACCTGATCTACTGACATGACCCTGCGTGTCGCCCTCCTGCGCGGGGTCAATGTCGGCGGGAACAAGAAGGTCTCGATGGCCGAGCTGAAGGCCCTCTTCGAGGCGCTCGGCTTCACCGAGGTGAAGACCCTGCTGCAGAGCGGCAACGTGGTCTTCCGCGCCGGCGGCGAGTCTGACTCGGCGCTGGAGAAGCGGCTGGAAGTCGAGACCGAAAAGCGGCTGGGCCAGAAGACCAGCTACCTGGTCCGCGACGCCAGGGCCTGGCGAGCGCTCATCGACGCCAATCCGTTCCCGAAGGAAGCCGAGGCCGAGCCGTCACGCACCCTCGTGACCATCGGCCGCGCCGCCATGCCGGCTGAAGCGCTGGAGGCCGTCCGCGCCGTCATGCGCCCACCCGAGAAGCTCGAGGCCGTCGGGCGCGACGTCTACGCCTACTTCGGCGAAGGCATGGGCCAGTCGAAGGCCGCCGAGGTCCTGAACCGCAAGGCGATTAAGGCGGTGGCCACGGGCCGCAACTGGAACACGGTGCTGAAGATCGCGGCGCTGCTCGGCGTCTGAGTGGGTGGCCCGAATTCGGTGCCAGTTTACGAATTGCGGTCGCGGAGACGCCGCCGTCGCGATGACGGGATTTCGTAAACTGTCACCGAATTCCCGACTTCACCGACATCAGGGTTCAGAACGGCCGTGCGACCAGCAGCCACACAGCCGCCGCGGCCAAGACCGCGGCGAGAACGAGGACCCCCTCGGCCCGCCGCGCCAGCAGGCCGTCGGTCCGCTTCATGACCCTGCGCTGGAACAGGCCCCAGGCGGCGGACTTGGCCACGATCACCGCCGCCACGACGAGCAGGATGCCGGCGGTGACCGAGGCCGGCATGGCTACTTCGCCGCCTTCGCGCGCTCGATGCCCGCCTGGACCATCGCCTTGGCTTCGTCGGCGTCGCCCCAGCGGACGATCTTGACCCACTTGCCGGGCTCCAGGTCCTTGTAGTGGGCGAAGAAGTGCTCGATCTGGTCGAGCGTGATCTGCGGCAGGTCGGTGTAGTTCTGGACGCTGTCGTAGCGCTTGGTCAGCTTGCTGGACGGCACGGCGATCAGCTTCTCGTCGCCGCCGGCCTCGTCCTCCATGATCATCACGCCGACGATGCGGCAGCTCATGATCGCGCCGGGCACGATGGCGCGGGTGTTGGCGATGATGACGTCGCAGGGGTCGCCGTCGTCCGACAGGGTGTGCGGGATGAAGCCGTAGTTCCCGGGGTAGCGCATGGCCGTGTACAGGAACCGGTCGACCATCAGGGCCCCCGACTCCTTGTGCATCTCGTACTTGATCGGCTCGCCGCCGATCGGCACTTCGATGACGACATTGACCTCGTGGGGCGCGTTAGCGCCCACGGGCACGGCTTCCAGACGCATCTGAGTACTTCCTACAGGCTAGATCTTCGGACCGGCGGTCAGGCCGGCTCGGCTTCGAGACGCTTGTCGAGATAGTCGCCGACGTGGCCTTCCACGGCCGGCAGCTTCTCGGCCCAGAAATGGTTGGCGCCTTCGACCAGTTCGTAGTCGATGACGATGCCCTTCTGGGTGCGCAGCTTGGAAACGACCCGTTCCACCTCGACCGGCGGCACGATGGTGTCGGCCGCGCCGTGTAGGATCAGGCCCGAGGCCGGGCAGGGGGCCAGGAAGCTGAAGTCGTACATATTGGTCGGCGGCGAGACGCTGATGAAGCCGTCCGTCTCGGGGCGGCGCATCAAGAGCTGCATGCCGATGTAGGCGCCGAAGCTGTAGCCCGCGACCCAGAACTGGCTGGCCTGCGGATTGGTCGCCTGCAGCCAGTCGAGCGCCGTCGCCGCGTCGGCCAGCTCGCCGATGCCCGCGTCAAATTCGCCCTGGCTGCGGCCCACGCCGCGGAAGTTGAAGCGCAGCACCGAGAAGCCGCGCTTCATGAACAGGTGATAGAGCTGCACCGCCACCGGGTGGTTCATGTGCCCGCCGGCGCGCGGGTGCGGATGCAGGATCAGGGCGATCGGCGCGTTCTCGCGCTTTCCGGGGGAATAGCGACCTTCGATCCGGCCGGCCGCGCCGGTCAGAACAACCTCGGGCATCCGGGACTCCCATCCTCGTCCGAAACGGGGTCAGAATACTTGACCATTCCGCTCGGTTTTCCTAAATCCGCCTTGCGCGTTCGGCCTTCGGGCGACGCGCGAGGCGCGGCTTTAGCACAGGCCGCGCGCCGGATGCCAAGGAATCTCGCCATGCGCCTATCCACCAAGGGCCGCTACGCCGTGATGGCCATGACCGACCTCGCCGGACGGCAGGATGCGGACGGTTCCGCGCGCGCTGTTTCGCTGGCGGATATCGCCGCGCGCCAACAGATCTCGCTGTCCTATCTGGAGCAGCTGTTCGCGCGCCTGCGCCGCAAGGGGCTGGTCAAGAGCGTGCGCGGCCCCGGCGGCGGCTACCGCCTGGCGATGGCGGCCGTCGACACCCGCATCGCCGACATCGTTCTCGCCGTCGACGAACCGCTCCGCGCCACCCGTTGCGGCAAGCCCGCTGGGCGCGGCTGCATGGCCGGCGGCGAGCGTTGCTCGACCCACGACCTCTGGGAGGAGATGGGCCGCCAGCTGCACAGCTACCTGGCCTCGGTCTCGCTGGCCGACGTCCTGAACGGCAACCTGCGTCCAGCGGAGGCCGCCGCGGCGTGACCGTGTACCTCGACCACAACGCCACCAGTCCGGTCCGCCCCGAGGCGAAGGCCGCGGTCCTGCGCGCGCTGGACGTCGGCGGCAATCCCTCGTCGGTCCATGCGGCCGGCCGGGCGGCGCGCAGCCTGATCGAGACGGCGCGGGCCCAGGTCGCGGACCTCGTCGGCGTCGTGCCGGGCTCGGTCACCTTCACCAGCGGCGGCACCGAGTCGAACGCCCTGGCCATCGAGAGCGCCGTGGCGGCGGGTTACGATCGCATTCTGCTTGGCGCCACCGAACACGGCGCCGTGGCCGAGAACGTGAAGGCCGTAGGCGTTCCCGTCACCGTCTGGCCGGTCGACGCCAACGGCGTCGCCGACCTCGACTGGCTGCGCGCCGAACTCGCGAAAGGCGGCAAGCCGTTCATCTGCCTGATGCTGGCCAACAACGAGACCGGCGTCATCCAGCCGGTCGCGGAGGCCTCGGCCCTCGTCCGCGAGGCTGGCGGCTGGCTGCATGTCGATGCGGTGCAGGCGGCCGGCAAGGTCGCCATCGACTTCACCGCCCTCGGCGCCGACACGATGGCGTTGGCCGCCCACAAGCTCGGCGGGCCGTTCGGCAGCGGCGCCCTCGTCGCCGGGACCCGCGCCACCCTGGTGCGTCGCCTGCACGGCGGCGGGCAGGAGCGCGGCCGCCGGGCGGGAGCGGAGAACCTCAGCGGCATCGCCGGCTTCGGCGCCGCCGCCGTCGCCGCGAAGACCGATCTCGACGCGATGAGCGGCCAGGCCGCCTGGCGCGACGCCCTGCAGCACCGCGTGGAAGCGGCCGGCGCCGTCATCCTTGGCAAGGGCGCCGACCGCCTGCCGCAGACGCTCGGCTTCGCGGCCGCCGGCTTCGACGCCCAGATGCAGGTCATGGGCATGGACCTGGCCGGGATCGCGATCAGCGCCGGCCCGGCCTGCTCGTCCGGCAAGATGAAGCCCAGCGATGTCGTCGCCGCCATGGGGCGGCCTGATCTCGCGCCGTTCTCGGTGCGGATCAGCGGCGGCTGGACCACCAGCGAGGACGACTGGCGACGCGCGGGCGACGCCTGGCTGGACCTCTACGCGCGGCATCTTTCGCGCAGGAAGGACGTGGCCTGATGGCTGCTGTTAAGGAAACCGTGCAGGCGGTCGCCGAGCTTGAGAAATACGAGCACGGTTTCGTCACCGACATCGAGCAGGAGTTCGCGCCCAAGGGCCTGAACGCTGACATCGTCCGCTTCATCTCGGCCAAGAAGAACGAGCCGGAATGGATGCTGGAATGGCGGCTGGCCGCCTTCGAGCGCTGGCTGGCCATGGACGAGCCGGACTGGGCCAAGGTCAGCTTCCCGAAGATCGACTACCAGGACGCCTACTACTACGCCGCGCCCTCGAAGAAGGAGGGGCCCAAGTCCCTCGACGAGGTCGATCCGGAGCTGCTGGAGACCTACAAGAAGCTCGGCATCCCGCTGAAGGAGCAGGAAGTCCTGGCCGGCGTCCAGGGCGCGCCGAAGTACGCGGTCGACGCCGTGTTCGACAGCGTCAGCGTGGTCACCACCTTCAAGAAAGAGCTGGCCGCCGTCGGCGTCATCTTCTGCTCGATGAGCGAGGCGATCCGCGAACACCCCGAGCTGGTCCGCCAGTACCTCGGCTCGGTCGTGCCGGTCAGCGACAACTACTTCGCCTGCCTCAACAGCGCCGTCTTCAGCGACGGCAGCTTCGTCTACATCCCGCCGGGCGTGCGCTGCCCGATGGAGCTTTCCACCTATTTCCGCATCAACGCCGCCGAGAGCGGCCAGTTCGAGCGCACGCTGATCATCGCCGACAAGGGCGCCTACTGTTCCTACCTCGAAGGCTGCACGGCCCCGCAGCGGGACGAGAACCAGCTGCACGCCGCGGTGGTCGAGCTGGTCATCCTGGAAGACGCCGAGATCAAGTACTCGACCGTCCAGAACTGGTACCCGGGCGATCCGGTGACCGGGAAGGGCGGCATCTACAACTTCGTCACCAAGCGCGCCGACTGCCGCGAGGATCGGGCGAAGGTCAGCTGGACCCAGGTCGAGACCGGCAGCGCCATCACCTGGAAGTACCCGTCCTGCGTCCTGCGCGGGAACGACAGCTCGGGCGAGTTCTACTCGATCGCCGTCACCAACGGCCACCAGCAGGCCGACACCGGCACCAAGATGATCCACCTGGGCGCCAACACGAAGTCGCGGATCATCTCCAAGGGCATCAGCGCCGGGAAATCGTCCAACACCTACCGGGGCCTCGTGTCGGCCCACCCGAAGGCGAAGGGCGCGCGCAACTTCACCCAGTGCGACTCCCTGCTGATCGGCAAGGACTGCGCCGCCCACACCGTGCCCTACATCGAGGCCCGCAACGGCCAGAGCGTGTTCGAGCACGAGGCGACGACGACGCGCCTCAGCGAAGACCAGCTGTTCTACTGCCGCCAGCGGGGCCTGGACACCGAGTCCGCCGTCGCCCTGCTGGTCAACGGCTTCGTCCGCGACGTGCTGCAGGAGCTGCCGATGGAGTTCGCCGTGGAAGCCCAGAAGCTGGTCGCGATCTCGCTGGAAGGGAGCGTGGGGTGAGCCGCCCGCTCCAGATACCACGCGGGGTGGGACTAGTCGGCGCGCTGCTCTGCAGCCTAGTCCTCGCCGTCGAGTTCGGTCTCGGAATCCACCTCCGGGGTCTCAGCCTCAACCTCGCGCTCGGCCTGTCCTTGCTGCTCGTCGTGGCGTTCGCGATCGTGAGCTACCGGCCGTTCGGATTCCTCGCGCTGCTGGCCCTCCCGCTCGCGGCCTACATCGCGACAGACATGCGTTGGCAGCTCATTGTCGGCTGCGCGGTCAAAGGCGCTTGCCCGTGATCCGCGCCATCGACCACGTCCAGATCGCCATCCCCGTCGGGGGCGAGGCGCAGGCGCGTCCGTTCTACGGCGACCTGCTCGGCCTGGCCGAGGTCCCCAAGCCCGCCGAGATGGCGAAGCGCGGCGGGGCCTGGTTCGAGGGCGCGGTGAGGGTCCACCTCGGCGTCGAGCAGGACTTCCGCGCCAATGTGAAGGCCCATGTGGCGTTCGTGGTGGATGACGTCGCTGCCATCGCCGCCCGCGCCGCGGCCGCCGGCTACGAGACCAAAACCAATGACGAGCTCGACGGTTACGAGCGTGTCTTCATCTTCGACCCGTTTGGCAACCGGCTGGAGTTTCTTGCTCCCTTGAGGAGCAGGCCGTGATCGCCGCCCCCCCATCCGCGTCATCCTCGCGCTTGTCGCGAGGACCCATGAACGCCGGCGACCGGCCGTGTGCATGGGTCGTCGGAACAAGTCCGACGATGACGGAAGAAAAGAACAATCGCGAATGACCATGCTCTCTATCAACAACCTCCACGCCTCGGTCGGCGACAAGCCGATCCTCAAGGGCCTGACGCTCGACGTGCCGGCGGGCGAGGTGCACGCCATCATGGGGCCGAACGGGGCCGGCAAGTCGACGCTGAGCTACGTGCTGACCGGCCGCGACGGCTATGAGGTCACCGACGGCTCGGCAACGCTCGACGGCGTCGACCTGCTGGGCCAGGCGCCGGAGGCGCGCGCCGCGCGCGGCCTCTACCTGTCGTTCCAGTATCCGCTGGAGATCCCGGGCGTCCCGGCGCTGACCTTCATCCGCACCGCCGTCAACGCCCAGCGCAAGGCGCGCGGCGAGGCCGAGATCAGCGCGCCGGAGTTCCTCAAGAAGGCCCGCGCCACGGCCGCGGCGCTGAAGATCGACTTCGACATGCTCAAGCGGGCCCTGAACGTCGGCTTCTCCGGCGGCGAGAAGAAGCGCATGGAAATCTTCCAGATGGCCATGCTGGAGCCGCGCTTCCTGATCCTCGACGAGACGGACAGCGGCCTCGACATCGACGCCCTGCGCATCGTGTCCGAAGGCGTCAACGCCATGCGGTCGCCGGACCGGGCGATGCTGGTCATCACCCACTACCAGCGCCTGCTCGACTACATCAAACCCGACCGCGTCCATGTGATGAGCGCCGGCCGCATCGTGGCGAGCGGCGGTCCGGAGCTGGCGCATGAGCTCGAGAAGGACGGCTACGACAAGTATGTGAGGGCGGCGGCGTAATGGGCGTTGCACCATCACTGCGTCCTTCGACACGCCGCTTCGCGGCTGCTCAGGATGACTATGTCTGTAAGGCCCCCCTCCAGGTCATGCTGAGCAGCGCCCGCAGGGCGCGTGTCGAAGCACGCAAGGCGGCGGCCCGATGAGCCTCGCCAAAGCCATCGAGACCGGCGACCTGACCCAGCTCCCGTCGCGCCGCGACGAGGATTGGCGCTGGACGGACCTGCGCGGGCTTCTGCGTGAGCTGCCGAAGCGCGGCGCCTCCACGGGCGTACCGACCGAAGGTCCGTTCGCGGCCTTGGGCGGCGATGTCTGGCTGTACGTGGACGGCCGCAAGCCGGCTAACGACGCCGCCGTCGCCGCGCTGGCCAGCGAAGACGTCATCCAGCTGCGGTTTGTGGCCACCGCTGGCGGCGCCGCCAACGCGAGTCAGGGCCTGCTCGTCGAGCCGGGCGCCAATGTGGTCCTGCTTGAGAGCTACGAAGCCCCGGCCGACCAGGCCGTTACGAGCGTCGAACTGAAGATCTACGTCGCCGAGGGCGCCTCGCTGGAACGCATCGTCATCGTCGACGACCGCGCCGAAAGCGTCACCGTCTCGCAGGCCGACGTCACCCTCGCGCCCGGCGCGTCCTACGCCCAGACCATCCTGACCACCGGCGCCCGCCGCCAGCGGATCGAGACCCGTGTCGCCCATCCGGGGGAGGGCGCGACCGTCCGGCTCGACGGCGCCTACCTGCTTCGCGAGCAGCGGCACGCCGACCTGACCACCACGGTCACCCATTCGGGCCTCGACGGCCAGACCTCGGAGTTGACCAAGGGCGTCGTCCACGACCAGGCGCGCGGCGTGTTCCAGGGCCGGATCGTGGTCGAAAAGGGCGCCGACCAAACCGACGCCCGCATGGGCCACCACGCCCTGATCCTGTCGGACAAGGCCGAGGTCGACGCCAAGCCGGAGCTGCTGATCTTCGCCGACGACGTCCAGTGCGCGCACGGCAACACGGTCGGCGCGCTCGACGAGAACGCCCTGTTCTACGCCCGCCAGCGCGGCATCCCGCTGGAAGAGGCCCGCGCCCTGCTGACCACCGCCTTCGTGGGGGAGGTTGTGGACCGGATCCAACACGAGGGCGCTCGGGAAGTGGCTGCCGCGTGGGTGGCGAAGCAGCTGGGACAAGCCCAATGACCCCCTCCTTTCCGCTCATCCTCGCGGAAGCGAGGACCCAGGCTTACGGCCGGTGCACGCATGGTCAGGGATCGATCTCTCGTACCGCCCCTGCATCGGGGAGCCAGACATCCGCTGGAATGAGTGCACCGGCGGCAAACCTGGGTCCTCGCTTCCGCGAGGATGAGCGGGTTTTGGGGGGATGTTGGTGAGTAGGTTCGACCCCGAGAGCGTCCGCGCCCAGTTCCCGATCCTGTCGCGCCGCGTGCACGACAGGCCGCTGGTCTATCTCGACAACGCCGCCTCCGCCCAGAAGCCGCGGGCCGTGATCGAGGCGATCACCGGCGTGATGTCGGGCAGCTACGCCAACGTCCATCGCGGCCTGCACACGCTCGCCAACGAAACGACGGAAGCCTATGAAAAGGCCCGTGAAACCGTCGCGCGCTTCCTGGGTTGCGCGGTCACCGAAGTGGTCTTCACCAAGGGCGGCACCGAGGCCATCAACCTGGTCGCCAACACGGTGGGCCAGGGCCTGAAGGCCGGCGACGAGATTGTCGTCACCCAGATGGAGCACCACTCCAACATCGTGCCCTGGCACCTGTTGCGCGAGCGGCAGGGCGTGGTGCTGCGCTTCGCGCCGGTGCTCGAGGACGGCTCGCTGGACATCGCCGGCACGAAGGCGCTGCTGAACGAGAAGACGAAGCTGGTCGCCTTCACCCAAATGTCGAACGTGCTGGGGACGATCAATCCGGTCGCCGAGCTGGTGAAGGCCGCCCACGCGGTCGGCGCGCTGGCGCTGGTCGACGGCTGCCAGGGCGCGGTGCATACGGCCGTGGACGTGAAGGCGCTGGACGCCGACTTCTATGTCGCCACCGGCCACAAGCTCTACGGTCCGACCGGCATCGGCGTGCTCTACGGCAAGGCCGAGCGGCTGGCGGCCCTGCCGCCGTACCAGGGCGGCGGCGAGATGATCGGCATCGTCCGCGAGGACGAGATCACCTACGCCGAGCCGCCGATGCGGTTCGAGGCCGGCACGCCGCCGATCATCGAGGCCATCGCCCTGGGCGCGGCGCTGGAATGGCTGATGGGCTTCGATCGCGAGGCCATCGCCGCGCATGAGCGCAAACTCTACGACCGCGCGGTGGAACGCCTCGACGGCGCCAACTGGCTGCGCATCCTCGGCACGGCGCCGGGGAAGGGGGCCATCCTCAGCTTCACGGTCGAGGGCGCCCACGCCCATGACATCGCCCAGATCCTCGACCGACAGGGGGTGGCGGTCCGCGCCGGCACTCACTGCGCCGAGCCCCTGATGGCCCGCTTCGGCGTCACGTCGAGCGCCCGGGCCTCCTTCGCCCTATATAACACCGAGGCCGAGGCCGACGCGTTCGTGGACGCGCTGGTCAAGGCCCGCAGCTTCTTCGCCTGAGATCCCGATGACCGAAGCGACCGCCGCAACCGAGACCGCGCCCGCCCTGAGCCAGGGCGAGCTCGACGCGCTGACCGATCAGCTGGTCGAGAAGCTGAAGACCGTGTTCGACCCGGAGATCCCGGTCGACATCTACGAGCTGGGCCTGATCTACAAGGTCGACGTCTCGGACGACAAACATGTCCAGATCGACATGACCCTGACCGCGCCGGGCTGCCCGGTGGCCGGCGAGATGCCGGGCTGGGTCGAGGACGCGGTGATGGAAATCCCCGGCCTGAAATCCTGCACCGTCGACCTGGTCTTCGACCCGCCGTGGGACCCCTCGCGCATGAGCGACGAGGCCAAGCTCCAGCTGAACATGTTCTGATGCATACGCAATTTCCGCTCATCCCGGCGAATGCCGGGACCCAGATCCAATCTAAGCATTCAGGCCAGGGTTCCAGGTGCGCAGCTCGCAACTGGGTCCCGGCATTCGCCGGGATGAGCGGGGTAGGGGAATGGCCATGGAACTGACCCCGAGCGCCCGCACTCGCCGTCCGCGGCCCAAGGTCGTCACCCTCAGCGACGCCGCTGCGGCGCGCGTGAAGGAGATCATGGCCCGTAAGGCCCTTGAGGAGCCCGACAAGCCCTATGCGGGCCTGCGGGTGGGCGTGAAGAACGGCGGCTGCGCCGGCCAAGAGTACGTCCTTGAGTACGCCGAGACCGCCGATCCGCTGGACGAGGTGATCGAGGATCACGGCGTCACCATCCTGATCGACCCCAAGGCGGTGCTGTTCCTGATCGGCGCCGAGATCGACTACGAGGTCAGCCGGCTGAGCTCGAAGTTCGTGTTCCGCAATCCGAATGAGACAGACGCCTGCGGCTGCGGGGAAAGCGTCACCATCGTGCCGGCGGGCGAGCGGGGGTAGCGAGGCCCTGGGGCGTTGCTCCTACGCCGCCGCCTTCGCCGCCGCCTGCGCCTTCCGTACCTCATCCGGCGCCGGGACCAGCACCGACTCTCGCACCGGCTCTCCGGTCGCCATGGCGATCAGTTCCTGGCTGCGGCCTTCGACGACCGCCTCCAGCCGGGCGAGGAACTCGCCGCGTTCCAGGCCCGTCGGAATCGGGTCGAGGAACTCGATGGTGGCCGTCCCGGGCTTCTTCACCGCCGACTGCTGTTCCCAGAACAGGCCCAGGTTCGTCGCCACCGGCACCACCGGCAGGTCGAAGTCGCGGCTCATGTAGTAGACGCCGGTCCGGTAGCGGAACCGTTCTCCGGGCTTGGCCAGGTTGCCCTCCGGATAGATCAGGATGCGGCGGCCTTCCTTGGCCACCTGGGCGGCGCTCTCCGACAGCGCCTTGCGGGCTTCGGGCCCGCCGCAGTTGTCGACGATGATCGCGCCGAACTTGCGCAGGATGGCCCCGACCAGCGGGAAGCGCTCCATGTGGTCGCCGGTCACGAAGCTGAGATTCGGCACATTGGCGAACATCACGAAGCCGTCACCCCAGCTGTGGTGCTTGGCGGCGATGATGAAGGCGCCCTGCGGCAGCTTCTCCTGCCCGCGCAGGTCGACCTTGATGCCGGCCAGGGCGTCCATCGCCCACAGCATGCGGTGGGTGTAGGTCTTGATCGCCCAGGTCATCGGCCCGCGGCCCGGCGCCAGGGCCAGGATGGCGGCGCTGAGGCCGTAGAAGATCGACAGCAGCCAGTAGTAGCCGTTGAAGAGCCGGTTGCGCAGGGTCATCGCTTGCGGGTCCTAGCGGGCGAACAGCACGGCCTGGATGGCCGCGGTCATCAGGGGCGCGTGGGACGACAGCGGGTCGTCGCCGAGACGGCCGTAGGCCTTGTTCTGAGCGGTCTGGGTGATCACCCCGATCGCCATGGCGGCCAGCACCCGCGGGTCGGCCGGCGGCAGCTCGGCGGTGATCATCGCCGCCTTGATGATGTTCTCGGCAACCGTCACCGGATCCTTGCCGTCCTCCTGGTAGTAGGGAATGAAGCGGTGGATCTGGGTCAGGTGGAAGCTGAAGGTCAGCCAGTCCTCGTCCGCCACCTGGCAATAGGCGGCGACGATGGCGGCGGCTTTGGCCCGGACGCCGACCGCGCTGGCCGCGCTCTCCTCGATCAGGGTCGAGAGGCGGCGGTGCACGGTCATGAAGAGGGTGATCGCCAGCTCGTCCTTCGATCGGTAGTGGCGGTACAGCGCGCCCTCCGACACGCCCGCCTCGGCGGCGATGGCGCGGGTGGTGGCCGCGTCGACGCCGTCGCGAACGAAGACTTCCAGGGCGGCGCGCTCGATGCGAGGCTTGGCGGTGATACGGTGCGACTCTGTCATGTGATCATTTGCTCACGTTCGGTCGCGCTGCGCAATGAGCAAATGCTCACGGAGCGAGAATGGCGGTCAGCCCCGATTTCCTCGAACACCTGCGGGAGCTGCTGGCGGGCTTGGGCCGCATCCAGGTGAAGAAGATGTTCGGCGGCGCCAGCCTGCAGGTCGACGACGCCTCGTTCGCTCTGGTGTTCGGCGAGACCCTGTATCTCAAGGTCGACGACGGCAATCGCGCGGCTTTCGAGGACGAGGGCTGCGCGCCGTTCACCTACACGTTCAAGGATGGCCGCACGGGCACGCTCGGCTACTGGACCCTACCGGAGGCGGCGCTGGACGATCCCGACGAGGCGGTGCGTTGGGCGCGGTTGGGGCTCGAGGCCGCCTTCCGCGCCCGTAAGCCGAAAACGAAGAAGGCCCGGGCGATGCGCGAGGACATCGGACCCGGGCCCTGGGATGGATAGTGGGGCGGGGCTTACCGCCCCTTGAACGCCGCCACGCGCTTTTGCAGGAAGGCGCTGACGCCCTCGATGAAGTCCTCGCTCTTGCCGGCGACCTTCTGGGCCTTACGTTCGGCGGTCAGCTGACCGTTCCAGTCGTTGTCGAGGCCTTCCCAGATCAGCTTGCGGATCGCGCCCAGCGACGCCGGGCCGGAAGCCAGCTCCTTGGCCAGGGCGATGGCGGCGGTCTTCAGGTCAGCGTCCTCGACGACGCGGTTGACCAGGCCCCATTCCAGCGCCTTGGCGGCGCTGATCTTCTCGCCGAGCAGCGCCATCTCCATGGCCCGGGCGCGGCCGACGGCGCGGGTCAGCAGGTAGGTGGAGCCGCCGTCCGGCACCAGGCCGATGCGCCGGAAGGCCTGCAGGAAGTAGGCGCTCTCGGCGGCGATGATCAGGTCGCCGAGCAGGGCGAACGAGCAGCCGACGCCGGCCGCGGCGCCGTTGACGGCGGTGACCAGCGGCACGGGCAGGTCGCGCATCTGGCTGACCAGCGGGTTGTAGACCGTCTCCAGCGCCCGGCCGGCGTCGGGCTTGCCGTCGACGTCCAGCTCACGGCCGGCGGCCCCGCCGCCGCCGAGGTTGGCGCCCGAGCAGAAGCCGCGGCCTTCGCCCGTCAGCACGACAGCCCTTGCGGGCAGGTTGCCGGCGGCGATGTTCGAGAAGGCGTGCGACAGTTCGGTGGCCAGGTCCAGGCCGGCCGCGTTCATGGTGGCCGGGTCGTTCAGGGTCACCACGGCGACGCCGTCGGTCACCTCGACCTTGATCTTCGTGTAGTCCATGACGGGTCTCCCTGAAGGCTCGTTCTCGTTGCCGGCAGGGTAAGCGCGGATAACGCGGCGGAAGACCAGAGAAAAGTTCAGGCCGCCGCCTGGCGGTAGTAGCGGAACAACAGCACCACCAGACCTGCCGCAGCGACCAGGGCGGTGAGGATGGGGACCGAGAGCGGCAGCCCCAGGGCCGCGAGCCCCGCCGCGCCCGCGCAGCCGGCGAAGCAGCCGAGGTCCCAGGCCCCTTCGGTGGCGATGTGGAAGCGGGTCGTGCACCGCGAGGCCTTGGACAGGTTGTAGACCGGCGTCATCAGCACCGGCGTCACCAGCGCCACGATCAGGCCTCCGGCGGCGTTGGCGATCACCGCCAGCCAGGGTGTCCCGAGGCTGAACGCGCGCATCAGGAGGACGATGGCGACGGCGGCATAGGCGACGATCACCGCCCTGCGTCCCTGGCCCGCGTCGATCGCCCGGCCCAGCGCCAGCCCGCCCACCGCGCCGGTCAGGGCCGCGACCGCCGCCGCGCCGCCGAACGCCGCGAAGCTCTCGCCGAGGCTCAGGAACAGCGCGATCAGCCAGGTGAAATGGTAGCCGGCGGCCATGAAGCCGTCGCCGATCATGAGGCCCAGGCCCGTCCTGGGGACGCGGTAGTTGTCCGGCGCCTCGCGAGCCACGGCGATGTTCGGCGCGCCGATCAGGGGCAGGGCGGCCGAGGCCATGATCAGGGCGACCAGAGAGAAGGTGACCGGCCCGCCCAACGTCGTCAGCCCCCAGGCGCCGAGCAGCGGAGCCACGACGCCCACGCCCGCCACGATCGCCTCCCGCAGGCCGACCTGGCCGCCTCGACGATCGGGGTCGCCCAGCGCCGCGAAATAGGCGTGAAAGCACAGCCAGTAGAGCAGATAGCCGAGCGAGCTGAACAGGCAGACGGCGACGAGGGGCCAGCCTGGTCCAGTGATCTGGCCGATCAGCACATAGCTCGCAGCCGAGAGCAGGGTGCCGGCGATCAGCAGCGGCTTGACCCCGAAGCGGACGGCGAGCGGCAGGACGGCCGGTCGGATCAGAAATCGTCCGCCGACGATACCGGCCTGATAGAGCAAGGCGATCGGGACCGGGACGCCGGCCTTGAGCAGAAAGACCAGCATGAAGATGCCGCCCGCCGCCGAGGCGAACGACTGGATGGCGTAGTGGAGGGTCGCGCGACGGATCGCGCGGTCATCGGATTGAGGCATGGGAGCCGAAAGTCTGGGTGTGAAAGCAGTCACGCCCGGCGCGGGGCGTCGGGCGATGCGATGCGGTGGTCCGGCCTCGGCCAGGACTTATCGGATGCGTTCACACATGAGCGGGGCGCTCCCTCGGATGGCGAAGGTCTCGCACGGCCCTGGAAGGCCGGCAAGCCCGCCGTGTCCTCAGGCGGCGACGGCGACGCGCTCGGCGTTGGTGACCCGGTTGCGGCCGCTCCGCTTGGACGCGTACAGGGCCGCGTCGGCGCGCTCCATGACACAGACGCCGCTTTCACCGTCGCGACGGGTGGCCAGGCCCGAAGAGATGGTCACGGTGCCGAGGTCCTCGTTGGTCGAGCGGCGCTTGAGCATGCGGGAGGCGACTTCCTCGCGGATCTCTTCCAGGCAGCGTTCGACGATTGCGGCATCCTCGCCGGGGAAGATCATCGCGAACTCCTCGCCGCCGTAGCGGGCCGAGAAGCGCGGCGTGCAGCCGAGGCGGCCGATGACGCTGGCGACGTAGCGGATGACCTGGTCGCCGGTCTGATGGCCCCAGGTGTCGTTGAAGTTCTTGAAGTGGTCGATGTCGAGCACCGCCACGGTGAGAACCGTGCCGTTTTCGTCCGCTTCGGCGCAGGCGCGCGCGAACTCGTCGTCGAAGGCCTTGCGGTTGGCGAGATTGGTCAGGCCGTCGGTGGTGGCGTCGCGGCGGACCTGTTCCAGGTACTCGCGCAGGCGCTGCACTTCGCTGGTCGACTCGGCCAGGCGCTTTTCGAGCGACTTGTTTTCCTTCTGCACCCGGCGGGTCGCGGTCGACAGGGAGTCGACCATCGCCTTGATCTGGGTGGCGTCCTTGGCGTCCGTCAGGCCCTTGCCAGCGCTGGCAAGGGTTTCGCCGTAGCTCTGGTTCGACTTCTGGGCGTCGCGAATGGCCAGCGAGACGGCGGCCAGTTCCTTGGACAGCTGATCCCCGGCATCGCGGATCTGTTCGTTCAGGCGGGCCTTGGCGAGGTAGGCGGCGGCGAGTTCCTCGCTGACCGTCTCGGTCATCGGCTCGCCGGATTCGATCAACCGGTTCAGCTCGCGGGCCAGGGCGCCGGTCGGATCGGCCACGAAGTGAGACCAGAGCTCGAAGTTCAGCGGGGTCGGCCAGACGGCGTGGAGTTCCATGACCTCAAGCGTGCGGTGCGCGACCTTGTAGGCTTCAGGACCCCGCATGGTGGTTTCGACGTCGGCCGACATTCGTGCACTCCCCCTTGGCCAGACCGCTCGGTTCTGGAGCGGCCGTGGGCTGTAGCGGGCGAAGGCTATGACCAAAGGCCCCAACGACTGGTTAAAGGCGCAGAACGCGGTTCGCTTGCGGCGCGGGCCGGCAGTCGTCATTCTGATCGCCGATCACCTGAGCCGGGGGCAGCCCGGCCGCCTGGAGGACCCGTCAGATGAACGCCCACGCCAACCTCGGCGCCGAGGACCACAAGGCCGCGATGCTCGCCATTCTCGACCGTCAGAAGGCCGCGCATCTGCGGGACGGCGCGCCGTCCGCCGAGCAGCGGATCGAACGGCTCGACCGCTGCATCGGCTTGCTGGTCGACCACGCCAGCGACATCCAGGAGGCGATCAACGCCGATTTCGGCAATCGCTCGCGGGAGGCGACCCTGTTGACCGACGTCAGCGGCTCGATCGGCCCGCTGAAACACGCGAAGGAAAACCTGCGCAAATGGATGAAGGGTGAGAAGCGCAAGACCACGCCCGCCATCCTCGGCCTGTTCGGCGCCAAGGCGGAGGTGGTCTACCAGCCCAAGGGCGTGGTCGGCGTGATCAGTCCGTGGAACTTCCCGGTCAACCTGACCTTCGCGCCGCTGGCCGGCATCCTGGCGGCGGGCAATCGGGCGATGATCAAGCCCTCGGAATTCACGCCCGTCACCTCCGAACTGATGAAGACCATGTTCGGCAAGGTGTTCAGCGAGGAAGAAATCGCCGTGATCACCGGCGGCCCGGAGGTCGGCCAGGCCTTCGCTGGACTGCCCTTCGACCACATGATCTTCACGGGCGCGACCTCGATCGCCCGTCACGTCATGCGCGCCGCCGCCGAGAACCTGGTGCCCCTGACGCTGGAGCTCGGCGGCAAGAGCCCGGTGATCCTGTCCGAGAGCGCCGATATCGCCACGGCCGCCGCGCGGATCATGAACGGCAAGACCCTCAACGCCGGCCAGATCTGCCTGGCGCCCGACTACGTCCTGGCCCCCGAGAGCAAGGTCGGCGAGTTCGTGAAGGAGGCTCAGGGCGCCGTCGGCCGCATGTTCCCGACCCTCAAGGACAACCCCGACTACACCGCCGTCATCGCGCAGCGGCACTATGACCGCATCAAGGGCTACATCGACGAGGCGCGCGAGAAGGGCGCTCAGATTGTCGAGATCAACCCCGCCGGCGAAGACTTCAGCCAGCAGGAACATCGCAAGATCCCGCCGACCCTCATCCTCAACCCGACCGACGACATGAAGGTCATGCAGGAGGAGATCTTCGGTCCGGTCCTGCCGGTGAAGACCTACAAGCAGGTTGACGAGGCGCTCGACTACATCAACGGCCACGATCGGCCGCTCGGCCTCTACTGGTTCGGCGCGGACGAGGGCGAGAAGACGAAGGTGCTGGAACACACCACCAGCGGCGGCGTCACGGTCAATGACGTGATCATGCACGTCGCCCAGGAAGAGCTGCCGTTCGGCGGCGTCGGGCCGTCGGGCATGGGCAGCTATCACGGCCACGACGGCTTCAAGGAGTTCAGCCACCGCAAGGCCATCTACACTCAGCTGAAGAAGGACATCGGCCCGTTGGTGGCGATGCGGCCGCCCTACGGTCCGGCCATCCGCAAGATGCTGGGCGCGCAGGTCAAGCGCTGACGCGAGGCGGCGGGGGCGACCCCGCCGTTCATCCTGGCGTCAGGCGATCTGTCGTATTGAAGCCGTGATGGCGACGCACGATAGGGTCGCCACGGGTTCATCCGGACCCGGAACAGTGGAGTCATCAATGCGCACCGCCGCCCTCATGGGCCTGATCGCCGCCGCCGTCGCCGTTTCACCGGCTGCGGCGGCCGTGGACTTCAAGGTTCAGGCTCGCTGCATCGCCGCCTATGAAGTCGCGGCGAGCCTGCTGGAGTCCGACCAGAGCTCGCCCGCGACCAAGAAGCGCATCGCTCGGCTCGACGCCGCCCGTGAAAACGTCTCGCTGGCCCTGGCCACCCGCACCGACCTGACGCCGGCCGAAAGCCGCGCCAGTCAGCAGGAACGCAAGGCCGAGGAGGCCCGCCTCGACGGTCTCTCGCCCGCCGAGGTCCAGGCCGCCGCCGACGCCTGCGACAGCCAGCTGGGCAACTAGGCTTTCCCGGGCGAAACGGAAAAAGGGCGCGGATCACTCCGCGCCCTTTTCTTGTTGGGGATCGTGCCCGGACCTAGTCTTCGGCGACCTTGTCGGTCAGCGGGGTGACGCGGGTCATGAAGGCCGGCATGTCGGCGCCGAAGCCGACCACGCGACGATCATCGTCGTCGCGATCGCGACCGCGCGGTTGCCGGTCCTCCCTGGCGGGCTTGCGGTCGCGGGGGCGATCCTCGCGGACCTGGCGTTCCTCGCGCGGCTGCCGCTCGTCGCGGACCTGACGGTCTTCCCGGGCCGGACGCTCCTCGCGCGGCGCGCGGGCTTCGCGACGCGGACGCTCGGCGCGTGCGGGACGCTCGGCAGGGGCGGCGACCTCCTCGGCGGCGGCGGGCGCTTCGACCTCGAGCGCTTCGGTGCGCGCGGGGCGCTTGCGTTCACGGGTCGGACGCGGCGCCGCCTCCTCGGGCGTGGAGATGGCTTCCATGCCGACGACCGAGGTCTCCGAGGCCGGACGACCGCGGCCCGGCCGATCGCGGTCGCGACGGCTGCGTTCGCGATCCTTCTTGGCCGCGTCCTTGTGGCGTTGCTCGGTCTTCAGCGTGGACCAGTCGATGCCTTCGAAGGTCGCTTCCTGCGGCGCCTTGCCGATCAGCTTGAGGACCTTGTCCAGGTTCTTGTCATCAGCGGGGCTGACGATCATGAACGCTTCGCCTGTCCGTCCGGCGCGGCCGGTGCGGCCGATGCGGTGCACATAGTCGTCCGCGTGGTGCGGCACGTCGTAGTTGAAGACGTGGCTGACGTCCGGAATATCGAGGCCACGGGCCGCGACGTCCGAGGCGCAGAGCAGCTTCAGCTCGCCCCTGCGGAAACTCTCCAGCGTCCGCATGCGGGTCGCCTGGTCGAGATCGCCGTGGATGGCGCCGGCGTCGTAGCCGTGCGTCCGCAGAGACTTGGCCACGATATCGACCTCGCTCTTGCGGTTGCAGAAGACGATGCCGTTCTTGATGTCGCTGCGGTCGATCAGGCTGCGCAGGGCGGTGCGCTTGGCCTTGGGATCGGTGCTCGGGATACGGGCGAGGTACTGCGTGATGGTGTCAGCCGTGGTGGCGGGGCGCGCCACCTCGATCCGCGTCGGGTCCTTCAGGAACTGCTTGGTCAGCCGGGTGATTTCCGGCGGCATCGTGGCGCTGAAGAACAGGGTCTGCCGCTTGGGCGGGGTCAGCTTGAAGATGCGCTCGATGTCCGGGATGAAGCCCATGTCGAGCATGCGGTCGGCCTCGTCGACGACCATCAGCTGAACGCCCGTCAGCAGGATCTTGCTGCGATCGAACAGATCGAGCAGCCGGCCCGGGGTGGCGATCAGAACGTCGACGCCACGGTCGAGCGCGGCGACCTGGTCGCCCATCGACACGCCGCCGATCAGCAGCGCCCACGACAGACGGGTGCCCTTGGCGTACTTCTCGAAGCTGCTGGCGACCTGATCGGCCAGTTCCCGGGTCGGGGCCAGGACCAGGGCGCGCGGCATGCGGGCCCGGGCGCGGCCGGCCGACAGGCGATCGATCATCGGCAGGGTGAAGGCGGCCGTCTTGCCGGTGCCCGTCTGGGCGATCCCGAGGACGTCGCGGCCGGCGAGGGCCACGGGAATAGCCTGTTCCTGGATCGGGGTGGCGGTGGTGTAGCCGGTATCGGCCACTGCCTTGAGTGTGGAGGCGCTAAGCCCCAGCTGGGAAAATTCGGTCATGTCTCGCTTAAAATCGAAAGCGCCGAGCCGCCCGGATCTTGGGCGAGCGGGCGGCGCGGATTCGCCAGACCTGCCCGGAGCTTGCGGCGGATACATAGGCGCAAACCCCGAAAAGTCAACGAAAGCCTTGTCCGTCTAGGGGGTGGGCGCCTCGGCGGGAGCGCGCGTCGCGCGTCCGGGCAGGGCGTGGGGTATGCGCGCCAGCAGGGGGCGCTCGACGAACATGTGGAAGGCGAGGCCGCCGGCCAGGGCGGTCAGCGTCACCAGAGCGAAGAGGAGGAGCGGGGCGTCGCGCAGGGCGGGCGCCGCCGCCAGGGCCGCGGCCGCCGCCAGGTATACGATCGGCGCATGGACGAGGTAGATCGCGTAGGAGGCCTCGCCCAGGAAGGCCAGCCAGCCCGGGACGGGCAGGCCGCGACCACGCTCCAGCGCGGCGGCGCCGAGGATGGCGGCGGCGGCGCCCAGTCCGAACATCCAGTTGGCGAGGATGCCGTTCAGCGGCAGCTTCAGCAGCGGCATGGCCCAGGTCAGGGCGAACAAGGCCAGGCCGGCCGCCAGCACAACGCCAGGCGCGGGCACGCGGCCTCGCTCAAACAGCAGAAAGGCGCCCGCTCCAAATCCGAACAACAGATGCTGGCTGGTGAAGAAGAAGCGCGGCCAGTCCGCCAGGCCGGTCCAGGGCAGCGTCGCCGAGAGCGCCATCCACAGG
>CALALX010000016.1 GCA_937925635.1 uncultured Caulobacter sp.
TCTCGGCGAACAACGCTACGCCGGTGGAGCGCGCAGGGTTGACCGAGGTGTTGGTCACCGGAATCGAAATCAGATGGATCAGCGTCAGCGCCAGACCGATCGCGATGGGCGCGAAACCGGCCGGTGCCTTGGCGCTGGTCGACCCCACGATGACGATCAGGAAGACCGCGGTGAGAACGAACTCGATCGCCGCCGCCGCCTCCAGAGAGTACTTGCCGGGCGACAGATCGCCGTAGCCATTGGACGCAAAACCGCCCGCCGCGAAGCCGGGAGCGCCCGAGGCGATGAAGTAGAGCACCGCGCCGGCTGCCAAACCGCCGGCCACCTGCGACAGGATGTAGGGACCCGCATCCAGCGGGTTCGCCCGCCCGGCGGCGACCAGCCCCAGCGTTACCGCGGGATTGAAGTGCCCGCCGGAAATATGTCCGACCGCATAGGCCATCGTCAGCACTGTCAGGCCGAAGGCCAGGCTGACACCCGCGAAGGCGATGCCGAGATTCGTGTCGCCGAACTGCGCCGCCAGGACGGCCGACCCGCAGCCGCCGAAGACCAGAACGAAGGTGCCCAGGAACTCGGCCGACAATTTGCGCGCTAGTGACATGTGTTTCCCCCTGAACCACGCCTGTGGTCGGTCGATGCTAGCGGGGATCTGACCGCCGCGCACGGCAGATGTTGCCGCACCGCCCCATCGCCTTCGCCAGCCGGCCAATGAAATCAACAGCTTGCGCCCTGGCACGGGTCTTGCGGAAGCGGGAGCGGGGCAAAAGCCCTTGCCGGTGCGCTTGGCCGGCCTCGCGAATCGAAAGGAGTCGCCGACCGTGGACAACGCGCTGCTGCTCAGCCTGTCGAACCAGATGGTCGCGCGGCGCACCATGGAAGTGATCGCGAACAACATCGCGAACATGAACACGACGGGATTCAAGCGCGAGAGTCCGGTGTTCGAGGAATATCTTGTCGAAGTCGACGTCCAGGGCGAGTTGGGAAGCAGCAAGGAACAGCTCTCCTTCGTCCGCGATGCCCTGGCCGTCCACGACATGTCCAGCGGCGTCCTCACCACCACCGGCAACAAGTTCGACGTCGCCATCGAAGGCGATGGCTTCTTCGCAGTCTCCACGCCTGGCGGTACCCGCTACACGCGCAACGGCAATCTCGGTCTCGACGACACGGGGCGGCTAGTCAACTCGTCCGGACACCCGGTGCTCGACGACGGCGGCGCCGAGATCGTGTTCACGCCGGAGGAGACCCAGATTCTCATCGCCCGCGACGGCACGATCTCGACCGAGCAGGGCATCCGCAACAAGCTCCAGGTCGTCGGCTTCGAGAATCCGCAAGCGCTCAAGCTCATCGGCAACTCGCTGTGGGAGACCGACGACACGCCCATCCCCGTCGCCGGCAACGTCGTCGCCCAGGGGATGCTCGAACAGTCCAACGTCCAGCCCGTCGTCGAGATGGTGCGGATGATGGAGACGCTGCGCTCCTACCAGAGCTCGACCGAACTTCTGAACGCCGGCGAGGAACTGAGCCGCCGCGCGGTCCAGAAGCTCGGCGAAGTGCGCGCCTGATGGCCGCGAGAGGGAACTGACCCATGCGCTCGATGAACATCGCTGCCACCGGCATGCTGGCCCAGCAGCTCAATGTCGAGGTCATCTCGAACAACATCGCCAACATGAACACCACCGGCTACAAGGCGCAGCGGGCGGAGTTCCAGGATCTTCTTTACCAGAACCTCGAGCGACCCGGCGCGACGACATCGACCACAGGCACCGTCGTTCCCTACGGCATCCAGATCGGCCTCGGCGTGAAGCCGGCGGCGATCTACCGCATCACCGAGCAGGGCAATCTCAACTTCACCGAAAATCCCTATGACGTGGCCGTCCAGGGTCGCGGCTATTTCCGTGTCCAGCTGCCGAGCGGCGAGGAAGCCTATACGCGGGCTGGCGCGCTCGGCCGCTCGGCCGAGGGCCAGATCGTCACCCCCGACGGATTCACAGTCCAGCCCGGCATCACGATTCCGCAGGACGCATCCGATATCTCGATCAGCCAGCAGGGCCAGGTGACCGTCCGCCTCCCCGGCCAGTCCGCGCCCCAGCAGGTCGGCCAGCTCGATCTCGCCATCTTCGTCAACGAAGGCGGCCTGGAAGCGACCGGCGACAATCTCTTCCTCGAAACCGCCGCCAGCGGCTCGGCGATCGTCGGCACGCCGGGCTCGGCGGGCTACGGCACGCTGATGCAGGGCTTCCTCGAGACGGCCAACGTCAATCCGGTGGCCGAGATCACCAGCCTCATCACCGCCCAGCGGGCCTACGAGATGAACTCCAAGGTCATCTCGGCGTCCGACGAGATGATGTCCATGACCTCGCGGCTGAGGGGCTAGGCCATGATCCGCAAACTGATCTTCGCCGCCGCGCTTCTGGTCGGCGCCGCCGCGCCGGCAGCGGCGCTGACGATGGAAGAGGCCCTGCTCGACGCCCTCATCGCCGAAGGCGCACCGGGCGATGCGGCTGTCTCGATCGTCGGCCGGGTCCCGTCGGGCATCGATCCCGAAACCCTCGCCGTCGCCTCGGCCCGCTACGACGCGGCTTCGGGACGCTTCGTCGTCCAGATCAAGCTGGCCAGCGGCCGCCTCTTTGGCCTTCAGGGCAAGGTCGAGCCGGGCGTCGATGTGCCGGTGCTGACGCGCACCCTCAGAGCCGGCGAGATCGCCAACGCCGAGGACGTCATCCTGACCCGCATCGCCCAGTCTCGCCTGGCGCGCGGCGCCCTCACCGACTCAGACGACGTCGTCGGCTTCAGCGCCCGGCGCCAGCTCCGCGCCGGCCTAGTTCTCCGC
>CALALX010000017.1 GCA_937925635.1 uncultured Caulobacter sp.
GTCGAACTGTTCGAAGATGACCCGGACCCGCCAGAACCTCGAGGATTACATCGCCTCCTTCTCCGACAACGCCCGGGTCATCTTCGAACAGTTCGACTTCGCGAACACGCTGGCACGGATGGACAAGGCCGGGGTCCTCTACAAGATCTGTCAGAACTTCGCCGCAATCGACCTGCATCCGGACGCGGTTCCGGAACGGGTCATGTCCAACGTCTACGAACACCTGATCCGGCGGTTCGGGGCCGAGGTGAACGAAGCGGCCGAGGACTTCATGACCCCGCGCGACGTGGTCCATCTGGCCATCGAGCTGCTGCTCGACCCGGATGACCAGATGTTCATCGACAACCCGGGGCTCATCCGGACGCTGTATGACCCGACCTGCGGCACCGGGGGTTTTCTGTCCGACGGTATGGAACATGTGAACGCCCTGCGCGACCGCTACTCCATCGCCCCGGTCATCGTGCCCTACGGCCAGGAACTGGAACCGGAGACCCACGCCGTCTGCCTCGCCTCGATGCTGCTCAAGACCGTCGAGTCCGATCCGGGCCGGGACCTGTCGAAGAATATCAAGCTCGGCAGCACCCTGTCCGACGACAAGCTGGCGAACGAGAAGTTCCACTACTGCGTCTCGAATCCGCCCTTCGGGAAGAAGTGGGAGATGGACCAGGCCGCCGTGGTCCGGGAACATCAGGAGAAGGGATTCGAGGGACGGTTCGGCCCCAAGCTGCCGCGGGTCAGCGACGGGTCGATGCTGTTCCTCCTGCACCTCCTCAGCAAGCTGGAGGCGCCGGAGCGGGGCGGCGGGCGGGCGGCGATCGTGCTGTCCGGCTCGCCCTTGTTCAACGGGAACGCAGGTCAGGGCGAATCCGAAATCCGGCGTTACCTGCTGGAGGAGGACGTGGTCGAGGCAATCATCGCCCTTCCGACCGAGATCTTCTTCCGGACCGGGATCGGCACCTACATCTGGCTTCTGTCGAACAAGAAGCCGGCCCACCGGCAGGGTCAGGTCCAACTGATCGACGCGACCGCCCTCTATGAGCCCATGCGCAAGAGCGAGGGGAACAAGCGCCGCCGGGTCGGGGATGACCAGATCCGCCAGATCGTCCAGATGTATTCCGACTTCGCCGAGACGAATGAGAGCCGGATCTTCGACGCCCGCGCTTTCGGCTATCGCCGGGTCAAGGTCCTGCGCCCGCTGCGCAAGAAGGTCGTAATGTCGCCCGAGGGGCTGGCGGCGCTGGCGGACGAAACCGCCTGGGGCAAACTGTCTACGGAGGAACAGGCGGCCTGGACCGCGTTGTTTCAGGCGGACATGGGCGAGGCGCATGGCTGGCACCGGTTCGAGGCCTGGGTCAAGAACGCGGCCAAGCGCGACCCGGGGGTGGGCCGCGTGAACGCGGCCCTGATCAAGGCGTTCCAGAAGGCGTTCGGCGTGTACGACCCTGAGCTTGACCCGGTTCTGGACAAGAAGGGCCAGGTCATCCCCGATGACGACCTGACGGATTTCGAGAACATCCCCCTGGGTACCGACATCCGGGACTACATGGCGCAGGAGGTGCTGCCCCATGCGCACGACGCCTATGTGGACGAAGATTTCCGCGACGAATACGACGGCCAGGTGGGCATCGTGGGGTATGAGATCAACTTCAACCGGTACTTCTATGAATACCAGCCGCCCCGCGATCTGGAGGAGATCGACGCCGAGCTGAAGGCGGTCGAGGCGGAAATCGCCGCGGTGCTGGCGGAGGTGACGGAATGAGTCATCCGTCTCATCCGCAAATGCCGTCCGGGCAGGCGTGGATCGGTTTGATTCCCGATCATTGGTCGATGACACGCGTCGGGCAGGTATTCAGACAACGAAGCACAAAGGTATCTGACCGAGATTTTCCGGCGTTATCTGTGACCAAAATGGGGGTCCTTCCCCAGTTAGAGCATGTCGCAAAGACGGACGACAACGATAACCGGAAGCTGGTGAAGGCTGGTGACTTTGTAATCAACAGTAGGTCAGACAGAAAGGGGTCGTCTGGCGTTGCCGATGTCAATGGGTCAGTTTCTCTTATCAACACGGTCCTCGAAATCACCGGGGAACTTTATCCGCGATACTGCCACCACTTGATGCGTAGCACGGCATTTCAGGAAGAGTTCTATCGCATGGGGAACGGCCTTGTCGCTGACCTTTGGTCAACAAATTTCAACGCCATGAAGGGTATCAATCTTCCCCTTCCGCCTCTCGTTGAACAGACCGCTATCGCCCGCTTCCTCGACCGCGAAACCGGCCTGATTGACGGCCTGATCGAGAAGAAGACCCGGTTCATCGCGCTGCTGAAGGAAAAGCGGGCGGCCGTGATCACCCATGCGGTGACCAAGGGCATCGACCCGGACGCGCCGATGAAGGACTCGGGCGTGGACTGGCTGGGCCACGTGCCCGCCCATTGGGATGTGGTCCCGCCGACCGCTCTGTTCACCGAGAGCAAGGAACGGGCGCGCGAAGGCGACCAAATGCTGTCCGCGACCCAGAAGTATGGGGTGATCCCGCTGGCGGAATATGAGGCGCTGGAACAGCGACAGGTCACCATGGCCGTGGTCAACCTGAAC
>CALALX010000018.1 GCA_937925635.1 uncultured Caulobacter sp.
CCACACCGACGCCGCACTCCGCGAGGCGGAGGAGGAAATCGGTCTCGACCGGTCGTTCGTCGAGCCGCTCGGCTATCTCGACAGCTATCGCACCGGCACCGGCTTCCTGGTGACGCCGGTCGTCGCCTTCGTGCCGCCGGACCTGCCGCTGACGCCCAACCCGCATGAGGTGGCGGACATCTTCGAGACGCCGTTCGGCTTCCTGATGGACCCGACGAACCATGAGCGCCGCCACTACGACATGCCCGACGGTCAGCGCCGCCACTTCTACGCCATGACCTGGGAGAACCAGCTGATCTGGGGCGCGACGGCCGGGATGCTGCGCGCGCTCTACGACCGGCTGTACGGCGCGGCGATCGCCTAAGCGCGAAAGGGACGCCCTGCTCACTTTCCTTACCCAAATTGGCGCCTTAAGCCGTTCGGCATGAGTTCCTCGACAGTGACCCTTCCTGACACCATCGGCGTCCAGCCCTGGATGAGCCTGCCTGCCACGCGCGCGGTGATCGAGGCGCTGGAAGCGCGCGGCTTCGCCGGCTGCGCCCGATTCGTCGGCGGCTGCGTGCGCAACGCGCTGCTCCGGCAGCCGATCGACGACATCGACATCGCCACCACCCTGACGCCCGACCAGGTGACCGAAGCGCTGGAGGCAGCCGGGATCAAGGTCGTGCCCACCGGCGTCGACCATGGCACCGTCACTGCGGTCGTCGCCGGCAAGTCTTTCGAGATTACGACCCTGCGCAAGGACGTTTCGACCGACGGCCGCCGCGCCGTGGTCGCCTTCACCCAGGACTGGAGCGAGGACGCCGTTCGCCGCGACTTTCGGCTGAACGCCCTCTACGCCGACGCCACCGGCCGCATCTTCGATCCGACCGGTCAGGGTGTGGCCGACGCACTGGCGGGCCGGATCGTCTTCGTGGGCGATCCCATGACCCGCATCCGCGAGGACTACCTCCGGATCCTGCGCTTTTTCCGGTTCCAAGCCTGGTACGGCAAGGGTGAGCCCGACGCGGCCGCCCTCGCGGCCTGTAAGGCGCTCAAGGGCATGTTGTCGGGCCGCGCCGCCGAGCGGACACAGAAGGAGCTGCTCAAGCTGCTCGCCGCCGATGATCCGCGCGCCTCGCTCCGGCTGATGGCCGCCACGGGCATCCTCGGCGCGGTGATGCCGCAGGTGAAGGCCCTGACCCGCTTCGAGAGGCTGGTCGAGATCGAGACCGAGCAACTGTTCGAGAACGATCCCGAGTTGCGCCTGGCGGCGATGATTCCCGACGATCCGAAGGTCGCGCAGGATGTCGCCGAACGGCTTCGCCTTTCAAACGCGCTGAAGGACCGCTTGATCGCCGCCGCCGGGCGCGAGCCGCGCGTCGTCTCCTGGATGAGCCCGCGCGAGACGCGCCGCGCCGTCTACGCCATCGGCGTTCGCGCCTTCGTGGACCGGGTGAAGCTGGCCTGGGCCGCTTCGGACCGAGACGCCGCCGCGCCGCAGTGGCGGGCGCTGATTCCGCTGGCCGAAAGCTGGACCGCGCCGCCCTTCCCGCTGACCGGGGAGGAAGTCATCGCCGCCGGCGTGCCGAAGGGTCCGATGGTCGGCCAGGTGCTGAAGGAGGTCGAAGCCTGGTGGATCGACCTCGACTTCATCGACGACAAGCTGGCGGCGGTGGAGCGGCTGAAGGCGGTCGCGCAGGGAATGGCGTACTGACGTCGGCGTTTCAGGACGCTACGGCCACTTCACCTCGGGCGGCATCGAGCTGAGGATCGAGTCGACATTGCCGCCGGTCTTCAGGCCGAAGGTCGTGCCGCGATCGTAGAGCAGGTTGAACTCGACGTAGCGGCCGCGACGCACAAGCTGTTCCTCGCGTTCCTCAGGCGTCCAGGCCTCGTGCATGCGGCCGCGCGCGATCTTCGGATAGATGTCGAGGAAGGCTTCGCCAACGTCGCGGGTGAAGGCGAAGTCGCGATCCCAGTCGCCGCTGTCGTGGTGATCGTAGAAGATGCCGCCGATTCCGCGCGGCTCGTTCCGGTGCGGCAGGAAGAAGTACTCGTCGCACCACTGCCGGTATTTCTCGTACCAGGCCGGATCATGGCGATCGCAGGCCGCCTTGAACGCCGCGTGGAAGGCGACCGCGTCGGGAAAGTCCTGTTCGCGCTGGTAGCCGAGCAGCGGGGTCAGGTCGCCGCCGCCGCCGAACCAGCCCTTGGTGGTGCAGATGAAGCGGGTGTTCATATGCACGGCCGGCACCCGCGGGCTGCGCATGTGGGCGATCAGCGAGACGCCGGTGGCGAAGAAGCGCGGATCCTCATCCGCTCCAGGAATGGTCTTGGCCATCTCCGGCGTGAAGGTTCCATGGACGACGGAGGTATGGACGCCGACCTTCTCGAAGAAGCGGCCGTGCATCATGCCCATGACGCCGCCGCCGCCCGCCTCGCGCACCCAGGGCTTGCGCTCGAAGCGGCCGGGCGCGCCCGGATAGAGGTCGGCGGGAGCCTCGTCCTCAAGCGCCTCGAAGGCTGAGTGGATCCGGTCGCGGAGGGATTCGAACCATTCGCGGGCCCGGGTCTTGCGGTCTTCCAGGAGATTGACTTGGGTCATGGCGGGCCTTCTACAGCCTTGTCAGCGTGCGTCCATGCAGCGCGGAAATCCATATTCCCGACATGGTCTGTTGAAAAAGGGCGTGACGCGCACTAATCGGTCACGCCACGGGACAACGACGGGGCGGCGGGGGTGACTCGCGTGCGCCTCGGGCGCTGCTTCCGAAACTCATTTCAGGCCGCTCACCTCCTCTGACGCGGCATATCGAAGGGTGATCTAACGTGGCCGAGAACGACCCCGGTCCTGAGGGCAAAGACCCGAACCGGCGCGACTTCATTCATATCGCCGCCATCACCGCCGCCGGCGTCGGCGCGGGGGCTGTCGCCTGGCCGTTCATCGCCCAGATGAACCCGTCCGCCGATACCCTGGCCCTGGCCAGCGTCGAGTACGACCTGACCAAGGTCGAGGCCGGCATGCAGGTGACGATCAACTGGCGCGGCAAGCCGCTGTTCATCCGCAACCGCACCCAGGCGCAGATCGACGCGGCGGTGAAGGGTGATCACGATCCGATGCCGGATCCGCAGCCGGACGCAGAGCGCCACAAGGACGGCAAGGCCCAGTGGCTGGTGCTGGTGGGTTCCTGCACGCACCTCGGCTGCGTGCCGACCGTGGGCGGCGGCGACTACGGCGGCTGGTTCTGCCCCTGCCACGGTTCGCACTACGACACCTCCGGTCGTATCCGCAAAGGCCCGGCGCCCAAGAACCTGGTGGTGCCCGAGTACGCCTTCCTTTCCGACACCAAGGTCAAGATCGGCTGACGTAGATGAGCGGACATTCGACCTATCAACCCAAGAATGCGTTCTCCCGCTGGATGGACGCGCGCCTGCCCGTCGGCCGCCTGGTCTGGGACAGCTTCGTCGACTACCCGACGCCGCGGAACCTGAACTACTGGTGGACCTTCGGCGGCATCCTGAGCCTTTGCCTCGGCGTGCAGATCCTGACCGGCGTTGTGCTGGCGATGCACTACACGCCCAGCGCCGCGGGTGCGTTCAACTCGGTTGAGCACATCATGCGGAACGTCAACTACGGCTGGCTGATCCGTTACATCCACGCCAACGGCGCGTCGATGTTCTTCATCGCCGTCTACCTGCACATGCTGCGCGGGCTCTACTACGGCTCCTACAAGGCGCCGCGCGAAATCCTGTGGCTTCTGGGCTGTGTGATCTACCTGCTGATGATGGCCACGGCCTTCATGGGCTACGTCCTGCCCTGGGGCCAGATGAGCTTCCACGGCGCGGTGGTGATCACCAATCTGCTGGGCGCCTTCCCGATCGTCGGCGAGACCATCACCACCCTGCTGTGGGGCGGTTTCGCGGTCGACGAGCCGACGCTGAAGCGCTTCTTCTCGCTGCACTACCTGTTGCCGTTCATGATCGCGGGCGTCGTGATCCTGCACATCTGGGCGCTGCACGTCGTCGGCCAGAACAACCCGACCGGCGTTGAGCCCAAGTCGAAGGCCGACACCGTGCCCTTCACCCCGTACGCGACGGTGAAGGACGGCTTCGCGATGAGCGTCTTCCTGGTGCTGTTCGCGATCTTCGTCTTCTACATGCCCAACGCCCTGGGCCATGCCGACAACTACGTGCCGGCCAACCCGCTGGTGACGCCGTCGCACATCGTGCCGGAGTGGTACTTCCTGCCGTTCTACGCGATCCTGCGGGCCGTCCCGGACAAGCTGATGGGCGTTCTGGCCATGTTCGGCGCCATCGCCTGCCTGTTCGCGCTGCCCTGGCTGGACACCTCGAAGGTCAAGTCGATGCGGTACCGGCCGCAGGCGCAGCTGTACTTCGTCATCTTCCTGGTGATCTGCGTGATCCTCGGCTTCTGCGGCGCCAAGCTGCCCGACGATCAGGTCATCCCGGGCCTTGAGACGGGTATCAAGGTGCTTGAGTCCGATCTCAACAGCTGGGTCTGGCTGTCGCGTATCGCCACCCTCTACTACTTCGCCTACTTCCTGGTGGTGATGCCGGTGCTGGGTCTGACGGAGAAGCCGCGCCCGGTTCCCGAAACCATCTCCTCGCCGGTGCTCGGCGACTCCGACAAGAAGGACTGAGCCCCGATGCTGCGCAAAGTCACCCTGCTGGCGGCGGCTCTGGTCCTGATGGGCGGTTCGGCCCTCGCGGCGAGCAACGCTGAAAAGGCTCCGGACGTCGCCTTCAGCTTCGAAGGCCCGTTCGGCAAGTACGATCAGGCCCAGCTGCAACGCGGCTACAAGGTCTACCGTGAGGTCTGCTCGGCCTGCCACAGCATGAACCTGCTGTCGTTCCGCAACCTCGGCGACCGCGGCGGCCCGTTCTATGATCCCAAGTACGAGACGTCGAACGACAACCCGTACGTGAAGGCGATCGCCGCCGAGGCCCAGATCGACGACATCGACGGCGAGACCGGCGATCCGATCAAGCGTCCGGGCACGCCGGCCGACCGCTTCCCCAAGCCGTTCCCGAACGACGTGGCGGCCAAGGCCAGCAACGGCGGCGCCCTGCCGCCCGACCTGTCGCTGATCGCCAAGGCCCGCGCCGGCGGTCCCGAGTATGTGGCCGCCCTGATGCAGGGCTACGGCGCCGCGCCCCACGGGCACGAGCCGCCCCCGGGCCTGCACTACAATAAGTACTTCCCGGGCGGCGCCATCGCCATGGCCGCGCCCCTGGCGCCGGGCAAGGTGGAGTTCGACGACGGAACGAAGTCGACGCTCAAGAACCAGGCGCGGGACGTGGCCGCCTTCCTGATGTGGGCCGCCGAGCCCAAGCTGGAAGAGCGTAAGCAGATGGGCGCCGCGGTGATGGTGTTCCTCGTGCTGTTCGCCGGTCTGCTGTACGCGAGCTATCGCCGCGTCTGGAGGAACGAGAGCCACTAGGGCGAGAGTCCTTGCTATCGAGGAGGGCCCGGGAGCGATCCCGGGCCCTTTCTCATTGGGGGACCAGCCACAGCGCGCCGCCGGCGATGTCGAGCCGCAGCCGCCAGCGCGCCCAGAACTCCAGGCCCAACGCGCCGGCCAGGGCGGGGTCGAGGCCTTCGGCCGTGGCGGCCGACACCTCTTCATACAGCCGCCCGTCGACTGACAGCGCCCTGAGCCGCGCGGGCGCGAGGCGGCGCGGCGTCGGATCCAGGCCCGTGGCGGCCGGCCGCAGGTCGGCGTCGGCCAGCCGGACCGCCGCCCGCGAACCCCAGTCGACGGCGAAGAGGCCAGCGCGGGCTCGCCGATCGTCCGAAACCGCCGCGCGGACCGCCGGCATGCCGTGCACCAGCACCAGCGGAAGCGCGCGGGCGTGAGCCAGCCCGGGCGCCCGGCCGGCGTGGATGCGCACCCGGCATGGCGCGAACGCCAGATCGATCGTGTACCGGCTGAGCAGGTCCGCCCCGATGACGCCGGTGATCGGCGTGGCGAATCCGGGCGCCCGGTCGTCAAGATCGGCCACGGTCACGGCCGTCGGGGGCAGCGTCAGGTCCGCCAGACGCCCGGCGGCGGTGAACGTCCTCGGCAGCCCTTCCATGTCGGCGCGCGTGTCGTGCAGCAGGGTGTGCGCGGACGACGGGTCGAGCAGCCAATCACCGGCGACGCCGCCGATCTCCGCCGGAACCACGACCGCGCCGTTTTCGAACCAGCAGGCCGTCTCGGCGGCGCGGCCTTGCGAGGGCGTGGAGACCACGGTCAGGACGCTGGCGGCGAAGAGGGCGGCGGGGCGTGGCACGATCCTTCTTAGAACGCGTCCCGTGATCATGACCAATCGCTAAGTTGTGTCGGCCAGGCCACGGTGGAACGAGGGGCGACCGTCGGGAACAGGCGGGCCGGGAGGGCGAACGATGGCCAAGGCGACTGCAATGATGAAACGGGCCCCGTGGGCCCCTGTGTACGCCGCCGTGTGGGCGGTCGCCGTCTATGTACGGCTCCAGGCGGGCGACGCCTCCGACTCGATCGTCATCGGCGCGCTGTTCGGTGTGCTGCTGCCGCCTGTCGTCTGGTACTTCACCCGCAAGGCCGGGCCGGCCGAGATCGCGGTCGCGAGGCCGGGCGTCGAGCTCGGTGCGGTCATCGTCTGGCTGGCGATCTACGCCGTCGTCGGTCTGGGTTGGCTGTTCACTGTCGTAAAGGACACCCTTGCGCCCGGCAGCCAGGCCTACGAGCTGGTGATGCTGGCGGTGAAGCTGGCCATCCACATTGCAATTCCGATCCTGGTGCTCAAGCTCGTCGGGGCCAAGGTCATGCCGCTGCTGGCGCCGCGGTTCGGCGCCAAGGGCGTCTGGCCGCTGATGATCATCCTGACGCTGGTCTTCTCGGCGCTGATGATGGTCGTCTCGCCGAGCCTCAAGCAGATCTCCGGCCTCGATGTCGCGCCGTCGGTCTTCCTGTGGGCCGCGCCGGGCGCCTTCGTCTGGATGGCGCTGGAAGCCGGCCTGACCGAGGAGTTCCTGTTCCGCGCGGTGCTGCAGACGCGGCTCGCGGCTTTCCTAAAATCCGAGGCCGGGGCCATCGTCATCGGCGCCCTGCTGTTCGCGCTGGCCCATGTGCCGGGCCTCTATCTGCGGCCTGAGACCGGCGGCGACGCGATCAGCGGCCTGCCGCAGATCATCGCCTACTGCGTCGGCACCCTGTCGCCCATCGCGCTGCTGTTCGGGGTCATCTGGGCCCGCACGCGCAGCCTCGGACTGCTGGTCGTCCTGCACGCAGCCATAGACTTCCTGCCCAATCTGTCGGAATTCGTTCGCACTTGGGCATAGGATGGGGCGAGCATGGCGGGGTGGACGCTGGGGGTGATCGGCGGATCGGGGCTGTATGATCTCGACGGCCTCGAGGACCGCGACGACCTGAGCGTGGAAACCGCCTTTGGGCCGCCGTCCGCGGATCTCGTCATCGGCCGCATCGGCGCGGTGCGTCTCGTCTTTCTGCCGCGGCACGGACCGGGCCACCGCATTCCGCCCGGCGAAATCAACGCCCGCGCCAACATCGAGGCCCTCAAGCGCGCCGGCTGCACTGATGTCCTGTCGCTGTCAGCCGTAGGCTCCCTGCGCGAGGATTTGGCGCCTGGGACCTTCGTCGCCGTCGACCAGTACATCGATCGCACGGTGGGGCGGCCGGCGAGTTTCTTCGGCCAAGGCCTGACGGCGCATGTCTCGCTGGCCGATCCCGTCTGTCCGCGCCTGTCCGCCCTGGCCGCCGAAGCCGGCCGCGCGGCCGGGGCGATCGTCGTCGAGGGCGGGACCTATCTGGCGATGGAGGGCCCGCAGTTCTCGACCCGCGCCGAAAGCGTGCTCTACCGGTCCTGGGGCTGCGCCGTGATCGGCATGACCAACATGCCCGAGGCCCGCCTCGCCCGGGAGGCCGAACTGCCCTACGCCTCGATCTGCATGGTCACCGACTATGACTGCTGGCGGGCGGGAGAGGCGGCCGTCGAGGTGTCGCAGATCCTCGACGTCATGCGCGCCAATACAGCGAGGGCCCAGGGGCTGATTTGGAACCTGGCCCGGGCCTTGCCCGCCGAACGTCCGGCCTCGCCGATCGATCGCGCGCTGGACAGCGCGATCATCACCGCGCCCGACGCCCGCGACGCCGCCTTGGTCCGGAGACTGGACGTCGTCGCCGGCCGCGTGCTGCGCGGCTGACGAGATCGCGGTTCTGTCATAGGCTTCACCGGCTTGGGGGGAGACGCCATGGATGAAAAGCGCGACCGCGAGCTTCACGCCGCCAATCGGCTCGACGCCTTCGTCGATGCGGCCTTCGCCTTCGCCGTTACGCTGCTGGTCATCGCCACCGCGTCGCCGCCGGCCAACCTTGAGGATCTGCGCGACGCCATCGGCAGGATTCCCGCCTCGGCGTTCGCCTTCGCGCTGATCAGTCTCTTCTGGTTCGGCCACAAGGCCTTCGGGCGCCTGACATGCGAGCGGGACACGGTCATCCAGTTGCTCAGTCTGGCGATCGTCTTCACCGTGCTGGTCTACGTCTATCCCCTCCGGCTTTTGACCGGTTCGTTCTTCTTCTGGATGTCGGGCGGACGGCTGCCCGGCAACGGCATCATCGCCAACTTCGCCGACCTGCAGCAGTTGTACGTCGTCTACGGCGCCGGGTTCGCCCTCCTGGCCACCCTCTATGCCGCCCTGTTCCACCACGGCGTCAGGAACGCCGAACGGCTCGGCATCGCGGGCAAGGCGGTCGAGGACGCCAGGGATTTCGCCGCCATCTGGATCATCCTGGTCCTGGTCGGCGTCGCGTCGGCCCTGCTGGCGGCCGTGGGACCGCTTCTTGCGGCCCCGTGGCTGCCGGGATTCACCTACGGGGCAATTCCGCTGCTTATCTGGTCCAGGGCGCTGCTACGACGCCGAGCCCGCGGGCGCAGGCCTCTCGCTTGACATAGAGTGCTTTGCTAGACAAAGTAACGAAGTTTCACGTCAGGGAGGACGTCCGATGCGTCGTTTGCTGTTCGCGGCCTCTGCCGCCTCGCTGTCCCTTGCCGTCGCCGCCCCGGCGCTCGCCCAGTATGATCCGGCGGCGACCCGCGCGGCCCAGACCGAGGCGATGAAGGCGCTGTCGGTCATGGACGGCGTCTGGCGCGGCCCGGCCTGGACGATCGATCAGACCGGAACGCGCCATGAGGTGACCCAGACCGAGCGCATCGGGACCTTCCTCGGCGGGTCGGTGCGGGTCCTGGAGGGACGCGGCTACAACGCCGACGGCACGGTCGGCTTCAACGCCTTGGGTGTCCTTTCCTACGATCCCGCCAGGAAGGCCTACACGCTCAGTTCCTGGGCACAGGGACGGTCGGGCGACTTTCCCCTGACAGCCACGGCCGACGGCTATGTATGGACCACGCCCGCCGGGCCGAACGCGACCATCCGCTACACGGCGGTGATCAAGGACGGCGCCTGGCGCGAGATCGGTGAGTACGTGGTCGAGGGACAGCCGCCACGCCCGGTCTTCGAAATGAACCTCGTGCGTCTCGGGGACAGCGACTGGCCCGCCGGCGGCGCCGTGCCGGCGAAGTAGCTAGACCTCGCCCCGCGTCCCGCCGGCGCGCTGGAACAGTTGCAGCGTGCGGAGCATGGCCAGTCTGGCGCTGTCCTCGTGATGGCCCGGGCCGGGCGCCACGAAGGCATGGCCGGCGTCGTATAGCCAGATCGGCAGCTCCGGATGGGCCGCCGCGATCGCCTCGACGTCGGTCGGAGGGATGGTCTCGTCTGTCCTGCCGAAATGCAGGATGGTCGGGACCCTTGGCCTGTCGGCCACATGGTCGATGATATTGCCGCCATAGAAGCAGCTGACGGCCGTCAGTCCGTCGCAGAAGCAGGACGCCACCCAGGCGCTGCTGCCGCCGAAGCAGAAGCCCAACAGGAACACCGGCCCCGCCAGGGCGTCGATCGCCGCCTGGATCCGGCCCACGCAGCCTTCGCCCCAGCCGGAGGCCTTGCCCCTCGCCAGCCGTTCGTCGAGGATCGGGAAGTGGGTGTTGTGCTCGGGGAAGGGATCGGTTCCGTCGAGCAGTGACGGGGCGATCACCTCGTAGCCTTGCGCGGCAAGCTGATCGCTCAGCTCCCGGATGTGCGGCGTCACGCCCCAGATGGCGTGCAGGATCACCAGACCGCCTCGCCGCGCCTCCGTGGCGGGCGCGTGGTACGCCGCCAGAGGCTCGCCGGTCTTCGTGGTCAGACGGATCCGCTCGCCCACGGTCAGGCCGCTCCGTTCGCCTCGAACAGCGCGACCGTGCGCCGCCGGGCCAGGTCGGCGTCGGCCGGGTCAGAGTCGGGCCGGCCGTCGTTGTTGAAGCCGTGGCCAGAGGCTTCGTAGATGTAGACCGGAACCTCGGGATGGGCGGTCTGGACCGCAGCCTTCACGGTGTCGGCGGGGATGTGAGCGTCCTTGCGGCCAAGGTGGACGATCACCGGGCAGGAGAGGGGCAGGGAGGCCATGCCGACCACCTGGCCGCCGTAGTAGCTGGACCCCGCCGACAGGCCTTTGCAGCGCGAGGCCGCCAGCCAGGTCATGGTGCCGCCGTAGCAGTAGCCGACGATGAACACCGGCCCGCGGGGGCTGAGGAAGTCGATGCAGGCCTGGATGTCGCCCATGGCGTTGTCCGGCCCGTTGGCCATCGCCCTGGCCACGCCGGCCTGCACGCCGGCGTCGTCATGGTCGGCGGTGAAGTCCTTGCCCTGGCGATCGAACATCGACGGCGCGACGACCTCGAAGCCGCGCTCCGCCCAGCGGGCGACGTCGGCGTGGACGTAACTGTCGAGGCCGAAGATCTCCTGGATCACGATCACCCCGCCCTTGCGAGGCCCCGCGGGCTCCGCATGCAAGGCGGCGAAGGCGAAGCCGTCGTGGCCGGCGGTCAGGGTGATGGTCGAGGTCATGATGCGCTCCGCGTCCGGGTCGTTCGACCTCTGCCCGCCTCTTCCGTCGTTGACAAGCGGCCGGCTTTTTACATAATAACCATTATGCCAAAAAAGGTCGACCATGCCGTTCAGCGCCGGGCGATCGCCGAGGCCGCCATCCGCGTGATCGACCAGGTGGGCCTGGGCGGCGCGCGCCTGCGTGACGTCGCCGAGGAAGGACGGGTCACGACCGGCGCGGTCACCCACTATTTCCGCAGCAAGGACGAAGTGCTCGAAGCGGCGATGGCCGAGGTCGTGCGCCGCATTCTGGACCGTCAGGCCGACCAGGCGTCCGGACGATCGCCTATCGACGGATTGATTGAGGCCGCATCCGACTACCTTCCGCTGGACGAGGAGCGGCTTCGCGATTGGCGGGTCTGGTTCGCCTTCTGGGGCCGCGCCGCCGTCGACGCGCGCTTCCGCGCCCTGCATCGCGGCTATTACGCGGAGATCACCGCCAGCCTGACTGGGGCGCTGGACCAGCTTCGCGCCGCGGGCCGGCTGGCGGGTGACACGCCGACCGCGGCCTTGGCGGACGCCATCGTCGCGGCCGTGGACGGAGTCGGCGTGCGCGCCACCCATGAACCCGAGAACTGGCCCGCCGCGCGGCAGGTCGCCACCCTGCGGCTGTTGCTCGCGCCGCTGCTCCGCCCCGCCTGAAGGAGGTTCCCATGCTCCGCCTCGTCACCCTGCCGCCCGATGCCTCGACCGACGAGATCATGGCCGTGCTCGACCGTGACGGCGCCTTGATCGTGCGCGATGTCATGGACGCCGACACGCTGGGCCGGTTGCGATCGGAGATCATGCCCTACGTCCTGGCCACGCGGCCCGGTCAGGATGGCTTCTCCGGCTTCAAGACCACCCGTACGGGCGCCCTGGCGGCCCGCTCGCCGGCGTGCCGCGATCTGATCATGAACGACATGATCCAGCGTCTCTGCGAACGGGTCCTCAAGCCCAACTGCGAGCGTTGGCAGCTGCATCTGGGTCAGGTCATCCGCATCATGCCGGGTCAGGAGGCTCAACCGATTCACCGCGATCGATGGGCCTGGGGCCCGTACATGCAGGGCATCGAGCCGCAGCTGAACACGATCTGGGCGGTCAGCGACTTCCGTCGCGAGAATGGCGCGACCCAGGTCGCGCCAGGCTCGATTACCTGGCCCGACGACCGCCGCCCGACCGACGACGAGATCACCTGGGCCGAGATGCCGGCGGGATCGGTGCTGATCTACACCGGTACGGTGTTCCACGGCGGCGGCGCCAACGTCTCCGACGAGGACCGCGTGGGCCTGAACATCACCTACACCCTGGGCTGGCTGCGCCAGGAAGAGAACCAGTACCTCTCATGTCCGCCGGAGATCGCACGGACCTTCCCCGAACCCCTGCAGAAGATGCTCGGCTATGATCTCGGCTCCTACGCGCTCGGCTACTACAGCCCTCCGCTGCCGCCGGGCGAGGGACCGGAGGTGGTGTCGCCGCGCCATGCCCTGACTGGCGGCGGCACGGACTCGGCGCTGGGCACGGCCGAACTTCTGGCTTCCATCAGCGAGAAGACATCGAAGACGACCGCCTAGGCCAGCGCCGGCACGATCTCGCTCATCAAGGGGCCGATCTCGTCGTGCAGGACGAGGTCGGCCAGCATGTCCTGCTCGGTTGCTTCACGGTTGACGATGACCAGCCTCGCCCCGTTGCGCTTGGCCAGGATCGGAAAGCCCGCCGCCGGATAGACCACCAGCGAGGAGCCCAGCACCAGGAACAGGTCGCAGGCCAGGGTCTCTTCCTCGGCGCGGCGCATCGGCTCCTCAGGCATCTGCTGGCCGAAGGAGATGGTCGCGCTCTTCACCAGATGGCCACAGTCGAAGCAGGTGGGAATGCGGCCCTCCTCGACGAAGATCGGCCGCAGCGCCTTGAACTCATGCCGCCGGCCGCACTTCAGGCAGGTCGCATAGCTGGCGTTGCCGTGCAGTTCGATTACCCGGTCGTCGGGAATGCCGCTGTCCTGGTGCAGATTGTCGACGTTCTGGGTGATGACGCTGGAGACCTTCCCGGACGCCACGAGCCGCGCCACAGCGTCATGGCCGGCGTTCGGCGCCCGGCCGGTCCAGCCGGCGGTCCCGTTGAAGACGCGGGTCCAGGCCTCGCGGCGCCTGTCCTCGTCGCCGACGAACTCCTGGAAGTAGATCGGCTTCATCTTCGACCACACGCCGCCCGGGCTGCGGAAATCAGGAATGCCGGATTCGGTCGAGATGCCCGCGCCGGTGAACACCACCACCCGCCGGGCGTCGTCGATCATGCGGGCGAGTTCGGCGCGGCGGGACATCAGGGGGCGTAGCTCGAACGGGCCTTCACGCCCCAATGGCCGTCCTCGCAGGTGACCACATAAAGGGAATCGAACCCGCCGATGATGCTTCCGTCGGCGCGATACCGGGTGAAGCGGGTGTCGACGTGCACCTTGTCCGGACCGGCATGGATGACTTGCCGTCGCTCCCACGCCGAATGATGCCAGTCGGTCAGAGCGCCTCGGTCGAACATCTCCGGCCGGTGAAAGCCCGGCTCGATGATCGTCAGGGTGTTCGACGCCAGTCGCACGCTCGGGAAGTTGAAGGTCTTCTCCCAGGCGGTCAGATCACGGGCGTTGAAAGCCGCCATGAAGGCGTCGAGGCAGGCCTGGGCGCCGGCGATGGCTTCGGCATGTTCGGTCATGCCGACAGAATGTACTGATCAGACGTTGAAGCGGAAGTGCATCACGTCGCCGTCCTTGACGACGTAGTCCTTGCCTTCCGAACGCATCTTGCCGGCTTCCTTGGCGCCGTGCTCACCGCCGAGGGCGATGAAGTCGTCGTAGGCGATGGTCTCGGCGCGGATGAAGCCCTTCTCGAAGTCATTGTGGATTACGCCCGCCGCCTGCGGCGCGGTGGTCCCGACCTCGATGGTCCAGGCGCGAGCCTCCTTCGGCCCGACCGTGAAGTAGCTCTGCAGGCCCAGCAGGCTGTAGGCCTCGCGGATCAGGCGGTTGAGGCCCGGCTCGTGGAGGCCGAGGGTCTCCAGGAACTCGGCGCGTTCCGCAGGATCCAGCAGCGCGATCTCGCTTTCGATCTGGGCGGAGATGACCACGCTCTTGGCGTTGTCACGCTTCGCCCGCTCGGCGACCCGGTCGGAGAAGGCATTGCCCTTGTCGGCCGAACCCTCATCCACGTTGCAGACGTACAGCGCCGGCAGCGAGGTCAGCAGCTGCAGCATGTGCCAGGCCTTGTAGTCTTCCTTGCTGATTTCGGCGGCGCGGGCGGGGCGGCCGTTGTTCAGCTGCTCCAGCGCCACGTTGATGAGGCGCAGGGTGTTGGCGGCGTCCTTGTCGCCGCCGGACTTGGCCTTCTTCTCCACGTTCGGCTTGCGCTTCTCAAGGCTCTCGAGGTCGGCGAGCATCAGCTCGGTCTCGATGATCTCGAGGTCGGCGATCGGGTCGATCCGGCCCTCGACGTGGGTGATGTCGCCATCCTCGAAGCAGCGGGCGACGAAGGCCACGGCGTCGCAATCGCGGATGTTGGCCAGGAACTGGTTGCCCAGGCCTTCGCCCTTCGACGCGCCGCGCACCAGGCCGGCGATGTCCACGAAGTTGATGCGCGAGGGGATGATCTCCTTGGACCCGGCGACCCTGGCCAGTTCCTCCAGCCGCGGCTCGGGCACGGCGACGTCGCCGGTGTTCGGCTCGATGGTGCAGAACGGGTAGTTGGCCGCCTGGGCGGACGCGGTCTGGGTCAGGGCGTTGAACAGGGTCGACTTGCCCACGTTGGGCAGGCCGACGATCGCGACTTTCAGGGCCATCGGGTCTTTGGAGTTGTCGGTTTCGGGAGGCGCGACCTAGCACGTTATCGGACGCATGGCGAAAGGGATTGCTGGTCCGCCATCAGCGGTGGACTTCCTGGCCTGGAAGCGAGATTTGGAGGCATGACCCAGGACGATCTCACCGCCCTCGAACAGCAGCTCGCCCACCTGCGAGCGACGCTGGATATCCACATTCGCGAGTCGCGCACGCTTTGGCGGCAAATGACCCTGCCGCCCCGCGCCCTCTGGCGTTGGACGCCGGAAGGGGTCGCGCCGTCACCGGCCGCCTTCGCGACCTCGACCTGCTGCCGGCAGGAGCACTTCCAGCAGGGCTACTTCGCCTACTGGACCGGTCGGATGCAGGACACCCTTCGGTATCACCGCAAGCTCTGGGAGTTCGTCTACATCTGCCAGGCGGCCTATGAACGCGGCCTGCTCGCGCCGGGGCGCAGGGGGCTGGGCTTCGGCGTCGGCGGCGAGCCGCTGCCGGCCCTGTTCGCGGCGGAGGGGTGCGAGATTCTGGCGACCGACATGGGCGCACAGGAAGCGGCCGACGCCGGCTGGGCCCAGAGCGCGCAACACGCCGCCGACAAGCTCGCCCTGGCGCGGCCCGGCATCTGCGCCCAGGCCGATTTCGACGCGCGGGTCAGCTATCGCAGCGTCGACATGACCGCCGTGCCCGACGACATCGTCGGCTACGACTTCTGCTGGTCGGCCTGCGCGCTGGAGCATCTGGGATCGATCGAGGCCGGCGGCGACTTCATCGAACGCAGCATGGATTGCCTGGCTCCGGGCGGATTCGCCATCCACACCACCGAATACAATCTGTCGTCCAATGAGGAGACGATCGATCTCGGCCCGACCGTGCTCTATCGGCGGCGGGATATCGAGGCGATCGCCGCTCGGCTGACCGCACGCGGGTACGAGGTGGCGCCGCTGGATTTCGATCCTGGCAGCGGCCCGGTCGACAACTACATCGACGTCCCGCCCTACCTGAATGAGCCGATCCTCAAGCTGGCGCTGGGCGGCTATGCCTGCACCTCGTTCGGCTTGATCGTCCGCAAGCCGGGTTGAGCGGTCAGGTCAGCGCGGCGGCGGCGAAGTCGCGCCAGGCCTTCGCCTCCTTGCGGAAGTGGCTGGTGGCGCGGGACGCGCGCTTCTCGATGTCCGCCATCGCTTCCTCGGCCTCGGCCCGGCGGCCAGTCTCGGCCAGGAAGGCGGCGTAGCGGGCGAGGCCCTCAAGGCCAGGAAGTCGTCCAGCCGCCCACTGGTAGGCGGTGTCCGCCTCGCTGTGGCGACCGAGCGCATGATAGGCGCGCCCCATGATCAGCGCGGCCTGGGGCGTGCGGCCCGCTTCGCCGATCTCGCCGAGCTGTTCGAGAATCGGCAGCGCCTCGGCATGGCGATTCAGTTCAACCAGGGCGCGGGCGCGGCCGAGCAACAGGCTTGGATCCTCGGCATGGATGCCGGTGGCGGCCTCGGCGTAGAGGTGCTCGGCCTCGTCGAACCGGCCCAGGGCGGCGGCGGCGGCGGCCATGCGCATGCGGTTGCCGACGGTCGGGCTGTCGTCCGCCGCGACCTTCGCCTCGCGGTACTCCCGCTCGGGATCGAGCGCATGCTTGGCGGCCTGGCCCAGCCGGCGCGCGGTCGAGCCGCCCATCAGCTCGGGCAGCACGGCGACCAGGGCGTAGACGATGCCGCCGAGCGGCTGGAAGGCCAGGATGATGAACAGCCAGTACATCTCGCGCCCGCTGCGCACCGCGTGCACGCACAGCAGGATCGAGAACACCAGCGAAAGACCGATACCAAAGATCATCGTCGCCCTCCCGAGGCGTCGCTCACTCTGCCGCTGCGGCGCGGGAGGTCAATCGCCGTCACGCGCCAGCTTGCGGGGGTCGGCCTTGGGGGCCGGCGCCAGGCGCATGACCTCGGCCTGGAAGCGCTCGTCGTCGCCGGCGGCGGCGAAGGGCAGGGCGTCGGCGATGGCGTCCAGCATTGGGTCCAGCCAGACATGCTCGGCCTTGTGCAGGTCGCCCAGGACGTAGTGCATGACCATATCCTTGTCACCCGGGTGACCCACGCCGATGCGGGCCCGTCGGAAGTCGGCTCCGACCTGACTGGTCACCGAGCGAATGCCGTTGTTGCCCGCCGCACCGCCGCCGCTCTTCATCCGGAAGCGGCCAGGCGCGAGATCGATCTCGTCGTGAAAGACGATCACGTCGGCGGGTTTGAGCTTGAAGAAGCGCACGGCCTCGCCGACCGCGCGGCCGGTCTCGTTGTAGTAGGTCTGCGGCTTCAGCATCAGCAGCTTCACCGGGCCGCCCGGGGTGGCGACTTGACCTTCGCAGGCCAACCCCTGGAACCGCGCGCGCCAGGGCGCGGTCGCCCAGCGGCGGGCGATGGCGTCCAGGGCCATGAAGCCGACGTTGTGGCGGTTCTTCTCGTACTTGGGCCCCGGATTGCCGAGGCCGGCGAGGATCAACGTCATCTCGGCCTCCCTGCCGAGCGCGTTAGGCGGAAGTGCAGGCGGTTCCGCCGCCCGAACGCGCTCGAACTCCCAAACCTGGAGCATGCCCGCGGCATGCTTCTAGCGCTCAAACGAAAACGGGCGAGCCTAGGCCCGCCCGTGAACGTCGTCGCGTCGCGAAGGCGATCAGCCTTCGCTGGCGGCTTCTTCGGCGGCTTCCGACATCGCGGCCGAGGACACCTTGATGGTCGCGATCACGAAGTCGCGGTCGGTGACCACCGGGCTCACGCCCTTCGGCAGGGTGATGTCGCCAATGCGAATCGTGTCGCCCATGGCCTTGCCGGTCAGGTCGACGACCAGCTCTTCCGGAATCGACTGGGCCGGAGCGTTCACTTCCACCTCGTGGCGGACCACTTCCAGCGAGCCGCCCGACTTCATGCCCGGCGAGGCTTCGTGGTTCTTGAAGTGGACCGGCACGGCGATCTTGATCACGCCGGTTTCGTCGACGCGGTACAGGTCGAAATGGACCGGCTCGTCGGTGACCGGGTGGAACTGCACGTCCTTGGCGATCACCGGCTGGGTCTCGTCGCCGTACTTCAGCGTCACGAGGTGGCCGAGCAGCTTGCCCGTGTAGAGCGACTTCCGGAACTCGTTGGACTTCACGGCGATCGCCACCGGGTCCTTCGAACCACCGTACAGGACGCCCGGCACTTTGCCGGCGCGGCGCGCTTCGCGGGCGCCGCCGGTGCCGGTGCGCTCACGGACTTCGACGTTCAGGACGATCTCGGCCATGGTCTTCTTGGTCTCAAAACGAAGTCGCCGCGGCAGAAATCTCCGCGCGGCGACGGTCTGTGAATTCAGGGTTGCGCTCGATACACGCTTTAGGCCGGGGACGCAACGTGACTCTGGACGTCCTCGTCGACCGCCCCCGTCCTAGCGACGGGTGGCGGTCTTCTTGCCGGAGGCGGCGATGGTCGGCACGGGCTTCGGCGGCGGCGGCGGTTCGGGGGGCATCATCGCGCCGGACGCCTTGATCATGCACTGGCCGGTGTCGATCATGATGTGCTGGCCGAGACAGAAGACGTCCTCGTAGTGCGGCTTGGACACGGCCAGGCACTGGTAGAGGTTCAGCTTGGCCATCTTCAGGCAGTAGCCGCTCGACTGTTCATTGCTGATGGCGTCGATCGAGGCCCAGTTGGCGTCGCCGGCTTCGCCGAGGGCGGCGAGCGCGGCCACGGCCATGCCGCGAATGACCAGCGGCGACCACGGCGGCGGGGCTTGTTGGCCGACCACCGGCATCGGGGCCGCGCCGTTGAAGGCCTGCTGCAGCATCATCACATCGGCCGCGTCGCCGAGCATCGGCGTGGTGCTGAGGGTGCGCGCCTCGATGAGGCGGCCCTCGCGGTTGAGCACGTCCTTCTTGGACCAGGGTTGGCGCTGAACGTCGTAGGCCGCCTGCTTGACGGCGCGACCGCTGATCAGCAGGCGCGTGGCCTCGCCGCCGAGGCCGGCGACGATCAGGTCGGCGGCGTTCTGGGCGCCCGGCAGGTTCACCACGGTGTTCGGGTTGGCGATGATCTGGTCGCGCAAGCTGATCCGGGCGGCCGGGTTGGCGGCCTGGGCGCGAAGGCCCTGGACGAAGGTCTGATCCTGCAGCGCCAGAATGGCGGCGTAGGCGACGGCGCCGCGCTGGTACTGACGCGGTTCATAGGCGGCGGCCACCTTCAATGACGCGGCGATCGAGGCGCCGTCCTTGAAGTCAGGCGTGATCGCTCCGGCGCGGGCCATGTAGCCGCGCCAGGCGCTGGCCTCCTCGATGAGGCGCGGCGCCAGGGTGATCGGCGGCGGCGCGGGCGGCGGCGGCGGCACGTACGGCGGCGGCGGTGCGGTGGTCTTGCACGCGGCGACAAGCACGGTCAGGGCGGCGAGCGCGGCGGCGGGCGCGAGGCGTCGAACGGTCAGAAGCGATTTCATGGCAGCGATTTCCCCCACCGGCGCCCGGCGAAGTCAATAGAACTCGGTTGCACGGCGAGAATGTGACGCCCGCCGTTAACCATCGGTGGACGCCGCCACAGCAACCGCAAGCCCTTTAGTCGAAAAGCTTCGAGACCGACTCTTCGTTGGCGATGCGACGGATCGCCTCGCCGATCAGGGGAGCGCAGGAGACGCTGCGGATCTTCTTGCAGCCCTTCACCTCGTCCGAGAACTCGATCGAGTCCGTGACCACCAGTTCCTTGAGCACCGAGTTGGTGACGCGCTCGGCGGCCATGCCCGACAGCACGCCGTGCGTGACATAGGCGCTGACGCTGGCCGCGCCGTGGTCGGTCAGGGCCTTGGCCGCGTTGCACAGCGTGCCGGCGGAATCGACGATGTCATCGAACAGGATGCAGTGGCGGCCCGAGACGTCGCCGATGATGTTCATCACCTCGCTCTCGCCCGGGGCGGAGCGGCGCTTGTCGACGATGGCCAGGTCGGCGTCGTTCACCCGCTTGGCCAAGGCGCGGGCGCGGACCACGCCGCCGACGTCGGGCGAGACGATCATCAGCTCGCCGATGTGGCTGCCGTGGTTCATCCGGATGTCCTGGGCGAGCAGCGGCACCGGCAGCAGGTTGTCGGTCGGGATGTCGAAGAAGCCCTGGATCTGGCCGGCGTGCAGATCCATCGTCAGCACCCGGT
>CALALX010000019.1 GCA_937925635.1 uncultured Caulobacter sp.
TGGAACAAGGAGCCCTATGCCATCCGGCGCATGTTGACGGAAACCTCGGTCCGGGCTTCAGATCGTCGTGCGGTCTTCGTCGGCGTCGATGCCTATGAGGCGGCAGGTGGCGTTGTGCTGCGCGATCTCTTCCAAGGCGATGATGGTGGCTGGCTCGAGGACCTTGCTCTTCTGGACCTGATGGTGGCTGAGAAGCTTCAGGCTGAGGCCGAAGCGCTCGCCACAGAAGGCTGGAAGTGGATCAAGGTGGCGACCGACCTGCCCTATGGCTACAGCCACGGTCTGCGGCGTCTGGCCGGTGACCCGGCACCGATGACCGAGGAGGAAAGCGCGGCCCACGCTGTGCTCCTCGCCGAGTACCGCGCGCTGGAGGAAGAGTATTCCTGCCAAGACGAATACCCCGAGGAGATCGATGCGCGGCTCGGGCAGCTCGAGATGGCGATGGAAGCGCTCGAACAGCGGCCCCTTATCTACGATCCGGCCGAGGTCGCTCGTGCAGGCGTCTTCGTTACGCTGGATCGGGATGGCAGCCTTGCGGTCTATCGCGGCTATGTCCGGCCCGAGGACGAGCCGCGCGAGGAGACCGCGGTCCAGGATGGTGATGGCGCAGATTCTATGGGGCAGGGGGGTGATGTCGGTGTTTCCAGCTGGAAACCATCGGCGACCTCCGCCGGTGGCACCGTCATCACTTCGGGTGGTCAGCCGGTTGGCGCCGACCCGTCCGAGGAGGAAGATGACGATGCGCTGAAGCCGCTGCCCGAACGGCTGGTCATGGAACTGACGGCCCACCGTACCCTGGCGCTGCGCGAGGCCATCGGGCGTTCGCCGGACGTGGCGCTGACGCTTCTCCTCTTGAAGCTGGTGACGGACACCTTCCGCACCTCCTCTGCCTCGGGGAGCTGTCTCGAGGCCTCCGTGCGCCATGTCTACATGTCCTCTCAGGCGCCTGATCTGAAGGACAGCGTTGTGGCGAAGCTTGTCGATGAGCGTCACGCCGCCTGGGAGGCCGATCTGCCTCTCGGCGACGATGCCGCGCTCTGGGACTATCTGACCGTGCTTGATCAGGGCAGCCGTCTGGCCCTTCTGGCGCATTGCCTCAGCTTCGGCATCAACGCGCTCCATGAGAAGGTGAACCCCTATGGCGCGGGCATCTCGGCCAGCGGCCTGACCCGCCGCATGGCACATGCCGATCTCGTGGCCCGCGCGGTCGATCTCGACATGGTCGAGGCGGGCTGGGAGCCGACGGTCGATGGCTATCTCAACCGGGTGCCCAAGGCCCGGATCCTCGAGGCTGTTCGCGAGGCGAAGGGGGAAGGGACCGCGCAGCTTCTTGATCACCTGAAGAAGGGCGAAATGGCGACCGAAGCCGAGCGGCTCCTCAAGGGAAGCGGGTGGTTGCCCGACGTCCTGCGCCGGGCCGATCTGGTCACGCTCGACGGCGAGGCGATCGCAGAAGGGCAGGGGGAGGACGTTGGCGAGCCCGGCTACATCGATCTCCCGGCTTTCCTGACGGCTGATTTGCCGGACAGCGATGCATCGATGTTGGCTGCAGAGTGACCTGAGCCATCCGGGGGCGGGGAACCCCGCCCTCATTCCAACAAAACACAGTAATACCAATATGATGAATGCGAGCGCTCGCATTCGAGATGAGGAATCATGTCTGCAACAACAATCATCGAAACAGCCCCGCTCGGGGCGTTGATCCGTTACACCGATGGCAGTCCCAAGCCGCCTGCACGGTTCACGAAGAAGCTCGCGGCCTGGGAGCGCTCGAACGGCGTCGGCCGTCTGGTGAAGAAGGAGCCGCCCCGGGTCTACACGACCTGGACGGCACCGGCATCCTTCACGCTGCACGAGGGGAATTTCTCCTCGGACGGGGTCATCCTCGTCACCATCATGCGCAGCCACTCGGCGGACAGCCGTCTGATCTTCGAGGTGGCGGAGGAACCTAAGCCCGGGCAGGTGCGCGTGCTGCTGGACTTCGGCGGGAATACCGAACTGCTGCATCTGGCGGAGTCCGTCACCGCGGCGGAGCTCTGGATCGCGCGGGAGGGCTATAGCAACGCGCGGCTCGAGATCGTCGATGCAGACGACGGCGATAGGGCAGGGGGCGCGGACCTGGCCGCCTGAGCCCTGACAATGCGTGAGGAGCCTGCCGAAGGGTCGGGCCTCTCACCGGCCACACCCTCGTCCCGCGATGCCGCGGGGCGCCAAAGGAAACATCCCCAAAGACGGAAGTCTTCAACCACGAGCCTGGCCGCGAGGCTGGCGGTGTATCTAGCATCAGCGGGACAACCGGCTCCTGACGTTGGGGCACCTTCCCCCGCTCGCCATTCCCTTCCTTGCCCCGAATCCCGTCTTCGAGATCAACCCGCAAAGGGGTCGGACTACGGGCAAGCCCGTGCCGCCGGGTGGATTCGGCCCCGTTTGAAGAGGGGGGCCGAACGCACCCGGTGATGTCAGCCAGTCTTCGGGCCTGCGGGGTCCTGTCGCGCGGGGGATGGTCCCCCGCCTCCCAGACAGGAGCCAAACAGATGTCCCGCAAAGATGCTCATGCCTTCGCAGCCTCCCTTGCCGCCACGCTCATGGTCTCGATCGTCGTCTTCCAGGCAGGCGATGGTACCTTCGGCGCCGTCCCCGCCGATGAAATCGACGGCGACGAGGTCGTGATCGTCTCGGAATACGATCCCTTCGGGTGAGGCTTCGGCCTCACTTCCCAAGGGCCCGGGCACGGCGCGTGTGCGCCTCCGGGCCTATCGCCGACCGAGTGGCCCTGCGCCAATCAAATGGACGGTCATCGAACTATTGCGCGCCTGCCATCACTGGCAGGCCATCCTCGCGCCATTCCGGCAAACCGCCGTCAAGGCGGCGCGCATTGAGGCCGTGTTTGCGAAGTGCGGCGACAGCCTGGTGGGCATAGATGCAATAGGGGCCCCTGCAATAGGCCACGATTTCGGTGGCCGGATCGAGCGTCGGGACGATCCGCTCGATCTCCGTCAGCGCCATGTTGAGCGCACCCGGAATGTGGCCCGCGGCGTATTCGTCGGCCGGCCTCACGTCGAGCACGGTGACGGAACCTTCCGCGAGCCGTGCGGCGAGGTCCGCGCGGCTGACGGGTTCGGGGGCGTCCT
>CALALX010000020.1 GCA_937925635.1 uncultured Caulobacter sp.
ACAGACGATGCGAAGCAGGATGCCCTGCGAAGCCTTGGCGAAGCAGGGCTGACGCCGCTCTCCGAGCTTCGCAGGACAAGTCCCGACAGACGATGCGAAGCAGGATGCCCTGCGAAGCCTTGGCGAAGCAGGGCTGACGCGGCTCCCCGAGCTTCGCAGGACAAGTCCCGACAGATTGTGCGAAGCAGGGCCGAGTGCGCCGCGTAACGATTGCGCCCTGATGAACACACGCTTAGAGTGCATCGATGTTCTACGTGTATTTGCTTGAGAGCCTCGCGGCGCCCGGCGAGCGATACGTGGGGCTGACAACCGATCTGCGCGCCCGCATCGCCGCCCACAACGCAGGCCGATCACCGCATACCGCCAAGTTCAAGCCGTGGAAGCTAATTGCCTACTTCGCCTTTTCAGAGCGGATGAGAGCCAGCACCTTCGAACGCTACCTCAAGTCCGGTTCGGGCCACGCATTTGCCAACCGCCACTTCTGGTAGCGCTCTCCGAGCTTCGCAGGACAAGTCCCGACAGACGATGCGAAGCAGGGCTGGGCGCGCCGCTGCGCTATCGACCGCCTCGCTCCCGCGCCTCCCGCCATGCTTCCACCCCGCCCCAGGCCAGGGCCGCGAGCAGGGCGTAGCTCCAGACGAAATAGGCGGTGAAGTAGGCGTGGGCCCAGATCCGCAGGTCGATCATCACCGCCACATGGGTCGCCGTGGTCAGCAGCTGGAACGCCGCCACCGCCATCAGCCAGGCTTGGCGCCAGATTAGCGCCAGCGCCACCAGGACGCCGGCCACCAGCAGATCGAGCGCGAAGACCGCGTACTGCGGATGGATGACGTCCGCGCGGTTCTGCAGCGCCGCCGAGCCCGTCCAGGCGAGAAAGACGACGGCGGCCGTCCAGCGCTGCGGCCGGACGCCGGGCCAGGCGGCGAAGAGGCAGGCGGCGACCATGACCAGGGCGCCGATCCGGGCGGACAGGGTGACGAACAATGGCCGGAGCCCCCGCGATGGGTCCTGCGGCCAGTTAGGCCTGATTTGACGGTCGGCGTAAGGCGTCACGCCGCTTCACGGCCGCGGGCGGCGATGCGCAGACGCCCTCCGGGCCGGGGAAGCTCCTCCTCGGGCTTGTCCATGCCGCCCAGGGCGATGGCGCCGAGGCCGATCTGGCGCTGGACGTCGTGCAGCTCGCGGTGCGCCTCGACGAGGCCGCGACGAGCCTCTGCGAGGGCGGAGAGGCTTTCGGCGGCGCGGTCGATCACGCCCTGGCCGACCACGGCCGAGATGCGGGCGTCGAGCCGCGCGGTCGGCAGCATGGCCGTCAGCGTGGCGACGGCGGACAGCGCGCCGTCGATGGCCGTCTCGGCCGCGAACAGCTGGTTGGCGACCTGGTGAGCGACGAATCTGCGTTTCATGGCAAGGTCCTCCCGTCCGCGCCGAAGACCCTCGGCGCGCCGGCTTTGTCGAATGATGTCGGGACAGGCGCGGAGCCCTCGGCTCCGTCGTCTATTTCCAGCCGCGCATCGCTTCCTGCAGGGCGAAGGCGAACTGATGGCTGGCGGCGATCACGGCGCTGAGCAGCAGGGCGGTCAGCACCTCGCGCCCCGCGATGAGCGCGAAGCGCCGGAGCGGTGTCAGGTCATGGAGGAACCCTCCTCCCGCCCACCACAGAAGGTTTCGTCCGCGATCACCCAGGCGATGCAGAGGATCTCCTTGAGGATGTGGCCCGACGGCAGGTACCGCGCCTGCTTCCGCGTGGCGGACACCAGGCTCTCCACCATGTCCTGTTGCTGGCGGCTGGCGGCCAGATCCCGCAGGGCGTCCTCGAGCTGGCCCCAGCTCCAGACCGGCATGTCCGCCGACAGGATGGGGTGGTCCGCGTCGATCGCCGTCAGGCACTCGTCGCGGGTCATCATCAAGTTCAGGTCGTCCATCTCGCGCCTCGTGTCTTGATCGAGGCGAGGCTGTCGGGGCGACGGGGCCGGACGCCAGCCCGGCCGGTTTGTCCCCTAAATCGTTGAGGGGGTCCTGGGCGCCGGCCTCCCAGGCGCGGAACAACAGCGCCGCGTCGCGCCGGCTGGCGACGCCGAGGCGACGGCGCGCCTCGTTCAGATGCCCGTCGACGGTGTGCTGCGAGATGCACAGGCGGCGCGCGATCTCCTTGGAATGCAGGTGCTCCGCGACCAGGCGCAGGCAATCACGCTCGCGCGGCGTCAGTCTTTCGATCGCGTTCTGGTTGCGAATGTCCCCCATCGCCGTCGAGGTAAGGCCGCATTCGGCGTTTCGTCCATAGGCGATCGGCGGGGGTCGCCCGAATGCCGCCTCGGCGGGCGCTTGCCGAAACCTTCTTGTGGAACGACCTTGGCTGACGCTAGGGATCGCGGCGTTGTGCTAGGGTACGGGTCTTGAAACTCTTCGGTATCGACATTCCCGAACCTCTCGCGGGCGCGTTTCGCGCCTGCCGTCCGCATTTCCTCGGCATAGGTCTGTTCAGCGCGCTGCTGAATATCCTGTTCCTAGCGCCGTCGATCTACATGCTGCAGGTCTACGACCGGGTGGTGCCGACGGGTGGATTGCTAACGCTGTTCTTCATCACCCTGGTCGTCGCGGCGGCCCTGATCACCCTGTCATTGCTGGACGCCATCCGGGCGCGCCTGCTGGTGCGCGTCAGCCTGCGGCTCGATCGCCTCCTGGCCGGCCCCCTGCTGGAGAAGCTGATGGCGCGCGCGGGACCCGGCGGACCCGTCCAGGGCATGCGCGAGTTCGACACTCTGCGCCAGGCGATCTCCGGTCCCGCCGCCCTGGGGTTCCTCGATGCGCCCTGGACGCCGCTGTACGTCATCATCGCGTTTCTGCTGCATCCGGCTCTGGGCGCCCTGACCGTGGTCGGCGGCGTCATTCTGGTGATCCTGGCCCTGTTCAACGAACGTGCGACCAAGTCCAGGTCGCAAGAGGCGGCCAAGGCTTCGATCGCCGCCTACATCGCCCAGGAAGCCGTGGCCGTGAACGCCGAGGTGGTGCGCGCCATGGGCATGCGCGGCGCCCTGCGCGAACGCCAGCTTTCGGACCGCCGCAAGGGCCTAGGCCTGGCCGCGCGGGCCGCCTTCACCGGAAGCCAGTACGCGGCGGCGACCAAGTTCACGCGACTGTTCCTGCAGTCCGCGGCGCTGGGACTCGGCGCGTGGCTGGCCGTCGAGCGGCAGATCTCGGCCGGCGCCATCATCGCCGCCTCCATCCTGATGAGCCGGGCGCTGCAACCGATCGAGCAGGTCGTCGGCTCCTGGAGCTCCGTGGTGCAGGCGCGCGGCGCGCTCAAGACCCTGTCCGATCTGTTCGCCGGCGCGCCCGGGCAGGAGACTCCGCGCACCCGGTTGCCTGACCCCAAGGGTCGACTGGTGGTCGACAAGGTCGTGGTTCGGGCCCCCGGCGGCCTCGACCAGGCGTTGCTCAAGGGCGTGAGTCTCTCACTCCAGCCCGGCGAGGTCCTCGGCGTCGTGGGGCCGAGCGGCGCCGGCAAGACGACCCTGGCCCGGTTGATCGCCGGCGCGACGTCGCCGGACATGGGCGTCGTCCGCCTCGACGGGGCCAACCTGGCCGACTGGGACGGCGATCGGCTCGGCCGCCACATCGGCTATTTGCCACAGGACGGCGCGCTGATCGCCGGCAGCATCCGCGACAACATCTCCCGCTTCGCCGTCTGGCGCGGAGACCCCGCCGAGACCGTCGACGCCGCCGTGGTCGAGGCCGCCCGGTCGGCCGGCGTGCATGAGCTGATCCTGAAGCTGCCCAAGGGGTACGACACGGTCTTGTCGCACGGCGGCCGCGGGCTCTCGGCCGGCCAGGCTCAGCGCGTGGCCCTGGCGCGCGCGCTCTATGGCGATCCGGCGCTGCTGATCCTCGACGAGCCGAACTCGGCGCTCGACGCCGAGGGCGAGAACGCGCTTGGCCGCGCCATCCTCGCGGCCAAGGCGCGAGGCGCGACGGTGATCATCGTCGCCCACCGGACCGGCGTCCTGCAGGCGGTTGACAAGCTCCTGGTCCTGCGGGACGGCGCCGTCGAAATGTTCGGTCCGCGCAACGACGTCCTGGCGTCCATGCAGCAGCCCCGTCCGGCGGCCGGCAAGGGGCCGGGCAACGTCGTCGAGTTGAAGGGCTGAACATGGCGGTCACCGATCGGGACCCTTCACCCGCGGATCCAGATGGCGAAACGGTCGGCGCATCGCCGCCGGCCGCGCCGCCCGAGGCCGAACCCGTGCTGAGCGACGACCCGAAGCGCGAGCTGCGGATCGGCGCGATCGTCGCCGGCGTCTTCTTCATCGGGCTTCTGGGCTGGGCGGCGATCACGCCGCTCGACGCCGGCGCCTACGCCTCGGGCGTCATCGCCGTGTCGGGCAATCGCCAGGCGGTCCAGCACCGCGAGGGCGGCGTGGTCAGCGCCATTCACGTCCAGGAAGGCGAGACCGTCGCCAAGGGACAGGTCCTCGTCGAGATTTCGGCCGGAGAGTTGCGCGCCAACGAGCGGGCGACGGCCGGCGAGGTCTACACCCTGCTGGCCCAGCGCGCGCGTCTCACGGCGGAGCGGACCCGCGCCGACGTGGTCGTGACGCCGATCGAGTTCGCCCGGCTGAGCGGACAGGACAAGGCCCTCGCCGACGACGCGATCGCCCTGCAGCGGCTGCAGTTCGCCGCCCGTCGTCAAGCGATGAGCGCGCAACGCGCCGTGCTGGGGCAACGCGCCAACCAGCTGGCCGAGCAGAGCACCGGCTACACGCGCCAGCTTGAATCGAACGCCGAGCAGAAGCGCCTGATCGCCGAGGAGCTGGAGGGCCTGCGCAAGCTCGCGGCCCAGGGCTATGCCCCGATGAACCGGGTGCGCGCGTTGGAGCGCACGGAAGCGGCCCTGACCGGCGAGGAGGGCTCATACCGCGCCCAGGTCGCCCGGGCCGGCGAGGCCATCGGCGAGACCCGGATGCAGCTGATGTCGCTGGACCGCCAGATGATGGAGGAGGTCACCGGCCAATTGCGCGACGTCCAGGTTCGGCTCGACGAGCTTCAGCCCAAACTGATCGCCCTGCGGGAGCAGCTGAGCCGCGCCGTCGTGCGGGCGCCGGAGGGCGGCAAGGTCGTGGGCCTGTCCGTCTTCACCGTCGGCGGCGTCGTCGCGCCCGGGGCGACGCTGATGGAGATCGTGCCCCAGGACCGGGCGCTGGTGATCCAGGTAAACGTCGCGCCCGGCGACGCCGACGACCTGCGCATCGGCCAGATGACCCAGATCCGGTTCACCTCGCTGCACGAGCGTGATCTGCCGATCCTCAGAGGCAAGCTGACCAAGCTCTCGGCCGACAGTTTCCAGGACGAGGCGTCGGGCCAGCGGTTCTTCCGCGCGGAGGTGTCCGTGCCGCCGGCCGAGATGGAACGCATACGCCAGGTCCGTGGTCCGCGGACCGGACTGCAGGCCGGCCTGCCGGTCGAGGTGCTGGTGCCCCTGCGCAAGCGGACGGCGCTGGACTATCTGCTGGAGCCGCTGGTCCAGACCTTCTGGCGTTCGGGGCGCGAACACTAAGCGAAGGCCCGGGTCAGGCGACGCGCCTGTGGAACGCCGACATGGTGGCGACGGGCAGGCCGAACATCGAGATCCGCACGGTCTTGAGCGCCACGTCGGCCGAAATCGGCGTGAAGCGGGTCTGAAAGCGCGGCCGCGGCCCGCCGTCGGGCCTCAGCGGGCGATGGAAGGACAGCAGGTAGTCGCCGCCGATGTATCGCCCCTGGATGCCCGCGCCGGCCATCGCTTCCGCCGCGACATAGGCGCCGTTCAGGCCGCGCGTCATCGCCCATCGCCACTCGTCGGTCTCGCCGCCCTCCCAGATGACGGTCTCGTCGAAGTGGATGGCCTGGTAGGCTTCGTCCAGGCGGCCGTCGGTCACGATCCGGCAGCGACGCTGGACGCGCCCGGTCACCCCGCGCGCGACTCCCCAGCCTTCCGTGTGACCGAGGAAGAAAACCTCGGGCCGGAAGGGCCGCGTGTGCAGAAAGGTCTCGCCGTCCAAAGTCCATCCCCCGACGCCGTGTCGCGGAACGGCGTTGTGCGAACAAGTATCGCGCCGACGTCCTCTCCGACCACCGCGCGTAATGTCGCGGTGGGATGGAAGTTCCGCTCAGAGGGGTGCGACATTCCGCCCACCCACGCCGGTCGAGCCTACTTCTTGGCGGCCTTCAGGGCTTGGATCTCCGCCGGCGTCAGCTTGGTCAGCTTCGTCACATGGCAGGTCTGGGGTCCGATCGGCGAGCCGATGATCAGGTCCAGATCCATGCCGTCGCAGACGCTGGAGCCGCCGCCGCGGGTCTTGACGCCGATGGTGAGCGCGTCGTCGACGCCGGTGCACCGCGAGAACAGGTCGGCCCGGTACATGTCGTTCACGCCGACCTCAAGGTAGATGACCTTGTCGCCTTCCTCGCTGCGCCAGCCATTGATCTGGTCGGCGAAGAAGCAGGACCGTTCGCTGGTCGCGGGCGCGGCTTCCTGCGAGGCGGTAGCCGATGCGCAGGCGGTGGTCAGGCCGAGGCCGACGACCATGGCGGCGATGGCGATTCGTTTCGTCACTTGGGAACTCCCTCAGAAGGACCCCCGTCCCTGATCCTGCATATAGCGTGCGAATGCCGTCAGGACGAGGCGCGCCGAGCGGCTCGGGCGTCAATTCTTGAAGGCAGGACGGCGGCGGCCAGGTCCCGCGGCAGGGGCGACGGCGCGTCGAGGGCCAGGGCGACGATGTGCTCCGCCAGCAGCGGCGCGAGGGCGAAGCCGCGCGCGCCCAGGCCGGAGAGAACGAACAGGCCGGCCGCCGCGCCCGGCGCCGCCCCGGCGATCGGAAGATGGTCGGGCGTGGTGGCGCGGATGGCGGCGCGGCCGACGATGGGCGCGCGACCTAGTCGCGCGGCCCGCACCGGCAGTCCGCGCGCCAAGAGGGCGAGATTGCGATCGTCGTCGGCGGCGGCCGGCGCCTCGTCCTCGCGATCGCGGTCGAAGGTGGCCCCGAACAGCAGGCCCTCGCGCGTCGGTACGGCGTAGCCGCCCCAGGACACCGCCGGCGGCGGCTCGGCCCCGGCGACGACGCTCACCTGACCCCGAACGGGCCGCGTGCGGATGCGGTCCCACAGGGCGCCGGCGCGATGCCCGGCGGCGATACAGACGATATCGGCGACCATCAACGCCTCGCCGTCTTCGCCCATCAGGGTCCAGCCGGTCTCGTCGTGTGACAGTCCGGCCACCGCCTCGGTGCGCACGGCGTCGGTCCAGGCGTCCAGCACGGCGCGGGGCTCGATCACCCGGGCGTCGCGGAAGGCGACGCCGGCGGGCGCCGGCTCGCCAAGCCGCGCCGCCGTCTCCGTGCTGTCCGGGAGGGTCAGGGCCTCCGGCTCGTAAAGGTCGCTGGCCGCCACGGTCCTGAAGCGGCCTGCGTCGCGGTCGGCCTGCTCGAGCAGCAGGGCGCCGCGCGCGATGACGGCGTCGGGCGCGGCGTCGTAGAGGTCGACCGCCCGCGCGAAGGCCTGGGCATGCAGCTGCGCCGCCGCGCCCAGCCCGGCGTCGAGCCGCGGCGTGACCAGGGCGGCGGGATTGCCGGACGCGCCGCCGCCGGGCCCGCGCGGATCGAAAATCACCGGCTCGACCCCGAGCGCCCGGAAGGCGCGCGCCAGCGACGCGCCGGCGATCCCGGCGCCGATGACGGCCGTCCGACATCCTGGCGCGGGGTCGGTCGGCGCTCCGGGCGCCAGGGCCTCGAGCCGCTCGCGCTTGCGGCCGAAGCCGGGCCGCTTGTCGACCTGAAAGCCGGCCGCCGCCAGGCCGCGCCGCACGGCGCCGGCCACGGTGAAGGTCGCCACACGGGCGCCCGGCGCGCTGCGCTCAGAGACCAGATCGAGCACCTCCTGCCGCCACATGGCCGGGTTGGTCGCCGGCGAGAAGCCGTCGAGGAACCACAGGTCGGCGCGGCCGGTCCACTGCTCAAGCGCCTCGGCGACCTCCAGCACGGCCAGATCGAGCACGGCGTCCAGCTCCGGCAGCTCCAAGCGGTGGAAGCCCCGCGCGCGCCGCGGCCAGCGGGCCAGCAACGGCGTCGTGACCGGGGCCAGCTCGGGCCAGCGGCCGAGCGCCCGCGCGGCGTCCTCGCGGCGGATCGGGTGGCGCTCGACGGAAAAGATGTGCAGCCGGCCGCCGGCCGGCCGGGTCCGCGACCAGAGGTCCAGCAGGGCGGCGATGTTGAGGCCCGTGCCGAAGCCGAGCTCGGCCACCGTGAACCGGGTCCGCTCAGCCCAGGCTTCCGGCAGACCGCCGCCGGCCAGGAACACCGACCGGGTCTCGGCAAGGCCGTCCTCGGCGGAAAAGTAGACATCGCCGTAGAGATCCGACCGGGGCAGGCCGTCCTCGCCCCAGACGAGGTCGGGATCGGCGGGGCGGGTCGGTGGAACGGTCATGGCGGTCCGGAATCGAAAAGGGCCGCCCAGTGACGGGCGGCCCTTCCCATAACGCTTGTCGCGTCGAGACGCTTACTTCTTCTCTTCCGCCGGAGCCGCGGCGGCGTCAGCGGCCGGAGCGGCGGCGGCGGCGTCAGCCGGAGCCGCGGCGGCGGCGTCGCCAGCGGCGGTCGCGGCGGCGTCGGTCGCGGTCGCGGCGGCGTCCGTGGCGGTCGCGGCGGCGGCGGTCGCGTCAGCGGCGGCGGCCGAAGCGTCAGCAGAGGCTTCCTCGGCCTTTTCAGCGGGCTTGCCGCAGGCGGCGACGGAGAGAGCAGCGACGGCGGCGCCGGCGACGAGCAGCTTGCGGAGCATATCGGAGGTCATGATTTTCGGTCCCCTGTGAGGAGTGTTCAAGCGCTCCTGCGGGGGAGCGCGAACCGAGACTATGCAGCGATCATCACGGGGCGCAAGCGTACTTCTCACGCCTGCGTGATCACGTTTTTCCCTTGCTGCAGTGCGTCATGCCTCGTTGGGTATGCTGGACAAGGCTTCCTCGAGTTCGAGGAAGCTGGGCTGGGCTCCGGACGGCACGCTGCCGCGGCCGATCTCGACCGAAATCTGCGCCGCGTTGCCGTGCAGGTGGGCGACCAGGACCGACTGGATGATTCGGTAGAAGGCGCCCTCCTCGTCGACCACCGCCTTCAGGCGGGCGGCGATCGGCCCGACCAGGCCGTAGGCCAGGAACACGCCGAGGAAGGTGCCGACCAGGGCGCCGCCGATCATGCCGCCGAGGACCTCCGGCGGCTCGGTGATCGAGCCCATGGTCTTGATGACGCCCAGCACCGCCGCGACGATGCCCAGCGCCGGCAGGGCGTCGGCCAGGTTCTGCAGCGCGTGCGCAGGCTCCTGGGCCTCGTGATGGTGCTTCTCGAGCTGCTTCTCCATCGCGTCCTCGACCTGGTGGGGGTCCTCCAGGTTCATGGTCATCATGCGCAGCGTGTCGCAGATGAAGTCGACGGCGAAGTGGTCCTTCGTGATCTTCGGGAAGCGCGAGAAGATCGGGCTGTCGTCCGGCTTCTCGATATGGCTTTCCAGGGCGATCACGCCCTTGGATTTCATGGTCTTGGTCAGCAGGAACAGCAGCGACAGCAGATCGCGATAGTCGCTCGCCTTCCACTTGGGCCCCTTGAAGGCCTTGCCGATGCCGCCCAGCGATCCCTTGATGACCGTCACGGAGTTGGAGATCAGGAAGGCCGCCACGCCGGCCCCGCCGATGGCCATCATCTCGTGCGGCAGGGCGTGCGTGATCACGTCCATCTTGCCGCCGGAAATGATGTAGCTGCCGAACACCAGGCCGAAGAGCAGTACGATGCCGATGATCTGGAACATGGGTAGTCCGGCGCCCCGCGAGGTTAATCGCGGCAAGATGGCCGTTAATGCTTAATGCGGGGTGAGCGGGCGGCCGGTTGCGCGGCCGTTTTGACGCGCCTAACAGTGCTTAGATGCAGGAGTACGAGACCCCTCAGCCCAGCGCGGCCCCCAGCGCCTCCGGCGCACGCCGCGCGGGGACGCCGGCGCTGCCGCCCCGGTCCTTCGCCATCCTGTTCGCGATCTCGGTCATTGTCGCCATCGGCAACACCGGCCTGACGTCCATCCTGCCGGCCATCGGGCGCGAGACCGGCATTCCGGACGCCTACATGGCGGCGATCTTCTCCCTTTCCGCCCTGCTATGGGCCGTGATGTCGCCGTACTGGGCGCGGGAGTCCGACCGGCGCGGCCGCAAGCCGCTGATCATGCTTGGCCTGGGCGGATTCGCCGTGTCCATGCTGTGCTGCGGCCTGGTCGTCACCGCCGGGCTGCACCATCTGGCGTCCTGGCCGGTGATCTTCGTGGTCTTCCTGCTGGCCCGCGCGCTGTTCGGCCTGATCGGCTCGTCCTCCAACCCCGCGACCCAGGCGTATCTGGCGGAACGCACGAGCCGCGCCGATCGGACCCAGCAGATGGCCAGCCTGGCGGGCGCCTTCGGCCTGGGCACCGTGGTGGGGCCGTTCCTGGCGCCGCTGTTCATCCTGCCGGTGGTGACCCTGGCCGGGCCGCTTTTCACCTTCTCACTGCTGGCGGCGGGGATGCTGTTCGTGGTCTGGCGCCACCTTCCCGAGACAGCCCGACCCCGGGACCAGCGCCCGTTCCCCGGCGCCGGAACGCGCGGCTGGCGCGCGACCTTGCAGCCGGCGGCGGTCTTCCTGTCCAAGCTCCGCAATCCCGGCAAGCTGTCGGCCGAGCTGATCGAGACCGCGAGGGGTTCGGTGCTGTTCCCCTTCCTGGCGTACGGCTTCCTTGTCGCCACCTGCCAGACGGCCCAGAGCTACACGCTCGGCTTCATGATCATCGACAAGCTGCAGATGACCCCCATCAAGGCGCTGGGCTTCATCTCGGTCGCGATGGCGGCGGGCGCGATGGCCGGCCTGCTCGCGCAGTGGGGGCTGATCCGGATCTTCAACATGGGTCCGAAGGTGCTGATGCGCTGGGGCGTGGCCCTGGCCTGCGTCGGGGCCCTGACCATGGCCTTCGCGCCGGACTACTGGACCGTCGTGGCGGGCAATGCGATCGCCTCGCTCGGATTCGGTTTCGCCCGGCCGGGCTTCACCGCCGGCGCCTCGCTGGCCGTGAAGATGGAGGACCAGGCCAAGGCGGCCGGCTACATCGCGGCCGTGAACGGGCTGAACGTCATCCTCGCCTTCTTCTTCGTGCGCCTCTACGAGGAGATCAAGGTCGGGCCGTTCGTGCTCAGCGCCACCATCCTGGCCGGCCTGTTCGTCTACGCCCTGCGCAACCCGGTCCTGCGGGAGGCGGGCGAGAAGACGGCCGACGGCGACGGCGAAGAAGAGGCGACCCTCGCCATGCTGGAACGCAGCGACGAGGGCGGGGTGTAGTCGAGGACACGCCCCCTTCGGAGCGTGTCCCCGTCAGATCCCGGCTTCGGCGCGGAGGCGGCGGACCATGTCCACCGACAGATAGCCGTCGGCCGGCAGGCCGCGCGCCTTCTGCCAGTTCCGCAGAGCCGCGCGGGTGTTGACCCCGACGACCCCGTCCGGCGCCCCGGCGTCGAAGCCGAGCGACCCCAGCGCCCGCTGCGCCGCCTTGCGATCGTCGAGCGATAGCGGAACCTCGTAGGGCCACGGCCGCACCAGCTGGCCGCCGCCCGAGAAGCCTTCCGCCAGCGTGCCGACGCCCAGCGCATAGGCGGTCGAGTTATTGTAGCGGCGGATCGCCATGTGGTTGGGGAAGGTCAGGAACAGCGGTCCCGCCGCCCCGGCCGGCGCGATCAGCGTGGTCTGGGCCGCCCGGTCGGCGGCCGTCCACGGCAAGCCGTCGGCCCGGCGCACGCCCTTGGCGGCCCAGCCATCGGGCGTGTCCTTCACGGTCTCGACCTGGAAGTAGTCGAAGCCCTCCGGCGCGATCACCTCGCGGTGCCAGCTCTCGCCGCGCTTCCAGCCGGCCTTGGCCATGTAGTTTCCGGTCGAGAACAGGGCGTCGGCGGTGGAGCCCCAGATGTCGCGCTGGCCGTCGCCGTCGCCGTCCACGGCGGTGTTCAGGAACACCGAGGGCAGGAACTGCGTCTGACCCATGGCGCCGGCCCAGCTGCCCCTCAGGCGCGCACGGGGGGCCTCGCCGCCGGCGATGATCTTCAGGGCCGCGATCAGCTCGCTCTCGGCCCAGTCGCGGCGCCGGCCGTGCGACGCCAGGCTCGCCAGGGAGCGGACCACGTCCATGTCGCCCTGGATCTTGCCGAACGCCGATTCCAGCGCCCAGACGGCCAGGATGATGTCGCGCGGCGCGCCGTAGCGCTGCTCGATCGCGGGCAGATAGGGCAGGCTCTCGCGGAAGCGACGGCCCTGGGCCAGGCGGTCGGCCGTGGCCACGCCCTTCACATAGTCGCCGATCGGCTTGGAAAACTCCGGCTGACGGCTGTCGGAGGCGGCGACCCGGTCGTCGGGCGTCAGGCCCGCCAGCTCGCGGTCCAGCACCTCCGCCGAAAGACCGGCGTTGCGGGCGCGCTGGTAGAAGCCGCTCATCCAGGCGTCGAAGTTCGGATCGCCCGAGGCGCCCACGGGTCCGGTCGCGACCGGCGTCGGCGCGGGCGGCGTCCCTGGCCCCGGGGTCGTGACCACGGAGGTGGGGATCAGCTGCGGATCGGCGCAGCCGGCGAGGGTCAGGACGATGAAGGTGCGACGATCCATGAGCCCAACCTAGCCGCGGTGACGGCGCAGGCTCAATCACAAGCCCGCCAGATTCGTTAAGTTCAAAGGGCTTCGTGTCGCGAGCAAGGCGCCCGGCGGCGTTGACTCTGGGGCCTTCCCCCCTTATAGCCGCCCGCTCTGGAAACATCCGGTCGGAACGGACGCCGCTTTCGCGTTCGCCGCCGCCCGCCAACGGTAGACTAGGGTCATGAAGGTCAGAAGCTCGCTGAAGTCGCTCAAGGGCCGCCACCGCGACTGCAAGCTCGTGCGTCGCAAGGGCGTCCTGTACGTGATCAACAAGACCGACCCGCGCTTCAAGGCCAAGCAAGGCTAGGCAGTGCGCGCGCCCAGGGCCGTTCTCTGGGACGTCGGCAATGTGATCGTGGGCTGGAGCCCGCGACGGCTTTACGAAAAGCTCTTCGAGGAACCGGTCGCCTGCGACCGGTTCCTTTCGTCTGTCTGCACCCCCGCCTGGCACGTCGAGCATGATCGCGGCGTCAGCTTTGCCGACAATGCCGCGCCGCTGATCGCCCGGCATCCCGAACACGAGCCTCACATCCGCGCCTGGGGCGACCGTTTCATCGAGATGGTCGGTCCGGTGATCGGCGAGACCGAGTCAGCCATGCACGCCCTCGCCGCCGCCGGCGTTCCGCAATACGGCCTGACAAACATGCCCTCGGAGGCCTGGCCCGGGGTCCAGACCCTGTCGCCGGCGTTCGGGCATCTGGCGGACACCATCGTCTCGGGCGACGAGAAGCTGGTGAAGCCCGATCCCGCCATCTACCGCGTCGTCCTGGCCCGCACCGGGCTGGACCCGCAGGACATCCTGTTCTTCGACGACTCGGCGGCCAACATCGAGGCCGCCGCCGCCCTGGGCTTCCATGTCCACAGGTTTGAGGATGCGAAGGCCGTACGCCCGGCGCTGATCAGTCACGGACTGCTTGAGGCCTGATCCACGAGGGGCTAGAGCATCGCGCTTCCCCCTACTCCCGACCTGTGAGAGCCTCTCCCCATGGCCGACGACGCCCATTCCATCGAAGTCCTCAACACCACCGCCCAGGGCCAGCTGAAGGCGATCCTGGAGCGCATCGAGCGCCTGGAAGAGGACAAGGCCGGCGTCATGGCGGACCTCAAGGAGGTCTACGCCGAGGCCAAGGGCAACGGCTTCGACACCAAGATCATCCGCAAGGTCGTGCGCCTGCGGAAGACCGACCGGGCCAAGCGGCAGGAAGAAGAGGCGCTGATCGACCTCTACATGTCCGCCATCGGGGAAGTTTGAAGCGCAAGGCGCCAGACCTGAAGGCGCAGGCCAAACGGGCCGCGCTGAACGCCCTGAAGCGCGCCCGGCGCACGGCCGACAAGGCCGGCGTCGAGCTCAGCGACTGGGAGGGCGAATTCCTCGGCTCGGTCGAGGATCGCCTGAAGACCTACGGCCGCGCCTTCGGCGATCCCGAGAAGGGCGCCGTCGGCCAGGCCCTCTCCGCCCTGCAGACCGTGAAACTCAAGGAGATCACGGCCAAGGCCAAGGGGGAAGACAGGAAGCCGATGCAGCGGAAGCCTTTCCGGCGCAAAGCCAAGGAAGGCTGAGCTCCGCTTGAGTTCCGCCCCTCCCGGCGAATGCCGGGACCCAAATGAAGAGTCTTAGCCTTGAACGGCTCCCTCCTGCGATCTTTGATCTGGGTTCCGGCATTCGCCGGGATGAGCGATGTCTATTGGGGAAGGCGCAATGCGTAGTTTTCGGGGTCTGATCGCCGCCGCGCTCCTCCTGACCGGATGCGCCGCGCCCGGCCCCGAGGCCGTGCCGACCGCCCCTTCCTGCACCCCGCCCGCCGTTGTCACGCCGGCCCCGGCCTACACGCCGCCGGCGGACGAGGTGGTCGCCGACGAGCCGACGGCCTTCTACATGCTGGCTCTGACCTGGGCGCCGGAGGACTGCCGGGAGAACGCCGACGATCCCGGCTACGCGTTCCAGTGCAGGGGGCATGACTTCGGCTTCGTCCTCCACGGCCTGTGGCCTAACGGCGCGGCCAAGCGCCATCCGCGCTACTGCGGTCCCGCCCCGGCGATTGCGGCGGAGACGGTCCATCAGACGGCCTGCATGACCCCCTCGACCACCATGCAGCAACACGAATGGGCCGCGCACGGAACCTGCGGATGGTCGACGCCGGAGGCCTATTTCGAGCAGGCCGCGGAGCTCTGGGGCGATGTGTCGATGCCGACGCTCGTCGGCCGGGCGACGATGACCGCCGGCGATCTTCGCGAGGCCTTCGTCGCCGCCAACCCGTGGATGAAGCGCGAGGGCATCTACATCAAGACGGTGGAGGGCGACCGGCTGATGGACGTGCGCGTCTGCTACGACCGGCTGTACCGCCCCATGGCCTGCCCTTCGATCGGCGCGCCGGACCGCGTGATGCTGACGATCACGCCGAGACGGGGCGGCTAAACCCTTTCACAAGCTCGCTCTGCGAGGGTGTGCGTGGGGCAAAACGCCCTGCGGCCCCGGAAGCGGCCGTTCCTCGAAACGGGCTCTGTCGTCATGTCGCTGAACAGCGTCAATACGAACGTCGGCGCGATGACCGCGCTCCAGAGCCTTTCGGCGACAAACGCGGCGTTTGATCGAATCCGCAGTCGGGTCAGCACCGGACTCAAGGTGGCCTCCGTCAGGGACGACGGCGCGACCTGGGCGATCGCTCAGACCCAGCGGGCCGAGCAACGGTCGTTCGATGCGGTGATCGGCTCAATCCAGCGCGGGCAGGCGGTCATCGACGTCGCTATGGCGGCCGGTGAGGCGATCGCCGATATTCTGCCCCAGATGAAGCAGGTGGCGCTCCACATCACCTCCGGCGACCTCCCGAATTCGGCCACGCTGGCGCTGACGGCGGAATATTTCGCGCTGCGCGACCAGATCGACGCGGCGGCGGCCGGCGCCACCTTTGACGGCATGAACCTGATCTCCGGCGGGGGGACCGATGCGATCAAGGCGCTGGCCGGCGTCGGCGGCGGCTCCACCATCGACATCGCGCATGAAGACCTCTCGACCTCCGGCGCAGCGAGTCAGGTGCTGGATTACTCGTCGGGCTACGTGACCATCGGGGATATCGACGCGGCGATCGCCAGCGTCGGCGAGGCGATGGCGAGGCTCGGAACCGGAGCCAAGGCGCTGGAAACGCACCTGACCTTCGTCCGCAAGCAACAGGACGCCGTCGAGGTCGGCGTCGGGCGCCTCGTCGACGCCGACCTCGCCCGGGACAGCGCGCTGTTTCAGTCGCTCCAGGTCAAGCAGCAGCTGGCCGTTCAGGCGCTCGGCATCGCCAATCGTTCGCCCTCGTCCCTGATCCAGCTCTTCCAGTAGGCGCCGTCAGCCGATCCAGCGCAGCGCGCGCTCGAACAGCCCCACGGTCTGGGCGTGCAGGCGGTCGCCGACGGCCTTCGGCGCCTTGCCGGCGCCGGCGCGGGCGTGGGTGCCCTCGAGGATGATGCCCAGCTTGTAGCAGGCCAGCACCGCGTACCACTCGATGGCCGACAGGTCGCGCGTGGTCCGGGGCCGGTAGTGTTCGACCAGCTCATCCGCGGTCGGAAAGCCCTTCCATGGCCGCACGGAGACGTTGGCGGGGTCGGGATCGGCCCCCTCCGGCCAGGTCGCCATCAGCCAGCCGAGGTCGAGCAGCGGGTCGCCGATGGTGGTCAGCTCCCAGTCGACGATCGCGGCCAGGTCGCCGCTGTCGTGGCGGTACATGACGTTGGCCAGGTGGTAGTCGCCGTGGATGATCCCCGGCTGGAAGGTCGAGGGGCGGTTCGCGTCCAGCCAGGTCGCCACCCGGTCGACGCCGGGAATCTCGCCGGGGCCCGTCCAGCCGGCGAACTCATGGTAGGATTCCAGCTGCGCCTTCCACCGCGCGACCTGGCGCTCCAGGTAGTTGTCCGGCTTGCCCAGCCCCTCCAAACCCCGCTCGCGATAGTCCAGGGCGCCCAGGGCCGCGATGCCCTCGACCAGCGACAGGCCCATGCGCCGGCGTACGGACTCCGAGCCGGCATGCAGCGGCGGCAGGCCGGTGGTTGGGTTGAACCCGTCGACCGGCTCCATCAGGTAGAAGGCCGCGCCGATCACCTCCTCGCCGGGACAGGCGGCGATCAGGGCAGGGTGCGGCACGTCGGTCCCGGCGATGGCGGCCAGAACCCGCGCCTCGCGTCGCATGGTCTCGTTGGAATTGGCCCGCAGGTGCGGCGGCGGTCGGCGCAGAACGTAGGTCCGTCCCGCCCGCGTGAACTTGAGGAGGATGTTCTGGGTGCCGCCGGCCAGCAGCACGGCGTCTTCGATCGGGCCATCGCCCAGACCCTGCCCGTCCATCCAGGCGGCCACGGCCGCCAGATCCACGCCTGCTGTGTCCACCCGCGCGCCCTCTTCGGCGTCTGACTGTCGGCCAGTTGGACGACCTGACGCTGCGGGAGGCAAAGAAAAAGACCGGGGCGGAGGGGCTCACGGCGACGCGACGCGCCGTGTCAGCATTTCCCCTCCGCCGCCGGTCAGGCGCTGATCGTGGCCCGCGCGGCGGCCAGCTTCATGCGATGCAGCAGGGTCCGCAGCCGCTCGTCGCGGCTCGGACGCCAGAGAATGACCCGACGGGGCATCACGACGCCTCCTCCATGCCGTCCTCGCCGACGTCGAGTCCCTGTTCCCGAACCTTGCGGTAGAGGGTCGAGCGGCCGATGCCGAGCCGGCGCGCCACCTCGCTCATGTGGCCGGCGTAGATTTCGATGGCCAGCTGGATCAGGTCGCGCTCGACCTCCTCCAGCGGTCGGACGTGGCCGCGGGCGTCGAGAATGCGCACGGGCGCGTCCTTGGCGATCTCGGCGATCAGCTGATGGGCCGTGGGCGGATCGACCGGCGCCGACAGCGCCTCGGGCGCGATCTTGACCCCCGAGATGGCCGGGAAATCGTGCGGCTGCAGATAGGGCGCGTCGGCCAGGACGATGGCGCGATAGACGGCGTTCTCGAGCTGACGAACGTTGCCCGGCCAGTCGAAGCCGGTCAGGAGCGCCAGGGTCTCGGCGCTGGCGCCCGCCACCCGCTTGCCCTCCTCGACGTTGAACCGCGAGATGAAATGGTTGATCAGGGCCGGGATGTCCTCGCGGCGTTCGCGCAGCGACGGCGCCTCGACCGGATAGACGTTCAGGCGATAGAACAGGTCCTCGCGGAAGCGGCCCTCGCCCACGGCGTTCGCCAGGTCGCGGTTGGTCGCGGAGACGATGCGCACGTCCACCTTCACCGATCGCTTGGCGCCGATCGGGTCGATCTCGCTCTCCTGCAGCGCCCGCAGCAGCTTGACCTGCATGTCGAGCGGCAGTTCGCCGACTTCGTCGAGGAACAGGGTGCCGCCGTCGGCCTCGCGGAACTTGCCGAGATGCTTCTCCGAGGCCCCGGTGAAGCTGCCCTTCTCATGACCGAACAGGATCGACTCGACCAGGTTCTCGGGGATGGCCCCGCAGTTGACCGCCACGAAGGGCTTGCCGGCGCGATCGGATGTTCCGTGCACGGCGCGGGCGATGACTTCCTTGCCAACGCCGCTTTCACCGGTGATCAGGATCGGGATCGAGGATTTCGCGGCCCGCTCGCCCAGCCGCTTGACCAGGGTCATGGCCGGGCTGTCGCCGATCAGGTCCTTGAAGGTGGTGCGGCCGGAGGCGTGCTTCTTCAGGCGGTCGACCTCGGTGCGCATCTCGCCCATCGACAGGGCGTTGCGGATCGAGACGATGATTCGCTCGGGACTGGCCGGCTTGACGAAGAAGTCCTGCGCCCCGGCCTGCATGGCCTTGACCACCGTCTCGACACCGCCGCCGGCGGTCACCACGATGACCGGCTGCGACAGACCGCGGGCCCGCATTTCCTTCAGGGTGTCCTGGCCGTTCAGCCCAGGCATCTGCAGGTCGAGCAGGACCACGTCGGCCGGCTGTCCGCTGGTCAGGCGCTTGAGCGCGGCGTCGCCGTCCTCGGCCTGCGCGACGGCGAAGCCCTCGCGTTCGAGCACCGCCTGGATCAGACGCCTTTGCGTCGGGTCGTCATCGACGACCAGGACCGTTTTGGTCATATGAAGATCACCCACCGGAACCGGCGGAGCCCATCCTGGAGCGCCGCTCTTGTTGACCCGGATTGAAACACGCCGGGGTAAAGACCGGGTTTCGGAGACCTGAGTCGGGGGTTAACGGCGGCCGAGTCCCGGTTTAGGGTGACACCGGTTTCCAATCGAGGGCGTCATGACCGGTCCGACTCGCCGCTTCCTGATCGGCGCGGCGCCGCTGACGGGGCTGGCGGCCGGAGCCCAGGCCGACAGCGCGACGGTCTTGCCTCTGTGGCCCGGCGAGGCGCCCGGCGGCGGCGCGGTCACCGTGACCGAGACGGTCGTTGAACGCCCCCCGTCGCCCGGCGGCCTGCGCGACCGCATCGTCAAGGGCGTCCGCAGACCCGCCCTGACCGTCTTCGAGCCGAAGCGGGCCAACGGCGCCTCGCTGCTGATGATCCCGGGCGGCGGCTACAGGTGGGTGGTGATGGACAAGGAAGGCTACGAATGCGCCCGGCGCTTCGCGGCCGCCGGGGTGACCGTCTATGTCGCCAGCTACCGTCTGCCCGGCGACGGCTGGGCCGCCGGGCCGGCCGTGGCGCTGCAGGACGCCCAGCGCGCGCTGCGGCTCGTGCGCGCCCGGGCGTCGGGAAGGGGGCTCGATCCGGCGCGGGTCGGGGTGATGGGCTTTTCCGCCGGCGGTCATGTCGCTGGGTCCCTCAGCCTGTTGTGGGACCGCCCGACCTACGCGCCGGTCGACGAGATCGACGCGCTGTCGGCGCGGCCCGACAGCGCGGCGCTCATCTATCCGGTCGCCACGATGAGCCCGCCCTTCGCCCATCCCGGCTCGCGGGAGCGGATGTTCGGCCCCGCGCCGACCCCGGAGCAGGAACGCGCCTGGTCGCTGGAGACCAGCGCCCGCCCCGACGCGCCGCCCACCTTCCTGCTGCACGCCGCCGATGACGCGGCCGTGCCCGTCGAGAACAGCCTGCGCCTGGAGGCCGCCCTCCGCGCCGCCAAGGTCCCGACCGAGCTGCACGTCTTCGAGGAAGGCGGGCACGGCTTCGGCCTGCGCTTCGCCAGGGGCAAGCCGGTCGAGGCCTGGCCGGACCTGGTGTTGGCCTGGTGGCGGCGAAGGGGTCTCCTCTAGAGCCCGACCAGCCCCGCGCTGTTGTCCCAGAGCCTCTCCGCCAGCTCGGCGTCGTGAGCGACGGCGGACGGCGGCACGTCGACGACCTGTTGGCGACGCACCGCCATGTACCGGCCGCGCAGGCCGGCATGGCCCGGGTCGGCGGCCAGTTCCGCCAGCAGCCGGCCGGAGTTCTCCGGCGTGCTGACCCGGTCCGTGCGCCTGACCAGCAGCGGCAGCAGGAAGCGGAAGATCAGGCCCGAGGGGCCCGGATAGTCGCGCGCCAGACCCGTGCCGGGCGTGAAGCCGGGATCGAAGGCGAGGATGGACAGGTTCGGATGGCTGGCCTCGGTCCGGCGCGCGAGCTCGCGGGCGGTCATGACATTGGCGAGCTTGGACGTACTGTAGGCTCGCTGGCCCCGGACGATCCGGCGACGGTCGAGATCCGGATCCTGACGCGGCCAAGCCAGCTTCGCCGCGTCGATGTGGCGGGGCGGCGGAATGCCGGTCTTCTCCGCCGGGTCATGCGTGCCGCTGGCGGTCAGGATGATGCGGCCGTCCGGGGCCATGCGCGGCAGCAGAAGCCGGACCAGCAGATAGTGGGCGAGGTGATTGACCGCGAAGCTGAGCTCGAAGCCTTCGGCGCTCGTCGCGTCGGTGACGTTCTGGATGCCGGCGTTGAGGATCAGGACGTCGATGGGATCGCCCGCCGCCGCTTCGGCCGCGAAGGCGCGGACGCTGGCGAGACTGGCCAGGTCGAGCGGCAACGCCTCGGCCCTGCCCCTCAAGGGCCCGGCCAGCCGGTTCGGCGTGCGGGCCCCGACAATCAGCCGGACGCCTGGATCGGCGATCAGTCGCCGCGCCGCCTCCAGCCCGATGCCCCCGGTCGCTCCGGTCATCACGATCGTCATTCGCCCGCATCCTAGTTTTAGTTGGTCGCCCAACCAAAACTAGGATGCGGTGCGGCTGTTGGCAAGGCGCCGTCAGGCGATCCAGCCCATGAGCGCCTGTTCGATGTCGTCAGCGGCCGCGTCGATGGGGAAATCCGGGTCGGCCAGCCAGTTGAGCATGATCCCGTCGGTCAGGGCCTTCAGCAGGCCGCCGATCTCGCGATCACGCGGCGTCGGCGCCGACTCGCCGCGCGCCGCCGCGAGCATCAAGGCGGTCTCGTGGGCGGCGGCCGCGTTGAGGTCGCGCAGCACCGCCGCCAGATCGGGATTGGTCAGGGCCGCCGCCGCGAAGGCCAGTCGAACCTTGAAGAAGTCCCGCTCCGCGATCAGCGCGGCGCGCGCCCAGCGGAAGTAGGCGGCGATCTGGTCGTCCGGCGCCGTGGCCTCGCGCCGCTGGCGGGACACCTCCAGATAGTTGGCCAGCGCCGCCCGCAGCACGGCCTCGAGCAGGGCCGCCTTGGTCGGGAAGTGATAGTGCAGCAGCCCCGGCGTCAGGCCTGCGTCGGCGGCGATGGCCTTGACGCTGGCCGCCTCCAGCCCCTCGCGCGCCACCACCCGGAAGGCGGCGGCGATCAGGCGCTCGCGCGTGGAAGTCGGTGCGGCGAAGGAAAGCGGCGCGGCCATGGGCGGCGACCATAGAGGGCATGCGGGGCGGACGGAACCGCTCTCCCCACAAGGGGCAGGGACGGCTATATCCCGCCCATGAACGCCCCCGTGAAGCCCCCCGCCGCATCCGACCTCCCCGAGTGGAGCCTCGCCGACCTCTACGCCGGCCGTGACGACCCCCGCATCGAGCTCGACCTTGCCGAGGCGAAGGCGGCCAACGACGCGCTCGTGGCCCTGCAAGGCCGCTTTGTCGGCAGCCGCGCCGACGCCAGGGCGCTGGGCGCGCTGATCGACCAGGGGCTGACCCTCTACGAGCAGGCGACCAACGGGCTGTGGTCGGTCGGGGCCTACGCCTCTCTGGCCGCCTCGACGGCGCGCGACGACCCGGCCTGGGCCAAGTTCGAGGGCGATCTGCGCGCCCGCTCCTCGCAGATCGCCGCCGAGAGCCTGTTCTTCACCCTGGAGCTCAACGAGCTCGAGGATGCCGAGATCGAGGCCGCGCTGAAGGCGGTTCCCGCCGCCGCGCGCTGGAAGCCGTGGCTGCGCCGCCTGCGCCTCAGCCGTCCGCACGAGCTGTCGGAGGATCTGGAGCGGCTGCTGGTCGACCGCGCCCCGGCCGTCGCCAACTGGACCCGCCTCTACGACGAGACCCTGGCGAAGCTGACCTGCAAGGTCGGCCGCGAGTACCTGACCCTGCCCGAGGCGTTGAATCGCCTGTCGGACCCGTCGGCCGCCCGCCGCAAGCAGGCTGCCAACGCGCTGGCCGAGGCGCTGCATGACCGCACGCCGACGATGGCCCTGGTGATGAACACCCTGGCCTTCGAAAAGCAGGTCGAGGACCGCTGGCGTCGCTACAGCTATCCGGCCCAGTCCCGCCATATCGCCAACGAGGTCGACGCCGAGGCGGTCGAAGCCATGGCCGAGGCGGTGGTCGAGAGCTACGCCGAGACAAGCCACCGCTACTACGCCGCCAAGGCGAAGGCGATGGGTCGCAAGACGCTCGACTACTGGGACCGCAACGCCCCGCTCGATGGCGCCGCGCCGCGCACCTACGACTGGCAGGAGGCCAAGGCCGTCGTGCTGGACAGCTTCTCGGCCCTGGCCCCGAAGTTCGCCGACCAGGCCGCAACCTTCTTCGCCCAGCCCTGGATCGACGCGCGTCCCCGGCCCGGCAAGCAGTCCGGCGCCTACAGCCATCCGGTCACGGCGACGCGCCACCCCTATGTGTTCATGAACTACATGGGCGAGCGGCGGGACGTGCTGACCCTGGCCCACGAGCTGGGCCACGCCGTCCACCAGACCCTGTGCAGCCCGCTCGGCACGCTGCTGGCCGACACCCCGCTGACGCTGGCCGAGACGGCGTCGATCTTCGGCGAGGGCCTGGTGTTCGAGCGCCTGCTGGCCGAGGCGAGCCCCGCCGACCGCAAGGCGCTTCTCGCGGGGAAGATCGAGGACGGGCTCAACACCGTCGTCCGCCAGATCGCCTTCCACCGCTTCGAGACCCGCTTCCACGACGCCCGCGCCCTCGGCGAGCTGTCGCCGGAGCAGATCGGCGGCCTGTGGCTGGAGGTGATGGGCGAGAGCCTGGGTCCGGCCATCCGGCTGAACGACGGCTATGAGCACTACTGGGCCTATGTCAGCCACTTCGTGCATGCGCCGTTCTACGTCTACGCCTACGCCTTCGGCGACCTGCTGGTGCGAGCGCTGATGGAGAAGCGCCGCGAGGACCCCGTGGCCTTCGCGCCGCTCTACGAAGAGCTGCTCGCCGCCGGCGGCACGAAGACCTATGTCGAGGCCCTGGCGCCGTTCGGGCTGGACCCGCGCCGGAAGGCGTTCTGGGCCGCCGGCTGCCGCGAGATCGCGCGCCTGGTCGAGGAGTTCGAGGCGCTGGTGTGAGCGGGGACATGTACCGAAGGTACGTGTCCCCAGCCGCTTGAGGCGCGAGGGAGCGGCAGGGGACACGCACTGAAGTGCATGTCCTCGGCAATGGGGGGGGCGGCCGGCGTCGAGGGAGTCGCGCCGGCGGGTCCTTCTGCGTGACCCTGTCGCCCCCGTTCCGACGTCAGGCCGCCAGCGGCGGACCGACGATGTCGATGCCGTTGCGGGCGCAGGCGGCGGCGAGGCGCTCGGCCAGGTCCGGCGTGACCGGCCGCGCCTCCGGCAGGCCCAGGTCCGCCGCCGGGCGGGCCATCTCGCGCACCATGCGGTCGAAGCCCTCGCCGTTGGTGATGATCAACACCCGGGCGCCCTTCTCCGACTCGACGCGGAAGCTGTGCGGCACGCCGCGCGGGGCGACGCAGGTCTCGCCCGGCCCGGCGACGAACTCCTCGTCTCCGACGCGGAAGCGGATCGTTCCGGCCTTGATGTGGAAGATCTCCTCCTCGTCGTGATGGATGTGGGCCGGCGGCGACTCGCCAAACGGCATCACATGTTCGGCGATCGACATGCCCGCCGGCGCGGGGGCGGGCGTGACGTGGGTGTTGAGGAACCAGAGGCCGTTTCCGGCGGGCAGGGGCGCGTTCATCGGGGCATGTCCGGGCTGGGGTGACTGTGGGCGCCCCGATAGCGCCGACGGCCCACCTATGGAAATCGCATGTTTGTATCGCTATTATTCACAGTATGAATTTCGCGGCCTTCGACCTGAACCTGCTGCGGGTGTTCGACGCCCTGATGCGCGAGCGCGGCGTCACCCGCGCCGGCGAGCGCATCGGCCTCAGCCAGCCAGCGGTCAGCTCGGCGCTCAACCGGCTCCGCGCGACGCTCGACGACCAGCTTTTCGTGCGCTCCGGATCGCGGATGGTCCCCACCCCGCGCGCCGAGGACATCGCCCCGGCCATCGCCGAGGCCCTGGCGCGGATCGAGGGGGCGCTTTTCGGTGACGCCGCCTTCGACCCCGCCGCCGCCGAGCGGACCTTCACCCTGCAGGGGGCCGACTACTTCGCGGTCCTGCTGCTGCCGCGCCTGTCGCGCCGGATGGCGGCCGAGGCCCCGCACGCGCGCCTGCGCCTGCTGGACACCGCGCGCGGGGAGGTGGAGCGACTGCTGCGCGATGACGTGATCGATCTGTCGCTTGAGCCGCGCCGCGCGATGCCGGAATGGGTCGAGACCGAGCCGCTGATCACCTCCCCCTTCGTGGCCGTGGCGGCACGGGACGAGCCCCTGTTGGCCGACGTGCCGCCTGGAGAGGCCCTGCCGCTGGATCGGTACTGCGCGATGCCTCACGCCATACGCTCCGTCGATGGATCGATGGACGGGGTGGTCGACGAGGCGCTGGCGCGGATGGGCCGGTCGCGCCGCGTCGTGCTGGCGCTGCCGAACTTCCACGCGGTCGCCGCCGCGGTGGCGGAAGGCGGACTGATCGCCGCCCTGCCGGAGGAGTTCGCCCGCGAGCGCGCCGCGCGCGATGGCCTGGTCCTCTACCGCACCCCGGTCCCGGTGGTCCCGACCGAGCTGAACATGTTCTGGCGGCGTCGCAACACGGCCAATCCCGCGCACGCCTGGCTCCGACGGCTGGTTCGCGAGGCCTGCGTCGAATTCACCCTCCCGCGGGTCTAGACGCGCCGCGCCCGCCGCCCCAAGCTGCGCGGAACAGGTTCGGGGAGGAACGCATGAAGCTCTGGGGCAAGGTCGGACTCGGCCTGCTGGCGGTCGTCGCGCTGCTGGTCGCGGTGGTCGCCTACCGCACCGCGACCTTCAAGCCGCCGTCGGCCGTGGATGTCACGGCGGTGAAGCTGGCCGCCGCCGTTCCGGTCGATCAGGCGCTCGCCGCGCGGCGGCTGTCCGAATCGATCCGGATCCTCACGATCAGCCACCAGGACAAGGCCGACAACGACTGGGCCGAGTGGGACCGGCTGCACGCCTGGCTGGCGTCCAGCTATCCGGCCGCCCACAAGGCGATGAGCCGCGAGATCCTGCCCAACAAGGCGCTGGTCTACAGCTGGAAGGGGTCCGACCCGTCCCTCGCCCCGATCGTGCTGATGGCGCACCAGGACGTGGTTCCGGTCACCGAGGGCACCGAGAAGGACTGGAAGCATCCGCCCTTCGAGGGCGTCATCGCCGAGGGCGCCGTCTGGGGCCGGGGCGCGATCGACGACAAGGGTTCGCTGGTCACCATCTTCGAGTCGTTGGAGGCGCTGGCGGCCTCGGGCTTTCAGCCGCGACGCACGATCATGATCGTCAGCGGCCAGGACGAGGAGGCCGGCGGCTCGGGCGCCCAGGCGGCGGCCGCGCTGATGAAGGGGCGCGGGATCAAGGCCGAATGGGTCCTCGACGAGGGCATGGCGGTGGTCACCGACTTCCCGATGGTGAACAAGCCGGTCGCCGTCATCGGCCTCGCCGAGAAGGGCTATGCCACGCTCAGGATCGTCGCCCGCGCGCCCGGCGGCCACTCCTCCGCGCCGCCGGCGGAGACCGGGGTCGAGACTCTGTCGAAGGCCATCCTGGCGATCACCGGCAAGCCCTTCCCGATGACGTTCAATGGACCGGGAGCCGGGATGATCCGGGCCGTCGCGCCCGAGGCGGACCTGCCGACCCGGATCGTGGTGGCCAACACCTGGCTGTTCGGCGGCTTGCTGAAGAGCCAGCTGGCGAAGAGCCCGGCCAGCGCCGCCACCCTGCATACGACCATCGCCCCGACCATGCTCAAGGGCAGCCCCAAGGAGAACGTCCTGCCCCAGGACGCCACGGCCTGGATCAACTACCGCATCGCCCCCGGGCAGACGGCGGACGAGGTGATGGCGGCGGCGAGGGCGGCGACGAAGGGCCTCAATGTCGAGCTGAGCTGGGAGCGTGGCGGCGGCATCAACCCCTCGCCGGTGTCTTCGACCGCTTCGGACGGCTGGAAGCTGCTGGCGGCGCTCGGCTCCGAGGGCGGAACGATCCCGGTCGCGCCGGGGCTGGTCACGGCCGGCACCGACAGCCGCTACCTCGCCGGCGTGGCCAAGGACGTCTACCGCTTCGCGCCGATGCACGCGTCGATCGGCGAGTTCGGCATGATCCACGGCACCAACGAGCACATGACGCTCGAGAACCTGCGACGGATGACCGACTTCTACACCCGCCTGATCGCGACGGCGGCGGGGTGATCGCCTTGCGGATTTCGACACGCGCCTGCGGCGCTGCTCAACATGATGTCAGTGGATAGCCTTCTGACAACGTCATCCTGAGCAGGCCCAAAGGGCCGTGTCGAAGGACGCAATGCGGTATATGTAGCCCCCATGCCCGCTGACGACGCCACGCCGAAGACCCAACGTCCCGCGCCGATGAAGTTCGGGACTGGCCTGCTGCGCGACTGCTGGTATTTCGCGGCCCTGTCGAGCGATCTGAAGCCCGGCAAACTGCAGCGCTACGAGTTGCTCGGCGAGCCGGTGCTGCTCGGCCGCACCCGCAAGGGCGAGGTCTACGCCATCCGCGACGTCTGCCCGCACCGCGCCGCGCCCCTGTCGGCCGGCAGGCTGGTGGCCGAGGCCGACGGCCGCGAGACGGTCGAGTGCCCCTATCACGGCTGGCGGTTCGGCACGGACGGCGGCTGCGCCGCCATCCCGTCGCTGGTCGAGGGCCAGGGTCTCGACGTCGCGCGCGTTCGCGTTCGCCGCTACCCCAGCGCCGAGAGCCAGGGCATGGTCTTCGTCTGGTTCGCCAGCGATCCGCGCGGCCAGGGCGAGCCGACCGAACCGCCGCCGGTCTTCGAGGGCGTGGTCGGCGGCGGTCCGAAGATCGTCGAACGCATGGACTTCGACACCCACATGGACCACGCCGTGGTGGGCCTGATGGACCCGACCCATGCTCCCTACGTCCATCAGGCCTGGTGGGCCCGGTCCCCCAAGCGGCAGTATGACAAGGCCAAGGTCTTCGAACCGTCCGAGGCCGGCTTCGTCATGGTTCGGCATCCGCGTTCGAAGGCCAACCGCATCTACGACATTCTCGGCGGCCAGCCGGAGGTGGAGATCACCTTCCGCCTGCCCGGCCTGCGCTGGGAGCACATCCAGATCGGCCCGCGCCAGCTGCTGGCCCTGACCTGCCTGACCCCGGTCACCGAGTCGAAGACGACGATCACCCAGATCATCTGGTCCGATCACCCGGTGATGGCGCTGGCCCCGGTGATCAAGCCGTTCGTGCGCGCCTTCCTCCACCAGGACGGCGACATGGTGAACCTGCAGAACATGGGCCTGAAGTACGATCCGCCGATGCTCTGGCTCGAGGACGGCGACACCCAGGCCAAGTGGTACCAGCAGCTGAAGCGCGAATGGACCGCCAGCCGCGCCGAGGGCCGGCCCTTCGCCAACCCGGTGAAGCCCGTCACCCTGCGCTGGCGGAGCTGACGTCGCCGGCCGGGCCAGGCTCGGACTCCACGTCCAGACCGAGACGCAGGCGCGACAACGCCCGCGGATGCTCGGCCTTGAGGAAGGCCACCATCTCCTCGCGGATGTGGCAGCGCAGGTCGAAGGTCTCGCCGGCGTTGCGCGCGCTGGCCAGGCAGCGGACCTCCATCGTGTGCTCGCGCAGATCCGTCACCTGCAGGGCCACGACCTTGCCGTCCCAGAGCGCGGACGCCTTGACGATCGCCTCCAGCCTGGTCCGCATCAGGTCCACGGGGGCGTCGTAGTCGACATAGAGCATCGCCGTGCCGATCAGGGCGGACGACTCCCGGGTCCAGTTCTGAAATGGCGTCTGCATGAAGTAGGTCAGCGGCAGCACCATCCGCCGCCAGTCCCACAGCCGGACGACGACGTAGGTGGCGTTGATTTCCTCGATCTGGCCCCATTCGTTCTCGACGATCACGGCGTCGTCGATCCGGATCGGCTGGGTGGTGGCGATGATGATGCCGGCGATCAGGTTGGTCAGCAGGGGCTGAAGGGCCAGGCCGAGGATGATTCCCGCCGCGCCGCCGGCCGCCAGCAGGCTGATCCCCCACTGGCGAACGCCGCTGATCGTCATCAGGGCCATGGCGACGGTGAAGATGACGATCAGGGTCGCCATCGCCCGCTTCAGGATCCGCACCTGGGTCAGGTGCTTGCGGGCGACCAGGTTGTCGTCGACGTCGATACGGAAGCCGCGCAGGTAGAGGGCCGCCGCGATGTCCAGCCCGGCCAGTGCGATCCATCCGGCCAGCAGGATGACCAGGATCAGCATGCCGTGCTGGAACAGCGCCGCCTCGCCGGCGGACAGGGGCGCGACCGTCGCCGCCGTCGCCAGGCCGACGGCGACGAGCGCCAGCCGGGTCGGCCGGCGGGTGCGCAGGATCAGCGGGCGCCAGAAGGCGTCGCGCCGCTTCAGGAGCCGGCGGGCCAGAACCATGCCGGCCGCATGGACGAGCAACGCCGCCGCCACGGCCGCGACCATGACGGCCAGGCTGACCATCCAGGGCGGAAAGCCGGCGAGCCAGCTTGCGACGGGTCGCAGGGCGGGCAGGGCGTCCGTCATCAGGAACTCCATCTTGGGGGCTTTGCTTGAGAAGCCCGAGGAGGCGGACCGGTTCCCGGCCCGGCTTTCGCGCCGCGCTAGAGCCCCGATGACAACTGCCGTGACCTGGCGTTAGATCGCGCCATGCACCGTCGCCTCTTCGCCCTCGCCCTGATCAGCGCCTTCGCCGCCCCGGCGATCGCGCAGGAACGGCCGCCGGCCGAGCGCCAGACCCTGATCGACCTGGCCTATGCGCTGGGCGAGAGCCACGCGCTGCGCCAGGCCTGCGCCGGCGACGGCGACCAGTACTGGCGGGACCGCATGATGCAGATGACCGAGACCGAGGCCTCGGACGCGGCCTTCAGCGGCCGCCTGACCCAGGCCTTCAACAGCGGCTTCGCCACCCGGCAGACGGAGTTCCCGTCCTGCACCCCGGCCAGCAAGCGCGCCGAGCTGGTGGTCGCCCGCAAGGGCCAGAGCCTGGCCAGCCAGCTGTCGGCCATCACCCGGACGGTGGTCAACACCGGTCCCATGGACCCCGAGGCGGCGGAATCGGATACCGCCGGTCCGGATTCCGTGGCGAAGGACCCCGCCCCGCGCTAGATTCTCCTCCAGGTAGTTTTCCGGAGGGGTGGCATGCTGTCCGTCTTCATCGTCCTGATCTTCATCGTCTTCGCGCTGTTCCTGCTGTTCAGCGTGATCAAGATCGTGCCCCAGGGCCGCGAGTTCACGGTCGAGCGGTTCGGCCGCTACACGCGCACCCTGTCGCCGGGCATGCACATCCTGACGCCGTTCGTCGAGGCCATCGGCCGCAGGGTGAACATGATGGAGCAGGTGCTGGACGTGCCGCAGCAGGAGGTCATCACCAAGGACAACGCGGTGGTGAAGGTCGATGGCATCGTCTTCATCCAGGTGATGGACGCCGCCGCCGCCGCCTATCGCGTCGACAACCTCAACTTCGCCATCAGCCAGCTCTGCATGACCAATCTACGGACCGTGGTCGGTTCGATGGAGCTGGACGAGGTGCTCAGCCAGCGTGACCAGATCAACACCCGCTTGCTTGCCACCATCGACCACGCGACCAATCCCTGGGGCGTCAAGGCGACCCGGATCGAGATCAAGGATCTCACCCCGCCGCCGGACATCACCAACGCCATGGCCCGGCAGATGAAGGCCGAGCGCGAGCGCCGGGCGGTGATCACCGAGGCGGACGGCGAGAAGCAGGCCGCCATCGCCAAGGCCGAGGGCTCCAAGCAGGCCGCCATCCTCGAGGCCGAAGGCCGCCGCGAGGCCGCCTTCCGCGACGCCGAGGCCCGCGAGCGCGAGGCCGAGGCCGAGGCCAAGGCGACGGCGTTCGTCTCGGAGGCCATCGCCCGCGGCGACATCAACGCCATCAACTACTTCGTGGCCCAGAAATACGTTGAAGCGTTCGGCGCCCTGGCCAGCAGCCCGCAGGCCAAGACCGTGATCGTGCCCGCCGATTTCGCCGGCATCACCGGCACCGTCGCCGGCATCGGCGAGCTGGTGAAGACCCTCAGCGGCGACGGCCCGCCGCCGCGGCCGGCGCCGGCGCCGGCCGTGCCGCGCACCAAAGCCTGATCGTCAGGAGGCGTTCATGGACTGGCTCAACGACGTCTACTTCACCCACCCCTTCTGGATCTGGGTGGCCATCGCCGCCGTGTTCCTCGTCATAGAGGTCTCGACGGGAACGGGCTGGCTGCTCTGGGCGGCGGCCTCGGCGGGCGTGCTGGCGATCCTGACGGTGATCCCGGGCGTGCCGGACGCCGCGGCGATCCACCTGGCGATCTGGGCGGCGCTGACGATCGTCTCGACACTGACGGCCCGACGCTATCTGCCGGCGAACGTCTCCGGCGGCGGCCCCGACATCAACGACAACATCGGCCGCCTGGTCGGCAAGGTCGGGATGGCCAATTCGCCCTTCCACAACGGCCAGGGCCGCGTGTTCATCGACGGCAAGGAATGGGCCGCCGTGGCGGAGGGGGCGGACCCCCTGCTTGAGCAACGTGTCGAGGTGCTCGCGGCGGAAGGATCCGTTCTCCGCGTGAAGGCCTCCTAGCGGTTCTCGTCGAACCAGACCCGCAGGGCCCGCAGGAAGGGCAGGGCGGACCGGAACTCGTCGTCGGTGAAGGCGGAACGCATCGCCTCCAGATGCGGCCGCATGCCCTTGATCGCCTCGCCGTAGGCGGCGGCGCCGGCGGCGGTGAGGCTCACCCACTTGCGGCGTCCGTCGGCCGGATCCGGGCGGATGGCGACCCAGCCCGCGGCTTCGGCGCGTTGCAGGGTATGGGTCATGGCGCTCTTGCCGACCTGGAAGGCCGAGGCTAGCTGGGCCGGGCTCTCCTCGCCGCCGCGTCGCATGAAGTGGCTGAGCAGCGCGAACTGCGCCGAGGGCAGGCCGCTGATCTTCTCGAGCTTGGCGTTCGACAGCTGGCTGATGATGCTGATCTCGGTCATCGCCTGGACGTCGGCGCGGTCGCGGGCGAGACGGGGATTGTCAGGAGTCATCGTCAGGCCTTCAGGATCTGGGCGTCGAGGCCGCGGCGGGGCGCGGGCGGGATGTCGCCCTTGGGGTAGCCGATGCGGGCCAGCATCTGGATGCGGCACCGCCCGCCGGTGATCTCCTTGTGGAGCGCCTCGAACACCGGTTTCTGGGTCGCGTACTCCTGCAGGCCCTGGCTCCAGGGGTGCATGGCGAGGCCCATGCGCGTGGCCTGGAGGTTGGCGCGGGCGTAGGCGCGTCCGGCCTCGATCTCGTCGACCCGCCGCGTCTCCTCGGTGACGATCCAGACGAAGCCCTGGGCCGTGTCGGCCGCCGCCTTCAGGAACTTCAGCGACTCCTTGAAGGCCGTCGTGCCGGGCGTGGCCATCTTCTCCTTGGTCAGGAGGCCAACGGCGTTCATGGCGGCCATCATCGGCTGGTCGAGCGAGATGCCCCACGGATGCCGGGCGACGTCATCCGCGCCGATGAAGGTGCGCTCGACGCTTTCGCGGTGGGCCGCTGGGGTTGTCGCCTCGATCTCGGCGCCCTGGAAGACCAGCGACCGCAGGCGATCGACCTGCTGCGGATCAACGGTTCCGCCCCCGATCGCGTAGGGCAGCCTCGACGCTTCCTCGCGCGTGACCGTCCCCGGGGGAGGAACCAGAGACGTCCCGTGCCGGGCAATCAGATCGAACGTCTCAGGGCTCACCGGTCGATCCGTGTACGGAGTCCTGTCGGTGCGGCGCTTCAGGATGGCCTGGAACGGCGACGACGATCGGGGTGCGGCGCCCGCCAGTCGCAGGCGGAAGAGCGGCCGGTCATCGAGCAGCGGCGCCGCCTCGCCATCGGGGAAGAGCTCGACTTCCGCCGTCCGCCCATAGGCCGCCAGCGCCTGGACCAGCAGTTCCAGGAACGCCCCGCAGCCGATGGTGATCTGCCGGTTGAACGGGTCGGTCACCGGCAGCAGCCGAGTGCGGTCGATGTAGAGAGTGACCTGGTCGGCGATCGTCAGGTCGACCCGCCAGGGCTGCATATTGTGCGGGTTCGGCGCCAGGATGGCCCAGGACAGCGCCTTGCGGCGGATATCGGTCTCATCCGCGCCAGGATTGTTCCATGCTGAACGAGGGTCGTCGCCCGTCGGGGCGCAGGACGCCGTCGCCGCCATCACCACCCCGCCGCCGACCAGCCGAATGAACGCTCTACGGTCCATGTCAGGTCTCACTGGTTCAAGATTGAACTAATATGGTAGTTCTATATTGAACCAGTCAAGCGGTTTCGGATGTCAGAGTTCGCCGAGTTCCTGCAGCATGCCCTTGCGGGCGAGTTCGTCGGCCAGTTCGTTGAGCGCGTGGCCGGCGTGACCCTTCACCCACCGCCAATCGACCTGGTGCCGGGATCGGGCGGCGTCGAGGCGCTTCCAGAGGTCCTCGTTCTTGACCGGGCTCTTGTCGGCCGTCTTCCAGCCCCGCGCCTTCCAGCCGTGGATCCACTGGGTGACGCCGTTCTTCACATACTGGCTGTCGGTGTGCAGCTCGACCTTGCAGGGCTTCTTCAGCGCCTCCAGGGCCTGGATGGCGGCCATCAGTTCCATGCGGTTGTTGGTGGTCGCCAGGTCGCCGCCGTGCATCTCCTTGCGGTGGCCGCCGGACAGCAGCACAGCGCCCCAACCGCCAGGCCCCGGATTCCCGCGGCAGGCGCCGTCGGTATAGATCAGCACGCTCGGCGTCATGCGTCGGCCAGCAGGGCCAGGCCGGCGCGGTGGACGGCCAGCTTGCGCTCGTACTCCAGCGGGTCCTTGGGCCGCACCAGCGCGCCGGCGGGGGTGGACCCCCAATCGTTGAGACGAGTCAGGAAGAACCGCATCGCCGCGCCATGGGCCAGCACCGGCAGGGCGGCGCGCTCGGCCGGCGTCAGCGGCCGGCGCGTCTCGTAGCCGCCGATCATCGCCCGCCCGGCGGTCAGGTTGAACGAGCCGTCCGCCTCGAAGCACCAGGCGTTCAACGCTACCGCCAGGTCGTAGGCGTAGGCGTCGTCGCAGGCGAAATAGAAGTCGATCGCCGCTGCGAACGTCCCGTCGCGAAAGAAGACGTTGTCGGGAAAGAAGTCGGCGTGGATGGTGCCGACCGGCAGATCCTTCGGCCAGGCCGCCGCGAGATGGTCGAGGTCGCCGCGGAGGGTCGCCGCCAGACCGGGCTTGAGGTCCTCCGCCGCCTGGCCGAGGCTGGCGAACAGCGGCGCCCAGGCCGCCTGGCCCAGATCGTTGGCGCGGCGTCCCGGATAGCCCTGGCCGGCCAGGTGCAGCCGGGCCAGTCCCTCGCCCGCCTGGCGGCAATGGGCGGCGGTCGGCCGGCGCACGGACATGCCGGGCAGGAACTCGACCATCGCCGCCGGCTTGCCGCGCACGCTTTTGAGCACCCGGCCCTGGCGGTCAGCGACCGGTCGCGCGCTCGGGAAGCCGTGGTCGGCCAGCCAGGTCAGCAGGTTCAGGAAGTAGGGCAGCTCTTCTGCTTTCACCCGCCGCTCATAGAGGGTGAGGATGAAACGGCCGCGCTCGGTCTCCAGCAGGAAGTTGGAGTTCTCGACCCCCTCGGCGATGCCCTTGAAGGCCACGGCCCGCCCGACGTCGAAGTCCGCCAGCAGGGCGTCGAGTTCCTCGTCGGTGATGTCGGTGTAGACGGCCATGGGGTGGGGATGCGGGACGGCGGGCCGGCGGTCAAGTTGGGGCGGCGCGCCTGTGCGCCTTATTCGTCACAGGGACCCTGGCGCGGGCCGGTGAAGCCCGCGCCAGGCTGATCCCCATGCCAGGCGTCGCGCCCCGCGCCTAGATCGTCGCGCCGCCGTCCACGACCACCGCTTGGCCGGTCATGAAGGTGCCGGCCGCCGAGGCCAGGAACACGGCCGCGCCGGCGATCTCGTCCGGCTCGCCGATGCGGCGCAGCGGCACGGTCTCGGTCGAGCGCTTCAGCGTCTCGGGATTGTCCCACAGGGCCTTGGCGAAGTCGGTCTTGATCAGGCCGGGCGCGATGCAGTTCACGCGGATGCCGTGCTTGCCGTACTCGTGGGCTAGGTTGCGGGCCAGCTGGAAGTCGGCCGCCTTGGAGATGTTGTAGGCGCCGATGATGGGCGAGCCGCGCAGGCCGCCGATCGAGCTGACGATGATGACCGCGCCATCCTTCCGCTCGATCATCTCCGGGACCACCATGTTGATGAGCCAGTGGTTGGAGACGATGTTGTTGTCGAGGATCTTGCGGAACTGGTCGTCGGCGATGCCGGCCATCGGGCCGTAGTAGGGGTTGGAGGCGGCGTTGCAGACGACGATGTCGATCTTGCCGAACGCCTTGCGGGTCTCGTCGACCACGCGCTGAAGGTCTTCCTTCGAGGAGATGTTGGCTGGGACGGCGATCGCCGTGCCCTCGCCCTCGGCGGCGTTGATGGCGGCGGCTACCTCCTCGCAGGGGCCGGCCTTGCGGGAGGAGATCACCACCTTGGCGCCATGCTGGGCCATGCGCTCGGCGATGGCCTTGCCGATGCCGCGCGAGCTGCCGGTGATGATCGCGACCTTGCCGGTCAGATCGAAGAGGGTTCCTTGAGCAGCCGACATGCGCGCCTCCCTTTAAACGCTTGTTTGATTGGCGCGCACCGTGACGTCAGGGCGACGTGGCGTCAAGCCAGCGCCTTGCCGATCTCGAGCAGCGGGCGGCGCTGCACCTCCGGGATCGTCCCGTCCGCCATCGGCCCGACGTTGATCAGCAGGTTGCCGCCGCCGGCCGCGACCTCGCGGTAGAAGTCCAGCAGCTGAGGGCCGGTCATGTAGTCGTCGGTCGCCTCGGCGGCGTTGTAGCCGAAGGCGAGGCCCAGGCCGCGGGTCGACTCCCACTTGCCCTTGCCGACCATGTGGTCGCCGCTGGTGTACTCGACCGTGCGGAAGTCGCAGTGCGGCGGGGTCGAGGTGCTGCCGCCATGGACGCCGACCTGCGCGATACGCGCCTTCACCATGGCGTTGAAGGACGCGCAGGCGGCGGGGTCGCGCAGGCTCTCGAACAGCGGCTTCGACGCCATCCAGCGGTCGTTGATCACTCCGTTCGGGACGACGTCGTAGTAGTGGGCGAACAGGCCGGGCAGGTCCTCGACGTTCGGCCAGGCGATGTCGTTCCACAGCACCGAAGGGCGGTAGCGGTCGATCAGCTCGCGGCATTGGGCCAGGGCGTAGGCGCTGTAGTCCGGCTCGGTCGGCACGCAGGCGAACATCTCGCCCATGTTGCGGATCAGGCTGGGCCGGAACGTCCAGTCGAGGCCGCCGGAATAGTAGAGCCCATAGCGCATGCCCCGGGCGCGGACGGCCTCGCCGAGCTCGCCGACGAAGTCCCGCTTCGAATGCCACCCCGGCCGGTGCGGGTTCGGAACATCCGTCGGCCACAGGCAGTAGCCGTCGTGGTGCTTGGTGACGAAGACGACGTACTTCGCGCCCGCCTTCTGGAACAGGTCGGCCCAGGCGTCGGCGTCGAAGGCGCGGGCCGCGTCCTCGAACGGCGCGCGGAAGCTTTCGTAGGGCCGGCCGTCCCAGGTCTCGCGATGGTGCGCCGAGGTCGGGCTGGTCGGGTCGCGCAGGGCGTTGTCGTACCACTCGGCGTAGGGGCCGAGCACGAAGGCGTTGTCGTAGTCGGTCTCGAACAGCGAGGAGATCGACCGGCCCGCCGGCGCGAAGGCGGGAATGGCGAACATCCCCCAGTGGATGAAGATCCCCAGCTGCGGCTCGGCGTACCACTCGGGCACGGGACGTCCGGCGAAGGCGCTGAAGTCGGCCATGTGTTCCCCCCGGAACAATCTGTTTCCCGGAGGCTCTCGCGGCCTCCCCTAGGGAAGGCAACAGCCTAGGCGCACTTGGGCCAGCCGCCCATGTCGAGATGGAAGTGGTCCCTGTGCTCGGCGTTGTAGTCGGGGCTCAGCGTGGTCAGGAACACCTGGCAGGCGCCGTCGCGAACCTTGTGCAGAAAGGCGCCCTTGGGACCCTTGTCGTTCCAGTCGCGCGCCACAGAGATCTCCGTGCCGTCGGCCAGTCGGAAGGCGGCGACGTCGATGGCGTTGGCGCCGGCGTGTTCGCTGACCGGGCCTTCCTGGCGATCGTAGATCCGGCGACAGGCGTAGCTGCCGAAATGATCGATGCGCACCACCGCCTGGCCCAGCGTGTCGAAGGCGGCCGTCTGCACCACCTGGCGTTCCCAGATGCTGAGCGCCAGGGCCTCCTTGCAGGTCATCGCCGCGTCGCGCGGGGAGAGCGGCGCGAGCCCGGCCTCGAGCTTCACCGCATCGGCGACGTGGCAGAAGCCGCTGTCGACCTTCGGCGCCTCGACATACTCCACGCCGCCCGCGGCCAGCACCTTGCGGCAGGCGTCCGGGTCCTCGCCCGTGCGGGCGGCCTTCAGCTTGGTCGCCATGCCCACAGGATCGACCAGCGCGAGCGGCTTCCACGGCAGATGTTCGCGCGGCGTGGCCCGGTTGGCCGTGAAGGTGACGACGCCGACGATGCCCCACAGCAGCACGAAGCCGATCACCCGCGCGGTCATCGTCTGCCGGCGGGCGTGCCGCTGGATGTGCGGCTTGTCGGGATGTGGAACGCGGTAGGCGGCCATGGTCTTCGTCGCGCAACCTGTCGCGGGGCTGCGTCAGGAAGATGACGGCCGTTAACCACTCCGGGCGAGCGCTGTCACGCTCGGAGCGGCTAGCGGTTCAGGGATTCGACGATCTTTCCGCCCGCCGGCGGATCGATGTCGGTCCGGGTCGTCTCGGTGAGCCGCGCCATGGTCATGTAGAAGCCGCAGGTCAGGATGATCTCGACGATCTCCTTGGGGCTGAAGTGCTTCTGCGCTTCGGCCAGGCTTTCCTCGCTGGCCTTGACGTCCTCGATCACTTCCTTCGCGAAGGCGACCAGGGCCTTTTCCTTGGCGTTGAAGGCCGGATCGTCGAAGCGGCGGGCGGCCAGGGCGTCGATCTGGGCCTGGGTGTTGCCGCAGGCCAGGCCGATCGGTACGTGCTGGTTCCACTCGTACTCGCCGCCCTCGAGCTCGGCGACCAGCAGGATGACCAGCTCGCGCAGGTCGGCGCCCAGCTGCTGCTTGCTGAGGATCGCGCCGCCGAACCGCAGGGCCGGCTCCATCAGGGTGTCGGCGTTGGCCAGCATGCGGAAGATGTTCAGCTTGGCGGTCAGCTTGCCCCAGTAGTCCTTCGCCTTGGGCGGCAGGGCGTCGATGTCGGCGAAGGGGACGAGGGCCATTCAGGATTCTCCGAGCTTGGTCAGCATTCTCTTGGTCGCCGCATCGAGGTCGTCGAGCTGCGTCGTGACGATGGTCCAGATCACGTCGGGATCCAGTTCCGGGTAACCGTGGGCGACGAGATTTCGGCTGCCGACGATCTGCCGCCACGGCGTCTCGGGTTCCCCGGCCTTCAGTTCGGGCGGCAAATGGACGACAGATTCGCCGATGACGACGATATTCATCGCGACCGCGTCAAAGCTGGTCGAACCATTCAGGAAGTCGGGCTTCTCCACCCCCCGGACGTGGCGCCGGATGCGAGCAGTCGCCTCCAGCATGTCCTGAAGGCGCATGCGGGCGTCGCGGGCCACCTTAGGCATAGACGACTTCACCCAGCACTCGGTCTCGCATCAGGCGCTTAAGCGACTTCGCCGTGACAACGTCCACCGGTCGCTTGAGCAAGGCCGCGAGGTCGTCCGAAAGGCCGAAGAACTCCCAGCCAGGGACCCGGGCCGGATCAAACTCCACCAGAACATCCACATCGCTGTCGGGGCCGGCTTCTCCGCGCGCCACCGAGCCGAAGACGCCGATGCGCGCGACGCCGTAGCGGTCGAGCAACGGCTTGGCCGCGCGCAGGGTCTGAAGGGCTTCTTCCAGCGTCATGGCCGGATCGTACCACAAGGCGCTCGCCGGCGCCGCACGCCCAAAAGCCCCATTATTTTAGGGACATAGCGCCCTTGCCCCACGCCCCGTCCGCGTCCAGTTAAGGCGCGATGACCGCCGATACCCCACCCAGCCCGACCGCCGGATGGCGTGATCTGCTCGCACCGTCGACACTGTCGCGGTTCGCCTTCCTGTGCCTGGGGATGTGGCTGAACGCGGCCGACGCGCTGGTCACCGTCACCCTGACCCCGACCATCGCCGCCGAGATCGGCGGCTTCCAGTACTTCGGCTGGTCGGTGGCGGCCTACCTGCTCGGCGCGATCGTCGCGGGCGTCTGCTCGGGACGGCTGTCGATGGAGCTGGGGCTTCGGCCCGCCATCGCCGTGTCGGGCGCGGCCTACGCGCTGGGCTGCGCGGTCAGCGCGCTGGCGCCGGACTTCTTCGTCTTCGTGGCCGGGCGGCTGGTCCAGGGGCTGGGCGCGGGCGCCATCGCCGCGCTCTGCTACGTCGCCATCAACCAGATCTTCCCCGAGCGGCTGTGGGTGCGGGTGATCTCGGCGCTGGCCGGCGTCTGGGGCGTGGCCACGGTGCTGGGCCCCCTGATCGGCGGGGTGTTCGCCCAGATCGACTGGTGGCGCGGCGCCTTCTGGTTCTTCGCGGTGCAGGGCCTGCTGTTCGTCGGCGCGACCTTCCTGCTGGTGAAGCGCGGCGTGCGCGAGGCGGGCGAGGCGCCGAAGCTGCCGGTTCCGCAGTTCCTGGCGCTGGCGGCGGGGGTCACGATGATCGCGGCCTCCGGCACGACGGGCAGCCCGGCGGCGGACATCGCGCTGGCGGCGGGCGGCCTGTTCGGCCTCTGGCTGTTGCTGTGGCTCGCCCGGCGGGCGGGCGGGGTGCTGCTGCCCGCCTCGGCGGGAGACCTACGCAGCCTGGCGGGGGCCGGCTATTTCGTGATCTTCGCGCTGGAGGCCTCGACCGTGGCGTTCAGCGTCTATGGCCCGGCCTTCGTGCAGGTGCTGCACGGCGCCTCTCCTCTGGTCGCCGGCTACGTGATCACCGCCATGGCCGCCGGCTGGACGATCGTGGCGCTGCTGGTGGCGGGGGTGGAAAACCGCGATGGCCTGATGATCCGCGCCGGCGCGGCGCTGGCGGTCGCCGGCCTGGCGTTCGGCGCCTGGGCGCTGCCCTTCGGCCCGCTGTGGACGGCGGCGGCGGCCATGGCCCTGATCGGCGCCGGCTTCGGCGTCTCCTGGGCCTTTCTGTCGAAGACCATCATCGGCGGTCTGCCCGAGGCCGAGCGCCCGCTGGGCTCCTCCGCCGTGCCCACGGCCCAGATGATCGGCGGCGCGTTCGGCGCGGCGGGCGCGAGCGCCCTGGCCGGAGCGCTGGGCTTCGCCGAGGGCGTCGACAGGGTCAGCGGCCCGGCGGCGGGCGCCTGGCTGTTCGGCGCCTTCGTGCCGTTGGCCGCGCTGGGCGTGCTGGCGGCCTGGCAGGTGGGGCGTCGCGCCTAGCGGATCTCGCGCGGGTCGCCGTCGCTCATACCCGTCAGGACCGAGCTGCCCGCAAAGGCGCCCGGCCGGGAGTCCGAGAAGGCGATCGACGGCCGCCGGCGGGTCAGTTCGTCCGCGAACATGGTCGGGTCTAGGTTCAGCCGGCCCAGCTCCAGCGCCAGGTCCTTCGATCCGTCGTTGAAGCGCAGTACGGCGACGAAGGGGTCGGTCCGCGGTCGGATGACGACTTCTTCGATCGTCGACAGCGGCAGCCGCAGGGCGTCGCGTCCCTCCAGCGTCAGGGCGCCGTCATCCAGCGCCATGCCGCTCGGCGGACGGAAGGCGGCGATCACCAGTCCGACAAACAGGACCAGCAGCGTGCCGAGTCCGACCCGGACGAACAGCATGTCCGCCGGAATGTCGCGCGCTTCGATCTCCGGCGTCTTCCACAGGATCACGCCCGCGAAGCCGATCAGGATCAGGGCGCCGAACAGGTGGGCGTTGCGCATGCTGCTCGCCGTGGTCCAGCGTACGGGTCCCCGGTCGGCCCGGACGGGCTTGCGGGGCGGGCGCAGGCCGGGGAGCTGCCCCGATGTCCAGGCCCGCACCCACATCCAGGTCAGCAGCATGACCACGATCAGCGGCCAGTTGCGGTAGACCGAGCCGACCGTCAGCGGAAACACGGCGAAGGCGGTCATGAAGGTGATGATCACCAGCAGGCCCAAGGGGACGAAAACCAGCCACTTTGCGGGTCCCTTCGGGATCACCGGCTTGCGCAGGATTCTCATGGAACAGCGCCAGCGGTTCGGCTTGCGAGGACGGCTCGCCGCGCAAGGTGAACAACCCACCAGCCCTCGATCAGCACCAGTCCAAGCAGCCCTAGCGAGGCGATCAGGGCCCTCAGGCCTCCGACCGAAATGACGGTTTCTAGGATGGCCGGCGCGAACATGACCGGCAGGCAGAGCATTAACAAGCCGTAGAAGGCGGCGCCGAGGCAGTCGTGCAAGGCTCCTGCGGGCTCATCGGCGGGCGGCATGGAAACGCGGGCCAGGGCATCGCCTGGAACCGATCGCCGCGCCGGCTTCCGGAGCCTCAGGATGGTCCAGGCGAGGCCACAGAGGACGAAGCACGTCACAAGCGGCCAGATCGTCCAGCTCAGCGCCGCCTTCAGGGCCTCGGCTTCAGGAGACGTGATGGGCCTGCTTGGCGCAAAAATGCATGCCCAAAGGCAGAGTAGCATCCCCAGAGAGGTCCACCATTCCAACGACTTGCGGGGGGACGTGGCCGTCTGCACCATAACGTGAGCCTAGCCGCGATGCGCGCGCCCTGTCTACGCCGTCGCCAGCGCCGTTTCCTCCACCACCTTGACCACGTCGGCCATGATCTGGGTGAGCTTGAAATCCTTGGGCGTGTAGACCCGGCGGACGCCCATCTGCTTGAGGATCAGGGCGTCCTCCGGCGGGATGATGCCGCCGACCACGACGGGGATGTCGCCCAGGCCCTCGGCGCGCATCACGCGCACGACCTCCTGCACCAGGTCCAGGTGCGAACCGCTCAGGATCGACAGGCCGACGACGTGAGCCTTCGTCTCCTTGGCCCGGCGGACGATCTCCTCGGGCGTCGAGCGGATGCCGTCGTAGTGGACCTCCATCCCGACCGCGCGGGCCCGGGTGGCGATCTGCTCGGCCCCGTTGGAGTGGCCGTCCAGCCCCGGCTTGCCGATCAGGTAGGTCAGGGTGCGGCCCAGCACTTCGCTGACGCGCTCGACGTCCTTCTTCACCGCCGCGATGTCCTCGGCGTCCTCGCCAGAGGCGACCACCACGGCGACGCCGGTCGGGCCCCGGTACTCGCCGAACACCTCGCGCAGGGCGAAGGCCCATTCGCCGGTGGTGACGCCCGCCTTCGCCGCGACGATGGACGGCTCCATGATGTTGCGGCCTTCCTGCGCAGCGGCCTTCAGGTCCGCCAGCGCCGCGTCGGCCGCGCGCTGGTCGCGTCCGGAGCGCCAGGCCTTCAGCCGCTCGACGACGCCGGTCTCCAGCTTCGGATCGACGGTCTCGATCGAGCCTTCGCCGGCGGAGAGGGGGGACGCCTCGGTGTCGGTCCAGCGGTTGACGCCGACGACGGTCAGGTCGCCGGTCTCGACCGCGCGGACGCGGTCGGCGTTCGAGCCGACCAGCGCGCCCTTCATGTAGTCGATCGAGGCGGCGGCGCCGCCCATGCCGTCGATCTTCGCCAGCTCGGCCAGCGCGCCCTCGCGCAGCTGGGCGACCTTGGCTTCGACGACGTGGCTGCCGGCGAACAGGTCCTCGTACTCGAGCAGGTCGGTCTCATAGGCCAGCACCTGCTGCATGCGCAGCGACCACTGCTGGTCCCAGGGCCGGGGCAGGCCGAGCGCCTCGTTCCAGGCCGGCAGCTGCAGCGCGCGGCAGCGGGCGTCCTTGCTCAGCGTCACCGCCAGCGCCTCCAGCAGTATGCGGTAGACGTTGTTCTCGGGCTGCGGCTCGGTCAGGCCCAGGCTGTTGACCTGCACCCCGTAGCGGAAGCGGCGGGCCTTGGCGTCCTGGACGCCGTAGCGCTCGCGCAGGATCTCGTCCCACAGGACGGTGAACGTGCGCATCTTGCACAGCTCGGTCACGAACCGCACGCCGGCGTTCACGAAGAAGCTGATCCGTGAGCAGACGATCTCGAAGTCCTGCTCCGGAACCTGGCCGCCGGCGCGCACGGTGTCGAGCACCGAGATCGCGGTGGCCAGGGCGTAGGCCAGCTCCTGCTCTGGCGTCGCCCCGGCCTCCTGCAGGTGGTAGCTGCAGACGTTCATCGGGTTCCATTTGGGAACCTCGCGGTAGCACCAGGCGATCATGTCGCCGATCAGGGTCAGGCTGGGCTTCGGCGGGAAGATATAGGTCCCGCGGCTCAAGTATTCCTTGATCAGATCGTTCTGGGTCGTGCCCTGAAGGCGGTCGCGCGCCGCGCCCTGCTCGTCGGCCAGGGCGACATACATCGCCAGCAGCCAGGCGGCCGGGGCGTTGATCGTCATCGAGGTGTTCATCTGGTCGAGCGGAATGCCGTCGAACAGGGTGCGCATGTCGCCCAGGTGGCCCACCGGCACGCCCACCTTGCCGACTTCGCCGCGCGCCAGGATGTGGTCGGCGTCATAGCCGGTCTGGGTCGGCAGGTCGAAGGCCACCGACAGGCCGGTCTGCCCGGCCGCCAGGTTGCGCCGGTAGAGGGCGTTGGACTTCTCCGCCGTGGAGTGGCCCGCATAGGTGCGGAAGATCCAGGGCGCGTCCGGCGCGTGCTGGAAGGGCTTCTGGCTCATGATGGGTCCCGGCGTTTCTTGTGCTTTTGCGAAATGATGCGCGCAGAATTGCTGCGACGCAACATGACGTGAGCGTCAGGCTTGAGTGTGTGGCTCCATAGCGCGATTGTTCCCCTGAGCGGGCGGGAGGTTATGCCATGCCAGGGTCACAGATCGCGGCTGCGAGTGCGTTGGCGCCAATAGCCACCGTCCTCGTCGGCGCATTGACAACTGCGGTCGCCGGCAACTGGCTTGTGCAGCGTTGGCAACAGCGGAATTGGCTGCGTCAGCAGGTGTACTCGATTCACGAGCGCGACTTCGCCACACTCAAAGAATTGGCAGATCAAGTGGCCTCAGCCATTTCCGCGAGACTTCAGGCGATGAGACGGTTAAACTATGCTATCCATCGCGCTGAAGTTACAGACATGGAAAGGTGTCTCGAAAAATACAAGCTGGTTCTCGATTCGTGGAACGAGAATCTATCTATTTTCTTCAAGAATTTGACGCTCTACGCTGACTACAGATTTACTCAGACTCTTGAGGATCCCGTCCACGCAAGCTTCGTTTCAGCGGGGCGCATGCTGGAACAGTACGTGAGGAACAGGCGCGCCGGTCTCCCGGAAATCGGGCTGTATCCCGAGATCGACAGAAAGCTAAACGACATACAAGGTCTGTCGTTCCAGTACAATAGAGACTTACTATTGTATATACAGACAAAAGACAAAGAATTTAAGGTCGGCAAAAGAATCTCCTACGCCGAACATAATCTTCATCTATTTTCCGATGTCGAGCTTATCAAGGCGCTTTTTGTGCCTAGCATAGAGAATCACGCCGTATTTCGCTCGCCGATCGACCTTTTGGCGCCAAGCCGGCGTTTCTAGTCTAGGCTTTGGGTAGACAAGCATCGCTGCAAGTCGAGAAGACTCTTCTAGGCCAAGTTCATGGAATGGTTTTTCGTATTCATTCCAAGAGAGTTGGTCAAACCCAATGATATTCCATCCGAAATACGCCTCTCTCATGTAGGCCCTTAGTATTTGCATCTTACTGTACCGGAAGTGCATCACGATAGAAAGCGCGGACTCGTAGAGTTTTCTGGATATCGTCCTGTCCTTGTATCCAGTTATCGTCCGAACGAACTGCATGTCGATCGTGCTTGCGCCGCCGTGCCGTTGGAAAGTGGCGGCTCGCAGAATTTCTCTGGCGAAAGACTTAATGTCGATGCCAAGATGTCGAAAATATCGCCTGTCTTCCAGAAGAACTACCAAGATGTCGAGTGTGCATAACTGTTCCGGCCAGTATCCGCCGTAGAGGGCTTGGTCCAGAGTTATGATATCAGTGTTGATCTTGATGAGCAGCCGTCGAAAGTTCGGCGGCCTGAGTTTCGGTTTCATAGGCGCCCCTACTCGTACTGTCAGTATGCGACGCCAGGTAGAGGTTGGCTAGCTTTGCCCGTTGTCAGCGACGCGCCAGGCCCTGCCGGTAGTCGATCTCGCCCAGGCGCCAGCCGACCCGGGCGACGATGTAGGTGTCGAGATCGTCCTTGGGCGCCGCCGGCTCCACGCGGCCGAACGGGCCGTAGACGCGGGCCCAGGCCGCCTTGCGCTCCGCGGTCCAGGCGGGATCGGCCTTCGCCGGGTCCGGCTGCAGCCAGAAGTACTTCAGGTCCGTCTCGGGCATGGCGTCGATGGCGTTCAGCGTCGCCTCGGGCCATTTGCCGACCAGGCGGCGGCGCGCCCACAGAGAGGCCTCGTAGTAGGTGAAGGCCATCTCGGCGGCGGCGTCGGCGCCGCCCTCGGGGACGCAGGCGGCGAAGGCGGCCTCGGCCTCGGCCTCGGGATAGGCGCGGCGCAGGCGGTCGAAGGTCGGGAAATCGGCGGCGGCCAGCACCTGCTCCTTGTAGGCCGGCAGCTTCAGCCAGATGCAGGGCGCGGCCAGGCCGGGGGCGGGGGCGACCTCGCCGACGACGGCCGCCGCGGCCAGGAGTCCAAGGATCATCGGGTCTCTCGCGTCATTGCGGTCCGGATGCTGATTGGCCAATGCGGCGCGGGCAAGGCCGCATCGATGTTGCGCCGCACAAGATTTCACTTGCAACGGTCAAACAGCTGTCACACGATCTTGCCCTTGCAGCCGGCATGGGGCGGCCCGAGAGGGCAAAGTCTTGCGCTGATCCTGTGAAATCAAAGGACTGAGCGTCGCTTCCGCACCGGACGCGGCGTCAGGTCCACAGAACGCCGGAACGCCAACCGGCGCTACTGCATTGCAACAGAAACGCGCCACGGAATCAGCCGGATGACCACCGCAACGCTCGAGAAGACGCCCGTGAAGGACCTGTACGAGATCGGCGAAATCCCGCCCCCGTACCATGTGCCCAAGACCATGTACGCCTGGACCGTGCGCAAGGAGCGCCACGGGCGCCCGGCGACGGCGATGCAGGTCGAGGTGGTGCCCACCTGGGAGATCGGCGAGGACGAGGTCCTGGTCCTGGTGATGGCCGCCGGCGTCAACTACAACGGCGTCTGGGCCGCGCTCGGCGAGCCGATCAGCCCGCTCGACGGCCACAAGCATCCCTATCACATCGCCGGGTCCGACGCCGCCGGCATCGTCTGGGCGGTCGGCTCGAAGGTGAAGCGCTGGAAGCTCGGCGACGAGGTGGTCATCCACTGCAACCAGGACGACGGCGACGACGAGGAGTGCAACGGCGGCGACCCGAT
>CALALX010000021.1 GCA_937925635.1 uncultured Caulobacter sp.
CCCCACCACCACGCTTCGCGTGGTCCCCCTCCCCGCGAGCGGGGAGGATCACCGCGGTTACTTCGCCGCGCCCGCCATCCACTCGCTTACCCGCTGGTCCAGCACGTCCAGCGGCAGGGCGCCGTCGCGCAGGACCGCGTCGTGGAAGGCGCGGACGTCGAACCTGGCGCCCAGCGCCTTTTCCGCCCGCGCGCGCAACTCGCGGATCTTCAGCTCGCCGACCTTGTAGCTGGTCGCCTGGCCCGGCCAGCAGATGTAGCGCTCGACCTCCTTCTGGATGTCGCGCTCGCTGAGCAGGGTGTTCTCGCGGAAGAACTGCATGGCCTGCTCGCGGGTCCACTTCTTGTGGTGCAGGCCGGTGTCGGTGACCAGGCGCACGGCGCGCCAGGCCTCGGTCGTCAGGCGGCCGAAGTCGGAATAGGGGTCCTGGTAGAAGCCCATCTCCTTGCCCAGCCGCTCCGAATAGAGGCCCCAACCCTCGCTGTAGGCGCCGTAGCCGCCGAACTTGCGGAACTTCGGCAGGCCCTGGGTCTCCATCGCCAGCGCGATCTGGAAGTGATGCCCGGGCGCGCCCTCGTGATAGCTGATGCCCTCGATCTGGGGCTTCAGCACCTGGGTCATGTCCGACAGGTTGACGTAGTAGATGCCGGGTCGCGAGCCGTCGGGCGCGGGGCGGTTATAGAAGGCGATGCCGGCGGTCGCCTCGCGCCAGGCCTCGACCGCGCGGACCTCCAGCTTCGCCTTCGGCAGTCGCAGGAACCACTTGGGGGCCGCGTCCATCACCTGGCCGACGAAGGCGGTGGCGTCCTTCAGGTAGGCGGCCTTGCCCTCTGGCGTGTTCGGATACTGGAACTTCGGGTCGGTCTTCAGCAGGGTGAAGAAGTCCTGCAGCGAGCCCTTGAACCCGACCTTGTCCATGATGGCGCGCATTTCGCCCTGGATGCGGCCCAGCTCGTCCAGACCCGTCTGGTGGATCTGGTCGGCGGTCATGTTGGTGGTGGTCGAGACCTTCAACCGGAAGGCGTAGTAGGCTCCGCCGTCGGGCAAGGCCCAGACGCCGTTGGCGCCCTTGGCCATCTCCTTCAGATCGGCCTGGGTGGCGATGAACTGCTCGTAGCCGGCCTTGACGTCGCCGGTCAGGGCGGCCTCGCCCTCGGCGAGCAGCTTCGCCTTCTCGGCGTCGGATACGCCCAGCGCGCCGATCTTCTTCTTCAGGTCCGCCCAGAGGGCGCTGTCGGGGCCCTCGCCGAAGGGCGCGCCGCTGATCACCTTGCGGGCGTCGGCCTCGATCGGGGCGAAGGTGAACTCCGGCGCGACAATCCCCTTGCCCGCCGCTTCCTTCAGGTTGGCGCAGATCTCGCCCATGGCCCGCTTCACCTCGCGCAGGCGGGCGACGTAGGCCTTGGCGTCGTCGACGCTGTCGACGCGGTGCTGGTTGATCAGGAACACCGGGAACTGGCCGGCCGGGCTGCTCTGGGTCGTGGCGATGTAGTTGTGGAAGCGCCAGCGGAAGCCTTCGCGGCTCCGCGCGACCTGCTGCTCGAACAGCGTCCAGGAGATCTTCGAGGCGGCGCTCAGTCGGGCCGGATCGAAGCCCCTCTTCATCGCGGCCAGCTGCGCCTCGGCCAGCGCCAGCGACCTGGCCTCTCCGGCGTCGGTGTAGTCGTCCAACCTGTCGTACTTCACCTTGCTGCCGAGGCTGGTCAGGGTCTCGGGACTCAGCGCCGCGCGCTCGTCGAAGGCCTCGTCCAGGAACTTCGTGAACCGCGCGTCCTCGTCGGTCTGAGCGACGGCGGTCCGGGCCATCGGACCGGCGAGAACGATGCCGGCCAGGGCCAGGCGGCGGCTGATGATCAGGTGCGACAAGACGCGAACTCCCCGGATGCGAGGCGGCGAGGAGTCCACAGTTCGCGCGGTCTGTCATCCGTCGTTGACCGATAGCCCTCCTCCTCGATGGAGGAGGGTTGGGTGGTGGTGTGGCCGCTGTGCTCAAGGAGGGGCTCAGCGGGGCGTTGGCGCCATCACGCGTTCTTCCCGCACCGCAATGGACGCACCACCATCCCCGGCCCTTCCTCCGTCGAGGAGGAAGGGAAAAGAGCGTCGACCAAGTGAGGCACATCCATGCCGCCGGGGTCCCGTAGCTGCGCTGGAGGCGCACTTTCCTTGCGCGAGGCTGGACGAGCGGGCGCCTCGCGTCCTACATGCCGGGCATGGCCGGCAAGACCCTCTACGATAAGATCTGGGACGCCCACGTCGTCGCTGAAGAGAACGGCGAGGCGATCCTCTACATCGACCTGCACCTGATTCACGAGGTGACCACGCCGCAGGCCTTCGCGGGCCTCCGCGCCGCCGGCCGCAAGGTGCGGCGGCCCGACCGCACGCTCGCCGTCGCCGACCACAACACCCCGACCGAGAACCAGGCGCTGGGCGTCGACGCGGTCGAGGACGAGGAGGCGCGGCTGCAGCTGCAGACGCTGGGCCGCAACGTCGCCGACGCCGGGATCGAGTACTTCCCGATGGGCGACCTCCGCAACGGCATCGTCCACGTGGTCGGGCCCGAGCAGGGCCGCACCCAGCCGGGCATGACGGTCGTCTGCGGCGACAGCCATACCTCGACCCACGGCGCGTTCGGCGCCCTGGCGCACGGCATCGGCACCTCCGAGGTCGAGCATGTGCTGGCCAGCCAGACCCTGCGCCAGCGCAAGTCGAAGAACATGCGCGTGGTCATCGACGGCAAGCCTGGACCCGGCGTCACGGCCAAGGACCTGGCCCTGGCCGTGATCGGCGAGATCGGCACGGCCGGCGGCACCGGCTACGTCATCGAATACGCCGGCGAGGCGGTGCGCGACCTGTCGATGGAGGGCCGCATGACCCTCTGCAACTTGACCATCGAGGGCGGCGCCCGCGCCGGCCTGGTCGCGCCGGATCAGAAGACCTTCGACTACATCATGGGCCGTCCGGCGGCGCCCAAGGGCGCGGCCTGGGAGATGGCGCTGTCGTACTGGAAGTCCTTCGTCAGCGACGGCGACGCCGTCTTCGACCGCGAAGTCCGGTTGGACGCCGCCGCCATCGCGCCGACCGTGACCTGGGGCACCAGCCCCGAGGACGTCATCCCGGTGACCGGCGTCGTCCCCGACCCCGCGACCTTCGCCACGCCGGACAAGCGGGCGGCCGTCGAACGGGCGCTCGACTACATGGGCCTCAAGGCCGGCCAGCCGATCACCGAGGCCCGCATCGACCGGGTCTTCATCGGCAGCTGCACCAACAGCCGCATCGAGGACCTGCGCGCCGCCGCAGCGGTGGTGCAGCGGGCGTTCCTGGAGGGCAAGCTCGTCGCGCCGCACGTCAGGGCGATGGTCGTGCCGGGCTCGGGCCTGGTGAAGGAGCAGGCCGAGGCTGAAGGTCTCGACGCCATGTTCAAGGCCGCCGGCTTCGACTGGCGCGAGCCGGGCTGCTCGATGTGCCTGGGCATGAACCCCGACCGGCTGGCCCCGGGCGAACGCTGCGCCTCGACCAGCAACCGCAACTTCGAAGGCCGCCAGGGCCGGGGGGGACGCACGCACCTGATGAGCCCCGCCATGGCCGCCGCCGCCGCCATCGCCGGCCACATCGCCGACGTGCGGGACTTCCTGTGATCCAGGCGCTCGATCACATCGCGCTGGTCGTCCACGACCTGGACGCCGCCGTCGACGGCTACGGCCGGCTGTTCGGGCGGACCTCCAACTGGCGGGGCGACATGCTCGGCGCCAGCCAGGCCTGGTTCCAGTTCGGCAACATGGCCCTCGACGTCATCGCGCCGACCGGCGACGGCCCGACGGGCGACGCGATCCGCGCGCGCCTGGCCAGCCACGGCGAGGGCGTCTACGGCGTCGGTTTCGCGGTTCCCGACCTGGCCGCCGCCGGCAAACGGTTGGAGCGTCTGGGCGCCCCGACGTTCGCGCGTGAGGAGGTCACCACCAACCCCGACACCGGTGCGACGCGCGGCTGGAAGATCGCCAACATCCACGGCAAGGCCACGCACGGCGTGAACCTGTTCCTGGTCGAGCAGGCGCCCGGCGCCGAGCGTTGGCCGACCGCGCCGGCGACGGTCGACGAGGGCTCGTCCGTCGCCGGCCTCGACCACGTCGTCATCCGCACGCCGAACCCCGACAGGGCCGCGGCCCTGTACGGCGCGCGGCTTGGCCTCGACATGCGGCTGGACCGCAGCAACCCCGACTGGGGCACGCGGCTGATGTTCTTCCGCGTCGGCGACCTGGTCGTCGAGATCGCGCACGATCTGAAGGCCGGCGTCTCGTCGGGCCCGGATGAGGCCTGGGGCCTCAGCTGGCGCGTCGCCGACGTCGAGGCCGCCCATCACCGCATGGCCGGCCAGCGGGTCGAGGTCTCCGAAATCCGCAAGGGTCGCAAGCCCGGCACCCGCGTCTTCACCGTCAAGGGCGCGCCCGGCGCCGTGCCGACCATCGTCATCGGACCTGAGTCATGAAAGCCTTCACCCGCCTCGATGGCCGCGCCGCGCCGCTGAGCCTGGCCAACATCGACACCGACCAGATCATCCCAAAGCAGTTCCTCAAGACCGTGGAGCGCGAGGGGCTGGCCAAGGGGCTGTTCTACGATTTCCGCTTCGACGAGCAGGGTCGTGAAAAGAGCGACTTCGTGCTCAATGACCCGGCCTACAAGGGCGCGCGGATTCTGATCGCGGGCGACAACTTCGGTTGCGGCAGTTCGCGCGAGCACGCGCCCTGGGCGCTGCAGGACTTCGGCATCGACTGCGTGATCGCGCCGTCGTTCGCCGACATCTTCCACGGCAACTGCTTCAACAACGGCCTGCTGCCGGTGGTGCTGAAGCCCGAGGAGGTCGAGGCGCTGATGGACGAGGCGCGGGGCGGCAACCACGTCTTCTCCGTCGACCTGGAGCAACAGACCGTCACGGCCCCGTCGGGCGCGGTGTTCCGCTTCGACATCGATCCGGGCCGCAAGGAGAAGATGCTCAAGGGCCTGGACGCCATCGGCGAGACCCTGCAGCACGCCGGCGACATCGACGTCTACGAGATGAAGCGGGCCATCGGCCAGCCGTGGCTGGAGCTCGGCGCGTGACCATCCTCGTCATCGGGACGGTGCGCCTTCCACCGGAAAACATCGCAATGGCCCGCGCCGCCATGGAAACCATGGTGGCGGCCAGCCGGGCCGAGGACGGCTGCCTCGAGTACGCCTATTCGAACGACCTGCTGGAGCCGGGCCTGGTCCGCGTGACCGAGGCCTGGCGCGACCGCGAGGCGCTGGCCGCACACTTCCAGACCCCGCACATGGCCGCCTGGCGCGGCGTGTTCCCGGGCCTGGGCATCACCGACCGCAGGCTGGCGCTCTACGAGGCCGGCGAACCTGAGCCGATTTGAGACCATGACCCAGACCCTGCTTCTTCTCCCCGGTGACGGCATCGGACCGGAGGTCATCGCCCAGGTGCGCCGCGTCGCCGCCGCGCTGACGCCGGACCTGAAGACCGACGAGCGCGACTTCGGCGGGATCAGCTACGAGCGGCACGGCGCGCCGATCACGGACGAGGCGATCGCGACGGCCCTGGCCGCGGACGCCGTGCTGATGGGGGCGGTCGGCGGGCCGCAATGGGCGGGCGTCGAACGCAGCAAGCGGCCGGAGATGGGGCTTCTGGGCCTGCGCAAGGCGATGGACGTCTTCGCCAACCTGCGCCCGGCCCTGTGCTTCGACGCTCTGGCCGACGCGTCGACGCTCAAGCGCGACGTGGTTGCGGGGTTGGACATCATGTTCGTCCGTGAGCTGACGGGCGGCGTCTATTTCGGCCAACCGCGCTTCGTCGAGACCCTGCCTGACGGCCAGCGCCGCGGCGTCGACACCCAGGTCTACACCACCGCCGAGATCGAGCGCGTCGGCCGCGTCGCCTTCGAGCTGGCCCGTGGCCGCCGGAACAAAGTCCACTCGCTCGAGAAGTCGAACGTCATGGAGACCGGCCTGCTCTGGCGCGAGGTGGTGACGGATCTGCACAGGCGCGAGTACGCCGACGTCCAGCTGGAGCACATGCTGGCCGACAACGCCGCCATGCAGCTGGTCCGCCAGCCGACCCAGTTCGACGTCATCCTGACCGACAATCTGTTCGGCGACGTGCTGTCGGACGAGGCGGCGCAGCTGACCGGGTCGCTGGGCATGCTGCCGTCGGCGGCGCTGGGCGCGGCCGGCAAGCCGGGCCTCTATGAACCGATCCACGGCTCGGCGCCGGACATCGCCGGCCAGGGCGTCGCCAACCCCCTGGCAGCGATCCTGTCCTTCGAGATGGCGCTGCGCTGGTCGTTGGACCGCAAGGTCGAGGCCGACCGCCTGTACGCGGCGGTGGGGAGGGCGCTAGAGACCGGCGCCCGCACCCGCGACCTTGGCGGCGGCCTGAGCACCGTCCAGATGGGCGACGCCGTGCTGGCCGCGCTTCAATAGCGCTCAGCCCGGCCTCCAGGGGGGCCGGATGACAACAGAGGGGCGCGAACCTAGGTCTGTCGCATGATGACTGCCGCCGACGCCGCCTATGAAGACCAGGCCCGCCGCGAGCTCGCCGCCTGGCGAGAGGCGATGCTCAAGCCGCCGTCGCGTCTTCAGGCCGCCGCCAAGGGCCTGCAGACGCGGATCAACGCCTTGATTCCCGAGAAGATCCACGCCGCCATCACCGCGGCGATGGAGCAGATGACCAAGGCGATCCTGACCGGCGCCGACTACACCACCAGTCCGCCGCCCCCGAACCTCTCCCTGCGCGAGCGCGAGGATCTGGTCCGCAAGGCCATCGACGGCTATCGCAATGTCGCCACCGTCGAGGGCGGCGTGGCCGGGGCTGGCGGCTTCCTGCTGGCCGCCGCCGACTTCCCGGTGCTGATCGGCCTCAAGATCAAGCTGCTGTTCGAGATCGCCGCCCTCTACGGCCACGACGGGGCGGTCTGGCGCGAGCGGCTCTATATCCTGTCGATCTTCCAGCTGGCCTTCTCGAGCCCGGACCATCGGCGCGCGGTGTACGAACAGCTTGTCCACCCGGCGCGACAGGCCGCCACGCCGGACGACTTCGACTGGCGCGCCTTCCAGCAGGAGTACCGCGACTACATCGACCTGGCGAAGCTGGCGCAGCTGTTGCCGGTGGTCGGGGCGCCTGTCGGAGCGATCGTCAACTTCCGCCTGGTCGAGCAGCTGGGGGTCGCGGCGATGAACGCCTACAGGCTGCGCTGGCTGGGCTGAACGACCGGCGCCTGGCGCCCAGGCGGAGCCGGCCGTTTCGCGACCGACCGCCGATCGCGGTGATCATCAGTCTACGGAATGTAGGCGCAATCTCCCAGGACGATGATTCAAGGCTCTGGCTCAGGGCTCGGCCGGAACGAGCGCATCAAGGCCAAAGGTCTTCTCGAACGCCTTCAGTCCGCTCGTCGAGAAGCGAACGATTCGTGTGCCGTCGTCCCGGCGCGCCCAGCCGAGGGTGAGGATCCGGTCCAGAAGGGCCTTGCCCAGCGCGCCGGCCAGGTGGCTGCGACGGACGCTCCAGTCCAGGCAACGTCGGCACAGGGGGCGTCGGCCGCCAACGAGGCGGGGCGGGACGATGCCGAAGTCCTCGACAAAGGCCGCGCCGGCCGCGGTCAGCACCAGCTCCTCGCCGTCGGCGATCCGGCCCGATGCGATCAGACCGTCGAGCATGGCCACGCCAAGGTCGCCGGCGAGATGATCGTAGCAGACCCGGGCCCGGCGCAGCTCCGGCTCCTTGGGTCCGGGCCGAGTCCGCGCATGGCCAGTGCGGGCGGCGAGGCCCATGAGGCTCTCCAGGACGGCGGCGACATCCGGCCCGGACAGCGAGAAATAGGCATGTCGACCCTGTCGCCTCACGGTGACAAGGCCGCCGCGTTCCAAGCGGGCCAAGTGTCCGCTGGCGGTCTGGGCGGTGACCCCGGCCTCCCGCGCCAGCTCGCCCGCCGTCAGCGCCTGACCGCCGGCAAGGGCGGTCAGCATGTTGGCGCGCGCCGGATCGCCCAGCAGCGCGGCGACCACGGCGATGTCCGGACCCACCTTCATGCTTCGATCCTCGCCGAAACATCATCGCGACGGAAGACGCTAACGGTTCGGTCCGCGTCGAACCATGGAGTCCGTCATGAGCATCACCTGTCACATCCGCTATGTCATCGATCCGTTCCAGCGCGAGGCCTTCGCCGCCTATGCGCGGAACTGGCGCACCATCATCCCGGCCTGCGGCGGCGACCTGCTCGGCTACTGGCTGCCGCATGAGGGGACCAACAACATCGCCATGGCGATGATCGGCTTCGAGAGCCTGGCCGCCTACGAAGCCTACCGCGCCCGGCTGAAGTCCGACCCGGCCGGGGCGGCGAACTTCGCGCTCGCGCAGGAGAAGCGCTTCATCCTGAGCGAGGAGCGGACGTGGTTGGAGCGGGTGACATAGGCCCTGCGTGGTTCGATGCGCGGCCTTCGGCCGCTGCTTGCCATGACGCAGGCGAGCAGCCTTCTGACAAAGTCATCCTGAGCCGTCGCGAAGCGGCATGGCGAGGAACGCGCCGCGCCTCACCCCTCGATCGTCATCTGGGTCTGGGTGATCAGCGCGACCAGCTTGCCGCCGTCGCCCTCGAGCCGCGTCTGCCAGACGCTGGACCGTCGGCCGACGTGGAGCGGGGTGGACACCGCCGTCACCACCGACCCGACCTTGGCCGAGCCGATGAAGTTGGTCTTGCTCTCCAGCGTCGTCGTCCGCACGCCGGGGCTGAGATTCAGGAACGCGCCCACCGCGCCCAGGCTGTCGGCGAAGGCCATCATCGCCCCGCCGTGCAGGATGCCGCCGGCGGTGCAGAGGTCCTCGCGGACGGTCAGCCGCCCTTCGACGCGGTCCTTGTCGGCGGCGGTGATCTCCACCCCCATCAGCTTGGCGAACGGCAGGGCGGCGGCGTCGAAAGACATGGCGGGGCTCCTTTGCGGGTCAGCTCCATCATGACCCCGTACGCCGCCACGTCGACCGTCAGGCGACCGATCAGCCTCTCTCGCTGTCCAGGTGGGCCATCATCGGCGTCGGGTAGCGGTCGCCCCGGGCGGCGTCGCGCGGGATCGCCGCCTCGATGGCCGCCAGGTCCTCCGCCGTCAGGGCGACGTCCAGCGCGCCCAGCGCCTCGGACAGGCGATCGCGTCGCCGGGCGCCGATCAGCGGCACGATATCGTCGCCCCGCGCGGCCACCCAGGCGATGGCCAGTTGAGCGGTGGTCGCACCCTTCTCGGCCGCCAGCCGGCCCAGGGTCGCGGCGACGCCGAGGTTGTGGTCGAGGTTCTCGCCCACGAACCGCGGGCTGAAACGGCGGATGTCGAGCCCGGCCTGGAAGCTGTCCTTGCCGAAGTGGCCGCCGATCAGGCCGCGCGCGAGCACGCCATAGGCGGTGATGCCGATACCCAGTTCCCGGGTCGTCTTCAGCACGCTGTCCTCGATGCCCCGGGCGATGATCGAGTACTCGATCTGCAGGTCCGCGATCGGATGGACGGCGGCCGCCCGACGGATGGTCTCCGACCCCACCTCGGACAGGCCGATGTGACGGACCCAGCCCGCCTTCACCATCTCGGCGATGGCGCCGATGCTGTCTTCGATCGGCACCGTCGGGTCGAGGCGCGAGGGGCGGTAGATATCGATGTGGTCGACGCCGAGACGTTTCAGCGAATGGGCCAGAAAGTTCTTCAGGGCCGCCGGCCGGCTGTCGTAGCCGAGGAAGGCGCCGCTCGGATCGCGCAGGGCGCCGGTCTTGACGCTGAGCAGCACCTTGTCGCGATCGACGCGCTTCAGCGCCTCGCCGATCAGCATCTCGTTGTGGCCCATGCCATAGAAGTCGCCGGTGTCGATCAGGGTGATCCCGGCGTCGACGGCGGCCTGGAAGGTGGCGAGGCTCTCGGCGCGGTCGGCGGCGCCGTACATGTCCGACATGCCCATGCAGCCGAGGCCGAGGGCCGAGACTGTGGGGCCGGTCGCGCCGAGACGGCGGGTTCTCATCGTGGTCATGGGGGGCTCCGTAAGGTCGACGGGACTATGCCCGGAGCGCCGCTGTGCGATAATCTCGCTCTTATGATACGAGCTGTGCGGAAAAATGCACAATGGCCGATCCTGATCTCGCCGACCTCGACGCGTTCGCGGCCGTCGCCCGGAACCGCAGCTTCCGCGGCGCGGCCGCCCGGCGCGGGGTGTCGCCCTCCAGCCTGAGCCAGGCCGTGCGCCGGCTGGAGGAGCGGCTCGGGGTGCGCCTGCTCAACCGCACGACCCGCAGCGTCACGGCGACGGAGGCCGGCGAGCGGCTGCTGGCCCGCCTGATGCCGACCCTGGCCGAACTGTCCCAGGCGCTGGATGAAGTGAACAGCTTCCGCGACAGCCCGACCGGCACGCTGCGCATCAACCTGCCGACGGCGGCGGCGAAACTCGTCATGCCGGACCTGATCGCGCCGTTCCTGCGCGCCAATCCGGGGGTCACCCTTGAGCTGGTCGCCGAGGACAGCTTCGTTGACGTCCTGGCCGCCGGCTTCGATGCCGGGGTGCGCTATGAAGAGCGGCTGGAGAAGGACATGATCGCGGTCCCGCTAGGCCCCGACCAGCGGTACGTCACCTGCGCCTCGCCCGCCTACTTCGAGCGGCATGGCCGACCGAACCATCCCCGCGACGTGCTCAACCATGCCTGCATCCGCCATCGCTTCCTGAGCGGCGTAGCCCTGCCCTGGGAATACGAGCGAGACGGCGAGATCATCAATGTCCAGCCGAGCGGCCCGCTGATCGGCAATGTGCCGGACCTGGCCATCCGCGCAGCCGAGGAGGGTTTGGGCCTGATCCACACCTTCGACGGGCTGGTGGCGCGGTCCCTGGCCGAAGGTCGCCTTGAGGAGGTGCTGGCGGACTGGTCGACGCCGTTCACGGGCCCCCGGCTCTACTATCCGAGCCGACGCCACATGCCGGCGCCCCTTCGAGCCTTTGTAGATTTCCTGCGCTCGCGGCGCGCGGCCGGCTGGGTTAACCAAGGTTAACTTGCGCGGCGGGCCGAAGCCTTCACCCTCCCGTGACAGCGGGAGAACGTCATGACTCAACCCAAGCCCGAGGCGAAGCCGAACCTGGCCGCCATCGGCGTGGCCTTCATCGGCGCCGGAACCGCCTTGATGGCCGTAGGTCTGGCGGTGATGGACAGCGTTCCCATGGCCGCCGGCGGCGCCGGAATCATGGGCGTCGGCGTCGTCTACCTGCTGCGTGGCGCCTGGAGGCTGGGATGAGGATGAGTCTGGCGCTTGCCGCCGCGCTGTCGCTCTCGGGAACCGCCGCCATGGCCCAGACTCCGCCGCCCGCGCCGCCGCCCTGCGCGAGCGATGCGCATCGCGCCTTCGACTTCTGGGTCGGTCAATGGGATGTCTATCCGACGGCCCAGCCGGAGAAGCTGGTCGCCCACAGCCGGATCGAGCGGCTCTACGCCGGCTGCGCCATTCGCGAGAACTGGGCGCCGCTGAGCGGCAATGACGGCGGCAGCCTGAGCAGCTTCGTCGGCGGCGATGTCGCCGAGGGCTGGCGCCAGACCTGGGTCGGGTCCGGCGGCGAGCGCGTCGATTTCAAGGGCGGCTGGAACGGCAAGGCGATGGTCCTGACCGGATACTGGGCCGGCGTTCTGGCGGGTGGCGGCGGCGCGACAACGCGCATGACCTACACGCGCGGCCCCGACGGTTCGGTCCGCCAGCTTGGCGAGACCACCGTCGACGATGGCAAGACCTGGCAGCCCAGCTTCGACTTCACCTACCGCCCGGCGAAATAGGGGACATGTACCGTCTTCGGTACGTGTCCCCGTCAACTACTCGACCGGCTTGACCACCAGGAACTCCGGCGCGTCGGCGAAGCCCATGAACGCGCCCATGATCTCCTGGACCACGGCGCCGGGCATGTCCTCGCCGACGAAGCCGTCGAGGTCGGGGATGTCGAATACCTCGACATAGTCGACCGACGGCGCGCCCTCGCCGATCAACAGTCGCTCGGCGCGGTGGTTCACGTACGAGGCCACACGCTTGAGGCCGCGCATGGCCGGATAGTCGGTCTCGCGGACCCAGGTCTCGAATTGGTCCCGCGTCACGCCGGGCTTCAGCCGGTAGAGCAGCATCACATTGGCCATCGGGGCCCTCCTTCTTCGGTCCGCGGCCAGGCTAGACCGGGGGCGGCGCGCATCCAGCGCCCGAAAAGGGGGTCTCAAGCCGCTGCGAGCTTTCCTCGCCTTGCATGGGCGGGCCCGGAGGCCTAACTGTCCCGGCTTCCAGGATACAGGAGAGATCTCGATGGGTTACCGGGTCGCCGTCGTCGGGGCCACGGGCAACGTGGGCCGTGAACTGTTCAACATCCTCGAGGAAGTGAACTTCCCCGTGGATAGGATTCACGCCATCGCCAGCCGCAAATCCATCGGGGTCGAGGTGTCCTTCGGGGAGAAGATCCTCAAGTGCGAGGACATCGAGCAGTTCGACTTCTCGACCGTCGACATCGTGCTGATGAGCGCCGGCGGGGCCGTGTCCAAGGCCTGGTCGGAGAAGATCGGCAAGGCCGGCGCCATCGTCATCGACAACAGCTCGACGTGGCGGATGGACCCCGACGTGCCGCTGGTCATCCCGGAGGTGAACCCGGACGCCGTCGAGGGCTTCGGCAAGAAAAACATCATCGCCAACCCCAACTGCACGACCATGGGGCTGCTGGTTGCGATCGCTCCGCTGCATCGCGTGGCGAAGATCAAGCGGATCGTGGTGTCGACCTACCAATCGGTGTCCGGCACCGGCAAGGCGGCCATGGATGAGCTCTGGGAGCAGACCAAGGGCGTCTTCGTGCTCGGCGCGCCCGAGCCGAAGGTCTACCACAAGCAGATCGCCTTCAACGTGATCCCGCAGTGCGACGTCTTCCTCGACGACGACAGCGGCGACACCAAGGAGGAGCGCAAGATGCGGGACGAAACGCACAAGATCCTCGATCCGAACATCAGGGTTTCGACCACCTCGGTGCGGGTGCCGGTCTTCGTCGGCCACGGCGAGACGGTGAACATCGAGTTCGAGAGCGCGCTGGACGCCGACGAGGCCCGCGAGATCCTGCGCGAGGCGGACGGCGTGGTGGTGATCGACAAGCGCGAGGACGGGGGCTACGCCACGCCCAAGGACGTTCAGGGCGAGTTCCCGGTGTTCGTCTCGCGCATCCGCAATGACCCGAGCCTTGAGCACGGCCTCAGCCTGTGGGTGGTTTCCGACAATCTGCGCAAGGGCGCCGCGCTCAACGCTGTCCAGATCGCCCAGCTGCTGCACGCGCGCGGCCTGATCGGCAAGGTCCCGGCCTGACCTGAACCCCGCAAGAAGCGGGTGGAGAACAGGGGGCCCGGGACGGAAGTTCCGGGCCTTCCTCTTTGGAGTGATCGCCTTGCCCGAGGTGAAGGACGAAAGCCGCGCGGCCCTGCTGGCCGGTCTCGGCTGCTACACCCTCTGGGGCCTGCTGCCCCTGTGGATGTACGCGCTGAAGGCCGTTGGCGTCGGGCCTGTCGAAATCACCGCCCAGCGCGCGGTCTGGGCGGTGCTGTGGGCGGCCGGCCTGGTTGTCGTCGCGCGCAAGTTGCCGGAGCTGCGCCGCGTGCTGGGCGACCCGCGCACCCTCGGCCTGTTGCTCGTCTCGGCCCTGCTGATCGGCGCCAACTGGCTGATCTACGTCATCGCGGTCAGCAGCGGCCGCACCCTTGAGGCCAGTCTCGGTTACTACATCAATCCGCTGATGAACATGGCGGCCGGCGCGCTGTTCTTCCGGGAGCGGATCGATCGCCTCGGCTATGTCGCCATCGGCCTGGCGGCGGTCGGCGTGGCGGTGCAGACCCTCGCCGTCGGCCACCCGCCGATCCTGTCGCTCGGCCTGGCCGTGACGTTCTGCGCCTATGGCCTGATCCGCAAGCAGGTCGCCGCCGACGCCCAGACCGGCCTCTTCGTCGAGACCGCGATCCTCGCGCTGCCGGCGCTGGTCTGGGTCTGGCGGCTGCAGTCGGCCGGGCAGGGCCATTTCGGCCCCGGCGTCGCGACAAACCTGCTGATCCTGGCCGCCGGTCCCTTGACGGTCGCGCCGCTGGCCCTGTTCGCCTGGGCGGCGCGGCGGATGCCGCTGGTCTGGCTCGGCTTCATCCAGTTCATCGCGCCGACCCTGCAGTTCTTCGTCGGGGTCGCGGCGGGCGAGGCGTTCACCCCGCTGCGCGCCGCGGCGTTCGGCTTCATCTGGGTCGGCGCGGCTGTGTTCGCGTTCGGCGCCTGGCGGAGGACGCGGCGGCTGGCGCGGCCTGCCTGAGTCTCAGCCCCGCCCGGCAGGCTGGAAGAGTTCGACCACGTTGCCCGACGGGTCCTCGGCCAGGATCTGCGATCCGCCGGGGCCGGTCAGGATGTCATTGCGGAACGACACGCCCCGGGCGCGCAGGCGCTCGACCTCGGCCGCCAGGTCGTCGAACAGCAGCTGAAAGCGGTTCCAGCCGCCGGGCCCCGGTCGCCGCCCGTCCGGCATCGGCCGGCCCGCCGAGCTCTTCTCGCCGCTCAGCAGCAGCCGCAGCGCGCCGCGCTCGACCGACGCGAAGGCCGGGGCCGCGTTCATCTGCGGCGTGAAGCCGAAGTGGCCGACGTACCAGTCCACCGACGCCTGGACGTCGTCGACCATGTACCGGACATGCACCTGGGTCTCGCTCATCGGTCGTTCCTCCTGGGCGGTCAGACGTCCGGCGCGAGGGTGCGCCGGAGCAGGTTGTGCAGGGCGGCCAGCACGACCGCGCGGTCCTCGCCCTCGGCCACCGCATCGGCGGCGTCGTGGATGGCGGCGAACAGCAGACGGGCGGTGGGCTCCGGATCGACCGGTCCGAAGGCGCCCGCCTCCTGACCCGCGCGGATCACGGCGCTCAATCGCAGGACGGCGTTGTCGGCCAATGGCCGGCGCTGGGCGAAGTCGGAGTGGAAGACCGCCTCGCCCAGCCCCCGACGCGAGAGGGTATGGTCGATGAAGGCGGCGGCCTGGGTCTCCATCAGCGCCGGCCAGTCGATCTGCCCTTCGAGTTCGGTCGGCAGCGGATGGGCGGCGTCGAAGGTGGCGACCAGCCGCACGCGAATGGCCTCCAGCAGATCGTCCCAGGTCGGGAAGTAGAGAAAGAAGGTGCCCTTGGCGACGCCGGCCTCGCGCACCACGTCCTCGACCCGCACCCGCGATCCGTGGGTGTTGATGAGCCGTTCAGCGGCCTCGACGATTTCCAGTCTTCGCGCCTCGGGCGGAAGGCGGCGACGCGGCGGCTTGCTCATCGGCCCTCGCTGATGACCCTTGGTCATTAATTACTGACCAAGGGTCAGTGTCAAGCGGGCGCCCCTGAGGCGGCGCAGACCTCGCGCAGACGACCTCGCAGCCAGCGATGCGCCGGATCGGCCTCCAAGCGCGGATGCCAGAACATCGACACGGTGAACTCCGGCGCGACGCCGGGCAGGGCGAAGCTGTGCATGCCGGTCCTCAGGCCGACCGTATGCCGGTCGGGAACCGTCGCCACCAGGTCCGACAGTCGCGCCAGCGACAACGCCGCTGAAAAGCCGCCGACCACCGTCGTGGCGCTGCGCGTCAGCTCCGACGGCAGGAAGGGCTGGTCCAGGCCGCCCGCGTCGGCGTCGCCTCTCGACACCACCACATGCCGGGAAGAACGATAGCGTTCGGCGCTGACCTCGCCCGCCGCCAGGGGGTGGCCGGCCCGGACCACGCCGATCAGCCGATCCCGGAACAGAGCCTGGGCGCGAACTTCCGGGCCCATCGAGGCCTCGACGACTCCCGTCTCCAGATCGACGCGGCCGTCTCGCAGCGGCGCGCTGTCCTTGTCCGGCTTCTGCAGAAAATGCAGCCGCACATGGGGCGCCTCGTCGGCGATCCGCGCCAGCAGCGCCGGGGCGAAGGTCTCCACGAAGCCATCGCTGGAGCGCAGGGTGAAGGTCCGCACGAGACCGGCCAGATCGACCGCCGACTCGGGACGAAGGACCGAGTCGACCTCCTGGAGCAGGTGCTGGACCTGATCACGCAGGGCGAGGGCGCGCGGCGTCGCGACCAGGCCTCGCCCCGCGCGGACCAGAAGCGGGTCGCCCATCGTGTCCCGCAGGCGCGACAACGCCCGGCTCATGGCCGACGCGCTCAATCGCAGGCGGCGGGCGGCGCCGACCACGCTGCCTTCGACGAGCAGGGCCTCCAGGGTGACGAGCTGGTTCAGGTCCGGTCGGTCCATGGCTCAAGCCTGACATCGTCGCGTCGATAGGTGCACGAAACACAATGATACCATGCAAATGCTGCATCTGCCGCCATTACCCGTCAAACCCTAGCCTCTTCCTGCAACGGCAGAGGAGAGACCCAGACATGCCAACACGCTCACTCGACACATTCATCACCGGCGTGAGGGCGGCATGGGGCCCGCTCAACAGCGGCCTCGTCGCGGAATGCGGGCGGCTCGCGTCGGAGCTGCTGGCCGCCGCGCCGTCGGAGCCGTGGTTGGCGGCGTTGCATCGCGATCGGCCGGCCGGCGCCGAACTGCATCGCGACCCCGAGTTCGGCTTCATGTTGCTGGCCCATGCGGAACAGGCCGGGCTGTACCGACCGCCCCACGACCACGGCCGCAGCTGGGTGCTCTACGCGATCCAGGACGGCGAGATCGAAATGGGCTCCTTCGCCCGCGTCGCGGATGCCGACGGCGGCGCGCGGCTGGTCGAGCGCGACCGGACCATCCTTCGGGCAGGCGACGTCAGGGTCTACCTCCCCGGCGACATCCATGACACGCGTTGCCTGTCGCCGACGGCGCTGCTGTTCCGCTTCACCGAACGCGACCTGAAGGCCGAGGACCAGCGCGAGCACCGCATCACCCGATACGGCCAGGTGGACGGCGAACGGACGCCGAGTGCCGGGGGATGACTGTCGAGACCGACCCCGGCCGCCGCGCGGTCGCGATCGTCGCCGTGCTCGGGGCGATGGCTGCCGTGGTGCTGGACGCCGGTCTTGTGAACGCGGCGCTGCCCACCATGGCCCGCTCGCTGGGGACGACCGCGGCGGACGCGGTGCGCGTCGTCACGGCCTACCAGGCGGCGCTGCTCATGGCCCTCCTGCCCAGTGGGGCGCTCGGTGAGCGGTACGGTCACAGGGCGGTGTTCACCGCCGGCGTGGCGGTCTTCACCACGGCGTCGTTGCTGTGCGCCCTGGCTCCGTCACTGCCCTGGCTGGTTGCGGCGCGCTTTCTCCAGGGCCTCGGCGGCGCGGCGGTCATGGCCCTGGGAGTCGCCCTGCTCCGGTTCACCGTGGCGACCGATCGCCTGGGCGCCGCGATCGGCTGGAACGCCACGACAGTCGCACTCTGCTCCGCCGCCGGACCGGCGCTTGGCGCCGTGGTGCTGAGCCGGGCGGGCTGGCCCTGGCTGTTCGCGATCAATCTGCCGCTCGGTCTGGGCGTGTGCCTCGCCGCCGGCGCGTTGCCTTCGACGGCCAGGCGCGACCAGGCGATCGATCCGGTCAGCATGCTTCTCAACGCCTCGAGCTTCGCCGCCCTGATTGGGGGCGTGGGACTCTTCCCCGTCGCTCCGGCGCTCGGCGTCCCGCTGATCGCCGCCGCCGGTCTTGCGTTCGCGCTGCTGATCCGTCGCGAACGCTCCAAGGTTGCTCCGATGGTTCCGGTGGACCTCCTCCGTCGCCCGGGTTTTCGCCTGACCGTGATCGCCGCGCTCTGCGGCTTCGCCGGCCAGACGGCCGCGCTCGTCGCCCTGCCTTTCCATCTTCACCAGCTCGGTCTCACGGTGTGGGAGGCCGGGACCTGCCTGTCGATCTGGCCGATGGCGGTGGCCGCCACGGCCATGACCCTGGGCCGAGGCTCGGACTGGTTGCCCCTGGCCTGGCTCAGCGTCGTCGGCGGCCTGCTGCTGGCCATCGGGCTGGCGAGCGCCGCCTTGGCCTCTGGCGAGGCGAGCGTGGCGCTGCTCATCCCCTGCCTGGCCTTGAGCGGCGTCGGCTTCGGCCTCTTCCAGACCGCCAACAATCGCAGCCTGTTTCTCGCCGCCCCGCCCGAACGCAGCGGCGCCGTCGGCGGATTGCAGGGGACCGCCCGCCTGATCGGGCAGACGGCCGGCGCCGTCATGGCGGCCGGATTGCTGGAGGCGACATCGCTGGACATCGCCCCGGGCGTCGCCTTCGGCGTCGGCGCGCTTCTCACCCTGGCGGCCGCCGTGGTGAGCGGGCTGCGGGCCTGGTCGCGCGAAGCGGCCGCCTAGAGGCTGGCGTAGGCCGCGTCGATCAGGCGGCGGCTGCGCGGGTCGCCGATCAGGTGGACGTCCTGCCTGTTCATCACATAGGCGCCGGCGACGCGGCGCTCCGTGTCGGCGAAGGCGCAGCTGCCGCCCCAGCCGCTGTGGCCGATGGTGGTCGCCGTCGGGCCGTAGAAGAAGTTGGGCTCGTTGCGCATGAAGCCGGCGCCCCAGCTCATCTCGTAGGGCAGCACCAGGTCCTGGCCGCGGATGCGCTCGCGGCTGGCCTCGGCGACCATGGCCGGCGACAGCACCTCGACGTCGCCGATCCTGCCGTCCGTCGCCAGGGCGCCGAAGAAGCGGGCCAGGGCCTCCGCGGTGGCGTGGCCGTTGGCCGAGGGCACCTCGATCTCGCGCCAATCCGAACCCCGGCGACCGCTGGGCCCCGCCCAGGTCGACAGGAAGGCGGCGCGCTTGGGGTCGGTGACCTCGCCGAACTGGGGCAGGGCGCTCGGCGGCTTGAGGTCGGCGACGCGGCCGTGCTCGCCCTCGGGCAGTCCGATCCACAGGTCCAGGTCGGCGGGGACGGCGATGTCCTCGCGCAGGGCGGTCCCCAGGCTGCGGCCATCGGCGCGGCGATAGATCTCGCCGACCAGATAACCGACCGTGAGGGCATGGTAGCCGCTGGCGCTGCCCGGCGCCCACATCGGAGCCTTGGCGGCCAGCATGGCGGCGATGGCCGGCGGGTCGTACCAGAGCGTCGGGTCGATCGGTTCGACGAAGCCCGGCAGCCCGGCCTGGTGGGACAGAACCTGCTCGACGGTGATGGCCCCCTTGCCCTGCGCGGCGAACTCCGGCCACAGCTCGGCGACCGGCTGGTCGTAGCGGAGCTTCCTGGCCGCAACGAGCCGCGCGATCATGGTCGCGGCCACGGCCTTCGTGGTCGAGAACACCATGGTCAGGGTCTCGGCGTCGAACGGAACCTCGGACTTGCGGTCGGCGAAGCCGGCCCACAGGTCGACGACCATCTCGCCCTCGACGCTGAACGCGAACCGCGCGCCCAGCTCATGGCCGTCGGCGAAATTGGCGGCGAAGGCGTCGCGAACCGCCGTGAAGCCGCTGTCGCAGCGGCCGTGGATCTCAATGCTCACGCCAGCCTCTCGATGCGGACGGTGGGGCTGGCCTGTTTGATGCGGGCGCCCATGGCCACGATTGGCAGCTCGGGCGAGGCCCAGATGCCGGCCGAGGTGATGGTTTCGGCCAGGCCGCCGACGGCGCGGGCGAGGCCGTAGGACGGCGTTTGGCCCTCCAGTTGTGCGGCGGCGAACAGGGCGGTCAGCAGGTCGCCGGTGCCGCTGGGCGCCGAGGTGACCGACTTCTGGTGGGCGGCCAGCCAGGCCTCCTTCTTGTCGGCGTAGACGACGCCGATCTCGCCGCCGCGGACGACGGACGACACCAGCACGGCCTTGCCGGTCAGACGCGCCGCGCGAACGGCGTTGGCCGGGTCGCGGCTGTCGCTGCCGGTGATCCGCTGCAGCTCCCAGCTGTTGGGCGCGATCAGGTCGGCGCGGGGCAGCAGCTCATCCTGGATCGCCTGGGCGACCTCGGACGGGATGAAGAGGCCCTTGCCGGAATCGCCCATCACCGGGTCGACGACCACGAACGGCTTGCGGTTGAAGGCGCCCTCGCGCGGCGCGGCGCGCACGGCGTCGATGGCCCGGGCGGCGGCGCGCACCTGCTCGACGCTGGCGAAGTATCCGGTCAGCACCAGGTCGCAGAGGCCGAACAGCCCGTTGGCCTCGACGCCGTCGAGCATGCCCTCGAACGCCTCGACCGGCACCTGCGCCCCGCCGGGCGCGCCCCAGCCGGGGTGGCGCCCGTACAGCACCGTCGGCACGACGACGGGGTCGATCTTGAACTGCGTCAGCACGAGCGCCTGCGCCGAGCCGCCGACCCGGCTGCCTGCGACGTGGCTCGACATGATGAGGGCCATGGGCATGGGCGAAGGGCTTAGCGGAGCCTGCCCTGCTTGGGTAGGGGGGGGATTGCGCGGGGGCCGTCTCGGGGTACGGTTTGGCCATGCGGGGCGCGGCGATCATCGTTTCGGGACTGCTTCTGACGGCGGCCTGCGGGCCGGCGACGGAGGAGGCCGCCGAGACGACGACCACCGCTCCCACGATCGAGGAGCCCGACGGCGGCCCCCCGGCGCCCGAGCCGCCCGAGGTGTTTCCCGTGCCCGCGGGAACGGCCTGCGACATCCGCGGCGGCTGGTCGACCGACACCGACCCCGCCGGCCTGAACGTCCGCGCGGCGCCGTCCGAGGGAGCCGCGGTTCTGGGCAGGCTGCCGCGCGCAAAGTTCAGTCCGGCGGACGACCGCGTCCTCTACACCGTCTTCGACATCATCGAGGTCCGCGACGGCTGGGTGCGCATCGGCAATCCCATCGCGCCCGACGACTATTTCGCCGAGGGGCCGCCCAGGACCAAACTGCCCTCCGGCTGGATCAGCGGGCGCTACGTCGCCTTCGAAATCCAGGGCGACAAGGCTTTCGCCCAGCCCGATCCGGGCTCTCCGGTGATCGCGTCGCGCTGGACCACGCCCACGGGAGGCGAGCATCCGATGCGCTATCGCCATTTGCTCGACTGCCGTGGCGAGTGGGTCAAGATGCTGTTCACGGATCACCAGTCCCGTGAGCGCGAAGGCTGGGCCCGGGGCGTCTGCAACAGTCTTGAGACCAGTTGCGACGGTGACGGCGGCGACACCTTCAAACCGAATGAGGAGCGGCCCCCGGGGCCTGAATACAAGCCTCCGCCGCCCTAGTGGAGCCAGCCGAAATAGGCGTCAGCGCCGTTCCGGGCGACGGCTGACGCCGCCGCCTCTGCAACACCTATGCTGATCAGTACCGGTAGTGATCCGGCTTGAACGGGCCCTGCTGCGGCACGCCGATGTAGTCGGCCTGTTCCGGCTTCAGTACCGTCAGCTTCGCGCCCAGCTTGGCGAGGTGCAGCATTGCGACCTTTTCGTCGAGGTGCTTGGGCAGGGTGTAGACCTGGTTCTGGTAGGACTTCAGGTTGGTCCACAGCTCGATCTGGGCCAGCGTCTGGTTGGTGAAGCTGGCGCTCATCACGAAGCTCGGGTGGCCCGTGGCGTTGCCCAGGTTCACCAGGCGGCCTTCGGACAGCAGGATGATCTTCTTGCCGTCCGGGAACTCGACGTGGTGGACCTGCGGCTTGATCTCGTCCCACTTGAAGTTCTTCAGGCCGGCGACCTGAATTTCCGAGTCGAAGTGGCCGATGTTGCAGACGATGGCGTTGTTCCGCATCTGCCGCATGTGGTCGACGGTGATGACGTCCTTGTTGCCCGTGGCGGTGACGAAGATGTCGGCCTTGTCGGCGACGTCGTCCAGGGTCTGGACCTCATAGCCTTCCATGGCCGCCTGCAGGGCGCAGATCGGGTCGATCTCGGTGACGATCACCCGGGCGCCGCCCTGGCGCAGCGAGGCGGCCGAGCCCTTGCCCACGTCGCCGTAGCCGCAGACCACGGCGACCTTGCCCGACAACATGACGTCGGTGCCGCGGCGGATCGCGTCGACCAGCGATTCACGGCAGCCGTACAGGTTGTCGAACTTGGACTTGGTGACGCTGTCGTTGACGTTGATGGCCGGGAACGGCAGCTCGCCCTTGGCGGCCAGCTGGTACAGGCGATGGACGCCCGTGGTGGTCTCTTCCGACACGCCGGTAATGGCGTCGCGGATGGCCGAATAGAAGCCCGGCTTATCCTTCAGGTAGGTCTTCATCACCGCATAGAGGGCTTCTTCCTCCTCGTTCTGCGGGTTGTCGAGCAGGGTCGGATCCTTCTCGGCCTTCGGGCCGAGGACGCAGAGCAGGGTGGCGTCGCCGCCGTCGTCGAGGATCAGGTTCGGATAGCCGCCGTCCGACCATTCGAAGATGCGGTGGGTGTACTGCCAGTACTCGTACAGGGTCTCGCCCTTGACGGCGAAGACCGGCGTGCCGGTGGCCGCGATGGCCGCCGCCGCGTGGTCCTGGGTCGAGAAGATGTTGCAGCTGGCCCAGCGCACATCGGCGCCCAGCGCCTTCAGCGTCTCGATCAGCACCGCCGTCTGGATGGTCATGTGCAGGGAGCCGGCGATCCGGGCGCCCTTCAGCGGCTGGTCCTTGCCGAACTCCTCGCGCACGGCCATCAGGCCCGGCATCTCGGTCTCGGCGATGGCGATTTCCTTGCGGCCGTAGTCGGCCAGGGAAAGGTCGCGCACGATGCTGTCGGTCACGCGGTAGCTCCTATTGCGGCGTGAGGGCTCTATAGCCGTCCGGCGGCATCAGGACAACATGGATATAAAGATATCCTTATGTCTTGCCCAGCAGGCGATAGCCGCGTTCAGCCTTGGTCTCGGCGCTCGGCGTCAGCGGCGCGACGCGCGCCAGCCGCTCCGCCAGCGTGCGAAGCGCCGACGGGTTCCCCGTCTTGAGCTCGATCTCAAGCTCCAGAAGCGGGACGGACCGGTGGCCGGCCCGGATTTCGCCCGCGTCGATCACCAGTTCGACCAGGGCGCCGCCCTCCTCGATCATCCGGACCGCGCGCCGACTGGTCACCGTGAATAGTGGGACCAGCGCGGCGCCGTCGGGCAGGGCGGCGGGCGTCTCCGCCAGCAATGCGATCTCCGGCGCATCGGTCTTGACCGGCCATTCCCACTCGTCACGGCCGCCGTCCGCGCCAAGGGCCGACTTCAGGGTCTGGACGCGCTGGTCACCCGAGCGTCGCACGCGCAGGCCGAAACCCTGGCGGCGCAGCCAGTGGTCGGCGGTGTCGAAGTAGATGGCGTGCAGGTCCTTCACGGCCGTCTCGCCCCGCGGCAGAGCGGCCAGCACGGCGTCGGCGGCGTCGCGCGACAGCAGGAACTTCAGCTCGATCTCACGGTCGGGCGCGGTCATGGCCCGGCATCGCGCGTCGCACGCCTTCCCGCAAGGGGCGACGCCGCCTAGGGTGCCCCCATCGTCCAGAATGGGGAGCTTCCGATGATCCAGAGACGAGGTCTCGTCGCCGCCGCGGCGGTCGCCTGCGCGACGCTGTTGTCCCTCTCGGCCGCCGCCCGGCAGGCGCCGGCCGAGGTGATCATCGTCCATGCCGGAACCCTGCTCGACCGTCCGGGCCAGGCGCCGCGCCGGAACGCCAGTCTGATCATCCGCGGCGGCCGTATCGAGGCCGTGCGGGACGGCTTCGTGCCCGCTTCGGAATTCGCCGGGGCCCGGGTCGTCGACCTGTCCGGCAAGTTCGTCCTGCCCGGCCTGATCGACAGCCACGTCCATCTGACCAGCGACCGCGCCGGCGTCGAGGGCCAGCTGGCCGGCGTGACCGACTCGACCGCCGACTTCGCCTATGAGGCCGCCTGGAACGCCCGCAAGACCCTGGACGCGGGCTTCACCACGGTGCGCAACCTCGGCGACGACGGCGGCGTCACCCTGGCGCTGCGCGACGCCATCGCCATGGGCCGCGTGCCCGGACCGCGCATCATCGACGCTGGCAGCTCGATCTCGACGACCTCCGGCCATATGGACGGACGGCTGGGCTTCAATGACGTGCTGGCCGACGCCATCCCCCACGACAACGTCTGCGACGGTCCGGAGTCCTGCCGCCAGGCCGTGCGGCTGCAGGTCGGCCGCGGCGTCGACGTCATCAAGATCGCCACAACCGGCGGGGTGAACAGCCGCATCGGCGCGGGTCTCGGCGCCCAGATGTTCGATGACGAGGCCAAGGCGCTGATCGAGACCGCGCACCTGTACGGCAAGAAGGTCGCCGTTCATGCCCATGGCGCCGACGGCATCAAGCTCGCCCTGCGTTACGGCGCCGACTCGATCGAGCATGGCACCATCATGGACGAGGAGACCCTCCAGCTGTTCCTGAAGACGAAGGCCTACTACGTGCCGACCCTGTCGACGGTGAACGGCTACCTGGAGCGGATCGCCAAGGACCCCAACGCCTATTCGCCGGAGGTTCGGGCCAAGATCGACTGGCGCATCTCGATCACCGGGGAGTCGTTGAAGAAGGCCGTCCCGCGCGGCGTGCGCATCGCCTTCGGCACCGACGCCGGCGTCTCCAAGCACGGCCGCAACGCCGACGAGTTCGAGCTGCTGGTCAAGTACGGCCTGACCCCGATGGACGCCATCAAGGCCGCCACCGTCAACGCCGCCGACTTGCTGGGCCTCAGCGACATCATCGGCAGCCTCGAGGCGGGCAAGCAGGCTGACCTGATCGCCGTCGACGGCGACCCGCTGACCGACGTGACGGTGCTCAAGCGCGTGGGCTTCGTGATGAAGGGCGGCAAGGTGGTGAAGGGCGGCTGACCCTGGGGCCCGAAGCTGATGCGGGCGAGCGCAGGATGACACCCAAACTGGGGACTGCTAGAGCCCCAGGGGCCCGCAGGGAGAGACGCCCCATGAACGCCCCCGTCCGCTTCGTCGACCACGCCGAGCCGCGCCACGACTGGACGCGCGAGGAGGTCGAGGCGCTGTTCGACCTGCCATTCATGGAGCTGGTCTTCCAGGCCGCCCAGGTCCACCGCCGCTGGTTCGACCCGAGCGAGCTACAGCTCTCCCAGCTGCTGTCGATCAAGACCGGGGGCTGCGCCGAGAACTGCGGCTACTGCAGCCAGTCGGCCTCGTTCAACACGGGCCTGAAGGCCGAGAAGCTGATGGACCTCGATAACGTCGTGGTCGCCGCCAGGGCCGCCAAGGCCGGCGGGGCGCAGCGCTTCTGCATGGGCGCCGCCTGGCGCGACCTGAAGGACCGCGACCTGCCGAAGGTCGCCGAGATGATCACGCAGGTGAAGGCGCTGGGCCTGGAGACCTGCGTCACCCTGGGCATGCTCAAGGCTGACCAGGCCGTGGCCCTGAAGGACGCCGGCCTCGACTACTACAACCACAACCTCGACACCTCGCCGGAGTACTACGACAAGGTCGTCACCACCCGCACCTACGACGACCGTCTGGAGACGCTGCAGCACGTGCGCGACGCCGGCATCTCAACCTGCTGCGGCGGGATCGTGGGCATGGGCGAGAGCCGCCAGGACCGCGCCAGCTTCCTGCACCAGCTGGCCACCCTGCCGGTCCATCCCGACAGCCTGCCGGTCAACGCCCTGGTCCCGGTCGCCGGCACGCCGCTGGGCGACAAGATCAAGCGCGAGGGCGAGATCGACGGCCTGGAGTTCGTGCGCACGGTCGCCGTCGCGCGCCTGGTCTGCCCCAAGTCGATGGTCCGTCTTTCCGCCGGCCGCGACGACATGAGCCGCGAGCTGCAGGCCCTCTGCTTCCTGGCCGGCGCCAACTCGATCTTCGTCGGCGGCAAGCTGCTGACCACCCCGCTGCCCGGCATGGACCAGGACAGCGTCCTGCTCCGCGACCTCGGCATGCGTCCGTTCGGGACGAGCGCGGAGACGTAGCTCTCCTCCCTTCCTCCTCGATGGAGGAAGGGTCGGGGATGGTGGTGAAACCGCCGAGCGGGCGGAAGGGCTCAACGGGCTCGGCGCCACCGGGACGTTGTCTTCAGCGCAGCGGCTACACCACCCAACCCTCCTCCATCGAGGAGGAGGGCTTTTCGTGGGGGCATCCTCATGCGAACGCTTTCCCCATCGAGGGATGAATCATGAGCCGCGTCTTCGGGAAGGTCTGCCAGAACGGCTACGTCGTCCGCGACATCGAGGCGGCGATGAAGCACTGGATCGAGGTCATGGGCGTCGGTCCGTGGTTCTACATTGAGGACGTGAAGACCGACTGGTTCACCCATCGCGGGGTGACCTCGGATGTCAGAATGTCGATCGCCTTGGCCAACTCCGGCGACCTGCAGATCGAGCTGATCCAGCAGCGCAACGACGCGCCCTCGATGTACAAGGAGTTCATCGACGCGGGCCTCGAGGGCCTGCAGCACATGAGCTACTGGACCACCGACTATCAGGGCCTCTACGACAAGGCGCTGTCGCTGGGCTACCGCGTCGGCCACGAGGGCCAGATCGGCGGCGAGCAGGGCCGCTTCGCCTACTTCGACACCCAGGCCCACCCGGGCACGGTGATCGAGATCTCGGACATCAGCGGAACCAAGGGACGGACGTTCGCCCACATCCGCAAGGTGGCCGAAGGCTGGGACGGGTCGGAGCCGGTGCGGTACTTCCGGTGATGGCGGGCGCCGACTGGGCCCGACATACGCACGCTCACTATCGCGAGATCTGGGGCGTCGACGGCGATCTGTGCCGCTTGCCCGACGGCCCGACCCATCAGTTGCCGGGTTTCGAGGTCAGGAAGTTCCCGCCGACAGCCGATCAGGTGCTCTGGACCTACGCAACCTGCGGCATGAGCCAGCCCGGGGACAGCGAGCCGTTGGAGCTCCACATCCACGGTCGGGAAGAGTCGACCCGGCTCGTGCTGTTGCTGACTGTAGTGGCCCACTACCACCGGACCGGTCAGCGCCTGGGCCTCGGCCACACGGTCAACTTCGGTCTGGCGTGGCAACCGGGCTCGAGTTGCGATCGTGGCCTGATCTCGCTGCCCTATCTGTACGGGCCTCGCCTTGAGAACCTGACGGTCGATGGTGTCGCCGGCAAATGCCTGTGGCTGATCCCGGTCACCACGGCCGAGGTCGAGTTCAAGAAGTCGAATGGGCTCGATGCGTTGGAAGAACGTTTTGAGGGCGACGGCTTCGACTACGCCGACCCGCTCCGTCCCAGCGTCGCCTAGAGCGCCCTACCGCTCCTCGTCGAACTTCCGGTTCACCAGGTCGCAGAGCGCTTCCAGCGCCGCTTCCGCCTCGTCGCCCTCGGCGCTGATCTCGATGGTGGAGCCGATGCCGGCGGCCAGCATCATCAAGCCCATGATCGAGCGCGCATCGACGGTGGAGCCGTCACGGCTGACCTGGACCTCGGCGTCGAAGCCGGCGGCCATCTTGACGAACTTGGCCGAGGCCCGCGCGTGCAGGCCTCGCTCGTTCACGATCTCGACGGTGCGGCGCACGCTCACTTTTCGCCGGCCAGCACGTAGGACGCGACGGAGATGTACTTGCGGCCCGCCTCCTGAGCGTGATGCACGCACTCTTCCAGGCTCATGCGGGTGCGCAGGGACGCCAGCTTGATCAGCATCGGCAGGTTCAGGCCGGCGATCACCTCGGCGCGGGTCTGTTCCATGACGCTGATGGCCAGGTTGGACGGCGTGCCGCCGAACATGTCGGTCAGCAGGATGACGCCTCTGCCGGAATCGACATCGGCGCAGGCCTTCAGGATGTCCCTGCGGCGCTTTTCCATGTCGTCGTCGGGTCCGATGCAGATGGCGGCGACCGCGTCCTGCGGGCCGACCACATGCTCCATGGCGAAGACGAACTCTTCGGCCAGCCGACCGTGGGTGACTATCACGAGCCCTATCATCAGAGGGCCCAACGCCTTGTCATGATCAAACCGGGTATCCCCTGCCCGTCAGCCTCGCGGCGGAAAGGAGGCCGCGAAGGCGCCTAGATACGCCCGTTAATGTTCGTGTCCAAGATGCTCGATGATGCGACGCAGTTTCGCGGGCGCCGCGCGGTCAAATGGCCACAGGGGGCGCAGCGGGACCGGCCCGCCGGGGAGGTCGAGCGTCTCGCCGATCGGCATCCGCTCGACCGCATCGGGCGAGGCTTCGCAGCGCACGGCGAGGGCGACCTCGCAGAAGGCGATCGCGGGGACGGGCAGAACGCCTGCGCCGCGGCTCTCAAGAATGCCGGCCAGCGTGTCGGGGGCGCGACCGTAGTTTCGTCCGGCAGAGGCCCAGACCAGGACCCGGTCGTCGGCGACGAGCCGGAAGCCCTCGCCGATGGCGCGTAGCGCCAGGTCGCTCTTGCCCGCGCCGGAGGGCCCCTCGATCAGCACGCCGCGCCACTCGGCGCCGATCCTCAGCGCCACGAGGTCCGCGTGGCGGATCACGACCGCCGCTCGGGCAGGACGACGACGAAGCGCGCTCCGACGATCTTGTCGTCGGATTTGATAGGCCGCTCCCGTTTTCTGGCGGACCTTTCGTCAGGCCTTTCGCCGGTCTCGTGGCGGTTCTCGGCGTGGATCTCGCCGCCGTGGGCCTGGACGATCTGCCGGGCGATGGAGAGGCCCAGGCCCGAATTGCCGCCGAACGCCGACCCCTTGGGCCGGGAGGTGTAGAAACGCTCGAATACGGTCTCGAGGTTGTCGGGCGGGATGCCGGGGCCGTCGTCCTCGACCAGCACCCGGGCCTGGCCCCGGTCGCGGTCGAGGGTGACGCGAACCTGACCGCCGGTCGGGCTGAACGAGCGGGCGTTGTCGATCAGGTTGCGGAACACCTGGCCCAGCGGGCCTTCGCGACCGGACACGATAACCGGTTCGCCGGCTTCGATGGAGAGGGCGACTGACGCCTCGCCCGGCCGCGCCGAGGCCTCGTAGACACCGGCGATGTCGGTCAGCAGACCGCCCAGGTCGATGGCGCGCGGGGCGTCACGCGACAGCTCGGCGTCCAGTCGCGAGGCGTTCGAAATGTCGGTGACCAGCCGGTCCAGCCGGCCGACGTCCTGCTTCAGGATGCCCATCAGGCGCTCGCGCGCCGGGCCGTCGCCGACCAGGTCCAGGGTCTCGACCGCCGATCGGATCGAGGTCAGCGGATTGCGGATTTCGTGCGCCACGTCGGCAGCGAAGCTCTCGATGGCGTCCATGCGCTCCGAGAGGGTCTCGGTCATGTCTTCCAGGGACCGGCTGAGATCGCCGATCTCATCGTCACGGCGGGCCAGGTCGGGCAGCGAGATCGACCGCGCGCGCGCCGCCTTCACGCGATCGGCGGCCCTCGCCAGTCGCAGGACGGGGCGGGCGATCAGCACCGTCAGCAGCACCGACGACAGCAGGGTCACGCCCACGGCGATCAGGATGAAGGGGATCAGGCTGGCGCGTTCACGGGCGATGATCTCGTCGACGTCGCCGGCTTCGAGGGTCAGGACCCCTACCGTGGCGCGCACCCGCTTGATGGGCAGGGAGACACTGATCACCTGCTCGCCGTTCTCGGTGACCCGGCGGCCCTTGACGATCTCCCCGCCGCGCGCGATCGCGAGTTCGGCCTGCAGGGCGCGGCCGGCGCGCTGTTCGGCGTCGCTCGGGGACTCGGCCTTGGGCTTCTCGCCTGGCCGGCGCGCCGGCGGCAACGGCGCCCACTCGACGCGGTCCGCGACGAAGTAGGAGTCGGTGATCAGCTTGCCGCTCTTGTCGAACAGCCGCACCCGGGCGTCGCGCGGCAGATGCAGCAGCTGCAGGAGGGTCGCCGCCCGCTCGGGTTGCAGGGCCGGCTCGGGTTCTCCCACCGTGGCGGCGTCGTCGACCAGTCGCGCGATCCACTCGCCCTGGGTGATCAGGCTCTCGATCCGCGCGTTGACCAGGCCGCGACGCATCTCGTTCAACGTCAGGGCGCCGCCGATCAGGATCGCCAGGCTGAGCAGATTGAGGGCGATGATCAGCCGGCCGAGTCGGGACCCCTGCGGCCACCAGCGACGCCGGGGGCGCGCTTCGGGGTCAGGACTCGCGGTAGCGGTATCCGACGCCATACAGGGTCTCGATCGCGTCGAAGCTGGGGTCCACCTGGCGGAACTTCTTGCGCATCCGCTTGATGTGGCTGTCGATGGTCCGGTCATCGACATAGACCTGATCATCGTAGGCGGCGTCCATCAGGTTGTCGCGACTCTTCACGAAGCCGGGGCGCTGGGCGAGGGACTGCAGCAGCAGGAACTCGGTCACGGTCAGGCGGACCGGCTTGCCGTCCCACAGGCTGTCGTGGCGCTCCGGGTCAAGCGTCAGCTTGCCGCGCCGCATGGCCTTGGCGCCGGGTTCGGCCGGCGGCGCGCCCGGCGCGGCGTCTTCCTCCGCCACGTCGGCCCGCCGAAGCACGGCCTTGACCCGCTCAAGCAGCAGCCTCTGGCTGAACGGCTTGTGGATGTAGTCGTCGGCGCCGAGGTTGAAGCCGAGGATCTCGTCGATCTCCTCGTCCTTGGACGTCAGCATGATCACCGGAATGTTCGACGTCTGACGAAGGCGGCGAAGCAGCTCCATGCCGTCCATGCGCGGCATCTTCACATCGAGAATAGCGAGGTCCGGCGGATTGGCGGTCAGGGATTCGAGGCCCGCGACACCGTCGTGACGAGCGGTCACGACGTGCCCATGGCTTTCCAGCGCCAGCGAAACCGAAGCGACGATGTTTTCGTCGTCGTCCACCAGAGTGATCCTGGCCATGTATTCCCTTCTGAATGACTGTCTCGTACGGGCCTTCATGCCTGAAAAGGCATCCCGATGCAGGGAATTCCCCTGACAGCGTGGCGTCAATGGGGCGGCTGCATCGTAAACGGGACCTTAGGGTGTTTCCCACATAACGCGGTTCATGCGGGGAAAGGTCCACTACGAACTGTTCGTGCGCCGCCAGCCGGGATCCGGCTGGACGCTCGACATGGCCACGGAAGATCGCGCGCGCGCCATCCAGACGGCCGAGGAGCTCCTGGCCGAGGGACGCGTCGCCGCCGTGCGCGTGTCGAAGGAGGTCCTCGACGAGGAGACTCGCGAATTTTCCTCCGTCACCATCCTGAACAAGGGCGCGCCCGAGCGGGTCAAGCCCAAGAAGGTGCGCGAGGACAACGAGCCGCTCTGCGTCAGCCCGTCCGATCTCTATACGATCCATGCGCGGGAGCGCATCGGTCGCCTGCTCGACAACTGGCTGCTGCGAAACAAGGCCACGCCGTTCGAGCTGCTGCATCGCCCCGATCTCGTCGGCAAGCTGGAAGCCTCCGGGGTCGAGCTTCAACACGCCATCCAGAAGATCGCCATTCCCGAGGCGCAGGCCCGCGGCGTGGGCGTGCACGAGATCATTCGCGCCTTCCAGGCCCTGGCCGAGCGCGCGATCGAGCGCATCCTGCGCGACCATAAGCGTGGTCAGCTGCCCAACCTGGACAAGGAAGGCTTCGCCGCCGCCGCCGAACGCCTGGTCGCCGAGCCCGACCGAGCCTACCTGCTCGGCGCCGGCGTCGCCGCCTCGATCGCTCCGGCGAAGGGCTGGGCGGAGAAGGTCGGTCTGCTGCTCGACCTCGCCGACGCCGCGCCGACGCATCCGCAGGCGCGTGATCACGCCCTGCAGGTGCTGGAACAGCCGCTGACCGAGATCCTCGGCTCCCGCGCGGGTCTCGCCGACCTGTTGGGCGGCGAGCTCGACCTCGGATCTCAGCTGGCCGCGATGACGCGCCTTGCCGGCGCCGACGCGGTCGAGGCGCTGATCGGCATCGAGCCTTCGGTCGCCAAGGTCATGCCGCCCCTGGAAGGGGCCGCGGCGCGGCTGGCCAACTGGCTGGGCGGTCCGCATTTCGAAAGCTGCCGGGTGGCGATCGCTCAGCGCGTGCTGCGGGAGCTGACCGGGCCGCGTCGTCTCAAGCCCAACGAGGCGGTGGAGGAGATCGACCTGCTGCGGGGCCTTGCCATGGCTCTGACCGCGGCCGGCGGCCGCATCCTGTCGATGGAAGACATCCACGCCGCCTTCACCGCCCGATCCAAGGCGATGGTGACGGGTGACTTCGTCGACGCCCTGCTCGGCAAGGACAAGGGCGCCCGAGAGGAGATCGAGTTGCTGGTCCGCCTGGTGGAGAACGTCACCGGCGGCGCCAACAAGCGCCAGGCGGCGCGCTGGCTCAGCGCCAATATCTCCGCCCTGCGCTTCGAGAAGGAGATGCGGTTCGGCTCCGATTCGCCCGCTCAGAAGCTGGCCACGCTGGCCGCGATCCAGCGCGCGGTGAACCGCGTCGGACTGGTGCCGGAGGAATCTGGTCCCATCCAGGCCAAGATCGGCGAGGTCGGCGGCCTCATCGAGGCCGACACCAGGCTCGTCGCCACGCTTGCCAAGGCCCCTGCGCCCGCCGTGCATCGCCTGAACCTGCTGTTGCGGTTGGCGATGGGCGAGGCCGGCCCCACCGGCCCGGTCAGCGAGCGGGCTCGCACCGAAGCGGCCCGGCTGATGCGCACGCCGGAAGTCCGCGACGAACTGATCAAGTCGCCGGAAGCGCTCGACAAGGTCCGGGGCATGGCCCAGGCGTGCGGTCTGGTGGCGGCCTAAAGCCTCAACGCCGAGCGCAGGGCGTCGGCCACCCGCGCGACATCGCCATCTTCCATCGCCGGGAAGAGCGGCAGGCTCAGGCAGTGCCGGTACCAGGCCTCGGCCCCGGGCAACGACCGTTCGCCGTTGCGCGTCCGCCAGTAGGGCTGGGTGTGCACCGGAATGTAGTGGACTTGCGAGCCGACGCCCTGGGCCGCCAGGGACTCCATCACCTCGCGTCGGCTCACGCCGGCCGTCTCGAACGCGATCAGTGCGACCAGCAGGTGCGGGACGGGGTCCGACCACGGCATCGGCGGCGGCAGGGCGACCAGCGGGGCCAGCGGCGCGAGCGCCTCGCGGTAGAGCGCCGCCAGCCGCCGGCGGCGTTCGGCGAAGCGCGGCAGCTTGGCCAGCTGGGACAGGCCCAGCGCGCAGGCGATGTCCGGCAGACGATAGTTGAAGCCGGGCTGCTCCATTTCGTAGACCCAGGGCTCGCTCCCCGGCGGCCGGCTCATGCCGTGACTGCGGAAGCGCCGCAGCCGTTCCGCCAGGTCGCCGTCGTTGGTGGTCAGCATGCCGCCCTCGCCGGTGGCGATGGTCTTCACCGGATGGAACGAGAAGCTGGCCAGGACGCCATGGCGACCGTCGCCAACCTGTCCGGCGTGGCCGTTGAACAGAGTGCGGGATCCGAGCGCATGCGGCGCGTCCTCGACCAGGGCCGCGCCGGCGTCCTCGGCCAGGTCTCTCAAGGCCGGCAGATTGCAGACCTCGCCGCGCAGGTGGACCGGCAGCACCGCGCGCACGCGGCGCCCCCGGGCCTCGCCCAGCGCATCGCGCAGGGTCTCCGGCGTCATCAGCCCTGTGTCGGGATCGACGTCCGCGAACACGACGTCCGCGCCGACATAGGCGGCGCAGTTGGCGGTGGCCAGAAAGGTCATCGACGGCACAACGCAGACGTCGCCGGGGCCGATGTCCAGGGCCAGCATCGAAAGATGCAGCGTCGCGGTGCCGTTGCTGCAGGCCACTGCATGGGCGGCGCCGACCGTCTCGGCGAACCGTTCCTCGAACTCGACGACCTTCGGGCCGGTGGTCAAGTAGTCGGACCGCAGCGCCTCGGTGACGGCCGCGACGTCGTCATCCTCGATGGTCTGGCGGCCGTAGGGGAGGAACCCCTGCTTCACACGCCGGTCTCCTCGAGCATGGCCCGCAGGCGATCGGCGGTCAGCCAGTCGTCATTGCTGTCGCTGGAATAGGCGAAATCCTCGCCCACGGGCCGCGCGCCGTCGGCCGCGCCGAACGGCGTGCGCGTATACTCCACGAAGGCCGGCTCGATGATGTAGCGGTCGGCCAGCTCGACCGTCTGGCGCGCGTCGTCCGCGCCGACCATGATCTCGTGCAGCTTCTCGCCCGGACGGATCCCGACAATCTTCATGCCGGCGCCCGGCGACAGCGCCTGGACCAGGTCCGGCATCGACATCGACGGGATTTTCGGCACCAGGATCTCGCCCCCGCGCATGAGCTCCAGCGACGACAGCACGAAGTCGACGCCCTCGTTCAGGGTGATCCAGAAGCGCGTCATGCGCGGATCGGTGATCGGCAGCTCGGTCGCGCCCTGGGCCAGCAGGCGGCGGAACAGCGGTACGACGCTGCCGCGCGAGCCCACCACGTTGCCGTACCGCACGACGCCGAACTTGGTGCCGATGTCGCCAGACAGATTGTTGGCCGCCACAAAGGTCTTGTCCGAGGCCAACTTGGTCGCGCCATAGAGGTTGACCGGGTTGCAGGCCTTGTCGGTCGACAGGGCGACCACCTGCTTCACATGGTTGGTCAGGCTGGCCCAGACCACGTTTTCGGCCCCGATGACGTTGGTGTGGATGCACTCCGACGGATTGTATTCGGCCGCAGGCACCTGCTTCAGCGCCGCGGCGTGCACCACGATGTCGACGCCGCGCAGGGCCAGCGTCAGCCGCGCTCGGTCGCGCACGTCGCCCAGGAAGAAGCGCATCCGCGCCACGTCCTCGGCGCTGAAGCGTTCGCGCAACTCCTGCTGCATCTCACTCTGCTTCAGCTCGTCGCGGGAATAGACGATCAGCTTACGGGGGCGATAGCGGGTCAGGACCGTCTCGACGAACCGGCGTCCGAACGAGCCGGTGCCGCCGGTGATCAGGATCACCTTGCCGTCGAGGTTCAGAGTCTGGGGCGCGAAGCGGCCCATGGCGACATCCTTGCGTGAATCTCCGCCGAGTCTCGATTGAGTCGGCCCCGCGGTCACGCCGCCGCCGCGTCGCAGGTAAACGGGACGTCAACCGTGTCGTGTCATGGGGAGGGTCATGGATCGCCGACTTGCTCTCGCCGCCGCGCTCGCGCTCATTCCCACGGTCGCCTCGGCCTCGGGCGGCGAAAAGAAGAAGGGCGGCGGCATCACCTTCGTCCAGGTCAAGGCCGTGGCCGCCACGATCATCCGCCGAGACGGCAGCCGGGGCGTGATCACGGTCGAATGCGGCATAGACATCGCCGACAACGACCTGCGGACCAAGGCCACCGCGGTCCAGCCCCGCCTGCGCGACGCCTACGCCGGCTTTCTGCAAGGCTACGCCGGCGGCCTGCCCAAGGCCGCCCTGCCCAACGCCGACTACATCGCCGCCGAGCTGCAGAAGGCGACCGACCGCGTGCTCGGCAAGAAGGGCGGCAAGCTGCTGATCGGGACGATCCTGATCAACTGAGGCGGCGCCCCGCCGCCCGCTCCTAGTCGAAGATGAGATCGGTCGCCGCCGACAGTTCGGCCAGGGCCTGGTCGACCCCGCCGACCTTGATGGCCCGCATCCCCAGCATCGCCGCCGGCTTGCAGTTGATCCCCAGGTCGTCGAGGTAGACGCAGTCGACCGGCTCGACGGCCAGCAGCTCGCACATCATCTGGTAGATGCGCGGGTCCGGCTTGCGGACGCCGGCCTTGGAGCTTTCGATCACGGCGTCGAACAGTTCCATGATCCCGGCCACCTGGGCGGCCTTGTCGCTGGTGCCCGCCATGCCGGCGCCGTGGCCGGTCTGGACGTTGTTGGTGATGCAGCCGACCTTGAAATGCTGCTTGCACTGCTTGAGCGCCGCCACCATCCGCGGCCGCACGTCGCCGGACAGCCGGGGCAGGATGTCGGCGCCGCGCACGGCATGGCCGAGCGCCGTCGCCTCCTCGAGGAACTTCACGTCGAAGGTCGCCGCGTCGATCTCGTTGCGCTCGAACAGGGCCCAGGCGTTGTCGTGCGGATTGGTGGCGTTGATCCCGCGGATGAAGTCGCGCGGCAGGCCGCGCTCGGTTTCGAAGTGGTTGAACGCCTCGAACGGCGAGGAGGTGATGACCCCGCCGAAGTCCCAGATTACCGCCGCTACCGCCACTGATCGCTCCCTGATTTTTCGGGGCGGACGCTAGACACCGAGTGGGGGCGGTGCAACCCGTGGGGACATGATCCCGCCTCCGATCCGCATCGCCCTCCTTCTCGCCGCCGTCGCGACCATCATCTGGCTGTCGCTCGCGCCGACCGCGGCCCTGCCGGGGGTGAGCCTGTGGGACAAGTTCGAGCATGCCTTCGCCTATCTGGTCCTTACACTGATCGGCGCATGGGCGTTCCGCGCGACGTCCTGGCGGCTGGCGGCCGGCCTTTTCGTCCTCGGCGTCGGCATCGAGTTCGCCCAGGCCCTCATGGGTCTTGGTCGACAGGGCGATGCGCTGGACGCGATCGCCAACAGCCTCGGCATCGTTCTGGGCCTGGGCCTGGCGCGCCTGATCGGCGAACTGCCGATGGTTAAATCTCGCGCTCGCGGAGAATAGGTCCGGAAGCTCGGCCCGTAGCGGTTATCGTATTGGTCTCGTTAAGGTTTCCGAGGCCGCCATGCAGTTCGTCAAGGTCCCGCTCGCCGCCGCCGTCGCGGCGCTGACGCTCACCGGCTGCAACCTGCCGTGCCAATGCCCCACGACGCCGGCCGCGTCCTCGACGACCGCCAAGACCGTCCAGGCGTCGACCGGCGGGTCGTCCTCCGCCACCCGAACCACGGCGACGAGGACCAGGACCGTCCACCGCCCAGCGGGTCGTCGCGAGCGGGTCGAGGGCGGCTATCGCTACGCCGCCGGCAGCCGTCGATATGCGAGCGGCGTCAGCGTGGAGGTCAGCGAGACAGAGACCTCCAGCAGCCGCTACCGCTACAGCGAGACCGAGACGCGCTATGGCGCGCGCGGCGGCGGCTATGCGTATGGCTCCGGCGCGTCGGGCGGATACGCCTACGGTGCGACCTCCGCCGGCCAATACGGCGCTCCGCCTCCGCCGCCGCCCGTCGCTCCGTCCTACCGACGGGACTACCACCTCGCTGGAACGGACCGCCACGGCTACCTGACCTGGCCGGGCAAGGTCGAGGACTAGGCGCACGACTGGGGGCTGCCCCCTTAGTCCGCCGGTCGGTGGGCCATGGTGTCCTGGACCTTGATGATCGCGGGACCCAGGATCACCACGAACAGCACCGGCAGGAAGAACAGGATCATCGGAACCGTGAGCTTGGCCGGCAGGGCCGCGGCCTTCTTCTCGGCGGCCGACAGGCGCAGCTCGCGGTTCTCCTTGGCCATGACCCGCAGCGCGGCGCCCAGGGGCGTGCCGTATCGCTCAGCCTGGATCATCGCGGTCGCGACGGCCTTGACCCCCGGATGGTTGGTCCGCTTGGCCAGGCCTTCGTAGGCGAGGCGGCGATCCGGCAGGTAGCTGAGCTCTGCGGTCAGCAGGGTCAGCTCCTCGGCCAGCTCGATCGAGGAACTGCCGACTTCGCCGCTGACCTTCTGGATGGCCGCCTCGATCGACATGCCGCTCTCGACACAGATCAGCAGCAGGTCGAGCGAGTCGGGAAAGGCGGCGACAATCGACTCCCGGCGCTTTTGGGCGACGTTGCTGATGTAGATGTTGGGCGCATAGTAACCGAGCACCATCGCCGCGACGCTGAAGGTGACCCGGCTCATGGTCGGCAGGCCGAAGTCGTTGATCACGAACAGGTAGAAGGCGGTCGACGCCAGGAAGGCGAACGGCATCACCAGGCGGAAGAAGTAGAAGGCGCTGATCGGCCTCGGGCCGCGGAAGCCGGCCTGAGCCATCTTCTCCGCAACCTTGGGGTCCTCGAGCAGACGCGACAGTTGCAGACGCTCCACCACCTTCTTGTAGAGGCCTTCGTCGACCTGCCGGATGCTGCTGCTGGCCCCGGCCCCGCGCTTGGCGATCTCCTCGCGCGAACGGCGGCGTAGTTCCTCGCGACGGTTCGCGACCGACTTCAGCCGGCCTTCGAGGCCTCGGCTTCGCAACATCGGCGCGGCGAGCGTGACGATGGTGGCGAAGGCGACCAATGCGACGAAGGCCGTCAGCAGGTTGTCCGGATCCGTGAGGGTTCTGGCGATATCCATCGGCCCCCCCCTCAGAACTTGAAGTTGATCATGTTGCGCATCACCAGGATGCCCAGGCTCATCCAGATGGCGGCCCCGAGCAGCATCAGGTGACCGCGCGGATCGCTGAACATCGGCGCCATGTAGGCGGGATTGGTCAGGGAGATCATCGCCACGACCCCGGGCGGCAACGATCCAATGATGAACGACGAGGCAATGGCTTCGGAGGACAGCGCCTTGATCTTCTCGCGCATCATCTTCCGGGCACGGAGGATCGTTGAAAGATTGTTGAGCGCCTCGGCCAGGTTGCCGCCCGCCTTCTGCTGGATGGCCAGCACGATGGAGAAGAAGCGCAGCTCATTGGTCGGCATGCGCTCGTACATCTTCTCCAGCGACTGATCCATGGCCATGCCCATGCCGACGTTCTCGACCATGCGGCGGAACTCGCCGGCCAGGGGCTCGGGACACTCGCGTCCGATGATCTTCAGGCAGTCGTGGACCGGCAGGCCCGATTTGATGCCCCGGACGATGATGTCGATGGCGTCGGAGAAGGCCTCGGTGAACATCTTGATTCGGCGTTTGGCCAGGAAGCCGACCAGCCAGCGGGGCAGACCCAGTCCGGCCGCGAAGGCGAGGCCCAACGCGATCAGCGGCTTCTGGGTGGCGACCAGCACCAAAAGGCCCAGTCCGAGACCGAAGACGATACTGGCGATCCAGAAGGTGCGGACGGACACACTCAGGCCGGCCTGCTGCAGACGGGCGGCGATCGCCAGCGTGGCCTTCTTCTGCTGCCTTTCCTGGTCTTTCAGGGTCTGCAGAATCTGCTTGCGACGGCTCTCCTGGGTGTTGGCGACCGCCGCCCGGCCCCGCGCGCGCGTTTCGCGCGGACCGCCGCTGACGATGGCCTGGGCGCGCTTGGCGGCCCGGGCGCTGCCCGAGTCGCCGCCGACGAACACCCATCCGATGCCGCCGATGGTGATGAAGGCCAGAACCGCGACGACGATGACCAGCATGGGCTACTCCGCCGCGTCTAGCGCTTCGGCCAGCTCGCGTTCGAGGCCGTAGTAGCGGGCCCGGTCCCAGAAGCGCGGACGGGCGATGCCGGTGGAGCGGAACTTGCCGGTGACCCGGCCTTGCGCGTCCTCGCCGTTCATCTCGTAGACGAACAGGTCCTGGGTGACGATGACATCGCCTTCGAGGCCCACGACCTCGGTGATGTGGGTGATCCGGCGCGAGCCGTCGCGAAGGCGGGCGGCCTGGATGATGACGTCGATGGAGCCGACGATCATCTCACGGATGGTTTTCGAGGGCAGGCCGTAGCCGCCCATCGTGATCATCGACTCGATCCGGCTGATGGCCTCGCGCGGGCTGTTGGCGTGCAACGTGCCCATCGAGCCGTCGTGACCCGTGTTCATCGCCTGCAGCAGATCGAACGCTTCGGGCCCGCGGACTTCGCCGACGATGATCCGTTCGGGACGCATGCGCAGACAGTTCTTGACCAGGTCCCGCATCGTGATCTGGCCCTGGCCCTCGAGGTTCGGCGGGCGGGTTTCCAGCCGCACCACGTGCGGTTGCTGCAGCTGCAGCTCGGCCGCGTCCTCGCAGGTGATCACCCGCTCGGTGGGATCGATGAAGGCGGTCATGGTGTTGAGCAGGGTGGTCTTGCCCGACCCGGTGCCGCCGGAGATGACGATGTTGCACCGGCAGGCGCCGATCACGCCGAGCACGCGCGCGCCCTCGGGACTGATGGACTTGAAGTCCACCAGGTCCTTCATGGTCAGTTTGTCCTTCTTGAACTTCCGGATCGTCAGCGTCGGGCCGTCCAGCGCCAGCGGCGGGGCGATGACGTTGACCCGGCTGCCGTCCGGCAGTCGGGCGTCGCAGATCGGCGAGCTCTCGTCGACGCGGCGGCCGACCTGAGAGACGATCCGCTGGCAGATGTTCATCAGCTGCGCGTTGTCGCGGAAACGGACGTTGGTCAGTTGGACCTTGCCGCCGACTTCGATGAACACCCGATTGGCGCCGTTGACCATGACGTCGGCGATGTCGTCGCGGACCAGCAGCGGTTCCAGCGGACCGTAGCCGAGGACGTCGTTGATGATGTCCTGGACCAAGTGGTCGGTCTCGGCGACCGACATGGAGACGTTCTTGATCGCCACCAGTTCGGCGACGATGTCCCGGATCTCCTCAGCCGCCGACTTCTGGTCGAGCTGGGCCAGCTGGCTCAGGTCGATGGTGTTCAGCAGGGCGTTGAAGATCGTTGTCTTCGTCGCGTGGTAGTAGTCGCTCTGCTCACGGACGATCTGAGCGGTCGGACCGCTCTGAGCGGCGCGCAGTTGGTCGAGCCCCTTCGGCGCCTTCGGCTTCTCTCGGGGCGTCGAGCCCCCGGCGAGGCTGGCGGCGTCGACGCCTTCCCGCTTGGTGGCGGGAGTTCCCGACGCCGTCGGCGCGGGATCGGACTGCGGGCGCGTCGCGATCGGCGCGCCGGCGGGCGCCGGAGGCGGAGCCTTCAGCGGTCGGGCCGCATCTGCATCGGATCGTTTTCCGAACACCGGGCGCTACTTCTTCTTGCCGAGCAGGCCGCCGAGCAACGACGACTTCTGGGCGGGAGGCGGATCGCGGCGCGCGATCAGTTGGGCGAGCTGGTTGACGCCCTCGGCCGCCTTCGACCGCGGAGCGACCTCGGCGAGCATCTGACCGTGGTTGGCGGCCTGCCCGAAGGCCTTGGGTTCGAATGGCAGGCAGAGAGAGGGCGCCAGTCCGAGCGCGGCGCCGAAGTCCTTCACTGGCACTTCGGGGCGGCCGGGCACGCCCACCTGGTTCAGCACCAGTCGCGGCGGCGCATCGTTCGGCCGGGCCTGCCTGACCAGGTCGATCATGTTCTTGGCGTTGCGCAGCGAGGCGAGGTCCGGCGTGGCGACGATCACCAGGTCGTCCGACGCCACCAGCATCTTCCGCTTCCAGGCGCTCCAGGCGTGGGGAAGGTCAAGGACCACGAAGGGCGCGGCCGAGCGGATCTTCTGGGCGACCTCCTCGAACGCGTCCGGATGGATGTCGAAGTCCTGGTCGAGCGTCGCCGGGGCGGCGAACAGCGACAGGCGGTCGGTGACGCGGACCATCATGCGATCCATCAGCACCGGGTCCAGACGCTCGGGCTGGCCCAGCGCGTCGGCCATGCCCTGCAGGGGGTCCTGGTTGAAATTGAGGCCGGCGGTGCCGAACGGCAGATCGAAGTCGGCGAGGACGACGCCCGCCTGGAGGCGCTCGGCCAGCGCCCAGGCCAGGTTGTGGGCGAGGGTGGAGGCGCCGACGCCGCCCTTGGCGCCGACCACGGCGATCTGGCGGCCGGTGAACGGCGCCGACGGGTCGGCATAGAGGCTGGTGATCGACCGGATGAGCTGCAGCGGGCTGAGCGGCGGGACGAGATACTCGCTGACGCCGCGGCGCATGAGCTCCCGGTACAGGGCGATGTCGTTGGCCGACCCAATGGTCACGACCTTGGTGCCGGGGTCGCAGACCTCGGCCAGCCGATCGAGCTGGGCGAGAAGCTCCGGGGCCGGATCGAGGCTCTCGACGATGACCAGCGAGGGGGTCGGCTGGTTCTGATAGTGGTCGATCGCCGCCTGCACGCCCCCGGGCCGGACCAGGGTGGCGGCGCGCGACATGCGACGATCGCCGGCCGCCTTTTCGACCAGCTCCGCGGTGTCTGGCCGAGAGCAGAAGACGTGAATCGTGATGCGCGGGACGCTGGCGTCGCCGTTGCCGGCCTCGCCCCCGGGATTCACCTCGGCGACGGGGCTGGAGACTTGAGGATGACCGGGGGACTGGGACACGGGGGACGCTGCTGAGGTCGGAATAGGCGACAGGTCGGCGAAAGGGTCTTCGTCCAGGGCCGATCGCGCCGGCGGGAAGTCCGCGAACGGATCGGCGCCGGAGGCGGGTTTGACCAGCGGCAGGTCGTCGCGCCAGGGATCGCCGCCCGCCGGCGCGAACTCATCCTCGGCCTCGAAGCCCAGGTCGAATGGATCGTGTTCCGCGGGTCTGGTGTTCATGGCTACTGGATCGCCTGCGAGACCGCGCCCGAAGCCTGGGCGTCCTTGGCGGAAGAGGTCGTCTCGCCCTTGCGGTACTTGTCGAACACCGTGGCCCGGCGGCCCGGATCGGCAGGGTCCATCGTGCGCGGCGCGACCAGATCTCCGGGGTTGGCCACCTGGGCGGCCATGTTGGACGTCACCGCGCAGCCGAGGTTGCCGTAGGCGCCGTTGCCGAACGTGCGGCTGAGATTCTCCCACGAACCGCAGTTGGGCGTGGCGACCGAGTAGCGCTTGAAGCCGACGATCACCGGCGCGTCGGCTTGGCCGGCGGCGTCGTAGCCGACCAGTTTCACCAGGGCCGCCGGAGCGCCCTGGCCAACGAGGTAGGCGCGGGCTTCCGTCCCAACCCGGTAGCCGCCTTCGTTCGGCGCGGCGACGGTGATCTCTCCGCCCTCGGTTTGCATCCAGCGGCCGTGAAACTCGGCGAGGGCCCGGGCCTGGTTGCCGGATAGCCCGGTCGGATGAGCGGCGAGGCGAATTTCGTCGGGCGTCGGCGTGACCTGGATCGCGCCCTGCCATGCGTCCAGGGCATTGGGCGCCGCCGAGGTCGCTGGGAGGCCCCCGCCGCCGTGGGCGCAGGCCGCCAGCGCCAGTCCGGCGACCAAGGGCGTCAGGCGGGGAAGAAGGTGCTTCGGCATCGCGCTACTCGATCACGTAGCCGATCGGACCCTGCCAGGTCCGGCCGGCGTTTGCCCCCGGAGGGGCCTGCACGGACTTGTTCAGCTTGCCCATCAGGATGGTCTCCGCGTCGTTGGCGAAGCGCAGGCCGTCCGCCGGGGTCTGGAAGGCGTTCGGATTGTTGGGATCCACTAGATAGGCCGTCACCAGGACCACCATCTCGGTGTCGCCCGACAGGTAGTCCCGCGAGCGGAACAGGGAGCCGAGCACGGGCAGACCGCCGACGCCGGGCAGAGCGTCCAGGTTCTCCCGGGTCTGTTGCTGGATCAGGCCGGCGATCATCATCGAGCCGCCCGAGGGCAGTTCCACCGACGTCTCGGCCCGGCGCACCGTCAGGGCCGGGATGGTCAGGCTGGTATTGCTGCTGCCGCCGCCGAGCGTGAACGCGCCCTGGGTCGTCAGTTCGGAGATCTCCGTCGAGATCTTGAGCGAGATGCGCCCGCCCGACATCACCACCGGGGTGAAGGCTAGGCCGACGCCGAACGGCTTGTACTCCACGGTGACCGAGCCCGAGGAGTTGTCCTGGTTCACCGGCACCGGGTACTCGCCGCCGGCCAGGAAGCGGGCCGCCTCGCCGGACACGGCGGTCAGGTTCGGTTCGGCCAGGGTGCGGACCAGGCCCACGCGCTCAAAGGCCCGGATCGAGCCGGTCAAGCTGTCGCCGCCTTCGGCGTAGGTTCCGCCGATCGAAGCGCCGCCCGGCAGGGTGCCGTTGATGCTGAAGTTCGCGGCCTGGCCGAGCGTGATCGAGCCGGACCCTTGCTGAAGCACCGCGTTCAGGTTGACGCCCAGCTGTTTGATGACGCTGCGCTGGACCTCGACGATGCGCACCTTGAGCATCACCTGGTCCTTGCCGGCGACGCTCAGCATATTCAGCACCTGCTCGGGCTTGGCCACGTAGCGGGCGGCGATCTGTCCGGCGCGCTCCGCGTCGATCGGGTTCTGGACCATGCCGGTCAGGATGACGGAGTCGCCGATCGACTCGACCTTCACCCGCGCGCCCGGAATGACCCGGTTGATCGTCGCCGCCAGGGCGCCGCCGTCGGCGTCGACGCGGATGTTCAGCGACAGGATCCGGCGGCCGGAGGCGTCGAAGAGAATGGCGTCGGTCTGTCCCGAGGCCAGGCCGAGCACGTAGATCCGGCGGGGCGTGCGCAGGACGGCGTCGGCCACGGCGGGGTTGGTGATCAGCACGTCCCGGACGTCGACCGGCAGTTCGACGATCGCCGACTTGCCCCGCGGCAGCGACAGATCCTGCGATGCGCCGCTCGAAGCGAGGTCCACGCGAACGGTGGAGCCGCCGCCGGCCCCGACCAGGCTCGCGCCCTGGGTCTCGATCGGCAGGGGTTGGGCCGAAACGACGGGCGCCGCGGCCTGGACCAGCGCGGCGAGGAAGACGATGGGGGCGGCGGCGCTGAAGCGGCTCTTGCTCATCGGGACACCGTCACCTGACTGGCCTGTCCGGCCTTGAGGACCCGCACGGTCTGGCCAGAATCCGCCGATCCCCCGGCCGAACCGCGGGAGGTCGGCGCGCCGGCGTCGGCGTAGGACCGCAGCGCCAGGCTCAGGGCCCCGCCGGCCTTGGCCTTGGTCTGGGCGCCGGCGACCAGCTCCGTGTCGGCGGCGGAAACCTCGAGCGTCGCCACGGCGCCGACCATCGTCTGGGCGTCCTTGGCCGGCTGCGCGGCCTGGTCGATGGCCAGGACCTTCACGTTGCGCAGCACCGTCTCCGTGACGATGCCCTTGTCGCCGGCGTCGACGCTGACGATCAGGTCGACCCGGTCGCCGGGCAGGACGAAGCCGCCGGCGGCGGTGTCGACGGTCACGCCGACCGACATGGCGCGCATCCCGGGCTGGAGGACGATGGCCATGAAGTTCCCTTCGCCCTGCTTGACGATCTTGCGGGCGACGATCGGCTCGCCGCTGACGAACGGTTCGCGGACGACCGCGCCGTCGAGCGCCTTGATGGCGGAGTCGCCGAGCAGGCCGCTTGCGGTCGTGGCCGCCTGCTGGGCGGCGCCCGCGGCGCCGGCCGGCTTCACGGCCGCGGGCGCGCCGTCGGTGGTGAAGCTGGGGCTGAGGCCTTCGGCGGGCCAATCCTGCCAGCCGAGGTCGCTGGCCGAGAGGCGCGTTCCCGTCGGCAGATCACGCTTGGCGACCAGCACCCGGACGGTCGCCTGCGCGGGCGTCGGGGCGGCGGTGGCGGCGGCGACCGGCATCTTCTTGGGCGAGAAGGCGCCGCGCACGACGAACGCCAGCGCGATGGCGGCGACGGCGGCGATCACCAGGATGAGGAGGCGTACGGCGCTCATTAGGTCGAACTGACCCTTGAAGGGACACTGGGCATATGAACGTCCGGCCGATCCGGCGCGGGCGCATGGGCGATTCGTCGCCGTCCCTTCTGGCGGCAGCTCACCATCCTGCGGGCATGGTTAACGCCCGCCTAAGCCCCGCTCAGGACAGGCCGGGAAAGAGCTGCGCCGGAAGGCTGGTCGGAAAGGCCGCGAGGGCGCCGATGGCGATGGCGACGCCATAGGGCACGTTCTCGCCGGGCGTCGCCAGGCGGCCGATCCAGCCGCGCAGGCCCATCGTCACCGGGCGGAGCCAGCCCGACCGCATCACCAGCAGGGACAGGGCGAGGCCGCCGCCCGCCACCGCGGTCACGGCCAGGAAGGGCAGCAGGGCCGACCAGCCGAGCCAAAGAGCGACGGCCGCGAACAGCTTGGCGTCTCCGCCGCCGATCCAGCCGGCCGCGAACATGCCCATGCCGACGATCAGGGCGCCGAAGCCGATCGCGACGGCCATGCCGATCTGCGACAGGGGCGCGCCGAGGACCAGGGCGGTCGGGAAGAACAGCGCGATCAGGGCCAGGGAGATCCAGTTCGGGATCGTGAAGCTGGTGGCGTCCCGCATGGCGGCCACGATGGCGAGGGCGGGGAAGGCGACGAGCAGCGCGAACTGGAGCAGCGGAAGCATGGAACGTCCGGGGCCTGAAATGAGGGTTCGACCATGCGCCCGCAGCGGTGAACCGAAGGTTACGGCAGGCGAACGGCCGGATCCAAAAGCAGAAGGGCCGCGGATTACTCCGCGGCCCCCTGTTTTCCGAAGCGACGCCGTCTTAGCTGGCGGGCGTCAGGCCCGTGTTGATGTCGGTGAACGCGTCGTTGAGCTTGCCGCCGAGGGTCGACACAGCGGTGATGATCACCACCGCGATCAGGGCGACGATCAGGCCGTATTCGATGGCCGTGGCGCCGGATTCATCCTTGGCGAAGCGCGTCATAAACTTGGTCATTGCTTGATCTCCTCATCAGCAAGCTAGCGGTTGCGGGTTCAAGCCGCTTGGCCTGCCTGCCCCCGAAAACAAGGCCACTCTCGCAGGGTGCGTTTAATGGCCAGTAAACAGCAGGAGATCGTCGAATATTTTTCTATGGTTTACTTGGTTTTACTATTAGCATCCGTTAACCATAAGCTCGAAACTGGCTCCGGATTCTCTATAGGAATCGCGCCCGCCCGCGTGGGAGCGTTTTTCAGTCTTTGTTGACCATTCGGCACGACTCTCGGCGTCGAACTCAGCCGTCGGAAAATCGCCATGCGCCGCTTCCCGGGCCTCGTCGCCACCCTGCTCGTCCTGTTCGTCGCGCTTCCGGCGGCGGCGCAGAACATGCCGATCCGCATCGACCAGGCGGCCCGGCTGGTGCTGAGCGGTTCGGCGCGCGACGTCATCATCGGCAATCCCGCGGTGGCCGACGTGACCGTGCTTGACGGCCGCACCCTGGTCGTGACCGGCAAGGGCTACGGCATCACCAACCTGATCGTGGTCGATGGTCGCGGCCGGACCATCCTGGATCGCCAGATCATCGTGTCGGCCAGCGACGACGGCCGGGTGACGATGTATCGCGGACCGGACCTCTACAACTACGCCTGCGCGCCGCGCTGCGAGCGGACGCCGATGCCGGGCGAGAAGGACACCACCTACCAGCAGGCCATCTCGCCGTTCACCACCTCGGTGCAACGCGCCTCCGGCGCCGCCTCGGCCCAGGGCGAGTAGCGATCGCGGCGAACTGGTCGCGAGTAAACCGCCAGTTAGGGACGGCCCGCTATTCTCCGCCGCGACGTCGAGGGAAGGCGAGCCCGATGGCCCCAGCGGCCCGAAAGATCAGGTCTCTATACCGACGCTTCGCCGCCGCCCGCCGCGGCGCGACGGCCGTCGAGTTCGCGCTGGTCGCCGCGCCCTTCCTCGCCCTGATGTTCGGTGTGCTCGAGCTGGGCATGGTCTTCATGGTCTCGACGACTCTGGACAACGCCACCGAGACGGCGGCTCGCACCATCCGCACCGGCCAGTTGCAGACGGCCGGCGGTTCGGCCAGCTCGTTCAAGACCGCGGTTTGCGACAACATGTCGTGGCTGGGCTCAAGTTGCGCGACCAACCTCTATGTCGACGTGCGCACCTTTCCCAAGTTCGCGGACGTGTCCCTGACCGATCCGGTGACCAACGGCGCCTTCGACACCAGCAAGACCACCTTCGTGCCGGGCGATGGCGAGGACATCGTCGTGGTGCGGGCCTACTACGAATGGACCCTGATCACGCCGATGATGAATGCAGGCCTCGCCAGCCTCGGCGGCACCAAGCGCCTGATCTATTCAACCGTGACCTTCCGCAACGAGCCCTACTCATGATCGGGTTCTTGAGCCGGCTGCGGCGTGATCGCCGCGGCGTTTCCGCCGTCGAGTTCGCGCTGATCGCGCCGGCGATGATCGCCTTCTACTTCGGTCTGGCCGAGATCACCCAAGCCCTGCTGGCCGAGCGGCGCGCCGGCCACGCCGCCTCGGCGATCGGCGACCTTGTCGCCCAGTCGTCGACCATCTCCAACACCGAGATCACCGACATCTTCGCGATCGCCGCCACGATCATGAAGCCCTATCCGACGACCAGCCTGCAGATGCGGGTGACCAGCGTGTCGGCCAACGGGAGCGGCGTGACAACCGTGGATTGGAGCAGCGCCCAGGGCGGACTGACCGCCTACAGCTCCGGCGCCGCCATCACCGTGCCCTCCGGCGTGATCGCGGCCAACCAGAGCGTGGTCATGTCGGAAGTGAACTATTCCTACGACTCGCCGGTCGACTTCTTCATGCCCAACGGGGTGACCTTCAGCCGCAAGTTCTATCTGCGGCCGCGCAAGTCGGACAAGGTCACGAAGTCGAACTGAGATCGCCGAGCTCGCGCGCGATCGTGTCGCCCAGTTCCTGCACGAGCGGCAGTCCGGGCATGTCGCTTCCGTCGAACCAATGGACGCGCCGCACGCCGACCAGGCTGTTGGTGATGAACACGGCCTCGGCCTCGGCGATGGCCGTGGGCGGGAAATGTCCTTCACGCACGGACAGGCCGAACGCCGCGGCGCGGTTCAGCACCTCGCGTCGCATGACGCCGTCCAGCACGCCGCAGTCGAGCGCGGGCGTGAACAGCCGGCCATCCGTGATCCAGAACACATTGGCCGCCGCCGCGCAGGCGACGACGCCGTCGGTGTTGAGCATCAGCGCCTCGGATGGCGCGGCCTCGCGACGGGCCAGCACATTGTCGAGATAGGACAGGGTCTTCAACCGCGAGGTCGGCGAGTGCTGATTGCGCCGCACCGTGGCGGTCCAGAGCCCAATCGACCCCTCCGGTCGCGGCGCCCGGGACACGGTCGCGAATACATGCGGTTCCGTCGCTTCCGGCCGATCCAGTCCGCGTCCCCCCGAACCCGCCGTCAGCGTCAGCCGGACGGCCACCCGACCGCTGGTCATGCCGGTGTCGCCCAGCGCCAGCTCGCAGAGCTTCCGCGTCGCCTCGGCGTCGGGTCGCGGCAGGTCGAGGTAGGCGCAGCCGGCCCTCAGGCGCTCGATATGCCGATCGAACAGCACCAGGTCGCCGTCGATGGCGAGGATGGTCTCAAACAGCCCATCGCCCAGCAGCAGGCCTCGATCGTCCAGCGGCATGGTCATGGCGTCACTCCGTCAACGCGCGGAGCAGGGCCGCGATCTTGGCTTCGGTCTCGAGGCGTTCCGCCCTGGGGTCGCTGTCGGCCACGATGCCGGCTCCGGCCCGCGCCTCGAAACGCCAACCCTCATTCTCCTCTACCAGACCCACGGTCCGGATGAGCACGTTGGAATCAAAGGCGCCGTCGAACCCCGCCCAGAACAACGCGCCGCAGTAGGGGCCTCGCGGCGGCTCCAGGCGGGCGATCGACGTCATGGCCTGGACCTTGGGGGCGCCGGTCACCGATCCGGGCGGGAAGGCGGCCTCCAGCAGGTCCGCCGCGGACATGCCCGGCGCGAGCACGCCGCGCACGGTCGAGACGAGGTGATGGACATTGGCGAAGCTCTCGACGCGGAACAGCTCCGGCGTCGTGACCTTGCCCGGCGTGCAGACGCGCGACAGATCGTTGCGCATCAGGTCGACGATCATCAGGTTCTCAGCCCGATCCTTCTCACTGGCCAGAAGCTCGGCGGCCAGGGCCTGATCCCGCTCCGGCGTGGAGCCGCGGGGTCGCGTGCCCTTGATTGGACGGGTCTCGACGGTGAGCGCGCGGCCGGCGCCGACGCTGACGAACCGCTCCGGCGAGTTGGAGACCAGAGCCCGGCCCGGCGTCCGCAGATAGCCGGCGAAGGGCGCGGCGCTCTGGCCGGCGAGGCGGCGGGCGAGATCGAAGGGCGTCGCGCCCGACGCCAAGCGTCCCGTCCAGAGGCGCGCGATGTTGGCCTGAAAATACTCGCCGGCGTGGATCCGCGCGACGACGTCGGCCACCGCGGCCTCGTAGGGCTCGGCCGGTGAAGCGTCGACCGCTTGCGCCAGCCGCCCTTCATGGCCCGGCTGTTCCAGCCCGTCCAACCAGCCGGCCGCCCGAGCTGCCTGCGCCGGCGAGCGGCCGACAGCCAGCACGCGGCGGCGCGCGTGATCGAAGGCCAGCAGCCTCTCATAGCGGCCGACCAACAGGTCCGGCCACTCAGGGTGGCGGGCAAGGCCGAGCGACTCGATCCGGTCGCCAAGCTCATAGGCGGCGAGGCCGGCCAGTCCGCCCTGAAACGGCGGGCCGTCCGGATGGGTCGGAGCGACCTGACCAAGCAGGCCGCGGATCAGGTGGAAGGGGTCGCGGACGTCGTCCGCCGCCAGCGTCAGCGTCGCGACCGGCTCGCGCAGAAGATAGGACCAGCGCGCATTGGGGCCGTCTCCGCCTGAAAGGAAGGCGCAGGTCCAGGGATCGTCCGCGAAGCCCGACAGCACCGCCTCCGGCGCCCGCCAGGGCCTCTCCAGGATGGCCGCCGCTTGCATGGGCGCCAGATAGCCCTCCCGGGCCCCGGCCGCAAACCGGTCAGGCGCTCTGGCGGCCGCCTCCCTTGACGAAGAACATGCCGATCAGGCCCACCAGCAGCAGCCCGGCGATCGGGATGAAGCCGCCGGTCTGGCTGTGGGTCAGGGCCGTGAACGCGCCCACCAGGAGCGAGCCGATCCACACCGTCAGGCTGCCGGACAGGGCGTAGAGGCCGAAGAAGGCAGGCAGCTTCTCGGCCGGAACCAGCCGCGTCAGCAGGGTGCGGCTCGACGCGTACTGGGCGGTGACGAACACCGCAACGAGGAAGCCGATCAGCAGATAGATGATCTCCGGCAGGGTTCGGAACATCGGTCCGTCCCACAGCGGCGCGTGGGCCGAGGCGTCGTAGGGCCAGAAGTACAAGATCTGGTCGCGGCGCATGCCGAGCCAGGCGACCAGGCAGACCAGCGAGCCGGCGATCTCGATACGCACCGCGTTGCGGGGGCCGAACAGATTGTCGAAGACGGCGCCCGACAGCCCGCCCACGACCGCGAAGATGCTGAGCAGGATGCCGTAGGCCAGCATCTCCAGGATGCCCCACTGCATGATCCCGGCCGTGTAGATGCCGGAGAAGATCAGCAGGGCGGTCATGCCGTCGTTGAACAGCATGCGCGCGCCCAGATAGATCACCGCATCGCGCTCCGTGACGAGCACGCCCATCACGGCCTTGAGCTTGCTCCAGCCCTGGAAGGCGGCCGTGATCAGCGACCAGGCGACCTTTCCCATCTCCGCCGCGGTCTGGCCGATCGCCGCGAAGAAGCCCAGGCCCGTCTTCGGCGCGTCCGGCGTGAAGGCGAACAGCGGGATCGAGAACAGGACCAGAAGCACCGCCGCGATCGGCGCGACGATGCGCGAGGTCTCGGCCTGGCTGGGGTCCAGCCCGAACAGCGGCTTGTCCGGCGCCAGCGGCCAGTCCGCCACCGCCGGATTGCCGGGCAGGGCGAACGCCAGCAGGCAGAAGCTGAGGGTCAGGACCGAGAAGAAATTCCCGGCCGACAGGGCCAGGCCGGACGCCTGAGGCGCATGGCGGGCGCCGGCGGCGTTCATCAGCATCGAATTGTGGATCACCTCGCAGTAGGCGAACAGCACGCCGATGATCCCGAACAGCCAAAGCCCGCCCATCACCGGGAGGCCTTCGCCGCCGGGCTTGGCGAACCACAACGCGAAGATCAGCGGCGCCATGGCGGCGACGACCAGCAGCATCAGCGGCTTGCGCGCGCCGTAACGGTCGATGGCCGCGCCCAGGATCGGAGCCGTGAAGGCGATGAGGATGCTGTTGAGGGTGCTGACCGTGGCGATCATCGCCTGGCCCTTCACCGGATCGCCGACCACCGCCGTCGTGAAGTAGGGGGCGAAGATGTAGATGGTGATCAGGATGACATAGGGATCGCGGCCGCCCTGGAAGATCGACCAGCTCCAGCCGCCGAGGGACAGCTTGCCGGCGGCCGGCGGGGGCGCCGCCGGGCCGCCGGCGGGTTCCACCCCGTCGGGAAGCACTTCGCCGAGAACGGCCAGATCATGATCGGCGGGGCCCGGCGCGAACTCTCGCATGCGGCTGTCGTCCTTCCCTGAGGCAGGCCGTCGTGCCGCGGCCCTGCCGCTACGGTGGACGTCAAACGAGCGTTTGTCACCGGGGCCGCGACACGAAATCGCCGGCCCTACTCGAGGATCTTCGCCTCGATCGCCGCGCGAGTCTTGCTGTCCACGCCGAGCACCGTCTCAAGGTAATGATCGAGCGAGGGATGGGCCGCGTGGATCGCCGCGAAGGCGGTCTCCAGATAGTGCTGCTCGACGCCGAGGGCGGTGATCAGCCCTTCGTCGGTGGCCTCACGGCCCGTCGCCTCCAGGATCGCCTGGCGCATCATCGGGATGCGCCGCTCGAAACGGGCCGGATCATTGGTCAGCAGGAAGTCGGCGAAGATGTCGTCCTCATGGACGCCGGCGATGTGATGGGTCAGGGCCGCCAGGATCCCGGTGCGATCCTTGCCCGCCGCGCAATGGATCAGGGCCGCGCCCTCGATATGGCCGAGCCGCTGGAAGTAGCGGCTGTAGAGGTCGACGTGCCGGGGCACGAACGGCGCGGCGCTATAGTAGCCGACCATATAGTCGGTGAAGGCCTTCGAGCTCAGATCCGAGCCGGCGATGAAGGCGTGCCACGGATCGTCATGCTCTTCGCCTTCGTGGTTCTCGATCACCTCGGCGTCGAAGCCGGCCCAGCGCCGGCTGGGACTCCGCGTCCGTTCGTTGGGCCGCCGCAGGTCGACGATCAGGCTCAGCCCGAGGCCGGCCAGCGTCTCGAGGTCGGCGTCGGTCGCCTCGGCCTGGTGGGCGGCCCGGTAGAGGACGCCCTTGCGGATGCGCCGCGCTCCGGCGCCGTAGTCGCCGAAGTCGCGGAAGTTCTCGATCGATTCAAACGGCAGTTTGCGAGTCATGGCCTGTCTCCTAGCGGCGCATCGCGACGAAAGCGAGACGGCGTGGCGGCCGCATGAACCTTCTTTCACTTGCCCCGTGGCGTCTCCGCCTGCGAAGACGAAGGCGGGGGAGTGCTGGCGTACCAAGGATCCACTCTGTGGGGGCAATCGTAGAGTCATGCTGATCATCGAAGACCTGACGCACGTCTATCCGAACGGGACGGTCGCGCTCGATTCCGTCGACCTCACGGTCGAGAAGGGCATGTTCGGCCTGCTGGGACCGAACGGGGCCGGCAAGTCGACCCTGATGCGGACCATCGCCACCCTGCAATCGCCGACATCGGGACATGTGCGGTTCGGCGACATCGACGTGCTGAAGGACCCGGAGGCCCTGCGCCGCACGCTCGGCTATCTGCCGCAGGACTTCGGCGTCTACCCGCGGGTCAGCGCCTACGACATGCTCGACCACATGGCGGTGCTGAAGGGGGTCTCGAACGCCAGGGATCGCAAGGAAACCGTCGAGACCCTGCTCAATCAGACCAACCTCTGGAACGTGCGCAAGAAGGCCATCGCCGGCTTTTCGGGCGGCATGCGCCAGCGCTTCGGCATCGCCCAGGCCCTGATCGGCGACCCGTCGCTGATCATCGTCGACGAGCCGACCGCCGGCCTCGACCCCGAGGAGCGCAACCGCTTCCTGAACCTGCTCGCCGAGATCGGCGAGAACGTGGTGGTCATCCTGTCGACCCACATCGTCGAGGACGTCTCCGACCTCTGCCCGGCGATGGCCATCATCTGCGACGGCAAGATCGTGGCGAAGGGCGCGCCGGTCGACATGGTCGGCGCGTTGCGCGGCCGGGTCTGGAAGAAGACCATCGACAAGAGCCAGCTGGACGCCTACCGGGCCAGTCACCAGGTTATCTCCACCCGTCTGTTCGGCGGCCGGACCGTGATCCACATCGTCGCCGACAATGACCCCGGCGACGGATTCACGGCGGTTCAGGGTGATCTGGAGGACGTCTACTTCTCCACCCTGACCAGCCATCGCAAGGCCGCCTGAGCGGAGGGCCCGGCATGTTCGGCAAGATCGCGGCCTTCGAATTCCGCTACCAGATCAAGTCCCCGATCTTCTGGGTCGTGGCGATCATCTTCTTCCTGCTGACATTCGGCTCAGTGGCGATCGACCAGATCACCATTGGGGGCGGCGGCAACATCCACAAGAACGCCCCCTTCGCGATCGCTCAGACGCATCTGATCCTGTCGATCTTCTACATGTTCGTGACCACGGCTTTCGTCGCGAACGTCATCGTGCGGGATGACGAGACGGGCTTCGGTCCGATTCTGAGAACCACGCGTATCCGCAAGGCGGACTATCTCTACGGCCGCTTCACGGGCGCCTTCATCGCGGCCGCCCTCTCGTTCCTGGCGGTGCCGGCGGCGATCCTCCTCGGCTCCATCATGCCCTGGCTGGACAAGGAGACCCTCGGCCCGCTGACGCTTGAGCCCTTCCTGTTCGCCTACTTCGTACTGGCCCTGCCGGCCTTGCTGCTGACCTCGGCGCTGTTCTTCTGCCTGGCGACGGTGACACGGTCGCTGATGTGGACCTATGTCGGCGTCATCGCGTTGCTCGTGCTTTGGATCATCGCCGGCATCGCCCTCGACAAGCCGCAGTTCGACAAGCCCGCCGCTCTGTGGGAGCCGTTCGGAACCGCCGCCTTCGGCTTGGCGACGAAGTACTGGACGGCTGCCGAACGGAACACCCTGGTTCCGGCCCTCGAAGGCGTCTTGCTGTACAACCGCCTGTTCTCGCTTGCGCTCAGCGCTGGCTTCCTGGCTCTGTCCTACGCTCTCTTCAGGTTCCAGGCCGGCGCCCAGTCAGGCCGGAAGGCCAGGCGCGACAGGCTGGCGACGATCGCCGCCGCCGACGCGCCGCCGCCGGCCCTGGTCCGTCTGCCGAAGCCTCGCTTCGACGCCGCCGCCGCCCGCGGCCAGCTGATGGCCCGCACGCGCCTGGACATGGCCCAGGTCTTCGGCAGTCCGGCCTACGCCGTCTTGCTGTTCATCGGCCTGGCCAACGCCCTCGGAGGCCTGTGGTTTGCGGCCGAGGATACCGGCTACGGCGGCGCGATCTATCCGGTCACGCGGGTCCTGATCCCCACTCTGATGGGCACGTTCGGCCTGATCCCGATCATCATCTCTGTCTACTACGCCGGCGAACTGGTCTGGCGGGAGCGCGAGAAGAAGACCCACGAGATCATCGACTCCACGCCGGTGCCGGACTGGGCCTTCATCGCGCCCAAGACTCTCGCCATCTCTCTCGTCCTGATCTCGACCCTTGTCGTCAGCGTTATCGCGGCGATCGGCGTGCAGGCGTCCAAGAGCTACTTCGATTTCCAGCTCGGCGAGTACCTGTTGTGGTACGTGATTCCGCAGAGCGTGGACTTCATCCTGCTGGCGGCCTTGGCCGTCTTCTTCCAGGTCCTATCCCCACACAAGTTCATCGGCTGGGGCCTGATGGTGCTCTACCTGGTGACCACGATCACCTTCAATAACCTGGGATTCGAGCACAACCTCTACAACTACGGCGGCGTCACGGGCGTGCCGCTGTCGGACATGAACGGCCAGGGCCAGTTCTGGATCGGCGCCACCTGGTTCCGGGTCTACTGGAGCGCCTTCGCCCTGATGCTGCTGGTGCTCGGTTACGCCCTCTGGCGGCGGGGGACCGAGACCCGCCTATGGCCGCGCGTGCGCCGGCTTCCGCGACGACTGACCGGCAAGGCGGGCGCAACGATCGCGGCGGCGGCGATCGTCTTCGTGGGAAGCGGCGGCTGGATCTTCTACAACACCAATGTCCTCAACGCGTACCGGACCAACCTCCAGGACGAGGCGTGGCAGGCTGATCTTGAGAAGACGCTGATCGGCTATGTGGACACCCCGCGACCGAAGATCATCTCGATGACGCTGGACGTGGACGTCTATCCAGAGGAGCCGCGCCTGATGACGCGCGGCTCCTACGTGGTCGAAAATCGCACCACCCAGCCTCTGAAGGAAATCCACGTCGCCTTCGACCGGGACCTGAAGGTCAGCGCCCTGAATATCCAAGGCGGAAGATCGACCAAGACCTACGACCGCTTCAACTATCGCATCTTCGCGCTCGACACGCCGATGCTGCCCGGCGAGCGCCGGACGATCACCTTCACCACCGAACGGTCGCAGAAGGGCTTCCGCAACCGCGGCAACGAAACCCGCGTGGTCGGCAACGGCACGTTCGTGAACAACATCGAGTTCGCGCCGGTCCTGGGCATGGAGCGGCAAGGCTTCCTGCAGGACCGCGCCAAGCGCCGCAAATACGGCCTGCCGGTCGAGCAGCGGATGCCGAAGCTGGGCGACGGCCCGTCCCGTCAGTTCAACTACCTGCGCCACGACGCCGACTTCGTGACGGCCGACATCACGGTCAGCACCGTCGCTGACCAGACGCCGATCGCGCCCGGCTACAAGGTGTCGGAGACGGTTTCGAATGGCCGCCGCACCGCCCGGTTCGTCACCGAGTCGCCGGTGATGCCGTTCTTTTCGGTCCAGTCGGCCCGGTACCAGGTCTCGAAGGAGAATTACAAGGGCGTTGAGATCGCGGTCTACTACGACGCCAAGCATCCGTGGAATGTCGAGCGGATGAAGACAGGCGCCAAGGCGTCGCTGGACTATTACCAGGCCAACTTCAGTCCCTATCAGTTCCGCCAGCTGCGGTTCCTGGAGTTCCCGGCCTACGCCGACTTCGCCCAGGCCTTCGCCAACACCATGCCCTGGTCGGAGAATCTCGGCTTCATCGCGGACTTCAGCGATCCGTCGAAGATCGACATGGTCACCTACATCGGCGCCCACGAGATCGGTCACCAATGGTGGGCGCACCAGGTCATCGGCGCCGATCAGCAAGGCTCGACGTCGCTGTCGGAGACCCTGGCGCAGTATTCCGCGCTGATGGTGATGAAGCACATGTACGGCGAGGACCAGATCCGGAAGTTCCTGAAGTTCGAACTCGACCGCTACCTGCGCTCGCGCGGCGGCGAGGTCGTCGAGGAACTGCCGCTCTACAAGGTTGAGAACCAGGGCTACATCCACTACCGCAAGGGCTCGCTGGTCATGTACCGGCTGCAGCGCGAGATCGGCGAGGAGGCGGTCAACCGCGCCTTGCGCCGCTTGCTCGCCCAGTACGCTTTCAAGGGCGCGCCCTATCCGATCAGCAGCGACCTCGTCGCCGCGATTCGGGCCGAGGCCCCGGCCGACAAGCAGGCCCTGATCACCGACCTGTTCGAGAAGATCACCCTGTATGACATCCAGACTCGGACGGTGGGCGTGAAGAAGCGCGCTGATGGCAGGTTCGACGTCACCCTCACCGTCCAGGCCCGCAAGCGCTACGCCGACGGCAAGGGCAAGGAAACCGAGGCGCCGCTGAACGAGACGCTCGACGTCGGCCTGTTCACCGCCATGCCCGGCGACAAGGCCTTCGCCAGCAAGGACGTCATCACCATGGTCCGGCGGCCGATCAGGTCAGGCACTCAGACCCTGACCTTCACGGTCGACACGGCGCCGAAGTATGCGGGGGTCGACCCGTACAACTATCTGATCGACCGCAACTCCGACGACAACGTCGCCAAGGCCGGGAGTTGATCCCGGCCTGGCGATGAGGCCTACGTCAGGGCGTCGCGGATGGCGCGGGCCTTATCGAGGTGCTGCTGCACGATCGGCGCGGTCGCCTGAGCCGCGGACTTCAGGGTCTCGTTGTCGCCGCCCTCGGCATAGCGGGCCATGAGGTCGAGGGTCGCCTGGTGGGCGTCGACCTGGCCGTCCATGTACTTGCGGTCGAAGTCCTTCGCGTCGACGGCGCGAAGGTCCGCCAGCATCGCCGACTTGTCGTCAGGCAGCGCGGTCGGCGGCGTGAGCGTGAGGCCGGATGCCGCGATCGCCGCCTTCAGGTTGGCCGTGGTCTTGGTGTGACCCTCGACCATCATCTGGGCGAAGTCCTTGACCTGGGCGTTGGACGACCGCTCCAGCGCGATCTTGCCGGCCTCGACCTCGAACATGTCGCTGGCCGCCGCCTTGGCCACGAAGTCGGGCGCGGCCGTCTCGTCGGCCGGGGTCGGGACCGTGGCCGCCGGGTTGGCGTCGGGCGCGACGGCCTCGGTCCGGTCGGTCTTCTGGCCGCAGGCGGCGAGGGACAGAGAAAGCGCGGCGGCGCCGGCGAGAAGCAGATGGCGGGTCATCGGGATACTCCAGTGGCGTTGACAAGGCCGCCCGCCGCCCCCAAGCGGGCCGTGTCCCCTTAAACCTCACGGAGGCGTGATGAGTTCCGACGCCAAGCCCGGCCCGCTCGAAGGCCTCACGGTCATCGAGATGGGCACCCTCATCGCGGGCCCGTTCTGCGGCCAGATCCTCGGCGATTTCGGCGCCACGGTGATCAAGATCGAGGATCCCAAGGCCGGCGACCCGATGCGCCAGTGGGGCCGCTCGCTGCCCAAGGGCCATTCGCCCTGGTGGCCGGTGATCGGCCGCAACAAGCGCTCGGTCACGCTCGACCTGCGCACGGCCGAGGGCCAGGACATCGCCCGTCGCCTGATCGGCGGCGCGGACATCCTGGTCGAGAACTTCCGGCCGGGCTCGATGGAGAAATGGGGACTTGGCTTTGAGGCGCTGTCGGCCGCCAATCCGGGGCTGGTGATGGCGCGGGTGTCGGGCTTCGGCCAGACCGGACCGATGTCGTCCCGCGCCGGCTACGCCCTGGTCGGCGAGGCGATGGGCGGGCTGCGCTACATCACCGGCGAGCCGGATCGCGCCCCGGCCCGCGCCGGCATCTCTGTCGGCGACAGTCTGGCTGGGCTGCACGCGGCGCTGGGCGTGATGATGGCGGTCCATGCCCGCCACCGAACCGGCCGCGGCCAGGTCGTCGACGCCGCCATCTATGAGAGCGTGCTGTCGGTGATGGAAAACCTGATCACCGAATACGCCCTGACCGGCTACGTCCGCGAGCGGTCGGGTTCGGTCCTTCCGGGAATCGCGCCGTCGAATGCCTATCCGACGAAGGACGGCGCCCTGGTCGTCATCGGCGCCAACCAGGACACCCTGTTCAAGCGGCTGTGCGAGGCCATGGGCCGGCCGGAGCTGGCCGCCGATCCGCGCTACGCCGGCCACGCGGCGCGCGGCGCGAACCAGGCCGAGCTCGACGCCCTGATCGGCGCCTGGACCGCGACGATGGACGCCCAGCCGCTGCTCGACCTGATGGAGGCCAGCGGCGTCGCCGCGGGCCGGGTCTATCGCGCGCCGGACATGCTGGCCGATCCGCAGTTCGCGGCTCGTGAGGCGATCGTCGCGCTGCCTCACCCCGTGTTCGGCGAGGTGCGGATGCAGAACGCCTTTCCGAAGCTCAGCGAAACACCCGGCGCCGTGCGCTGGCCTGGACCCGCGCTGGGCGAGCACACCGAAGCCGTCCTGGCCGAGCGACTGGGGATGAGCGCGGACGAGATCGCCGGGCTGCGCGGGAAGGGCGTGATCTGATCGGGACGGACGCCGCGGCGTCAGTCCCTTACCGGTTCACGACGTCCGCCAGGGCGCGGACGATCTGGTGGACGTTGTAGGGCTTGCGCACCACCGGGGCGTCGAAGCCCTCCGGCGCGCCGCGTTCGCCGTAGCCGGTGGCGAACACGAACGGGGTGCCGCGCGCGCGCAGCGCCTCGGCCAGCGGCGCCACGGACGCGCCGTTGAGATTGGCGTCGAGCACCGCCGCGTCGATGTCGAGCTCGAGCATCTTGAGCCCTTCCGCCAGTTCCGCGGCGTTGCCGGCGACGACGGCTCCGGCTTCCTCGAGCCCGGCTTCCAGCTCCAGCGCCAAGAGGACGGCGTCCTCCACGATCAGGACCCTCAGCCCGCGTATGTCGGCCTCGGCGGTCGGCTGCCCGAACGACGCGCCGACCCTTTGGCCGCCGTGGTCCTCGTCCGGCGTCACCAGGGCGTCGCTCGGGACCTTCTCAACCACCGCGCCGGCGTCGCCGATGATCCGGGCTCGAACGCCGTTGGCCAGATACTCGATCGTCACCGTGCCGCCCAACTCGCGCCCGGTGACCTGCTCGAGCAGGGTCGAGCCAAATCCGCGCCGTTCGGGGGTGCTGACACGCGGCCCGCCGGACTCGATCCACTCCAGCGCGAAGCCGCCATCGGCCGTCTGTGACCAGCGAACCTCGACCCGGCCGGTCTCGGTCGACAGGGCGCCGTACTTCACCGCGTTGGTGGCCAGTTCGTGCAGAGCCAGGGAGGTCGCGTTGGCGGCCCGCGACTTGAGCGTGATGTCCGGGCCCTCCCAGCGCGCCTGCCCGGGCGCGAGGCCGCCCAGCTCGGCCGCGGCGATGTGGGCCAGGCTCGCGCCCCGCCAGCGGGTGGCGGTCAGCAGCTCATGCGCCGAGGCCATGGCCTTCAGGCGTCCGGCGAAGGCGGCGAGGAAGCCCTCCGTCGAGGTGGTCTTGCGCGCCGACTGCGCGGCGAGGGACTGCACCGCGGCCAGCACATTCTTCACCCGATGGTCGAGTTCGGCGAGCAGCACCTCGCGGTGCTCCTCCTCGTCCTTCGACTCGGTGATGTCGCGGACGACGCCGATGATCCGCATCGGCTTGCCGTGGTCGTCCAGCGCCACGACGCCGGCGCCCTGCATCCAGCGTGTTCGGCCGTCGTCGGGCCGGATCATCCGGTACTGCGCCGAATAGCGTCCCTCGGTGCGCAGGCCCTGCTCGACGGTCTTGCGCAGCCCGTCGACGTCCTCGGGATGGACGAACCGGAAGGAGATGTCGCCGCCCTCGCCGGGCGCATCGCTCCGGTGAATGCCCACGAGGGCCTTCATGCGCTCGCTGACGAACACGCGGTCCTCGCCCATGTCCCATTCGAACTCGCCCAGGCCGGCCGCCTCCAGGGCCAGCTCCACACGCTGGTGATCGACCCGCGCTCGCTGCTGGGCGTCTATGGTCTCCGCGTCGTGGACCAGCATCTCGATGGCCAGTGACGCCAGATCCTCCAACGCCAGCCGCTCGGCCTCCGTATGGGGGGGGATGGGGCTGGGGATCTCCGACCGCCAGCAGCCCGATGATTTCGCCGCCTGGCGCGACCAGCGGCGCGCCGGCGAAGAAGCGGACATCGACCTGCCCCAGATCGTCGCGCTTGCGGTCGAACCGGGGGTCGGTCTCGATATCCTCGATGAACAGGGTCTCGCCCGTGCGCACCATGTGGTCGGCGAGACTGCCGACACGCGGATACTGGCCAGCTTCGATGCCGATCCGCGCCTTGTGCCAGAGCCGGTCGGCGTCGACGAGAACGATGGCCGCCCGAGGCGCCCGGAGCACGAGCGCGGCCGTCCGCGCGATCCGGTCGAACCGGCTGTCGGATCCACTGTCGAGCGCATGCAACGCCTTCAGCGCTCGCAATCTCGCGGCTTCGCTGTCCATTTTCGCCCGTAACGCGGCGTCATCCATGGCGTGACCATAGCCTCTCCCGGCTCCTCGCGCGAGACGCGAGGAACGCGGCTCCGGAACCCTCTCCGTGATCCCGGATTCGGCATGTGAAACAGACGTCGGTCAGGAATCGCCGTTCCCTTCGCGCGCCCGGGTCGCTAGGGTGGAACCGCCTTCGCGGCGTCGCGTTGGAGCGGTGATCCCCTCCCCCTGGACGGACCACCAGCCCCGGTGCGCCCGCGACCCTGGAGACAGCCATGCCGACCACTTCGCCGACTCCGTCGAACAATGCCACTGGTGCGAGCGACGCCGATCAGGCCGCCGCGGCCCTCAAGAGCGCGGCCCGGCACGCCGAACGCAGTTTCGTGGACGCCGCCGACCAGGCGCGGGAAAAGCTGACCGAGGCGGCCGCCCGCACCGAGGCCGCCGTTCGCGAGGGGATCGAAACCCTGCGCGCCCAGAGCCGCGCCTACGCCGACAACGCCAGCGAACAGTTCGACGTCGCCCAGCGCTATGTCGTCGAACGGGTGAAGGAGCGGCCGGTCACCGCCGCGGTCGCCAGCCTCGGCGTCGGCCTGCTCATCGGCCTTCTGCTGGCCGGCCGGAGCGATCGCCGCTGATGATGGAACGGACGCTGATGGCCCTCGCGGCCGCCGCCGCCATCGCGGCCGCCGCCGCCGTCGGCGTCATAGCCCTCGCCTTCGCGCTCTACGCGGCTCTGCTGCCCCTCATCGGCGCGGCCTGGGCCGCTTGCGCCGTCGCCGGCGCCGCGGCGCTGGTGGTGGGCCTGGCCGCCCTGATGGCGGCTCGCAAGGCCGAGGGCGATCGCCGGGGCGCCGCCCAGGCTCCGGTCGACAGCGGTTTGGTCGACACCCTTCTGCAGGTCGTCCGCGATCGACCGATCATGGCCTCCGGCGTCGCCGTGGCGGCCGGAATCTATGCCCTGCGCAATCCGCAACTGATCGCCGCCGTCCTTCGCGCGTTCATGGACAAGCCGTCCAACCCAAGAAACTAGGCGCGCACCCTTCACCCCGGGCGCGCCCGGAGTGAAGTCGCCATGTTCATCCTTCCAGATCTTCCCTATGCCGCCGACGCGCTTGAGCCGGTGATCAGCGCTCGAACGCTCGGCTACCATCACGGCAAGCACCACAGGGCCTACGTCGAGACGGTCAACAGGCTGCTGGCCGGTCGCGACGAGGCGTCCGCGTCGCTTGAGGACGTCGTGCGCGCCGCCGCCGGCGACGCGGCGAGGCGCAACCTGTTCAACAACGCCGCCCAGGCCTGGAACCACGGCTTCTTCTGGGCCAGCATGTCGCCGGAAAGGCAGGCCCCGTCCGGTGACCTGGCCCGGGCGATCGAGGCGGCGTTCGGCGGCCTTGAGGCCCTGAAGGAGACCTTCGTCGGCGAGGGCGCCGGGCACTTCGCGTCCGGCTGGGTCTGGCTGGCGGCCGAGGGCGGCGCGCTCAAGGTCGTCTCGACCCACGACGCCGATGATCCCCTGTCGAAGCCGGGCGTCACGCCGCTGCTGGTCTGCGACCTCTGGGAGCATGCCTACTACCTGGACCATCAGAACGACCGGAAGGGCTTCCTGGAGGCCTGGTTCGACGCGCTGCCGAACTGGTCGCTGGCGGCGTCACAATGGGCGGCCGCCGCCGGCGAAGGCAAAGCCTGGACATACCCCAGCCCGACCTGAGCGAAGGAACACTGCGCCGAGGGATGCGTTCTCAGGTCAAGAGGCTGTTCCGGATGTCCCGGACCCGATGATGGAGAATGCGAATGCTCAGGTGGGCCCTGATTTTTCTGGTCGTGGCTTTGATCGCCGCCTTCCTCGGCTTCGGCGGATTGGCCGGCGCCGCGGTCGACATCGCCAAGATCCTGTTCTTCATCTTCCTGGTGCTGTTCCTGGTCTCGGCCGTGATGCACCTGGTCAGGGGACGCGCGCCGTGACCGGGGCGGCGCGGTCGTGAGCATGCGCGGCGGCGGAGTGATCCGCCGCCGCTTCCGCTTTCAGGGGAGCCGACGGTCGATGCGCCAGGTCCGCCACGGCTCGAAGTGCGAACCGGTCCAGGCCAGGGCGGTGACCGTCACACAGGCCTCCGTGACCTCGATGCAGTTGAAGCCGATCGGCGCGCCCCGCTCGCGCACTGAAAGGGTGCTGGCGCCCACCGCCCAGGTGCGGCCGTCGCCGCCGGGATAGGGCAGGGCGAACGGGGCGTGGACGTGGCCGGTCAGGACCAGGTCGACACCCCCGCGGGAGAAGGCTTCCGCAGCCCGCCGCCCGCCGTGGACCTTGCCGCTCATCGGCCCGCCGATCATCTCGATCAGGGGATGGTGACAGGCCACGATGCGCAAGACCCCGGGCGGCGCGGCCCGAAGCGCGCGGATCGCCCGAATGGCCTGGCGATCGCTGATTGCCCCCTTGGACCAGTTGGTCCGCAGTTGGGCGCCCCGGGCTGTGTTCACGGACGCGATGGCGAGGCCCTTACAGCGGACGACATCCTGCGGCACGGTACCGAAGTAGCGCTCGTAGCGCCTCCACGGGACGAAGAGGCGATGAACCAGGCTGTAGTAGGGCGTATCGTGATTGCCGGGCACCACCAGGACCGGCGCGGTGAGGCCGTCGACCCATGTTCGCGCGGCGGCGAACTCGACGGGAGAACCCTCCCGGGTGATGTCTCCGGTGACGATGGTCAGGTCAGGTCCATGCTCGGCGATCCAGACTCTGACCGCGGCGACGGCATCGACATGTTCGCCGCCGAAATGAATGTCCGACAGGTGCGCCAGCCGCTGCGGGGTCACGCGCCGTGCTCCTCCGGCGGGCAGGGCGCCAGGGCCCGAAAGGCGACCGGCAGGAACCGGAAATCGGCCACCGGATCGAGCCGCGCCGGCTCGCCGTCGAGGACAGCGGGAATCCGACCCGCCGCCCAGGCGCGACCGGCCCTGCAGCGGCCGGCGTCGACGGCGGGATCCGCTCGCCAGTCGCCCTGCACGAAATGCGCGCCCAGCCGCAGGACCTCGAGGGCGCTGGAAGGGTCGAGGGCGGCGGCCTCAAGTCCGGGTTCGTCCTCATTCAGGGCCATGGAAACCAACGGCGTCATCAGCACCAGGGCCTCGGTCTTGCGGCGCGGGCCGCCGTCCAGCGAGAACCGGACCCGACCGGAGAAGGCGCGCCGGATCGCCCGCCGGGCCCTGAGCCAGGCGCGATGGAGGTCGCCTTCCCGCGCCGCCTCCCGGGCCTGCGCCCAGAGCGCGGGCGACCCGAGGATGGCGGCGACATGAAAGCGCCGGCCTTCCAGCTCGCCGCCGGCGACGGGCTTTTCGAGGCCGCCGGCCAGAATGTCGGCGAGGGCGGTCGTCCAGCCACGGTCGCCATAGAGCGCACGGGGCAGCATGTTCATCGTGCCGCCCGGCAAGGGGGCGACCAGCGGCCCATCCGGCCCGGCCATCTCGGCCCCCGCGCGGGCCGTGCCGTCACCGGCCACGATGGCCAGCAGGTCGGGTCCGGCGTCGAGGGCTTGCCTGAGGCAGGCGCCCAGGCCGCCCTCGCCGGGCGCGCGCACCCGACCGGAGATCCCGGCTTCGGCCAGGATCCGTTCCGCCTCGTCCGTGGCGTTCGGACCGGCCCCGCCGGACAGCGGGTTCACCACCACCTCCACACGCCGGATCACGGCCTTCTTGAGCCTGTTGGCTGACACGAACCCTCGCCCGACGAGACCATCTCGATAGCTAACGGAAACCCGCCCTCGTGGTTCCGGTCCGGAACTCCCCGCTGCGCGCCGCGTTGCCAATGCCAACGGGGGCCAAACTCGGGACTTATGGAGAGGCACATGCACGCCATTCTGACCAAGACCGCCCTCGTCGTGGCCGCTGCCGGCCTGCTCGGCGCCTGCACGACGACCGGGAACACCGAACGCAACGCCGTCGGCGGCGCGGCGCTGGGCGCGCTCGCCGGGGCCGTGATCGGCAATAATGTCGGCAGCGGCGATGCGGGAACGGGCGCGGCGATCGGCGCGGTCGTCGGCGGTACGGCCGGCGCGATCAAGGGTTGCCGGGAAGATGGCGGCTGCGGCGCGACGCCCAATCGCCGCCAGTACTATGACCAGGCGGCGGGGCGCTACTACTACTACGATCAGGCGACGCGCCGGTACTACTGGGAGGACGGCAGTCCTCGCTGATGGATCAGTGATCGACGACTTTCAGAGCCGTTCAGGACGGTCGCCCTCGGGGCGGCCGTCCTCTTCATGAGGGAGGTGTGGCATGGACCAACGGGTGAGGCGTGGGCTGTTGATCGCGGCGCTATTGGCGGGGCCGGCCCTGTCGGGTTGCAGCACTATGGCGCGCGGCCGCGTCGCGCAGGCGAACCTGTGCGAGAGCTTGAGGGTCTCCATCTACTTCGAGCAGGACTCGGCGGAGATCACCGGCGAGGCCAAGCAGGTGCTCGGCGAGGCGGCCAGGATGCGGCGCGGGTGCGCGCTGGGGGTGGTCGACATCCTTGGTCTGGCCGACGCCGTCGGCGACCCCAACGCCAACCTGAAGCTGTCGGAGCAGCGCGCCAAGGCGGTGACGCGGACCTTGGGCGGTCTCGGCTTCGGCAACGTCAACATCGCCGCCGCTGGCGAAAGCGGCGCGACGACCCTGGACGGAGACCGCAGGCCGCTTCGCCGCCGCGCCGACGTGGTGTTCCGGAGCGGCGGCAAGTAGCAAAAGAAGAGCGGGTCCCTGGGGGCCCGCTCCTGAAGTTCGCATCATCGAGAATAGGGGTGCGGAGACGGCAGGCTGACTATTGCCAGCCTCAAGTCGGGGGGGGCGTCGCCGCCTCCGCAATACAGTAACGCGGGCCCTCCGGGTCGGTTCCCCAGGCAGGCGACTTTTTTCCGTCGCGGAACCGACGCCGGCGGCCGAGGAACAGCCGCGGCGTCGCGGGCGTTCCTTCCTGGACAGATCAAAGAGCAAGGAGGCGTCTGATGGCTGTGTTCTTCAGCCGATTCCCCCGCGCGGCGCGCGAGGGTCATGAAGTTCTTGAAGCGACGGAGGCTCGCCAGGGCCGCTGGGGCCGGCACGTCTTCTGGGTCCTGGTGGCTTCCACGGTGCTGGCCGCCGTCGCGCTGTTCTCCAGCTGGGGTTTTCACGCCGACGAGCTGACGGCGGCCAACACGGCCAGCACGCCGACCGCGGCCGAGGCCGCCGCCACGACCGGACCGGAAAGTCCCGTGAAGCAGTAGCGGCATGACCCAGGGCGAGGGCCGGGATCCCGACGGGAGGCCCGGCCCCTCCTCGCCAACGATCAGGCGGCCTTGCGGGCGCCGCCCGGATGGAAGAACAGGGCCTGGCCGATGGCGGCCTTCACCGTTTCCGGCTGGAACGGCTTGGTGATCAGGAAGGTCGGTTCAGGACGTTCGCCGGTCAGCAGCCGCTCGGGGAAGGCCGTGATGAAAATCACCGGCACGTCGTAGCGCCCGAGAATATCCTTCACCGCGTCGATGCCCGAGGAGCCGTCCGCCAGCTGAATGTCGGCCAGGACGAGGCCCGGCATCCGGTTCGCCACCGCCTCGACGGCCTCGGTGCGCGTGGCGGCGATGTCGACGACGTTGTGGCCAAGTTCGCGGACCAGCGCCTCGATGTCGGCGGCGATCACCGGCTCATCCTCGATGATGAGGACATCGGTCGCCAGCTCGGCGTCGATTTCGTTCTGCGCCTCGGCGATCAGGCGCTCGACCTCGGGGAAGTCAGTGTCGAGGATCTGGGCCGCCTCGGTCGGCGTGAAGCCCTCCAGGGCGGTCAGCAGGAACGCCTGGCGCGAGCGGGGGGCGATCCTCAGCAGTCTCTGGCTGGCGTCATGGCCGGAGGACTCATCGATGCGGTCCTCCAGCCGCGCGCCGGAGGTGCACCAGATGGCGTGGAACACATGGTAGAGCGCCACGCGCGGCGAAAACCGACTGTCCAGCTGCCGATCGCCCGCGGCCAGGGTTTCCAGCGCGACTCGCACGTACTGGTCCCCCGACCGCTGATCGCCCGTCAGGGCCCGCGCATAGCGACGCATGTAGGGCAGATGCGGTGCAAGACGTGCCAGAAGACTCATGACCCCTCCCGAATTCAGTTGTGTCAGGGCGTGAGAAGCCGCCCGCATTGGACGGGTGCGCACCCCTTCACGACCTCGAACGTTCGCCGTCGTCAAAGGTTCCCATACCGGGAACTCTCCGTCATCATAAAGAACGAGGTTACGGGAACCGGCGGGCGGACACGGCGTTGAACGATCGAAGCAAGGTTCCAAGAAGGGGGCAGGCGCCGGCCCGCGCCGACATGATGATCGAACAGAACCCTATGGAAGAACGCCGCAAGGGCTCGGCCCCTCTGGATGAAACCCGGCTGCGTCAGCGCGCCATCGGCGTGAAGCTGCGCCAGATGTTCGACGAGGTCGTCAACGAACCCGTTCCTGACGAATTTCTGGATATCCTGCGCAAGGCAGACGAAAAGTCTGGAGCGCGCTGATGGGAGCCTCCGAGAAAGACCGCTTCGCGGGCTTGAGCCCACGCGAACGGGACGGTGTGTTCCAGCGCGAACTGGTGCAGCTCATTCCGCATCTGCGGGCGTTCGCCCGCACCCTGACCGGCGACGCGACCCAGGCCGACGACCTGGCGCAGGACGCGATGATCAAGGCCTGGGACGCGCGCAATAGCTATCAGCTGGGCACCAACATGAAGGCTTGGACCTTCATGATCCTTCGCAACCAGTTCTATTCCGACAAGCGTCGGTCATGGCGCCAGACCCAGCTCGACCAGGAAGCCGCCGAACGGACCCTGGTGGCGGTCGACGACCCCGAGGCCCCGGTCGCCCTGGACGAACTGCGCCTGGCGATGGCGATGCTTCCCGACGAACAACGCGAGGCGCTGATCCTGGTCGGCGCGGGCGGCTTCGCCTACGAGGAAGCGGCCGACATCTGCGGCTGCGCGGTCGGCACTGTGAAGAGCCGGGTCAGTCGCGCCCGCAAGGCGCTTCAAGGCATCCTTGAGGCCGGCGACTACGAGCGTGACGGCGGCGAGGCCGGCGATGCGATGCGGTCCATCCTGGCCGATGCGGAGCGGTTGAGCGCCGTGCGGTGAAACTGCTGGGGCGGTTGCGCTGGGGGCCGGCGACCACCATTCGCGTACGCCTTGGCGTGGCGCTGGCGATTGCGCTGGCGCCGGTGCTGCTGCTCGGCGCCGGCCAGTCGATTCTTGCCTATGACCGGGAGGTGCGGGACCGGCAGGCGGTTCTGCAGAGGGCCGCGCAGCGCAGCGCCGCCATGGCCCGCGCCCAGATGGAGGCGGCGAGCGTCCTGCTTGAGACTCTCGGGCCCGGCTCGATCGGCGTTGATTGCTCGCGCCGGCTGCGAGACATCCGCGAGCGCCTGCCCGGCTATGCCAATCTGATCCGTTTCAACAGCATAGGTCGCGTCGCCTGTTCGGCCGAGACCGTGCCAGCCGATCCAGGCCGCCGCGATCGCCCGTGGTTCAAGGACCTCGCGGGCGGCCGGAAACGGGTCGTCATCCTGACCTCGGACAGCGGCTTCTCCGATGAACCCGCCTTGTTCATGGCCAGCCGGGTCGACGATCCACGGACAGGGTTCAGCATCCTGGCGGCGGTGATCCCGCTGACCGCCGTCCAGCCGCAGCCGGCCGACAGATCCCTGCCGAAGGGGGCCGAGGTCGCCATCGTCGACCGTCAGGGGCGGCTGCTGTCGGTGACCGACTACGATGGCTTCCCCGCCCGCATGAAGCCGTGGGTCGACGTCGCGGCGGAGCGGGACTCCTACCTCGTCTACGCCACGGTCGGCGGCGTGCGCCGCGCCTATTCGGTGGCGCCGCTCTACGAGGGGCTTTTCGTCGTCCTTTCCGCGCCGGCCCGCGGGCTGTTCCAGACCGCCTGGCTCGATCCGCTGTCGGGTATCGTCTTTCCGCTGATCGCCTTCGTCGTGGCTCTGGCGGCGGTATTCCTGGCGGCGGAACGCGGCGTGGGGCGGTGGATCGTCTACCTGCAGCGCGTGGCCGCGATCTATGCCCGCGGCCGGTTCACGGTGAGGCCGCTGCAGGCCGATCGCGCCCCTCCCGAAATCCGCGAGCTGGCCGAAACGCTGGACCATATGGCGGCCACCATCGTCGCCCGGGACGCCTCGCTGCATGAAAGCCTGGCGCAGAAGGACGCGCTGATGCGCGAGATTCACCATCGGGTGAAGAACAACCTCCAGGTCATCAGCTCGCTGCTCAGCATGCAGGAGCGGGCGCTGAGCGATCACACGGCGCGGCAGGCGATGAGCGACACCCGCCAGAGGATCACCGCCTTGGCCCTGATCTATCGCGCTCTCTACCAAGGCAGCGACATCAAGCATGTAGACCTCAAGCCGTTCCTGGAGGAACTCACCGGCCAGCTTCTGGCCGGCGACATGCCGGCTCATGGCAGCGTGCGAACCGAGGTGCGCGCCGATCGCCTGGTGATCGACCCGGACAAGCTGGCGCCGTTGGCTCTGTTCGCCGTGGAAGCTGTCACCAACGCCCAGAAGCACGCGCTCAGCGTTCAGGGCGGAGCCTTGACCGTGATGTTCACGGTCAAGGGGCCGGAGGCGGAACTGGTCATCACCGACGACGGCGGCGGCAGGAATCTCCCGCCGGACCCGGAGACGATCAAGGGCGTTGGACGAACGCTGATGAACGCCTTCGCCCGGCAGCTTCGCGGCCGCGCCAGCTTGGAGCGCAACCACCTGGGCGGCCTGACGGCGCGGCTGATCTTCCCCACGCCGGAGGCGGCGCCCACCGGAACCTGACCGGTCAGACGGCGTTCTTTGAGGGTGCGAATTCAACCGCCCGTGAACGGGCCGAGGAGACCGACGATGCGCAAGCTCGTAGTACTGGCCCTTGCGGCCACCAGTCTGTTGGCCGCCGCCTGCAATACCATCGAGGGGGCCGGCAAGGACGTGAAGGCGGCTGGCCAAGCCGTCGAGGAAACCGCGCAGGACGCCAAATAGCCGAACATTCGGAATCTCGACGAACAGCCCCTTCGCCCAGCCGGCGGAGGGGCTTTTTCGTCAGGCGAAGGCGTAGCGGATCGGCAGATGCTTGGGGCCGGAGACGAAGCTGCCCGCGCTCAGGCGAGGCTCGCCGCCGAACTCCAGGGACTTCAGCCGCGGGATCAGTTCTTCGAACAGAATCCGCATCTCCATCTTGGCGAGATGTTGGCCCAGGCAAAGGTGCGCCCCGTAGCCGAAAGCCAGGTGCTTGCCGCCGGTGCGGTCGACCCTGAAGGCGTCCGGGTCCTCGAACACGGCCTCGTCGCGATTGCCGGACGGATAGGCGAGCCAGAGCCACTCGCCCTTTTCGATCCTGTGGCCGCCGACTTCGGCGTCGGCGGTGGCGGAGCGCATGAAGTGTTTCACCGGCGTGATCCAGCGGATCGACTCATCGACGAGGGCCGGGATCAGCGATGGATCGGCCTTCACCTTGGCGAATTCGCCGGGGTTGGCGCACAGACCCCAAACCGCGCCGGCCGTCGAGGACGAGGTCGTGTCGTGCCCGGCGGTGGCGACGATGACATAGTAGCTCATGGCCTCGAAGTCGTTGATCGGCTGGCCGTCGATCGTGCCGTTGGCGATCACCGAGGCCACATCCCCACGCGGATTGGCCTTGCGGTCATCGGTGATCGCCTTGAAGTACATGAAGAAGTCCGCGATCACGCCTTGCAGGGCGGCCATCGCCTCGGGGCCTTGCAGGTTCTCGTTGCCGCCCGAGCGACTGAGCTCGGGATCCTGCGCGCCGAACAGCTCCTGCGTCAGCTTCAGCATGCGCGGTTCGTCCTCCGGCGGCACGCCGAGGATCTCCATGATCACGCGCAGCGGATAGTAGAGGGCGATCTCGTTGACGAAGTCGCATTCGCCGCCGAGGTCGGCCATCCGGTCGACGTGTTCGCGGGCGATCTGCCGGATGCGGTCCTCCAGCTTGCGGATGTTCTGGGGCAGGAACCAGGACTGGGTCATGACCCGGTACTTGGGATGGTCCGGCGCATCCATCTGCACCAGGGTCCGCACCAGATGCGGGCTGCCGCCGGTCATCTGGCGCACCAGTCGGTCGCCTTCGAGGGTGGTGAAGGTCGAGGCGAGGTCGCCGCTGTGAAAGAGGTCGTTCTGCCGGCTGATCTCAAGGATGTCGGCGTGCCGGGTGACGATCCGGAAAGGCGCGACGCCCTCCAGGTCCGCGCGGCCCAGCGGGTTATTGGCCCGCAGCCAGCGGAAGGCCTCATGCACGCTGTCGTCGGCGTACGACTTCGGGTCGATGGCCTTGAAGGCGATGTCGTCGGGAATGCGATCTGCGCCGCTCATGGGGTGTCTCCTGCCTGCCGGGAGATTGCCGCCCTGACGCGGCGGAAGCAAAGCCCGGCGAACCGCATCCTCCCCAGTCCGCGGCGAGCTTTTCCGGCAAGCAGGCCCTGGCGGAGGGGGTTGCTACGGCGCCGATCGCCGGTCTACGGCTTAGCGACGCCGGCCGCGCTTCGCGGGCGACCGGTCGATGGCATCACCTCGCCTTCCGATCTCGGCGGCACGAACTGGAGCGGCCCGTTGGGCGAACGCACGGCTTTTGACGCGGACCTCAGCGACACCCTGAGGGGCCTGCACATCGACACCAGCAACTTCCACCTGCTGGAGTACCGCCGCGTGGACGGGTTCCTGATCACGTCGAAGAACTCGGGCACCCACTGGCTCCGCTACATGCTCAGCTGCGCCCTGGCCGAGCAGTTCGGGTGCCCGCCGCCTGCCCTGGCCAGCGGCGACGCCTCGGACGACTTCATCGGCCATCCTCGGCGGCGGCCGCGCTGGCCCGCCACGCCCTGGCTCGGCAGTTCCCACAACCTTCCTTCGCGGGTGCTGGGCTCCCCGCTGTTGCGGACGATGGTCGCCTTTCCGCCGACCGTGGTCCTGGTTCGCGATCTCAAGGAGGCCCTGCTGTCCTTCTATGTGAAGTGGCGCGAGGTCCTGGGCGTGGAGCTGTCGGAGTTCGTCGTCGGCGATCCCACCGGCCGGCGCTATCGAGCCGACGTCTGGTGGTTCCTCCAGTTCTTCAACCGCTGGGGCCGGTTCGCCGAGCGCTGGCCGGAACAGACGATCGTGACGCGCTACGAGGACCTGGTCGCCGATCCCGCCGCCGAGCTGAGGCGAATCGGTCGGCACTGGGACATCGCCTTCGACGAGGCGGCCATCGCCGCCGGCGTCGCCGCCGCCGCCCGCGACCAGATGGCCGCCCGGCTTGACCCGGCCAAGACGGGCGTCATTTCCGACCAGGCGGATCGGGCGCGGATCCGGTTCTCGGCTGAGGACCACGCCACGCTGGACGCCATCCTGTCGCGTCGGCTGCGCTACGACTTCGGCTACGCGACCCTGCCGACGCGGCGCTGATCAGGCCGCGACGCGATAGGACGGATTGCGGGCGAACAGGCCCGGCCGGCCGCTGATCGGCCGGAAGGCGTCCGTCAGGTCTTGCGGCGAGGCCTCGGGCTCGATCAGCATGAAACCGTCGGCGGGCAAGGCGGCCGCGAGGCTCTCCAGCACGCGCCGGCGGATGCTCTCGTCAAGCGAGCCCAGGACGTTGCGGCACAGGATGACGTCGAACCGGCCCACGGCCGTCAGGTCGGCGGCCAGGTTGATGCGCCGCCACCGCACGCGCTGGCGAATGCGCGGCGACAGCCGCCAGTTCTCCTCGACCTTCTCGAAGTGCCGCACCAGCTGCCGGATCGGCAGGCCGCGCTGCACCTCGAACGAGGTGTAGACCCCGGCCTGGGCCTTCTCCAGGCAGCGCTCGGAAATGTCGGAGCCGTAGATCTCGATGCGGGCCCCAGCCTCCAGGCCCTCGGCTTCCTCGGCCAGGATGGCCAGGGAGTAGGCTTCCTGGCCGGTGGCGCAGGCGGCGCTCCACAGGCGGATAGGCTCGGGACCGCGCATGCGGCTGAGGGTCGGCAGGATCTCGTCGCGAAGCTGGGCGAACAGGGCCTTGTCGCGGAAGAACGAGGTGTCGTTGAGCGTCATGGCCTCGACCAGCGCCCAGATCAGCGGCTCCTCGCGGCGCTGCTTGAGGCCCGCGATCAGCTCCTCGATGCTGTTGTAACCCTCTCGCCGGGCCAGCGGCGCCAGTCGGCTCTCCATCAGATAGGTCTTGGTCGCATCGATCTTGAGACCCGCCCGCGCCTTGCACAGCGCCACGACCAGCTGGATGTCCTCGGGCGTCATGTCAGGCCCGCCTCGGCGAACTTGGCCGCGATGATGTCGCCGTCGAAGGGCTTCATGATGTACTCGGTCGCGCCGGCGGCCAGGGCCTCGCGGATACGGTCCGGATGGCTCTCGACCGTGCAGAACACGACCTTCGGATGGTCGCCGCCGGGTTCCGACCGCAGGGTGCGCAGGAACTCGAGCCCGTTCATCACCGGCATGTTCCAGTCGAGCAGGATGGCGTCGGGCATGGCCGCGCGGCACCAGGCGAGCGCCTCCAGCCCGTCGGACGCCTCGGCGATCTCGAAGCCGAGTTCCTCCAGGATGCGGCGGGCCACCTTGCGGATCACCCGGCTGTCATCGACCAGCAGACAGGTCTTCAACGGGACGCGCTCCTTCCCCTTGAAGCCGTTCTCGCCTGCGTCGGTTAACGCCTCGTGTGAGAACGCGGAGAATGGGTGCGGCACAACAACTCGTGTCATCCCGGCCAGGCGCGAAGCGTGCAGAGCCGGAACTCAGGACGCGGCCGCGCGGCATTGGCTGGGCCCCGGATCGGCGACGCCGTCCGGGATGACACGGCAATTCACCCCGCGGCGACGACCGCCGCCAGCGTGACCTTTTCCTCGCCCGAGTCGGCCGCCAGCTGGCCCCCGACGCCCTTGACGATCAGCCAGAGGTAATAGGCCTGCACCCAGGCCCCGCCGACCGCGTCGCCACGATCCAGCCCCTGCAGGCCGCGCAGCACTTCCGGCTTCAGCCGGGCTCGCGGGCCCACGGCGTCGACCGTGATCGCCACCCGGCCGTCCGCCTCGACGGCGCGCAGCGTGGCGGTCCCCCCCATCGGAAGGGCTCCCGCCGCGATCTGGGCCAGGTTCATCAGCACGCGGGCGGTCGGCTTGTTGACCGCCGCGGGCTCGACCTTCCAATCCAGTTCGGGTCGCACATGGGCGTAGACGCCCTTGGCGAGGGTCTCCAGCTCCCGGGCGTCGAAGGTCTCGGCCGTCGCCGAGGCGCCGAACGCCACCCGCGCGAACTGCAGCATGTCGGCCAGCTTGCGCGCGCTCTGGGCGATCAGGTTCATGGCGTCTTCGCGCATGTCCTGGGCGGTCGGATCCTCGAGCAGGTCGAGACCAGAGACCACGGCCGAGGCCGGGCTGATGAAGTCGTGACAGAGGCGCGCGGCGATCTGGGCGGCCAGTTCGGCGGCGTCCGGCAGGGCGGGCGCGGGCGCGGTCTCCGACGCGGTGTCCGGCGCGGCTTCGGCAGGGGTCTGGGTATCGTCGCTCATTGCGCGGGAAGTTGCCCTGATTTGAGGCGTTGGCAAACGTCCCCCGCGCCCTTAAGCGCTTGCCCATGGACCCCTTTCTCGAACCGGGCGCGATGGTGCGCCATCCGGATCGGCCGGACTGGGGCCTGGGGCAGGTGCAGTCGGTGGTCGGCGCCCGCGTGACCGTCGACTTCGAGGAAGCCGGCAAGCAGACCATCGACACGACCGTCGTGCGGCTGGCCTTCGTGGCCGACGATCCGCGCGGCCGCTGAACGGGACGAAGAACGGAATGAGCGACGACGCCGACATCGGCCGCATCCTGGCCGACATCGTGGAAGAGGCCGGCCGGGTGATCATGCCCTTCTGGTCGCACGGCGGAACCGTCGCCCACACCAGCAAGGCCGACTCCAGCCCCGTGACCGAGGCTGACCATGCCGGCGAGAAGGTCATCGTCGCGCGGCTGAACGAGTTGTTTCCGGACGTCCACGTCGTGGCCGAGGAGCATGCGGCCGAGTTCGGCACGCCGGACCAGGTCGGCGCCCGCTTCTTCCTGGTCGACCCGGTTGACGGCACCAAGGCCTTCATGAAGGGCGACCCCAACTTCACCGTGAACATCGGCCTGATCCAGGACGGCCGCCCGGTCGCCGGCGCCGTCTGCGCCCCGGCCAGCGGCGAGACCTGGTTCACGACCGCGCAGGGGACGATGAAGCGCACCGACGGCGGCGCCGAGCAGCCGGTCCGCGTGCGGCCCTGGCCGAAGGGCGAGGCCGTCTGCCTGATCAGCCACACCATGAAGCCGGAGACCGTCGACGCCCTGAAGGTCGAGTACGGCTTCGACCAGCGCCTGGCGCTCGACAGCTCGATCAAGCTCTGTCGCATCGCCGAGGGCGCGGCCGACATCTACCCCCGCCATGGCCCGACCTCGGAGTGGGACATCGCCGCCGCCCAGGCCGTGCTCGAGGCCGCCGGCGGCTCGGTCCGCGGCTACAAGGACGCCCCGTTCGTCTACGGCAAGGCCGACAAGCGCTTCCTCAACGAGTGGTTCGTGGCCCGGGGCGGGTAGCGGCTCGGACACGGCTTCGCATCCTCCTGCGGTTTGACCCGAGGGGTTGGGGAGGTGGCGGAGCGCCGGGCCTCCGCCCGGAGCAGGGTAGTGAGTAACCGTTTCGACGAAGACTGACGCTCCGCGTGGTCGTTTTGGCCGCAGGCCCGGGACGCGCGGAGCTGTTCACCCCTTTATCCCACAAGGCCTGATCGCCCCCTGCCGCCGGACGTACCGAACGGTTGAGCAGCCGCCCACGGACGGGCGGACGTGCAAACCAGCGCACGCCCGGCGCGGAGGCTTGCGACCCCTCCGCCTGATCCCGCTCGACCACTCCCCGCCGCCGCATCAGGCTGGTACCACGCGCCCTCCCCCGCGACGGGGACGGCACAGAGGATGCGGGGAGTGGCGCGGGGGGTGCGCAGATTTCGATCTGTCCCCCTGTCTCCGTGTCCCCGGCGAGGGCGGGGGCCCATCCGGGCAAGGGCTCGGCGCCGGATCATGGATCCCGCCCTTCGGCGGGAAGGCGGGGGTAGTGATCGCGTGAAGGTCGCTTCCCATGGAAGGGAGCAACCCTTCGATCTCATGGACGTCATGCGTGCCGGGCGGGCCAGGTCAGTCAAGGACGGGCCTGCGGCCCGCCGCGCCGCGGCCGCGCGGAGCGCGGTCCTTGAGCTGAGGAGCGACGGCGCGCTCTTCGCGCCGTATGCGGCGGCCACGGGCCGACGCCGCGACGAAACTGGACCGCCCGGCGATCGTCTCGCCATGAGATGAAGGGCGGGGTGGGGGCTTATGCAGTGGGCAGATTGAACTTCAGCCAGCGCTTTTCCAGTCCGCTGGCGTTTATCTCACGCCCCACCGGCAGCCTGTCGGTCGAGACCGTCCACTTGTGGACGGCGAACCGCGCGAAGGCCTGACCTTGCTCTGTCAGCTGGGAGAACATCACGACGAGATCCGGCCGCCGCGTGACGTCCGTGCCGGGCAACAGTAGCCCCTTGTCGCGCAGGAATTCGGCTAGGACATACTGCGTTTCAGCGCCTTGCCGCTGATATGATCCGTCGTCCGGAACGATGTTCCCGGCTTCATCGTAGGTCGTGATCTTTTGGTTCAAGAGGTCGGGGACGTTCACGATCCTAAAGTCAGCCACCGCCTACCCCCGCATCCCCAGCACGTCCTGCATGTCGAACGCCCCGGCTCCACGCCCGGCCGCCCACTTCGCCGCCACCAGCGCCCCACGCGCGAACAGACCCCGGTCTCTCGCCGAGTGGCTGAAGGTGATCAGCTCCTCTTCACTCGCGAAGAGGACGCTGTGTTCGCCGATGATGCCGCCGGCGCGGGTGACGGAGAAGCCGATCTCGCCCGGCGTGCGCGGGCCGTTCAGGCCGTGGCGGGCGGGGACCAGGACGTCCTTCAGCGCCACGCCCCGGCCGCTCGCCGCGGCCTCGCCGAGCATCAGGGCGGTGCCCGAGGGGCTGTCGACCTTGCGGTTGTGGTGCGCCTCGTGGACCTCGATGTCGAAGTCCTGCGGGCCCAGGGCGGCGGCGGCCTGGCGGACCATGCCCATCAGCAGGTTCACGCCGAGCGAATAGTTGCCCGCCCGTACGATGGCGATCCGCGTGGCGGCCTCGTCGATGCGCCGCGTCTGGTCCTGCGACAGGCCAGTCGAGCCGATGACCAGCGCCACGCCGCCGCGCCCGGCGGCCTTCTCGGCCAGCGCGACGGAGGCCTCGGGCGTAGTGAAGTCGATGACCACATCGGCGAGGGTGAGCGCCTCGTCGACGGAGACCAGCCCCTCGCCGTCCACGCCCGGCCGCTCGAACCGCGCGGCCACCACCACGTCGTCCCGTCCCTCGCAGGTCGCCGCCACGGCGCGCCCCATCCGGCCCAGCGCGCCGGCGATGGCGATCTTCACGGGGGCGGGGGCGGGCTGGGTCATGGAAGCCTGCTTAGCGCCGTTGACATGCTCCGTCATCCTCGCGCCCCAAAACTCCGACGACCCCGGCGAAGGCCGGGGCCCATCCTTGCGGCTCGACCGGGCCTGGTGGGCCCCGGCCTTCGCCGGGGGTGATCGGTGTGAAGGGAGCCCATGCCCTCGCGCCATACCCCCGCGAGCAAACTTCCGCCCGCGCCCGGTTGTCCCGGCGGGGCTCGGCCGTTAGGTTGCGCGCCTTCCTGCCCCCGACGCGACCGGCCTGACGACCGGCGACGCCGCTCCAGCGTTTCAAGGACGTCCGCTAGCCCATGAGCGATTCCGAAAAGAAGACCTTCACCGACGCGGAGGCTCTGGCCTTCCACCAGTTCCCGACGCCCGGGAAGGTCGGGATCCAGGCGACCAAGCCGATGGCCACCCAGCGGGATCTGTCGCTGGCCTACTCGCCGGGCGTGGCCGTGCCGGTGCTGGCCATCGCCGACAATCCGGACCTCGCCTACGACTACACCTCCAAGGGCAACCTGGTCGGGGTGATCTCGAACGGCACCGCCATCCTCGGCCTCGGCGACCTGGGCGCGCTGGCCTCCAAGCCGGTGATGGAAGGCAAGGCGGTGCTGTTCAAGCGCTTCGCCGACGTCGACGCGATCGACATCGAGCTCTCCAGCAAGGACGCCGACGAGATCATCACCGTCGTCAAGAACATCGGCGTGACCTTCGGCGGCATCAACCTCGAGGACATCAAGAGCCCCGAGTGCTTCCGCATCGAGACCGAGCTGCAGGAGCTGCTCGACATCCCGGTGTTTCATGACGACCAGCACGGCACGGCGATCATCTGCGCGGCGGGGCTGATCAACGCCTGCGAGATCACCGGCCGCGACCTGGCTGACGTCAAGGTCGTCCTCAACGGCCCCGGCGCGGCCGGCATCGCCACGCTCGAGCTGATCAAGGCCATGGGCGTGCGGCACGAGAACGTCATCGCCGTCGACCGCAAGGGCGTCCTCTACCGCGGTCGCGCCGAGGACATGAACCAGTGGAAGTCGGCTCACGCGGTCGACACGCCCCACCGGACCCTGGCCGAGGCCATCAAGGGCGCCGACGTGTTCATCGGCCTGTCGGCCAAGGGCGCCCTGACCAAGGAGATGGTCGCCTCGATGGCCGCCAATCCGCTGATCTTCGCCATGGCCAATCCCGATCCGGAGATCACCCCGGAAGAGGTGGCCGAGGTGCGTGGCGACGCCATCATCGGCACCGGCCGGTCCGACTACGTCAACCAGGTCAACAACGTGCTGGGCTTCCCCTACATCTTCCGCGGCGCGCTCGACGTGCGCGCCCGGCGGGTGAACATGGAAATGAAGATCGCCTGCGCCAACGCGCTGGCCCAGCTGGCCCGCGAGGATGTGCCCGACGAGGTCGCCGCCGCCTACCACGGCCGCCAGTTGAAGTTCGGCCCCGAGTACATCATCCCCACCCCGTTCGATCCGCGCCTGATCAGCTACATTCCGCCCTTCGTCGCTCAGGCGGCGATGGACACCGGCGTGGCCCGCAAGCCGATCGAGGACATGGACGCCTACCGCGCCAGTCTGGCCCAGAGGCTCGATCCGACGGCGGCCTTCCTCCAGAAGCTGTCCGGCGCGGTGATGAGCGGGACGAAGAAGCGCATCGTCTTCGCCGAGGGCGAGGAGCCCAGCGTGATCCGCGCGGCCTACGCCTTCCAGGCCCAAGGCCTGGGCGAGTCGATCCTGGTCGGCCGCGAGGAGCTGGTCGCCGAGAACATGAAGCTGGCCGGCCTCGACCCGGCCGATGTGAGCCTGCAGGTGGTCAACGCCCGCCTGTCGGACCGCAACCCCGACTACGTCGACCATCTGTATGCGCGGTTGCAGCGCGAGGGCTATCTGAAGCGTGACGTGCAGCGCCTGATCAACCAGGACCGCAACAGCTTCGCCGCCTCGATGGTGGCCCTGGGCGACGCCGACGGCATGGTCACCGGCGTGACCCGCGCCTTCGACCAGGCGCTGGAGGAGGTGCTGCGCGTCGTCGACCAGGCGCCCGGCGGCCGGGTGATGGGCATGTCCATCGTGCTGGCCAAGGGCCACACCCTGTTCATCGCCGACACCAACGTCACCGAGATGCCCGAGGCCGACGAGCTGGTCGAGATCGCCTGCGAGGCGGCGCGGGCGGTCAAGCAGCTGGGCTTCACCCCGCGCGTGGCTTTCATGAGCTACTCGACCTTCGGCAACCCGATGGGCATGCGATCGGAAAAGGTCCGCGAGGCGGTGGCCATGCTCGACGAGATGGACGTCGATTTCGAGTACGAGGGCGAGATGCCGCCGGAGCTGGCGCTGGAGCCGGAGCAGCGCGGCAACTATCCGTTCATGCGCCTGACCGGTCCGGCCAACGTGCTGATCATGCCGGCCATCCACTCCGCCTCGATCTCCACCAAGCTGGTGCAGAGCCTGGGCGGCGCGACGGTGCTGGGGCCGATCCTTCTGGGCCTGACCAAGTCGGTGCAGATCGCGCCGCTTTCGGCCTCGGTGTCCAAGATCCTCAACATGGCTCTGATGGCGGCGTACGATCAGCCGCTTGAGCCCGCGGCGGAGTAGGGTCATGGCCTCATGAGGATCGGCTTCGTGTTCGCTTTCACCACCATCATCGACTAGCGACGCGCCCCGGCGGAACCGGAGGCGCGCGCCTCCGCCTTCCGCAGGACCTTCCTCATGACCTCCGCCTCCGAGGCCGCGATCGGATTCGATTTCGGCACCACCAACACCGTCGTCGCGCTTGAGCGAGAGGGGCAGGCGCATCTCGCCGGCTTCAGCCACGACGGGCAGCCGTTTCACGCCTTCCGCACAGCGCTCAGCTTCCATGCGCCCGATCACGACCCGACCGCCCGGGTGGTCGACGCCGGGCCATGGGCCATCGACGCCTATGTCGAGGAGCCGCTGGAGACGCGGTTCATCCAGTCGTTCAAGAGCTACGCCGCCAGCGCCCTGTTCACCGACACCGAGATCCTGCGCCGCCGCTTCACCTTCGAGGACCTGCTCAGCGCCTTCCTGCTGAAGGTGCGTGAACACGGCGGCGAGACCCTGGCGGATCTGCCGCGGCGGGTGATTGTCGGCCGCCCCGTCACCTTCGTCGGCAACCGGCCGGACACGGCGCTGGCGCTGCGCCGCTACGAGACCGCCTTCCGCCGGCTGGGCTTCACCGACATCCGCTATGTCCCGGAGCCGGTGGCGGCGGCCTTCTTCTTCGCCCGACGGCTGGAGGGCGACGCCACCGTGCTGGTCGCCGACTTCGGCGGCGGCACCAGCGACTTCTCGCTGGTCCGGTTCACGCACGAGAACGGCCACATCCGCTCGCGGGCCCTGGCCAACGCCGGCGTCGGGGTGGCGGGCGACGCCTTCGACTACCGGCTGATCGACCACCTGGTCTCGCCGAAGCTCGGCAAGGGCAGCAGCTACCGGGCCTTCGACAACATCCTGCCGATCCCAAACCGCTACTTCACCGCCTTCGCGCGCTGGGAGCAGCTGGCGCTGCTGCGGGCGTCCAAGGACATGAAGGACATCCGCAAGCTGGTCCGCACGGCCACCGAACCGGAGAAGATCGCGCGGCTGGTCGAGCTGCTCGACGACAACCACGGCTATCGACTGTACCAGTCCGTCTCCAAGCTGAAGGAGGCGCTGTCGGGCGCCGAGGAAGCCGAGTTCGCGTTCGAGGGCGGCTCGGTCCGGATCGGCGGCCCGGTGAAACGGTCGAGCTTCGAGCGCTGGATCCAGCCGGAACTCGCCGCCATCGAGGGCGCCGTCGACGAGGCCCTGAAGCGCGCGAACCTGACCGAGGCCGGCGTCGACCGGGTGTTCCTGACCGGCGGCTCGTCTTTCGTCCCGGCCGTGCGCGCCATCTTCGAGCGCCGATTCGGCGTGGCGAAGATGGAGTCGGGCGCCGAGCTCGTCTCCATCGCTACGGGCCTGGCGCTCATGGGCGCCCAGCCCGACCTCGACGACTGGAGCGAGCGGGCGCCCGGCTGACCGTCAACCCGGGCGGTGCATCGCGCAGAGCTTGTTGCCGTCCGGATCGCGCAGGTAGGCGAGGTACATCTTGCCCATGCCGCCCTCGCGGATGCCGGGAGGATCCTCGCAGGTCACGCCGCCCGCCGCGAGGCCGGCCGCGTGCCAGGCCTCGACCTGTTCGCCGGAGCTGCAGGCGAAGCCGATGGTGCCGCCGTTGGCGTGGGTGGCCGGCTGGCCGTCGATCGGCTTGCTGACGCCGAGCACGCCGCCCGGGGTCATGTAGAAGATCCGGCGGCCGTCATCGACGAAGCCGGGGTTCACCCCGAGCACGCCGAGCAGGCTGTCGTAGAAGGCCTTGGCCTTCTCGACGTCGTTGGTGCCGATCATGATGTGCGAGAACATCGCGCGTCCTTCCCTCGTTGTTCGAAGCCAGTTGAGCCCGAGGGCGCGCGCCGGCGCAACGGCTCGTTTTCCCGAACGCCGCCTGAGCGAAATTGTCCGGCGTAGATTGCGCGCGGGCGTCCTCGCGCCAGGGCTTTCGCATCGTCATGGTCCGGCCCAAATCGGGGGCGGGCCGTCTGGCGTCGATCTCCATAACAAGATCATGAGGGAGAGATCGATATGCGCACCCGCGCCCTGACCGCCATCCTGCTTGCGACGTCCGCCCTGGCCACGCCGGCCCTGGCCCAGACCGCGCCGGCCGCCGGCGACACCGCCGTCGAAGAGATCGTCGTCACCGCCCAGCGCCGGGAACAGGCGCTGAACGACGTCGGCATGTCGATCCAGGCCTTCGGCGCCGAACAGCTCGAGGAGCTGCGCGTCACCAACGTGCAGGACCTGTCGGCCGCCGTGCCCAGCTTCACGGTCTCGCGCTCCTACCAGGGCGTGCCGACCTTCACGCTGCGCGGCATCGGCTTCAACACCATCAACATGTCCGCCACCTCGACCGTCGGCACCTATGTCGACGAAGTCGCCTATGCCTATCCGATGATGCTCAGCGGCCCGGTCTTCGACCTGGAGCGCGTCGAGGTGCTGAAGGGGCCGCAGGGCACCCTCTATGGCCGCAACACCACCGCCGGCCTGATCAACTTCGTCACCCAGAAGCCGTCGACGGCGTTCGAGGCGCGCGCCATCGCCGAGGTCGGCAACTACGAGACGATGAACTTCGAGGGCATGGTCAGCGGCCCGATCGCCGAGAACCTGCAAGGCCGCCTGTCATTCCGCAGCGAGACCAGCGGCGAGGGCTGGCAGGTGTCGCAGAGCCGCGGCGACCGCCTCGGCGAGGTCGAGCGGCTGGGCGTGCGCGGCGCGCTGGCCTTCCAGCCGACCGACGCCCTGTCGATCGACGCGTCGTTGAACTACTGGGTCAACAAGAGTGACACGCTGGCCGCCCAGGCTATCGGCTTCACGCCCGGCACAACGCCGCAGACCGTCAATCCGCTCGGCGCCGGCTTCTGGAACGCGCCGGGCCTGGCGACCTTCATCGCCGGCAATCCGCCGAGGAGCGGCGAGGACGCCGACTGGGCGACGGACGCGCGCCGCACGTCGACGGTCGGCACGACCCCCGGCATCGACAAGCCGCTCGAGGAAGACTCGACCTTCCTCGGCGCCAAGCTGAACGTTCGCTGGGACATCAACGACGATCTGCGCCTGGTCTCCCTGACCAGCCTGAACAAGATCGTGCGCAAGGGCGTGATGGATTGGGCCGGCGCGCCCGCCAACGTGCTGATTCAGGACGCCGACGGCGAGATCGAGTCGTTCGCCCAGGAACTGCGCATCGAAGGTGGCAATGATCGCGTCACCTGGCTCGTGGGCGGCTACTATGGCCGGGACGAGATCACCGACACCAACCAGACGCTGTTCCGCGACAACGCCAACGTCCGCCTGTTCCAGTTCCTGACCGGCCAGCTGCTGGCCACGCCCTACAACACCGGTCCGCTCCCCGGCGGCGACGGTCCGGGCGGCGTCTACACCGCCGCCCAGGCGGCGAACACGTTCCAGACCTACCGCGACGACGGCAATATCGAGACGACCACGGCCAGCGTGTTCGCCAGCGCCGACTGGCAGCTGACCGACAGCCTCAGCCTGACCACCGGCATCCGCTACACCCAGGACAAGCAGGACGCGAACATCTGCTCGCGTGACGTCAACGGCTCGATGCTTCCGAACCTGAACGTCACCAACAAGTACCTGTACCAACTGCGCTACGGCGTCACGATCATCGACAACGTCGTCGCCAACGGCTGCTCGACCACCCGCATCAACTGGAACACCATGACCGCGACCCGCGGCGAGGTCGTCACCAGCCTGGACGAGGACAACATCGCCTGGCGCCTGGCCCTGAACTGGGAAGTCAGCGACGATGTCCTGCTGTTCGGCTCGATCTCGAAGGGGGCCAAGTCGGGCGGCGCGCCGGTCAACACCGCCAGCCTCTACGAGCAGAACCTCCCGGCCAAGCAGGAACAGCTGCTGGCCTACGAAGTGGGCGTGAAGGCCAGCCTGGCCGATCGTCGGGTGCAGGCCAACCTGTCGGCCTTCTACTACGACTACACCGACAAGCAGATGAGCACCTTCAACCCGGACGCGCTCTACACGGCGCTGGCCCGTCTGCAGAACATCCCTGACTCGCTGGCCTACGGCGTCGATGGCGAGGTGACGGTCCGCGTGACCGACAATTTCACCGCCATCGCCTCGGCGACCTTCCTGCACACCGAGATCGTAGACTTCGTGGGCACGAACGGCGCCGGCCTGCCGCAGGACTACGACGGCGCGGCCTTCCTCTACAGCCCCGAGTTCCTCGGCAGCCTCACCCTGATCTATGATCGCGAGATCACCGACGCCCTGGCCCTCAAGGCCGTGGTCAACGGCCGCTACCAGGAAGAGTCGAGCGCCGACCTCGAAGGCAATCCGCTGTATGCGATCCCCGAATACGGCCTCCTGAACGCCAGCATCGGCATCGGCTCGACCGACGGCCAATGGGAGGTCAACGCCTGGGCTCGCAACCTGACGGACGAGTACTACTGGACGGCGGTGGCCAGCAACGCCAACACGGTGGTGCGTTTCCCGGGCCAAACCCGCACCTTCGGCCTGTCGCTGAGCTACAAGTACTGACCGAGCTGAGCCACCGGATCCTCCTCCTCCCGTAGGGATCCAGGCCTTGGGGCGCGCCGGCGGGGAGCCTGGCGCGCCCCTTCTTTTCTGCCGCTACGTCACGGTCCTATCTGTCTCGCCATGGTGGCGTACGATGAGGTCGGCGGTCCTCCCTTGCGAGGACGGACGTTCACGGCGGCGGACTTTCGGGTCCCCGCTCACTACCTGCCGCTTCTGGTCGGGGAGGCCGAGGCGATCGCCCTGACCGGCGGCCCGTTGACCGATGGCGCCCTGCCGTCGATGCGATTTCTGAACCTGTGCCTCGAACAGATGCGCCGCACCGGGGACGAGGCCTGCGGCGTCAGCCCGGCGCCCGTGCCGACGGGAACTTTCGGCCTGCTGCTGGCCGCCGCCTCGCAGGGCGACACCTTTGCTGACGCCCTCCGGCGTTTCGCCGACGCGGCGCGGGTGTTGCGGCCGGACATGGTGGTGCGGTTCAGCCGGACGCGGCGGGCGCTGGAGCTGTCGGTCGGCTACGAAGGCGGTCGCAGCGGTCGCCGGGACCTGCTGACCGAGATCTTCGTCATCACCATCCACTGCGGCCTGCGCTGGCTGACGGGCCGGCCGTTGGCGCCCGTGTCCCTGCGCGCCCAGCCGGGGACGGCGCCCATGGGGCCGACCCTGCTCAGGCCGGTGATCTCCACGACGCTTCTGCGTCGCGGGACCGGCGTGACCATCGGCTATGATCTGGCCGACGCCCGGGTTCCGCTGCGCGCGGTGAAATACCAGCACTGGGGCGCCCACGAGCTGGGCGAGTTCACGACGCTGCTTGAGGCGGCCGCGCGCCAGATGACGGCCAGCGTCCTTCCCGCCGCGCCGGAGCTGGTCACCCGGGTGCGGACGCTGATCGGACCCAGGGCCTGGACCGAGCCGGATGTCGCTCGCGCTCTGGGCATGAGCGTCGCCACCCTGCGGCGGCGCCTCTCCGAGGCGGGCGCCTCGTTCCGCGCCCTGTCATCCGAAGCGCGGCGCGACGCGGCGGCCAGCCTGCTGGTCACGGGGCGCGGCCTTGAGGACGTGGCCGCCGAACTGGGGTTCTCGGACGCCCGCAGCCTGCGCCGCGCCTGTCGGACCTGGTTCGGCGTCACGCCGAGCGAATATCGCCGACAGCGCCTGGATAGCGATTGAAAACGCACCCGGTCTCCGGCAGGCTTCGTCCCAACCAGACATGAGGCTCCGCCATGACCATCTCGCTTTATGACATCACTGTCGGCCAGTATCTGCAGACGGCCGGCGCCGCGGAGGCCTTCCTCGCCCGGGGCCTCGCCCATTGCGGCGACAACGGCATTGATCCGGAAACCCTGCTCGCCGCCCGCCTGGCGCCCGACATGCTGCCTCTGGCCTTCCAGTGCGCGTCCATCGCCCACCATTCGATCGGCGCGATCGAAGGGACAAAGGCCGGCGCCTCCGGCCCGCCGCAGGGCGCGCCGGCGACCTACGCCGAGGCCCAGGCCCTGATCACCGACACCATCGCCAAGCTCAAGGCGCTCACCCCGGACGAGGTCAATGGCCTGGCCGGCAAGGACGTCACCTTCGCCATCGGCAGCTTCAAGCTGCCCTTCGTCGCGGAGGGCTTCCTGATGTCGTTCTCGCTGCCGAACTTCTACTTCCACGCCACCACGGCCTACGACATCCTGCGCGCCAACGGCGTGCCGCTCGGCAAGCGCGACTTCATGGGCGCGCTGAAACTGAAGGGATGATCCACCCATCGTCATCCTCGCCTTCGTGGCGAGGACCCCTGTTTCGGTTCGCAGGTGAGAGCGTGGTCACACTCTCACGATGAAGCTGAGCAAGGGGTCCTCGGGACGAGCCCGAGGACGACGGTTGTAAAACGATCAGGCGACCGCACCCCGCGCCGCGAACCAGGGCGTCAGGCGACGCAGGGCCTCCTCGACCTCGGGGGTCGAGACCGCGAAGCTGATGCGGATGAACTTCCGCCCCTCGACGGGGTCGAAGTCCACGCCCGAGGCCGTCGCCACGCCGGTGTCGCGTAGCAGCTGGTGGCAGAACGCCAGGCTGTCGTCGGTCAGGTGCGCCACATTGGCGTAGATGTAGAAGGCTCCGTCCGGCGGCGCGATTTCGCGCAGCCCCAGCGCCGGCAGCGCGTCCAGAAGCAGGGCGCGGTTGCGGCGATAGACCTCGACATGGCCCTCGAGCTCGTCCCGGCAGTCCATCGCGACCAGGCCGGCGTGCTGGCTCAGGGACGGCGCGGTCAGGAACAGGTTGCCGACATAGGCGCGCGCGGCGCCGATCAGGTCGCGCGGCGCCAGCAGCCAGCCCAGCCGCCAACCGACCATGCTGAAGTACTTGGAGAAGCTGTTCACGATGATCGCCGAGGGCTCGTACTGCAGCATCGAGGCGCAGGGCCCGACGTAGCTGAGGCCGTGGTAGATCTCGTCGGAGACGATGCGGATCCCGCGCTCGCGGCAGACGTCGGCGATGGCCGCCAGCTCGGTCGGCGCGATGATGGTCCCGGTCGGGTTGGCCGGGCTGGCGATGATCACGCCCTTCGGCGCCGGATCGAGCGCGGCCAGATGCGCGGCGGTCAGCTGGAAGCGATCCTCGGGCCCGCAGGCGATCTCCACCGGCTCCAGGTGCAGGGCCTTGAGCGTGTTGCGGTAGGCGACGTAGCCTGGCCGGGCCAGGGCCACCCGGTCGCCGGGTTCGAACGCCGACAGCAGCGCCAGCACCAGGGCCGGCGAGGCGCCGCAGGTGATCACGAAGCGATCGGCCTCGACCGCGACGCCGTAGCTGTCGGCATAGTGCCTCACCAGCCGGTCGCGCAGGGCCGGGCTCTCCCAGTAGCCCATGCCGTCGGTATCGAGCACCGCGTGCGCGCGGGCGATGGCGGCCGCCGGCGCGCCGGTCGAGGGCTGGCCGAACTCCATGTGGATGATCGACCGCCCCTCCAGCTTCAGCTGATGCGCGAGGCGGCTGATCGAAATGGCGTGGAAGGGGTCGATGCGGACGGACATGCCTTGCCCATACCTGTCATCCCGGCCGAAGCGAAGCCCACGGGTCGCGCGATGCGCGCCCGAGGACAGGCTATGAGCCGGGACCCAGAAGCCGGCCTGCGGCACCGGCTGGGTCCCGGGGCGGTCTGCGACCGCCCGGGATGACAGTGAGTTGGAGCCTACTTCGCCGCCGGAGCCGGCCCCTTCAGCGACGGAGCGTCGAGGTTCAGCTCGCCGATCGGGATCAGCTCCGCGCCCGGCAGGACGGTGGTCATCCTGTCGCCGAACAGCTTGCTGTCGCCGACCACGATGACGCTGGCCTTGGACGGGTCGAAGACGTCGGTGGCGAAGGCCGAGACCTCGGCGGCCGTGACCGCCTCGACCTTGCTCGTGAACACGGTCATCTCGTTGAGGTCGATGCCCGCCACGGCGAGGCCGCCCAGGATGCCGGCCAGGCCGTCGGTGGTGCCGAGGTCGCGGCCGAAGTCGCCGACCAGCACGGACTTGCGGGCCGCAAGCTCGGCGTCCGAGGCCGGAATCGTGGCCATGCCCTTCATCTCGCCGCGGATCAGCTCGACGACCTCGGCGGCCGACTCGTTCTTGGTCTGGGTCGAGGCGGTGAAGCTGCCGACCACCCGGCGGGCGGTCAGGCCCGAACCGGCGCCGTAGGCGAGGCCGCGTTTCACGCGGATTTCCTGATTCAGACGGGCCGAGTAGCCGCCGCCGAGCACGGTGTTGGCGACCATCCCCGAGTAGTAGCGCGGATCGCTGCGGGCGATGCCGCGTCGGGTGACGACCACGGCCGCCTGGCCGGCGTTGGGCATGTCGATGACGACATTGCGCGGCGCGGCCACCAGGTCGGCGGTCGGCCGGGCCGGCAGCGGCGCGTCCGGCTTCTTCCAGGCGCCGAAGGCCTGCTCGGCGAGCGCAAAACCCTCCTCCGGCGTCAGGTCGCCGACGATGACCAGCACGGCATTGTCCGGCCGCCACCAGGTCCTGTGCACGGCGGTCAGGTCATCGCGGGTCAGCAGCGGCAGCGAGCCGGGCGTGCCGCCGGCGACGTGGCCGTAGGGCGTGCCGGCGTAGAGGATCGGCGAGGACACGAAGCCCGCGACGGTCGCCGGGTTCTTGAGCGCCACCTGGTAGCCGTCCAGCGACTGTTCGCGGACGCGGTCCAGTTCAGACTGAGCGAAGGCGGGATTGAGGACCACGTCGGCCATGATCGCCATCGAGGCCTTCAGGTTCTGCGGCATGACGTTGAGCGTCACGGACGAAGCCTCCCAGCCCGAGCCCGCGCCGAGGTCGGCGCCGAGGGCCTCGGTCTCGGTGGCGATCTGCTGGGCGCTGCGGTTTGTGGTGCCCTCGGTCAGCAACTCGGCCATCATCGCCGAGGCGCCGGCGCGGCCGGCAGGATCGACGGCGGCGCCGGAGAGCACCGAAAGGTCGGCCGTCACCAGCGGCAGGTCGCTGCTGCGCGAGACGATCACCCGCAGGCCGTTGGCCAGGGTCTTCTCCGCGGGCGCCGGCAGGGTCGGCGAGACGGGAACTCCCAGGCTCGGCGGCGCCTGGCGGCCGCCCTCCGGCGCCAGGGCCCAGACCTTGCCGGTGAACTTGGGCGAGACCACCTGCGCCGGCTTGGCCTCGACCGGCGGCGTCACGCCGGCCGGGCGCTGCGACTCGTCGAGGTAGCGGATCACGACGCGGGTATCATCCGTCAGGTACTTGCGGGCCACGCGCTGGACGTCCGCGGCGGTCACGGCCTGAAGCTCGGCGATGCCGGAGTTGGCCTTGGCCACGTCGCCCTCGAAGATCAGGGCCGAGCCGAGCGCGCTGGCGCGGCCGTCGATGGTCTCGCGTTCACGCACTTCGCCGGCGACGAGCTCGGTCTTGGCCTCGGCCAGTTCGGCGGCGGTCGGCGGGGCGTCGCGCAGGCGCGCGACTTCGGCCATCAGCGCCGTCTCGCCCTCTTCCGCGGTCTTGCCGCCGGCCATGATGGCGGCGACGTAGAATAGCCCCGGCTGGGCCGCGCCCTCGTTGTTCGAGAAGGCGCTCTGGGCGATCTGCTGCTCATAGACCATGCTGTTGTAGAGCCGCGAGGACTTGCCGCCCGACAGGATGGAGTCGAGCACGGTCAGGGCCGCCGTGTCCGGGTCGGACGCCGCCGGCGCCTGCCAGGTGATGGCCACGGCCGGCAGCGGCACATTCGGGGCGTAGGCGGTGACCGTCTTGCTGGCGGTCCGCGCCGGCTCCTTCACAGTCACGCGCGGCATGACCGTCTTGGGCGTGGCCAGGGGCGCGAAGTACTTGTCGACCCAGCTGTTGAGCTGCGCCTCCTCGAAGTTGCCGACCACGATCAGCGCGGCATTGTCCGGCCGGTAGTAGGTGGCGTGGAAGTTCAACACGTCGTCGATCGTCGCCGCGTCGAGATCCTCGATCGAGCCGATGCCCGGCCGCTTGTACGGGTGGACCGTATAGGAGGCCTTCGGGATTTCGATGCGGAAGAAACGGCCGTAGGGGTTGGCGAGCACGCGCTGGCGAAGTTCCTCCTTCACCACGTCGCGTTCGGACTTGAAGCTGGCCTCGTCGACGACCAGCGAGCCGAGGCGCTGGCTCTCGGCCCACAGCAGCCGCTCCAGATGATTGGCGGGCACGACCTCGTAGTAGGCGGTGGTGTCGTTGGCCGTGAAGGCGTTGTTGAAGCCGCCCACGTCCTCGGTCATGCGGTCGAAGCTTTCCGACGGCATGTCCTTCGTCGCCTTGAACATCAGGTGCTCGAACAGGTGGGCGAAGCCCGAGCGGCCGTTGGGATCGTCCTTGGCGCCGACGCCATACCAGACCTGCACCGTCACGTTCGGCGTGGTGCGGTCGAGCGAGTAGTAGAGCTTCATGCCGTTGGGCAGCGTGCGGCTCTTGAAGGTGATCGGCGGAACCTCGGCCGACGCGGTGGCGACGGCGGGCGCGGCCTGGGCCAGGGCGATGGCGGGAACGAGGGCGCTCGTGGAGAGCGCGAAGGCGAGGAACAGGGCCTTGGCCGAGCGGTTCATGAGCAGCTCCGGAAACACGGGTCGCGCGGACCCTAGCATCGGGTGCGCCGAGCCGTGGATTACGGTCCTGTCATGAAGCGTGAATCGGTGGCTCAGCCGTCCGACTGCCGCTCCGCCTCGGCGCGCAGGGCCATCAGCGCCCGGGCCACGTCGCGGCGCATGGCGGCGCGGGTGACCAGGGCGGGCGCCGAGATCGGCGACGTGGCCCTATTCTCGTAGAGCACGCGGGTGCGGCCGCCGGGCAGCGGCTCCAGCCGCCACTGGCCCTGGCAGACGCGGATGTCGCCGCCCACGCAGCGGAAGCGGATGCGCCGTTCCGGTTCGAATTCCGAGCGGAACACAGTCCGGAACGTCGGCGTGAGCACCGCCCAGCGGACGGTCATCTCCCGCACGTCCCAGCGGCCGGCCGGATCGCTTTGGGTGACGCGGCAGGAGCGGACTCCGGGCGCCATCCGGCCGGCTCGCCCGCAGTCGAGGATGGTGCGCCAGACCACGGCCGGTGCGGCGTCAATGTCCACTGCGCCATGGACGACGCCGGCCGCGCCATCGGGATCGGACCTGACGTCGGCGTGGACATCGCCGCGGGCCAGCCGGGCCAGGGCCTCGGCCGGCGGCGACCACTCGGCCCGCGCCGGAGAGGCGGCTGTCAGGAACAGGCAAAGGAGGGCGAGGCCGATGCGCATGATCATCGCCCCGCCGGACTTCAGCGCACGATCCGGTTCTGGACCAGATCGTCGACCACCGCCGGGTCGGCGAGGGTCGAGGTGTCGCCAAGGTTGGAGACGTCGTTCTCGGCCACCTTGCGCAGGATGCGACGCATGATCTTGCCGGACCGCGTCTTGGGCAGGCCCGGCGCCCACTGGATGGCGTCCGGCGCCGCGAACGGCCCGATCTCCTGCCGCACCCACAGCACCAGCGCCTTGCGCAGGTCCTCGGTCGGCTCGACGCCGGCGATCAGGGTCACATAGGCGTAGATGCCCTGGCCCTTGATGTCGTGCGGGAAGCCGACGACCGCCGCCTCGGCGACGTCATGGTGGCCGACCAGGGCGCTTTCGATCTCGGCCGTGCCGAGCCGGTGACCGGAGACATTGATGACGTCGTCGACGCGGCCGGTGATCCAGTAGTAGCCGTCCTCGTCCCGCCGGCAGCCGTCGCCGGTGAAGTACTTGCCGGGGTAGGTCGAGAAGTAGGTGTCGAAGAAGCGCTGGTGGTCGCCGTAGACGGTGCGCATCTGGCCGGGCCAGCTGTCGGTGATGCAGAGGTTGCCGCTGGTCGCGCCCTCGAGCACGCTACCCTCGGCGCCGACCAGCTGAAGATTGACGCCGGGCAGCGGCTTGCTGGCCGAGCCGGGCTTCAGCGCGGTGGCGCCGGGCAGGGGGCTGACCAGGCAGGCGCCCGTTTCCGTCTGCCACCAGGTGTCGACGATCGGGCAGCGGCCCTCGCCGACCACGCGGTGGTACCAGAGCCAGGCCTCCGGATTGATCGGTTCACCGACGCTGCCCAGCAGGCGCAGGCTCTTGCGCGACGTCTTCTTCACCGGCTCCTCGCCCTCGCGCATCAACGCCCGCAAGGCCGTCGGGGCGGTGTAGAAGATCTCGACCTGGTGCTTGTCGATGACCTCCCAGAAGCGGCTGGTGGTCGGGTAGTTGGGCACGCCCTCGAAAATCAGGCTGGTCGCGCCGTTCGCGAGCGGACCATAGACGATGTAGCTGTGGCCGGTGACCCAGCCCACGTCGGCCGTGCACCAGAAGATCTCGCCGGGGCGGTAGTCGAACACCAGCTCGTGCGTCCAGGCCGCCCAGGTCAGGTAGCCGCCGGTGGTGTGCAGCACGCCCTTGGGCTTTCCGGTCGACCCCGAGGTGTAGAGGATGAACAGCGGGTGCTCGGCGCTCATCGGCTCGGGCGGGCAGTCGGCCGAGACGGCGTCGCGCTCCGGTTCGTAGGCGACGTCGCGACCGCTGTGCTTGAGCCACTTGGCGCCCGTGCGGTTGACGACCAGCACCTTCTCGACCTTCGGGCACTGGGTTAGGGCCAGGTCGACGTTCATCTTCAAGGGCACGATCTTGCCGCCGCGCAGGCCCTCGTCGGCGGTGATCACCAACTTGCTGTCGCAGTCGAGGATGCGGCCGGCGATGCTGTCGGGCGAGAAGCCGCCGAAGATCACCGAGTGGATGGCGCCGATCCGCGCGCAGGCCAGCATGGCGTAGGCCGCTTCCGGGATCATCGGCAGATAGATCGTCACTCGGTCGCCCTTGGCCACGCCGTGCTTCTTCAGCACGTTGGCCATGCGGCAGACCTGCTCGTGCGCCTCGGCGTAGGTGATCTTGCGCGACTGCGAGGGATCGTCGCCCTCCCAGATAAAGGCGATGTCGTCCGCGCGGTGGGGCAGGTGGCGATCCAGGCAGTTGGCCGAGACGTTGAGCACGCCGTCCTCGAACCAGCGGATGTGGAAGTCATCCTTGTTGAAGGAGACGTCCTTGATCTTCGTCGGCGCCTTGATCCAGTCGAGCCGGCCGGCGACGTCCTTCCAGAAGCCCTCGGGATCGGCCTTCACCCGCGCCCAGGCGGCGTCGTAGCCGGCGGCGTCCATATGGGCCCGCTCGGCCCATTCCCGCGGAACCGGAAAGATCTCGCCTTCGCTCACGCCACGCTCCCTTGTCTTGTTGCCTGGGAGTTATGCGGATGACGTCAGGGCTGGCAACGGGCTTGTGGATGTGACGCCGGGTGAATAGCTGGAGGTCACGCCCGAAACGCACAAGGACCTCCCGCCCATGCTGCTCGCCAAGTCCACCTGGCCCGAGATCGAGGCCTACCTTCAGCGCAGCAGGACGGTGGTCGTCCCGATCGGCTCCAACGAGCAGCACGGACCGACCGGCCTGCTCGGCACCGACTGGATGTGTCCCGAGATCATCGCCCACGAGGCGCAGAAGGACCGCGCCGACCTGCTGGTCGCGCCGACCTTCAATATCGGCATGGCCCAGCACCATCTCGGCTTCCCCGGCACGATCAGCCTCAAGCCCTCGACCTTCATGGCGGCCATCGGCGACTGGTGCCGGTCGCTGGCCGGCCACGGGTTTGAGAAGATCTACTTCCTCAACGGCCACGGCGGGAATGTGCACACCATCGAGGCGGCCTTCAGCGAGCTCTATGCGGAGGCCAGCTTCGCCGGACGTCCGCGCGGCTTCGCCTGCAAGCTGAAGAACTGGTGGGATCTGGCCGGCGTCAACGCGCTCGCCAACCGGCAATTCCCGACCGGCCACGGCAGCCACGCCACCCCTTCGGAGATCGCGGTGACCCAGTGGGCCTACCCCGACGCCATCAAGACCGCCGCCTATGAGCCGAAGATCGCCCCGACCGGTCCGATCCGCGAGGCCCTCGACTTTCGCGCCCGCTACCCTGACGGCCGCATGGGCGCGGACCCGGCCCAGGCCACGCCGGAGAAGGGCGGCGAGCTGGTCGCGCTGGCCGCCAAGGGCCTGATCGAGGACGTGGCGGCGTTCTCGGCGGAGGCGCCGCCGCTTTAGGGACCGACGGGAGCCGTTCGTCCCTGAAAGACGTGCGGATCAGACCTTGAGGATGACGCTGGCGGTCGCGACGGCCTGGTCGCGCCGGTCCTGCGCGTAGCGCTCGGCCACGCCCACGCCCCACACCGGTCCAGCCCAGGCCGCGTCGCCCGGACAGCGCCCCACGACATGCACATGCAGCTGAGGCGTGACGTTGCCCAGCGCGCCGACGTTCAGCTTCTCGACGGCGAATCCCGTCGCGGCGCCGATCGCGCGGACGGCCTGGCCGGCCAGCACCGTCTCCTCGATCAGCCGCGCACGGTCCTCGACGGACAGGTCCTCGATCTCGCGGAGACCCGCCTGACGCGGGATCAGGATCAGCCACGGCCAACGCGCGTCGTCCTGCAGCCGCACATGGCAGAGCGGCAGCTCTCCGACAGCGACCGAGCCGGCCTCGAAGGCGGTGTCGACCTGAAACTCAGCCACGCTTCGGGACCGCCGCCCAGTAGTCGAAGTCGAGGATCACCTCCGACGGATAGGCGCCCGCCTCGTCCTTGTCCGGGAAGTCCGCGCAAGGCCGGTCCTTGGTCGCTGCCAGCCGCAGGCGCAGGGCGCCGACGCCGTCGCCGAGGTCGGCCTTGTCGAGAACCTCCGACCAGGCGAATACCGTCGCGCCGGCGAAATAGGGGTTCACATGCCGGCCGCCGTTGATGGCCAGGATCAGCCCTGCGTTCTGCAGCCCGTTGAAACTCAGCGCCTTGGCCGTCGAGATCACGACCCCGCCATAGACCAGTCGTCGGCCGGTCGGGTCCTTGGCGCGCTCGAACTGGTTGAAGTGGACCTTGGCGGTGTTCTGGTAGAGGCGCGTCGCCATCTGGTGCTCGGCTTCCTCGACCGCCATGCCGTCGACATGGTCGATCTTCTCGCCGATCTCGTAGTCCTCGAAGGCGTGCGGGGCGCCGGCCAGCGCGAAGTCGTACTTCGAGAAATCCAGGCCCTGCGGCAGCAGCAGGTCGCTCGCCGCCACGGCGCTGGCCAGCTTCGGCGTCGCCTGCTCCGCCACCTCGGCGTCCTCGCTCCGCTTGCGGACCATCACCCAGCGCACGTAGCTCAGCACCGGCTCGCCGCGCTGGTTCACGCCCGTGGTGCGGACGTAGACGACGCCGGTCTTGCGGTTGGAGTTCTCCTTCAGCCCGATGACCTCGCTCGTCGCGGTCACCGTGTCGCCCGGATACAGCGCCTTGAGGAACAGGCCCTCGGCGTAGCCGAGGTTGGCCACGGCGTTCAGGCTGATGTCGGGCACGGTCTTGCCGAAAACCATGTGGAAGGCGACCAGCGGATCGACCGGCGCGGCCGGCAGCCCACAGGACCGCGCGAACTCGTCCGATGAGGTCAGCGCGAAGCGCGGCCCGTACAGCGCGTTGTAAAGCGCAACGTCCCCGGCGGTGACCGTCCGCGGCGTCGCGTGGGCCAGCACCTGGCCGATGCGGAAATCTTCGAAGTAGTTGCCGGGATCGGTCTTGGACACGTTTGCAGCTCCCTCGTGCGTCCTTCGCGACGCCGCTCCGCGGCTCCTCAGGATGACGAACTCTGTGAATGGCTCAAAACAGCGTCATGGTGAGGAGCGAGCCATCAGGCGAGCGTCTCGAACCACGCAACGTCCTATTGCCCGTCCCTTCGCATTTGCGAAAGAGGCTTGAGACCAGACCGCGCCGGGTCTAGACCGCCGACCGACCCTTTTCGCACTGACGGAGACGCCCAAAGATGGCTCGCGCGAAGATCGCCCTCATCGGCGCCGGCATGATCGGCGGCACCCTGGCCCACATCGCCGCGCGCGAGGAGCTGGGCGACGTGATCCTGTTCGACATCGCCGAAGGCACCCCGCAGGGCAAGGCGCTCGACATCGCCGAGGCCAGCGCCGTGTTCGGCAAGGACGTCGCGCTTAAGGGCGCCAACGCCTACGCCGATATCGCGGGCGCCGACGTCTGCATCGTCACCGCCGGCGTGCCGCGCAAGCCGGGCATGAGCCGCGACGACCTGCTGGGCATCAACCTGAAGGTCATGAAGGCCGTCGGCGAGGGCATCAAGGCTCACGCCCCGAACGCCTTCGTCATCTGCATCACCAACCCGCTCGACGCCATGGTCTGGGCGCTGC